>JBGUIK010000001.1:0-2052 GCA_045112915.1 Lachnospiraceae bacterium
GTTACCGTGTAAACGGGTTTGGCCTGTGGGCCGTCTGCCTGAAAGGATCCGGAGAAATGATCGGTGACTGCGGATTGACGCTTCAGACCATCAACGGAAATGAGCTGCCTGAGATCGGTTATCATATCCGCAGGGATTTCCAGCGCAGGGGTTATGCCAAAGAGGCGGCGAAAGCTGTCCTGGACTGGGTATTCCGGAATACGGATTATCCGGCGCTGTACTCGTATTGCAAATACACCAATGAGCCTTCCATCAGGACAGCAGAATCCATTGGAATGCATTCCGACTGCGATTATCCGGATGAGGCAAACGGGATTACACATGTGTCGGTGATTTCAAAAGAGGACTGGCTGAGCGAGATCGGCGCAGAAGTTATAAATCAGCAAAAGGAAGGGCTTCAAGATGGAGTATAACAACTCAGTTACACTGAAAGATGGCAGGGCCTGTACTCTCCGTAACGGGACGGCATCGGACGGGCACTGACAGAGGCATGCATCGAATGTGCGAAAAAAGCGGGATATATCCAGCTGGAACTGGAAGTTGTGGCAGAAAACAGGTCTGCAATAGGCTTGTATGAGAGTGCAGGCTTCGTGGAATACGGCAGAAATCCCAAGGGCTTCCTCTCCCGCTTTACAGGCTGGCAGGAGGTCGTGCTCATGCGGCTGGATATGGATAACGGAGAAGAATTGGACAATGGTATATGAATTAGCTGATACTGAAAAGGCCACGGCCCTGTTTGAAGGCTGGTCTGAAACACTGATCTGGTCATGCCTGCAGAGGGTAATGGGCAAAATATTCGTGACAGATTTAGAAAAGCCTCATTCCGCTCTTGCTTTTGTCGGGTGCTTTGCCTTTTATGGAGGAGAGCCGGATCGAGAGCTTGTAATGCATAAACCTGCCGGTTTTGTGATCATGACGCCGCAGAATGAAGCATGGGCTTCCCTTATCGAAGAATGCTGGCATTCCACCAAGAAAGAAACCAGATTTTCGATCAGGAAGGATACACAATTTGATATACTTGCCTTGAAAAAGATGGCAGAAACGATTCCGGAAGGCTATGAGCTTCAGAGGATCGATGCAGAGATTTACGATCAGTGTCTCTTGAATCCGCTTACCTGCGACTTTGTATCTTGTTTTGAGAGCAAAGAACAGTATCTGGAACTGGGACGCGGAATGGTTCTTTTGAAGAATGGCCGGATCGTCTCCGGAGCAGCTTCCTATATAAGGTATAAAGAAGGCAACGAGATCGAAGTTGATACCGTTTCGGAAGAACGAAGAAAAGGCCTTGCGACAATCGTGAGCGCAGCACTTATTCTGCTATGCCTTGAAGAGGGCCTCTATCCGAGCTGGGATGCGCAGAATATGCTCTCCGTTCATCTGGCTGAAAAGCTGGGTTACGAGTTCGACCATGAATATACGGTGTATGAGGTGGCGTCAGATGAAAGAACACACTGAAACAAATACTGCGCGATATAATACTGCCCGGAAATGGCTGATCTTTTGGACTCTCTTTATTGGGATCGGTGCTGTCGCCGGGGGCCTTAGTATGATCATCGATCCCAGCGGAAAGGCGCTGCACATGGATGCAATGCTTCCATTCTTTCAGAAGCTGCCCTTTGCGGATGTGCTATTTCGGGATTTTCTGTTTTCGGGATTTGCTCTGCTGATCGTAAACGGACTGACAAACTTGACGGCGGCAGTTCTGCTGCTCAGAAAGAAACCGCTCGGCGTACTCCTCGGCGGGATTTTTGGTATTACCCTGATGTTGTGGATCGGCATCCAGTTCTACATGTTCCCACTGAACTTCATGTCCACGGCCTACTTCATCTTCGGCCTCTGCCAGGCAGTTACCGGTTTTATGGCATGGATGCTTCTTCACCGGGAGGAAGAAAAAAGTGAAAGATAGCCCTTGACTCTCACACTGTGGCAGGCATTAAGCTTGACGCGAGCTCAAAAAAACAGCAACAGGAGGTACCGCCATGCTGAAAATCGGAGAATTTTCAAAACTGTCCAGAGTCAGCGTCAGAATGCTCCGCCACTATGATGAGATCG
>JBGUIK010000002.1:0-80087 GCA_045112915.1 Lachnospiraceae bacterium
ATTAAGGCGAGCCACCACTATATATGGCAGACGTTATTTGCAAATGTCTGCCATATATAGTGGTGACACCGTCTAATGCGACAGCCCCGTTTTCATTCACACTTTTTTAGACTTTTACCCTACCCGACGAAGCTTTCACCAAAAGCTCTGCGGGCATTATGATATCTTTCGGATCTGCGTTCTCCTCTATCATCTCAAAGAGGTGTTCGATCGTGACTTTGGCCATCTCCTCGACCGGCTGGCGGACAGTTGTGAGTCTGGGATTGTAATAATCCCCCTGCTCTATGCCATCGTAGCCGACAACGGACACATCCTCCGGTATCTTCCTGCCTAAATCGAAGATTGCGCGGCAGGCGCCAAAGGCCAGCACATCGGAGATGCAGAAGATAGCCGTTATCTCGGGATGCGCGGTGAGCAGTTTTAAAGCTGCTTTATAACCGTTCTCCATGGAATACGGGTCGTCAATCGTCTTGATTTCATAAATGAGTTCCGATCTTACGGGAATGCCATGCTCAAGGAGAGCCTTCTTGTATCCCTGTCCCCGGAGTTGACCGATCGACGGGCGATTCAATCCTTCCGCAATCAGAGCTATGTTCCTGTGTCCCTGCTCGATCAGATATTCAACAGCCTTGCTGGAGGCCTGTATGTCATCAACAGCAATGTTGGCGACTTTTTTATCTTCAGCGGCATTCTCATTCAGATTTCCTATTGTGCTGAAAACATATTTCGCGTTCAGCTGGTCGAGAACTGCCTGATCATGCGTGAATGTACCTCCCAGAAAGACGATTCCTTTCACTTTCTGCTCCGTCACAATGGTCTGAGCAGCAGCCACCTCGTCGTCATCATTGCCGACATGCCGCAGGAGTGTGGTGTAGTGTTTTTTCAGCACATAGTCTTCCATGATCCTGATCATGTCCGCAAAAAACGGATTCGAAATACCTTTCACCAAAAGAGCAATCGAGTTCGTCTCCGTCCGCTTCAGATTTCTTGCGGAATTGTTTGGAGTGAATCCTTTTTCCGCAATAATATCCATGATTTTTTTTCTGGTCTCCGGGTTAATGTCAGGGTGATTATTGATCGCGCGCGATACCGTCGATACACCGACTCCGCATGCTTTCGCAATATCCTTTATAGTAAGTTCCCCCATCATAAGCCTCCTTGAACCGGAAATGCTCCTGCATATGCAGTTTCATTTCTTTCTGTCTTATCCCGCAAGCCGCTCGCAGTAAACATCTCCGTCAGTTAATAGCGATTTTTCTTCCGGGTTTTTCCGTGACATACAGAATCGAACCAAAATGACACCTTCAGGAGATTATCTCCGCGCAGCGGAGAATCATCGGCTCCCCGGTACAGGAGATCATCTGATGTCTTACCCTGACCTTCTTGCCGCTGATCAGCTCGTCATATATGCCGTCAGTGAGCTTTGTGCGCAGCACTCCCGGAAGACCGGTGACAGCAAATACACCTGTCACGGTCTTTCCGCCCATCTTTCTCTCCGCAATCAGATACTTCTCAGCCTCCGCCCTCACTCGGCATACTCCCCTCGCATCAAGCTGCCGGCGGATGGCGGAAAGCTTCTTTATGAGTTCTGTCAGGTCAACTTCCCAATGATCCCAGTCGATAGGGTCCTTCTCGAAGAGTTCGGGCAAATGCGACTCGCCGATCTCCTGACCCGCATACACCAGTGCCGTCCCCTTCTCAAAGAATGAGAAAGCAGTCCAGCTCCGCAGCGCGCGGGCATCCGGAATCATATAGTGGGCTCTGGGCTGATCATGGTTCTCAAGAAAACGGAGTTTTACATAGTTAGCAGGATAAATACCCTCCTGGGCTGAAATTGATCTCGCGTAATCGTCGAGTGATCCCTGCCCGGTCAGGTAGTCCGTAAAGCCGTCGAAAATATCATAATCGTAGCAGATATCGAAAGCCTGATAGAGTTCAGAATCCGATGAGGCCGGAATTCCGTTTGCCCTGCAGTCGATGAGGAAACTGCGATGGATCGACTCGGCAAGCCACAGGCATTTAGGATTCACCTCAGCTACCTTTCGTCTTGCCCGAAGCCAGAACTCCAGCGGTATCAGCGAGGCGACGTCACAGCGGAAGCCGTCCACAATGGCTGCCCACTTCTTCAATGTGTCGATCTGGTAGTCCCAGAGCTCCTGCTTTCTGTAATCGAGGTCGACGACATCGTACCACTCGCCGATGCGATTCCCGAGACTCCCGTCCGGCTTGTGGTAAAACCATTCCGGATGGCTGACCGCCAGAACGGAGTCAGGTGATGTGTGATTGTACACAACATCAATAATCACCTTCATGCCGAGCCCATGCGCGTCACTGACAAGCCTCTTAAGGTCCTCTTCCGTGCCGAAATCCGGATTGACAGCCCGAAAGTCCTTGATCGCATAGGGTGAACCCATCCGGCCTTTTCTGCATTTTTCACCAATCGGGTGAATGGGCATGAGCCAGATTATATCCACTCCGAGATCTCTGATGCGGCGAAGGTCTCTCCGCACGCCCTCAAAATTTCCCACCTTGCTGTAATTTCTCACAAAGACGGAGTACATGACCTGTTGTCTTAAAGCAATATCCGTTGCCGCTGCCATACTATTATCCTTTCCTGATCAGCCCTTGACCGCGCCGCTCATAACGCCTTCAATAATATATTTCTGAGCGAAGATATAGAAGATAACAATCGGGATGATCGCAAGTACGAGGACCGCCATCATTGCGCCCCAGTCGATCTGACCGTAGCTCTGCTTCAGGTTCTGGACCGCGATCTGAACTGTCTTATACTTGTTTACATTGAGGACCAGAGACGGGAGCAGGTAGTCGTTCCAGATCCACATCGCGTCCAGGATCGCGACCGTGATAGCGGTCGGCTTCATGATCGGGAATACGACCTGGAAATATGTCTGGATCGGCGTGCAGCCGTCGATCATTGCGGCTTCCTCGATCTCGAGCGGGATGCTCTTTACGAATCCCGTGAACATGAATATGGCAAGACCGGCTCCGAATCCCAGATAGACCACTACGATTCCGACCGGGTTGGACAGATGCAGCATGTTCGCGAACTTGGACAGTGTGAACATGACCATCTGGAACGGTACGATCATGGAGAAGAGGCAGAGCAGGTAGATTGCCTTTGTCGCCGCGTTGTGAACACGTGTGATATACCATGCGCACATGGAGCAGCACAGAACGATCAGGGCAACCGACGCGACTGTGATGAACAGAGAGTAGCCGAAGGCTTTGAAGAAGCCTGTCTTGTTGATCGCATTTGTATAATTGAGGAATCCTACAAATGTCTTCTCTACACCCTTGATCCACCTGTCATACCCTCTTGTGATCGGCACATTGCTGATGCCGAACGGGTTCTTGAAAATGTAGGCTTTCCTCTTAAAAGAGTTCAGGATAACGACAAATATCGGAGAAATCCACAGCAGAGAAATAATAGCGAACAGCACTGTCAGAATCGTGCCGTACTTCGTCTTCGGACCGGAGGCCGCAATCTTTTCTTTCTTAGCCATTATGCCTGTACCTCCTTGCTTGTTGTAAGTTTATTCTGAAGCACCGAAATGATGGCGACCAGGATAAAGAAGATGACTGCCTTGGCCTGGCCTACGCCCTGCCAGCCGGTCGTTCCGTACATTGTATCGTAAATGTTGAGAGCCAGGAGCTGTGACATCTTGCCCGGATTTCCGCCGGTAAGCGCAAGGTTCTGGTCGAACAGTTTGAATCCGTTGGTAAGTGTGAGGAATGTGCAGATCGTGATCGTCGGCATGAGAGACGGGATGATGACGTCACGGAGCATCTGCCAGCTATTTGCACCGTCGATCTTGGCTGCTTCGATCATATCTCCGGGTATGTTCTGAATACCGGCGATGTAGATGATCATCATGTAGCCGATCTGCTGCCAGCATACGACGATGACCAGGCCCCAGAACGCGTACCACTGAGTGGATACGATCGTCTTGGAATAGTTGGCAAGCACGCTGTTGAAAATCATGAGCCAGATATAAGAGAGAACGATGCCGCCGATGAGGTTTGGCAGGAAGAAAGATGTTCTGAAGAAGTTCGTTCCCTTGATTCCTTTAGTGAGCGCCATGGCGATTGCAAATGCGACCACGTTTATGATAAGGACCGTGACCACAGTGAAGAGCGCTGTATACCAGAGCGAATGAATGAATGTCGTGTCAAGTTTGCCGTTCACGAAGAAGATCCTGGTATAGTTTCTTATGCCGACCCATTTCCAGTCGACAACCGTCGTGAACTTACAGAAAGAAAGGAAAATGCCGTAAAGGAACGGCGCTATAAAGCCGATGATAAAAGCTGCCATCGTCGGCAGTACGAATACCGGCCAATACCTTGTTATCGCTTTTTCCATTGAAGACTCCTTTTGGTAATGCCTGTAGTGCAAATGCAAATCAGTGTGAATGAATAAGCGGGTGGATGAAAGACATCCACCCGCGCTTTAAATAATCGATTTCTGCGAATTCAAGTCTCGCCTGCTTGTTACTCACCGTCAGGAGAGACGGAGGCATCTCACATTGAGATATACTGCAGGTATTATTCAGCAGCTGCTTCCTCTGCAAGTTTCCACTGCTCAGCCCAGCCGTCGACAAATGCTGTCTTGACTGCTTCCCAGTCACCCGTGCCGTCTGTGTATGCTGTCAGAGCCGCAACAACGCCTGCTCTCCAGTCGTCTACGTTCGGTGTAGCATTGAATGCCCATGCTACGGATGTCTTGCCCTCGTTCATAAGCTCTGTAGCCTCAGCGCCGAACGGGTTCTTGGAAGCGAAGTCGCCTGTGAATGTGTCGAACGGGCAGGAAAGACCCATATCCTCTGTCAGGCATGTACGGCCTTCATCAGATGTGATCATCCAGTCAAGGAATGCGAGAGATGCATCAATATCCTCCTGAGAAGCCTTAGCATTGACTGCCCACATGGACTCTGTTCCTACGCAGAGACCCTGATTTGCATCATCAACACCAAAGTAGATCGGAAGCATGGAGAGATCATCTGCTGTTACAAGGTAGCCGTTCTCCGGATTTGTGAGCGGTGCAAATTCCCAGTCACCGTTCTGATAGAAAACAGCCTCTTCCATACCGAGTTCGGACTCAGCGTTAAGAGCGCCGCTGTTCAGGGTCTTCGGATCTGCGGAAGATGTGCTGACATAGAGATCCCAAACTTTCTTGTAGTTGTCAAGGTATGTGCCGTCGATCTCAGCTTCGCCTGCCAGGATCGGATCTACGCCGTCATCGAGGAATTCATAGTACAGCGGCATATTGGCAAGATGTCCGGAGAATCTCCAGGAAGAACCGTCATCAAGACCTGCGGAAGCAAATGCGCCTGTGAGCTCATAGCCGAACTCTTCATTGATCGCATCGACCTTGCTGTTGATGTCCTCAGCAACTTTGATCAGTGTGTCAAGATCCTTGATATCGTCCGGGGAAGAAATGACTGCGCCGTCCATTGTGCAGTAGTCTTCTACGATCGTCTTGTTGTAGATGATGCCATAGCACTCATAGCAGTTGGCTACAGATGCGATCTTGCCGTCATATTCGATGCAGAGTGACTTGTCGGAAAGATGCTCATAGATCGAGGAATCCTTGAGATCATATGTGTAATCGTTCCATGTCTGTGCGGAAGATGTGTTGCCTACGTTAAAGATAGTCGGAGCTTCACTCTTAGCCATCTCGGACTGGAGCTCTGTTGCGTATGTTCCTGCAGCTGCTGTCTTGACTTCTACCGGAACACCTGTCTGCTCTGTGTAAGTCTTGGCGATTGCGGTCCATGCGTCAGCCGATTCGGGCTTCTGGTTCAGGACATATACGCGTCCGCTGCCGGCGTCTGCCGTTGCCGCCGGTGCTGCCGCGCCGGAGTCTGTTGCTGCCGGAGCCGCTGCGCCACCGGATGAGCCGCCGCAGGCTGCAAGCATGCCTGCCACCATTGCTGTACAGATTGCCATGCTTAATACTTTTTTCTTCATGAAATATACCTCCCTTAAATAGCTTTTCATGATAGTGCATTTTTTCGGAAACGTTTTCGGTATCGGTTTCGGTAACGTTTCCGAACCTGAGTACAATATATCACCGGAAACGGTTCCGGGCAAGCATATTTTGCATATCAGCAGTCAAAATCAGCATTATGCTAAAAATTATTTATCTATTTTTGTACTTTTTCACCAACACCCTTCATTTCTTTCCCGCAAATCCTTCTACGAAATTACCGATGAGAGAAGACACGATCTCATCCGGTTTCTTTGATCCGTCAAGGAGAGATGTCAGAATTTCATTGGTCGTCTGGGTCTCGCCCTTAAGGAGGCTCATGACCACCTTTTTCTTATCGGAATCCGCCGCACGGTATAATTCGACCAGCTTTCTCTCGGTGCTCGTGAGTTCCATGCTGGTCTTTCCTGTCGTCTTGCCCGCCTGTGACGTTTTGCCTGCTGACGATGTCTTTCCCGACGATGTTTTTCCGGACTGAGAAGTCTTTCCCGCAGAGGAAGTCTTTCCCGCAGCTGATGTCTTTCCAGAAGTCTTCCCTGCAGATGACGATGCCGAGGCACTCACTGCCGAAGCAGTTCCGCCGGATTCCCTAGCAGCATCGAGCAGCGACTTCTGGGTCACCCCTGTAGCCTTCGCGATCTGCTTCAGTATATCCTGCGTGAGCATCTTCTCCCCGCGCTCGGCTTTACCGACATCCGACGCTGTAAGGCCGTCGATTTTTGATGCCAGCTGCTCCTGCGTAAGCTTTGCCTTTGTTCTCGCTTCCTTAATGAGCGGTCCGACTGTATTCTTCACTGCCATAGCTTATCTCCTCCCAAACTGATTTTTTATTTTACGGACATTCGTTAATCATGTAAGTCTTCAATATTCTTTTTCCACTCTTCTATCTCTTTGAGATTCTTTTTAAACTTTTCTTCCTTCTCGAGATACCTTTTCTTTATGATCAGGAAATCCTCAAGGTCCATGAGGACATGGTATAGACATGCGCGGTTCTCAAATTCACTGCGGGTCGTCGGGAGCGGCTCATTTTCCATCTGTTTAAAAATTTCAGACATGTATTCGAGCTGCTTAGTCGGCACATTGAGCTCGGTTACATACTCGCTCATGTAGGCAATGTAAGTTGCGATGACCTGAGCCTGCGCCGGCATCTCCTTCATTCTTCGAAGCTCGCCATGAAGGTTGCGGATGACCATGAGCTGGCTCTTTCTCATCTCGAAATACCGCAGATAGTAGCCGGCATCACCGTCGAACTTGTTGCCCTCGAATTCGGCGGATTTCAAAATATAGTAGTCAAGACGATCCATTGTATCCTTCAGGGCCGGCCACACCTGCTTATTCTGTCCGTCAGACTCAATGTAGTCGATCGTATCAAGGAGCAGGCCCTGCATTTTTCCCTGAATATCACGAATAGCGGTCCGAAGCTGAACTTCCAGCTCGTCTGTATTGCGCATCGTGTTGAGGATCAGCGCGACGAACTGGCCGAGACAGATGATATAGAATTCGTTTACGACCACGCCAAAGGTGAAGACGTCAATACTGAAGAAATGCGTGCCCGCGACGACGTTGGCGGCAAGCGCTGCCTGCCATCCCATCATCTCCGCAAAGAAAAGGGTAATGAATATGTAAACGCCATATGCCATCCATTCACTTTTAAAGAAATAAAACGCGATGGCTGCCCCGATTGCAGTCACTGCATAACTGACGATTCGAACAAATGATATCTTGATCGTATCCTTGGCTGTCGCCAGCATGGAGAACACACATATGACGCCTGCCTGTGTCGCGAACTGAAGACCGAGAAGATTTGCAATAAAAATTGCGACTGAACTGCCCAGCGCTATCTTTAAGGCATATATTCCCCAGTGCCACCATCCTTTTTTAAACTTTTCTGCAATTTCTTTCATCTTTCATCACCAAGTCCACATAAGAAAAAACTGCGGCAGCTAATAATCACCTGAAGTAGGTATACGCTAATATCATATCAGATTTCCGGGTAAATTTCTCTAATATGAGGCAAGAAGTGTGAATATTTTTTCTGCCGGGCAGAAATCTCTGTCATATTGATCTCAGTGATAAATAGCACGCCTCCAAAGCGGCAGGTTAGATCAAACTCATCTCAGTGTGAGAACCACTCTCCCACTGAGTTCAAGTCTCGCTCGCGAGACTTAGCGCGGGATTCGGGGCAGCGCCAGCTGACATAATTCAAAACCGAATCCCTGCGCATTCTCGCGGAAGTGCAGCAAAAAAATACCACTGAATACGGCCGGTCATTATCACCGCCGCATTCAGTGGCATTTATGTTACAGTTCTTCAGCTCTCACATAAGCCTTCCGGTCCTGCCGGCAGTCTCTGTGAATAAGCATTCTTTATTCGATACCGAATTTCTTCTTCGGAGTATATGTCGTGTGAAGCAGCTTCTCTGCGAGCTCGCTGCCCGGCTCTCCGAAGAACTCAGTGTACATATCCTGCATCTGAGCATTGTCCATAGATACTCTCTTCGGCATCATCTTGTCTTCCTCATAGAGGGTCTCCATACGCCATACCTTATATTCGTCACCGACGCGGGCTTTCTTGCGGCCGGAGATGATGGACTGGCCGCCGCCGTTGATGCAGCCGCCCGGGCATCCCATGACTTCGATAAAGGTGTACTTGGATGTGCCTGCGCGCACTTCATCGAGAAGCGGCTTAGCGCAGCTCATGGAAGATGTGATCGCAATCCAGATCTTCTGGCCGTTCAGGTCGATCTCTGCCTCCTTGACGCCTGCCATACCGCGGCATGCCTCGAAGTCAACATTCTCAAGCGGCTTGCCGTCGAGGATCTGCTTGACTGTACGCAGAGCCGCTTCCATAACGCCGCCGGTCGTGCCGAAGATAACGCCGGCACCGGTGTACTCGCCGCAGAAATCCTGATCGAACTTCTCATCTTCGAAGATGTCGATATTGTCCATACCGTACATCTTGATCAGGCGGGCAGCTTCTCTTGTCGTAAGGACTGCGTCGACATCCGGATACTCGCCGGTCTTGCATTCCGGACGAAGGATCTCTGTCTTCTTTGCGATACACGGCATGATGGAGACAACGAAGATCTTGGACGGATCAATATTGTTCTTCTGTGCCCAATAAGTCTTGAGCGTAGCGCCGAACATCATATGCGGGGACTTTGCGCTGGAAAGATGCGGAAGCAGATCCGGATACTCATACTCGATATACTTGATCCAGCCCGGTGAGCAGGATGTGAACATCGGAAGAACTCCGCCCTTCTGGATTCTCTTCAGAAGCTCTGTTCCCTCTTCCATGATGGTCATATCAGCGCCATAGTTGGTGTCATAGACACGGTCAAATCCGCAGCGCTTCAGAGCAGCTACCATCTTTCCGGTCACCAGAGTGCCGATACGATGGCCGAACTCTTCACCGAGAGATGCTCTTACAGCCGGAGCGGTCTGGCAAATGACGACCTTATCCGGATCATTGATTGCCTGAACGACTTCGTGGATGCTCTCCTTCTCTGTCAGAGCACCGACCGGACATGCTGTCACGCACTGTCCGCACTGCATGCAGTTGACTGCGTTGAATCCTGCGTCATAGATAGGGCCGACCTTGGTCTTGAAACCGCGGTTCATAAGGCCGAGAACACCGATGCCCTGGACCTTCTTACAGGTCTGTACGCAGCGTTCGCAGAGCACGCACTTGGATGTATCGCGGACGATACCCGGGCTTGCGTCCTCGAATGTCGGCTCTGTATACTCGCCCTCGAACCTGTTCTCGCGAATGCCGAGCTCCTGGCAGAGCTTCTGCAGCTCGCAGTTCAGATTGCGCTTGCAGGACAGGCAGTTCTTGTTGTGGTTGGACATGATAAGCTCAACCGTGGTTTTGCGTGCGCGAATCGCGCGCTCGGAGTTGGTCCATACGACCATTCCCTCGGAGACCGGCGTTGTACATGCGGAAAGCAGAGCTCTTGCGCCCTTGACTTCCACGAGACATACACGGCATGCGCCGCTCTTTACGACATCCTTAAGATAGCAGAGCGTTGGGATACGGATATTGGCTCTTCTGGCAGCATCCAGGATTGTCTCACCGGCCTCAGCTACAATCTTCTGATTATTTATAATAACATTCACTTCACCCATTTGACATCCTCCTGTTAATGCCTTTCAACAGCACCAAACTTGCAATTTGTAATACACAGACCGCATTTGATGCACTTATCGGCATCGATCTTGTAGACTTCCTTACCGGGCTTGCCTGTGATGGCATCAGCCGGGCAGTTGCGGGCGCAGAGTGAACAGCAGCGGCACTTATCCGGATTGATCACGTATGTGAGAAGCTTCTTGCATACGTGTGCCGGGCATTTCTTCTCAAGAATGTGCGCTTCGTACTCATCTCTGAAATACCGCAGTGTGGAGAGAATCGGGTTCGGAGCTGTCTGGCCGAGACCGCAGAGAGCGCCGTCTCTGACTTCGTAGCAGAGCTGTTCCATCTCATCCAGCATCTCCATGGTGCCGTTGCCTTCCGTGATCTTGGTGAGCATCTCAAGAAGACGCTTTGTTCCGATACGGCACGGTGTGCACTTGCCGCAGGACTCGTCACAGATGAATTCCATGTAGAATTTCGCAACGTCGACCATACAGTTGTCCTCATCGAGGACGATCATACCGCCGGAGCCCATCATAGAGCCGGCAGCCACAAGGTTCTCGTATGTGATCGGAGTATCCAGCTCGTTCTCTGTCAGACATCCGCCGGACGGACCACCTGTCTGTACTGCCTTGAATTTCTTGCCTTCCGGACATCCGCCGCCGATATCGTAAATGATCTCGCGCAGTGTTGTGCCCATCGGGATCTCGACAAGACCTGTATTGTTGATCTTTCCGCCGAGAGCGAAGACCTTTGTGCCTGTGGACTTGCCCATGCCCATTGCGGCATACCATTCCGGACCGTTCAGGATAATCTGTGTGATATTTGCAATTGTCTCAACATTGTTGATAGAGGTCGGCTTCTGCCATACACCGGAAACTGCCGGGAAGGGCGGCTTCGGGGACGGCATGCCGCGCTTGCCCATAATAGACGCGATGAGCGCGGTCTCCTCACCGCAGACGAACGCGCCGGCGCCGAGACGGATCTCAATATCAAAGTTGAAGCCTGTGCCGAAGATGTTATCTCCGAGCAGGCCGAGCTCCTTGGCTTCACGGATCGCGATACGCAGTCTGTTGACGGCGATCGGATACTCGGCACGGATGTAAACATAACCCTGATGAGCGCCTACGGCATAAGCCATGATAGCCATACCTTCAAGGATTGCATGCGGATCGCCTTCAAGAATGGAACGATCCATGAATGCGCCCGGGTCACCTTCGTCAGCGTTGCAGATGACATATTTCTCATCGCCCGGCTGATCTTTCTCGAACTGCCACTTCATACCGGTCGGGAAACCGGCGCCGCCGCGTCCGCGGAGGCCGGAAGCCTTTACGAGATCGATAACTTCCTGCGGGGTCTTTTCCGTAAGAACATGATACAGAGCCTCATAGCCGTCAATGCCGATATACTCATAAATGTTCTCGGGATTGATGCGGCCGCAGTTGCGGAGAGCGATTCTCTGCTGTTTCTCATAGAAACCGATCTTGTCGATGTCGTAGACCTTTTCGCCGGTCTTTCTGTCCGTATCGAACATCTGGAGTTCCTTGACGACATGACCGCCCATGACATGCTCCTCAACGAGTCGATCCGCGTCTTCCGGTTTTACATGTGTGTAATAAATTCTATCCGGGTAAACGGCAACGATCGGACCCTTCTGGCAGAAGCCGAAGCAGCCGGTCTTGACGACCTTGACCTGATCCGCAAGTCCTTCCGCAGCAAGCTTTTCCTCGAGCCTCTTGATAAGAACAGCGGAATCACCTGCTGTACATCCGGTACCTGCGCAGACAAGGATATTCATATGCTGCTCGCCTTCGTCAAGCTCGAACTTGTCTTCCAGTCTCAGCTGCAGATATCTTCTCTCTGCCTCGCGGACAGCGAGAAGTGCTTTCAAAGTTGTGATTTTTTCTTTCATGCCTTTGCCCCCGCTTTCTTCTCCTCACGCACGATCCTTCTGATCTCGTTCGTGAAATCATTGTTGACCAGGGCATTGCCGTAATACTTCCCGTCAATAATACAGACGGGTGCCAGTCCGCAGGCACCAAGGCATCTTGTCGCGTCGAGCGAGAAAAGACCATCCGGCGACGTCCTGTTGACAGCCGCGCCTGTCAGCTTCTCCACCCGGTCGATCAGCTGCTGAGCACCCTTGACATAGCATGCTGTTCCGAGACATACATTGATGACATGCTTGCCCTTCGGTTCTGTTGTGAACTGCGCATAGAACATGACAACGCCGTACACTTCTGCAGGGCTGCTTCCGGTTGCTTCCGCGATCTTCTCCATAGCCTCGAACGGGATATAGCCAAGCTCGTTCTGTACCTCGTGAAGCATTTCAATGCAGGGTCCGGCCTGATCTTTGTGCCGCGCAACGATCTCATCGATCTTACGCAGCGCTTCTCCATTTAGCTTTTCCATATAAAAGCCCCTTTCTGAACACCAACGATTTTCCTGTAACGGAATGTTGCACACGTATCTACAGTAAGTATACCGAAAAATCAATATTTAAACAACGATTTATGTGTTGCACTTGTATCATTTTGTAAAATTTTCACAAAATTGGCAAAAGGCATATTTGCGCTTGTTAGTGTATGCAAATTAGCAATTCTCAACAAATATAACAGCTGATTTTCATATAATCTATCCAATCAATTAGCATATCCTAACCATTTGTCATTCGATATCGCTATACTGATTGCACAAAAATATTTCACCTTTCTTTCACGTTATTCATGGCATAACATTGTCCGGATTCTCCACATCAGATTGCCGGAACAGTATCTTCCGTATCTTCAAGTCTCGCTCATAAGACTTGGCGTGGGACTTTGTTCAGCGCCGGCTGACATAATGCCGGACCGAATCCCTGCGTTCTCCGCTTCGCTGCTATCGCCGCAAATCCTCCGCGCTCGCATTGACATAACAAAAGACTGCGTGTTATAACTGAGTTTACACGATAACTCGTGTTCATAAATTCAAGTCTCGCTCGCGATATCAGGCGTGGGATTCATTCAGCCTCAGCTGACAGACCGGGTCCCTGCGCATCCTCGCGGCGCGCAGGAGGTAATCACATGCGCATATGGGTCACCAGGCATGGTCAGACAAGGCTGAACCGTGCCAAACTAATGCAGGGCCTGACAGACGAGCCTCTGAATGAGACCGGAATCAGGCAGGCAGCTGATGCTCGTACTAAAATAGGAAATGTCACCTTCGACGCGGTCTACGCAAGTCCGCTTGACCGCGCTGTTAAAACCGGTGCTATCGTGGGTGGTGTCGACCCTGACGATGTCATTGTAGATCCAAGGATCATAGAGGTCGATTTCGGCAAATACGAGCAGAAAAAATACTATCTTCTCGGACCGGCCATGACACTCTACTGGGCGCTGCCGGAAATATTTCCTGCACCGAAAACCGTCGAGACAACCGCCAGCATGAAAGCCCGCAGTTCCGAGTTCCTGAAAGAACTTGAGCAGAAAGGCTATGAAAATGTACTCATCTCCTGCCATGGCGGCATCATGCGGGCTTTATCCGGTTATCTGACGGACAAAAAGAACGGACTCATGTGGCGCCCGAAGCCCCACAACTGTGAGATCCGTGTCTTTGAGGTCAAAAACGGAAAACACAGAATGATACGCACGATAAAGTAGATCGCGGCTGCACATTCGGCCGATTTATCAGCACCACTTTAATTACAGGGTTCGCAAAGCGGAGACCGCAGGGATTCGGTTTGAAGGATGTCAGATGACGCTGACCCGAATCCCGCGCCAAGTCCGGCGAGCAAGACTTAAAATGAAGAGAGGTTCACACAATGCACCAAAAATCAAATCCGGCAGCTCTGCTGCCAATTGTAGTATTCCTGATCCTGTATCTGGGGAACGGCATCTTCTTCGAGTATATCCACCCTCTTGAAGGGCAGATGGGCTTTTATATCATCTCCGTTGTTGTTGCTTTCACAGTTGCCCTCGCTGTCGCTCTTCTGCAGAATCGAAGTATCTCTTTCGATGAAAAAATCCACCTCTGCGCCAAAGGCATCGGAGACGACAACATCACGATCATGCTGTTCATCTTCCTGCTCGCAGGCGCATTCAGCGGTATCGCGAAGGAAGCCGGCGGCGCAGCCAGCACAGCCAATCTTCTGCTCTCCATCATCCCCGCCCAGTTCGCCATCCCCGGGCTCTTCATTATTGCATGCCTGATCTCCATGGCGATGGGCACCAGCGTAGGTACTATATCGGTCCTGGTCCCGATAGCGGCTGCAGTCGCGGAGAGCGGTGGTCTGCACCTGCCCCTCTGTGTGGCGACAGTAGTCGGAGGCTCTATGTTCGGTGATAACCTGTCTTTCATCTCCGACACGACGATTGCCGCGACCAACACACAGGGTGTTCAGATGAAGGACAAGTTCCGCACCAACCTGATGATTGCGCTGCCCGCCGCAGTGCTGACACTCATCATTCTGATCATTTACGCAGTGACCCATAAGGCAGCGGCGATCGGTGATTATCCGTACGTACTGCCGCAGGCACTTCCGTACTTTGTCGTTCTAGCCCTCGCAATCATAGGCATCAACGTGTTCATAGTCCTTGGAATCGGCATATTCCTCTTCCTCGCCGTCGGATTTATGACCGGTTCCCTGACCTATGTCACTATGTTCGCAGCCCTTGGCGGCGGAACTTCCGGCATGTATGAGACAATGATCGTCACGATCCTGGTAGCTTCCATCGGTGCTCTGATCAAAGCCAATGGCGGCTTCACCGCAATCCTCGAATTCATCCAGAAGCATTTCCACGGCGCGCGCGGAGGCATGTTCGGCATCGGCCTGCTCACGATTCTCATGGATATCGCGACAGCCAACAACACTGTCGCCATCGTCATGGCTGCTCCGATAGCAAAGCATATTTCCGCAGAGTATCGTATCGATCCTAAGCAGACCGCTTCGCTGCTCGATACCTGCTCCTGTATAGCCCAGGGCATCATCCCCTACGGCGCCCAGCTGCTTATTGCCGCCGGTCTCTGCGGACTCTCGAGTGTAAACATCATTCCGTATCTCTTCTACCCGTATCTTCTCGGAGTTTTTGTAGTGCTTTCGATTGTTTTCCGCGGAGATAAGTACACCCTGAAATAATACAGACCCATTCAAGTCTCGCTCGCGTGACTTGGCGCGGAATTCGGGTCAGCGCCAGCTGACATAAAAAACTTCCCATCTCCTGTTTTGGCAAAGCCGCCTCGGCCGCGCTATTTCCGGGAGTGGGAAGTTTTTATGTCATAGATAATTTTCATATTGCGCATTCATCGCAGACTTACGCCGCAAGAATTCTGCGTCATAAATCAATGAGTATTGCGGTACAACCTTAAAGACAGCAGGAAAATTACAGCCGATACCGCAAGAAGTATTACTTCATAGGCGGCAAGTGGAATCATGCTTGTGAGAATGACAGTTGAAAAATCTACCGCAAAGTGGATTAAAAGCGCGATGAACAGATACATTATCCTGCCTCTGACCTGTCTGACTGTCTGCCAGACGATAATCGACAGCGCGATCTGCAGCATGACAGCGGATATTCTTTCAATCATGCCGAGAATGTAGGCCGAAGCAGCGGTATCCTTCAGGACAGCGACTGACTGCTCCAATATCGCGGCTTCATCTCCGGCATATCCCGGAAGCGATCCGTTGTTGATGGAGATGGCAAGAGCCAGATTGCTGATACCGGTCATGCCGATGATCATGAACACTTCTAATCCTCCGTGCCCCGCACCGTACATGATCGCATTTCTCTTATCATCGTGAAGATGTTTCATGAACACGTGAAAAGCGATATAGCGCCCGGTCTCCTCAAAAGCAGCAGCCATAAGACCGCCGTAAAGAGCATAGTACACGGTGTTCCCTATAATCGTCTCGCCTGCAGAAGATCCGAGGACCAGCCTGTGGACAGCGCTCTCCAGTACCATGGCAAAGACCAGCATAGTCACGCAGCCTATCACGAAGGCTTCCGTTTTCATCCCGTACCTGTGTTTCAGGAACAGAAACAGTATTATCGGACCCAGAATTCCGAATACGACCTGAGCCGCCATCATTGCGATCTGCGCATTACTTATCATAAAATAAACCTCATTTCCTTACTCTGATTTCACATTGAACCAAATTCACCAAAGCACATTGTCCCGCCCTTGATTCAATTCCCGCAGATTGGCCGATATTAAGCGGGTATTTCGACCTTAAGTACGAGCGGCAATCTCACATTCTTACAACATGGCAGTCGTAGCGGACATTCCTGCAATCGATCGAGAACCCGGGTCTTCTTCCTGCCAGCGGTTCCCCCCTGATCGGTCTCTTAATGACGATTCTGCGCGGATCTGCGGCAAATGCGGCCGCAAGGAGCTCCTCCTCATTTGCGCAGGGTGTCTCGAGCTTCTGAAATATCTGCAGTTTCTTTGTACTGATTCCCGATTTCTTCTTGGCCGGAAACATTGGGTCAAGATATATCACGTCCGGCTTCCATCCGAGGGATTCCAGAATATCTATACTGCTGCCCTCCCTAAGCTCCATTCTCCTTGCGATCTCCCCTATATCGGGGTCTATCCGTGCCCGGTCCAGGGCGTCGCGAAGAAGGGCTGCTATGACCGGATTATACTCACACATAAGAACAGAGAACCCGGCTGCTGCCAGGATGAATGAATCCTCACCCAGGCCGGCGGTGGCATCGACGGCAAGCATCCCGTGTATATCCTCTCTGAACCTGACTGCTCTCAGCAGTTTTTCGTGCTGGAGGCGGCCGCCGAGTACTCTTTTTATCATATTCCGAAAGTCGCCGCGGAGTTCCATTTTTCCCTGAATCAGTGCGAGACCCTTCCCGTCAAGAAGAAGATATCTCTCATCTCCGCCGATTTCATCCGTCCGCGAACAGATTTCCGCACCGAGTCTGTCCGCAAGCTCCATAGCTCTTTCCGTATAATCCTGTTCCGCTGTTAGGATCCTCATTCTTCCTCCATAACTGCTCAAGTCTCGCTCTAATTATAATGATTATCTTGTTTTTTGTATATCTTAAGTTCAGTAAAATTCAGACAATAATCTTTCCCCTTTGTTTCCTTACGTGGTACAATGAAAAAGAATAAGCTGCCTACAGCAGCATAGCGATAGATGACGAATACAGAGCTCGCCGCATTGGACATGAATCGGAAACGAAAGACTGTATAGAATCCGATGAGACCGGGGACGAGTTTCAGACACTACTGTAAATGGAGATATATACGATGAGTGGTGAAGAACGCAGACGTGAATTATTAGATCTGCTGAGTGCCAGCAGGGAACCGATATCCGGACGACATCTGGCCGACCATTTCAAAGTCAGCCGCCAGGTTATCGTTCAGGATATAGCTCTGCTTCGAGCTAACGGTCTCCAGATCTATTCAACAAGCCGCGGCTATTATCTGCAGCCCGGAGAATCTCAAGAGCGGGTATTTAAAGTAAGACATACCGAGGAACAGGTCGAAGAAGAACTGAATCTCATAGTCGATCTCGGCGGACATGTCGAGGATGTCTTTGTGTACCATAAAGTATATGGAGTTGTGAGAGCGGAACTTCACCTGAAGTCCCGCTGGGAAGTGCGCAAATATCTTGATGAGCTCGGTGACGGACAGTCCAGTCTTCTCATGAACGTCACCTCCGGCTACCATTACCATACGGTCAGCGCTGATTCCAAGGAGACACTGGACCTCATCCAGGAACAGCTTGCATCCCACGGTTTTCTCGCGCCGCTCCGTGACTACGAACCCGTTAATTTCTGGTAAACACAAGAACTGATAAAAAATGCCCGCGACAAAAAATCATCAGCTGATAAGGGGAGAGCTTGTATTGAGGACAGTAAGCAATTCTGTTGAGAATCTGACAGCCGCATTTATTTCACTTGCGTTGTCTGTAATATATTTATTCGACTGTCCACTGCAGCCATGGATAAACGGCAGTACGGGAATTGATTCAAGTGTTTTTTTGACAGTGGCAATGATGATGGAGAAGGGCTATATGCCCTACAGAGATTCATTCGATCATAAAGGTCCGTTCCTCTATATTCTGAATTATCTGGGAAACAAACTCTCCTACTACAACGGCACATGGTACATTGAAGTCGTCTTTTTGGCGATTACTTTTTTTATTTTATACAAAATCGCGCGCCTTCTTGCAGGGCGGGCAGCGTCCGTAATAAGCGTACTGATTTCAATATCACTGCTTTTTGCTTATCTTGGCAGCGGAAATTATTCCGAAGAATATGCTATGCCGTTTATAGCGGCTGCAGTGTATATTTTCATGGATTATCTTCTTAACGAACGGTTGACAGCTCCAAGGGTCGCGCTGTCAGGGACCGCCTTTGGTCTTGTTCTTATGCTTCGCGCAAACATGATCGCCGTCTGGATCGTTTTCTGCCTCTACATCTTTGTAAAACTGATCATAGCGGGGAAGTATAAAACTCTCTTTGCGGTTATCGCAGAGTTCCTTTTCGGTACTCTTCTGGCTATACTGCCAATGCTGGTCTGGCTTTCTGCCAGAGGGGCTCTCGCGGACTTCTGGGAAGATTATATCCTCTTCAATATTCTCTATTCCTCAGAAGGCGGCGGAAGAGCCGTCATGGCAGCCAAATGGGAAGCTTTCATCAAGTTCACCAACTCGACTGTATTTTTACTGAGTTTCTTCAGCATACTCTATCATTCATTCGATAAAGAAAAACGCTCTGTTCACTTAGCTTATGCTGCCTACATGATCCTGACGATTCTTCTCATGATTATGTCGGGCATGGATTATCCGCATTACGGGCTTGTGCTTGTGCCTGCGACAGCATATCCTCTCAGTCTTATATTCATGGATATAGAGTCAATCAGGGAAGAAAGTGTTAAGCGGGCATTTCTATTAATCATCACGCTGTATGCTATGAGCGTTCTTATCATGCCCAAATGGTTAGACCATGTGAAAACAGTACCCGACATTGTCAGCACACGGAACAAGGCGGCTTACGAAGAAGATGAATCATTGGCCACGGTACTTGAGCTGGTCGAGAATAATTCCGATAAGAATGATTCCATATGTGTATATGGCAATTGGAATATTGTGTATGTACTAAGTCAGAGAAAGCATGCGACAAGGTATTCTTATCTGGTGCCGATCGGTATCATAAATCCAAAAATCATGGACGAATATTGGGCACAGCTTGAAGAAGAGCAGCCCCGTATCGTAATCATCCCCGAGGATCGTCACTATGAGCAGATAGAAAATTATGTTGACCGGAACAGCTACAAACTTTTATGGACGAAAGATGAGACAAATGCGCAGAGTTTAACTGTATATAAAAAGTAAAGAGTCCGGAACGATATTAATATCCGGAAGATGCTTTGTACAAGAGATGAAACAAGGGGCTGCCGCACCGGACGCAATCCGCACTGCATATAGCAGACACATGCAGACAATGTCAGCTATATGCAGCGCGGACTCGCCATAATACGGCAGCCCCTTCATCTTTTATCTCAGTGGGGGATTGTTATCCGCCGCTGAGATGGGCAGGGTATTGATACCCACCGCTTGCAGAAGCGGGTTCTTCCCCACTGGAATTTGATTTTATACAACGACCGCGCCCTCCGGTGTCAGTCCAAGTTCCTCGTCCATCCAGACGCTCACAGACTGATCTTCAACAAAGAACTCGCCGTAGCCCTGACGCGTGATCGTGACCTTTCTGTCGCTGTGGCCAAGTACGTCATAGTACGTCTTGCCTGCAAATTCCTTGCCGACGAACATTCTTCTCCTGTGTCTGCCCCGGCTCGAAACGAGAACAGCGATGCCGTACTTCTCACGCGTCCAGCCGATGCAGTATTTGTGTGTGAAGTAATCATTCTGCCGGCCATAGGCATACATTCTTCTGACCATCAGCATAAGCTCAAGGTCCTGACCGACCGGCGGCACATTGTTGTGCGGAATACCGTAAAGGTCACCGTAGAATACACACGGATAACCATCCTGGCGAAGAAGGATCATAGCATAGGCCAGGGATCTGAACCACGGCTTGATGGGCGATGCCAGCGACTGACCCGGCTGGGTATCGTGATTGTCGACAAACGGCACCGAGTGGATCGGGTTCCACTCCGTCAGAGTACCTTTGAAAATATTTCTCAGATCATAATTCTCCCTGTTATAAGACGCGTCGCAGAAATGGAAATGCAGCGGCACGTCGAACAGGCTCATCTGATAATCTACCTGTTCAAGATATCTGGTCAGCTTCTGCACGTCACCGCTCCAGTACTCTCCGACAGCGAAGAGATTTCTGCCCGTTGACTCGCGCATGCTGCGGAGCCAGTCGCGGTAGAAGTACGAGTCGATATGCTTGACCGCGTCGAGACGCACACCGTCCATTTCCGTCATGCTCTCGTACCAGGTGCCCCACTTTCCGAGCTCCTCCGCGACCTCAGGGTTCTGCTGATCAATGTCAGCCCCCATCAGGTAGTCGAAGTTGCCGAATTCGTTGTCGACATTCGGACTCCACTCATGATCTTTAAGCTTGTAGATCGGGCTGCCCTGCGGTTCCTCGTTGCGGAAGCCGGAGAAATGTCTGTGATCCCACTTGAAATCTGAGTACTGATTGCCGCGGCCTTCGAAATTGTAAATGGTCTCTGCCTCGACTGTCTGATAATTCCCGCCAATCTCATAGTTGCGGTTATCCGAGCTTACTTCGATCGCCTCGACCTCCTCTCTAGCGTCAGCGCCGAGCTTATGGTTGAGGACGATATCCGGATAGACATGGAGACCCGCTTCGTGGCAGGCATGAATAGCCATCTGGTACTCTTCCCTTGTCCCGTACTTGGTCCGGACTGTACCTTTCTGGTCAAATTCACCCAGATCGTACACATCGTATACGCCGTAACCGACGTCCTCCGCGCCGCGAAGAGATTTATAGGCGGGCGGTGTCCAGATCGCGGTGAAGCCCATGGCTTCGAGGGATGCGGCATTTGCAGCAAGCTGATTCCACAGATTCCCGTCCGAGGGCAGATACCACTCAAAGTACTGCAGCATCGTACCGTTCCGCGTGAAGGAATTGTAATAAGCCATGAGGAAGTTCGTGCCTGCATGACCATATCCCTCGCGGTTCATCTGATCATAGAGATCCGTGACTGTATTCAAAACACCGAGATTCAGATTTCGGCTCTGGGCATCCTCTTTAGCTGTCTGGAAATCCGTCAGCATATGACGCACGGTAAGGGCGGAATCCGACATTGCGTCCTCGCTCTCCTCCATCTGAAGGAGTGTTGCGGTATTGCTCGTCAGTTCCTCCTCAAGGAGCTTGAGGATCATCTTCTTGTCGAGATTGGCCCGCACACTGTAGGCCATCGACTCCGACAGACCCGACAGGATACCGGCAATGGCGATCTGAGCTGCCATCTTCATCTGCTGGCTGGCTTCATTGGCGCCGACATAACTGATACTGTTGCTAAGATGCTCGAGCACCGGTGTGACTCTCTGACATGCCTCGCCGTCACCGCCGAGAACGATCCTCAGCGTTCCCGCCTCGGCGTCCGATGTCCCGCCGATGACAGGCGCGTCGATCACCGCTATATTGCGCTCAGCGGCTTCATCCGCGATCCGGCTTGCCAGCTCCGGACTCTTTGTCGTCATATCGACAACGACGGAGTTTTCCGGTGCTATCGCGCAGATCCCTTCCTCGCCGAAATACAGATCCTCAACATCCTGCTGATAACTTACTTTTATAAATATATAATCCGCTTCCCTGAGGCAGTCCGCAAGGGTCTCAGCCCAGATGCCTCCGCGGTTGGTAATTTCGTCCGCACGGATAGCAGTGCGGTTAAAAACTGTGACCTGATAGCCGGCTTCAAGGAGCCGCACGGCCATCGGTGTTCCAAGGTCGCCCATTCCAATAAACGAAATTCGTTCCAAAGCGTCACCTCCTTTTTTATTCTTCCGAAAGGTCCGGAATAAATTCAACATATATCTGATCAAAGTCGTCTTTTAAATCCTCTATCACATATTCTCTCATTTTCGTCCAGTGGCGGACGTCGATGAGTGACGTGTCAAGGTTCTCCTTCAGATACACCTCGATCCACGTCTTTCTTCCTGTCTGTATCACGTCGATGAAAGTAGCCCGGTAAGGCAGGCCCTCGAGATTCTTGTTTACCACCTCATGCACTCTTCTCATGACCTCTTCTGGCGGTGAGAAGAGCAGCATCTGCTTAAATCCCCGCACAATCTCACTGACCGGTTCGCGGAGAAGCAGGACTGACATGACGATCGCGACCGCCGAGTCCATGTAAGGAGCAAATGCAGCAAGCACCGTATCTCCCAGCACATACTGAGCGATGAAAGCTACCGCGATACCGCAGCTCCCCACAATATCCGTCTTCCACAGGTAAAGCTCCGCATGGACTGTCGGGGACTCGTATTTCCGGCTTATGTGAGCCAGCATAAAATACATGAATACCGAAGCCGCTCCCAGCAGCATTTCATATACTGCAATCATGCTGGGGTTGACTCTGTTGCCTCCGCTCATAATGACATGCACGTTCGTGTTGATAAGAAGCAGCATCAAGGTCAGGAGTACCGAGTACTTTATAATCAGGAAAAAGGACTCCACCTGTGAGTACCCATAGGGATGTCTCTCGCTGACCGGCTTATAGAGCAGCGGGACCAGCACGAGGAAAGGTCCCATCATTACAAGCTCCGCCGAGTCAAATATGCCGTCCATCATCACCGCGTAAGAGCGCAGGATAAAAGCCATAATAATTTCAGACCCGGACAGCAGGCAGCTTCCGATGAAGGAGAGCCTCAGCACCTTCTTTTCAATTTCTTCTTTTGTCAGTTTTTTTCCGGTGTTCATATCTGTTCACTGATCCCCGGTACAAAAAAAGAGTGCCGGTGTTCAATTCCGTGCACGAAAATCTCGCGTGCAGGTGTTCAATTCCGTGTACGAAGATCTCGCATGCCGGTGTTCTTTGAGCGATTCGAATACATGCGGCTTTTGCCGTCGCTCGCTGACATAATACTGTTTTCACAGACAGCATTACAGACAAATTCCTATACCTTTAAGCCATATTTTGCATAAATAAGCTGAATTTTCCTGTATAAGCGGGGGCCCGCACCCGGATAAAGGGGCTGCGATGCGACGGAGGCATTTAATCAGACATTTAGTTCATCCGTTGTCAGCTTATCTTCTTTAGATTTCTCGAGCTTCGGTTTCTGATCTCCCAGCCACACATCCTTGCCTGCGTCGAGGAACGTCTTGATCACCGATATGACCGTGTTGATCTGATCGGCGTGCAGCCTCCTCGCGGCCTTAATGATCGCGCTGAGAGATTCCCTCTTATTGGAATAAAGCTCTGAGAAGGACTTGGCTCCCGTGGCCTCGAGCGTATCAAAGACGGTATCGACAAACTCCTGTTTCTGTTCTCTGGTGAGCCTGCTCAGCCATTCATCAAGGGTCTTATCCAGAAAAATGCTCATGGATGATTGTTTCTCGGCCTGGACAAAGCCCCACTTATTTATGCACCATGTATAGGGATTGTGCTGAGCAGCCCCGCTCTTTCCCGTGCTCTCCACGACCTTTTTGTCCTGCTTGTTGAAGAGCAGGATTCCGATCGGCGAGCCTTCCGGTATGGCCAGAGATACACGGTCCAGTATGTTTTTATAGTTCTCGTTCTCAGCGATGATCTCGTTGAAGCCCGGACCGTCGTTCGAATAGACCCGAACGATCCTGTCTTTGTGCCAGTCCTCACAGAAGGCAGCCGCGTACATCGCGAGATTGCCTCCTTTGGAATGCCCGCCGACTCTCACGGGATCATTCGTCTTATCACACACAATATCCAGATACTCAGCCGCGCAGAGCTGGGCCGGCGTTGCCTCCATGAACGAGAAATTCAGATCCTCTCGCCATCCGACAAGTGTGTTATCTGTTCCCCTGAAAGCTGCGTAGACTGTTCCATCGCCAAGTTCAAATGTCATTGCCGCGAACTGGAACTGGCGGCCTTGATTTACTATATCGACGTAATCCTTGACCATGATATTGCCGAACCTGTTCGTCTTCGCGCATTTTTCAAATACAGGCTTTGGATTGCAGGCCAGCTCCGACTGATCCTTTCCGGTTTCCGTATATTTTGAATAGAGATCAGCGATGGAGATAGGCGCGGACCCCTCATCCATACTGATGATACCCTTAAAATCCGAGTAGGCAAGCAGTGACAGAATCAAGTTGTCGACGTCATTAAATTCTCTCTCCCTGAATGTGAGGTCTCCCCTCCATTCAATGTAATCAAGCATATCTGACATTATCGTATCCTCGCATAGTTCCCGTGAAACATGGTCCCGCCCGATATGAACGATAGACCGAAAGCACGGCTTACTTTAAACAGTGTCACATTCCGAACTCATCACACAGTGCGGCGTATCTTGCTTTCTCCTTATCCTTCACGTTCTTCGACAGATCATTCATGCAATGGTGAATGACGTCCGCGTCCTTGAGTACCTCATCCGTCGGGCTGTCGACGACCAGCTTGTCATCATGATGGTAGATGGCGGAACAGATGATATCTGTCTCCTCATCCGTTGTGAGACTGAGTTCATTTAGTATTTTTCTCGCCAGCTCAGCGCCTTTGTGCGCATGGTCATCATAGCTGCCGCTCTCATAGGCATGGAGGTCATGCAGCATAGCTGCCATCGACATGATTTCCGGGTCATGGCCGCGCTTTTTCGCGATCATGGTCGCCGCGAGCGAGACACCGTACAGGTGCACGATCGCGCCGTTCCTCTTGTCAGGGTCAGGCAGGGCATTAAGACGCGCATCCACATATTTTCTGAGTTCTTTTAATCTTCCCATGATCGTTCTCCTTTTTTGAACAGTGCTTTACTTTATATAATCCATTTGACTTATCGTGTTTCTATCAGGTTCTGTTTCTCCGATTCCGAGTAACTAAAGAAAATCATCGGAACCACTTGTGAGCTGTAAGTACCATCCAGACTTATCATACCACATAAACGGGTCACATGTAACAAAGCCGTCTTATATCCTCTTTGTCTTTCCCTTTTATTAAGAATACACTAAATGCGCAGGGCGGGGCAACCGCAAAGACCTGATTCGATGCATATGCAGCCTCTCGAAATTCAGGGGACTGCCGTACTTCCGACAGTCCCCTTTTGCTTCATTGAGCTTTAATTAATCACTTTTTCACCCCGGAAGCACCAAAGTCCTCATATTATCCATGTCCATAATTCCCTCTTTACTGACAAAGATCAAACAAGGTTATCCGGCACAGGAAGAATCGCTGTCCACCGATCTTTATTCCAGCTGCCTCCTTTCACTTAAATTGTGGTGTGTGTTCGGTTCCTCCTGATGATATAAGGATACTTCAGTCTATGTCCGCGTATGCGGACAATGGAAAAAGAATTATTTGATCCGTTCGACCTGTTTGCCGTAATGTGAATCTTGTAATGTGAATTTCTTAATTGACCTGTTCGATGTATTGCTGATGTATTTGCGGCATTTACGGATTTAAGTTCGACATTTATTTGATTATGTTGTAGAATAAACATGCTTTCAGCATATCATATCTGCCGGCCTGATTCCTGCGCGCCCCGCATGCCGCCGCATGCGCGGCAATGCTCCGGTGAAGGCCGCGGAAACAGATGGGTTTCCTTACTGTGATAATACACAACTGGAGAACAATATGGATTGTCTATATATCATTATACCGGCTTACAACGAATCTGATAACATTGATGCCCTTGTAGAAGAGTGGTATCCGATCATCGAAAATCACGACGGGAACGGCTCATCGCGTCTCGTCATCATAAATGACGGGAGCAGGGACGACACGTATGAAAAACTTCTGGAGCTGGCAAAGACGCGCCCCTTACTTATTCCCCTCACCAAACCGAACGGAGGGCACGGTGCCACGCTGATCTACGGCTACCGCTATGCGATCGCCCAGGGAGCGGATTACATTTTCCAGACTGATTCCGACAGGCAGACACTGCCCTCTGAATTCGAGGCTTTCTGGAAGCGACGTGAAAAATATGACGCCGTGATCGGCAAGCGCCCCGTTCGCGGGGACGGCAGGGACCGCGCGTTCGTAGAGCAGACACTGTGTTTTCTGCTCCGCATGATTTTCCGCGTGGCTCTTCCTGATGCCAATGCCCCCTACCGTCTCATGAAACGTGAACTTCTTGAAAAGTATATCGGCAGATTCGATGATAACTACAATCTTCCGAATGTCATGCTCACGACATTTTTTGCAAGCTATCATGAGAACTTCATCTTCCTCCCGATCACGTTCCTTCCGAGACGCGTCGGCAAGAATTCCGTCAACTTTAAGAATATTATCCGAATCGGTTGGAACTCACTCGCTGATTTCAACCGATTCAGAATTGAAATTGAGAAAGATAAGCTGACAAAGGAGGAAGTATGAAATTCATTTCCTGGAACATAGACTCACTGAACGCAGCCCTGACCTCAGACAGTGCCCGCGCAGTCCTGACACGCGATGTGCTTACGTCTATCGCCGCATACGGCGCTGACATCATCGCGATTCAGGAGACCAAGCTGCCCGCTGCCGGTATGAACGCGAAGCAGAAGGCAGCACTGGAAGAATTTTTCCCCGGCTATGACTATGTCTGGATCAGCTCCTGCGAACCGGCCAGAAAGGGATATGCCGGCACGATGGCACTCTTCAGAAAAGACCTGAACGTCAGGGCAGAATACCCGAAAATCGGAGCTCCCGAACCGATGGACTGCGAAGGCCGTATGATCACGCTCGAGCTCCCGGATTTCTTCTTTAATCTTGTCTACACGCCGAACGCGGGGGACGGATTAAGACGGCTTTCCGATCGTCAGATATGGGATCAGAAATATGCCGAGTATCTGAAATCTCTCGATGCGGTCAAGCCTGTCATTTCCTGCGGCGACTATAACGTTGCCCACGAGGAGATCGACCTCGCCAATCCGGCGGGGAACCACATGTCCGCAGGTTTCACCGATGAGGAGCGAGCGGGCTTCACCCATCTCCTCGGCTGCGGTTTCGTCGATACTTTCCGCCACGTACACGGCAATGTGCCCGGCGCTTACTCCTGGTGGGCACAGCGCGTCAAAACAAGTAAGATCAACAACTCAGGATGGAGAATTGACTATTTCCTTGTCAGCGAGAGGATCAAAGACAAGGTCACAAAATCCGAAATGATGGATTCGGGCCCGCGTCAGGACCATGCTCCGATCATACTGGAAATAAGCTGAATACCCCGTCATCGACCTGGAGGAATTAGATTATGAAGAATATTCTCGAATATCTGGAACGTTCCGGCGCTCTCTATCCGGACAAGATCAGCTTTGCCGATACGGAAAAACAGATCACCTACAGTGAGCTCATCGAGCGCGCGAGAGCGATCGGCACTGCCCTTTCCTATCAAGTGGGGCGCGGAAAACCGGTTCCTGTCTTTATGGGCAAAAGCGTCGATACAATCTGCGTCTTTTTCGGATCTGTCTATGCCGGCTGCTTTTACACGCTGCTGGATACAAAACAGCCAAGAATGCGTCTCCTCGATATCTTAAAGACACTCGAGGCTGATTTCATAGTGACAAGCCATGCATATGACGATGACCTGGCAGCCTTTGCCTTCGAGGGCACAGTCCTCTACGCGGAAGACCTCATGGCGGTAAAAGAGAACTCTGCGCACCTTGCCATGATTCGAAAGCTGGCTCTCGATATTGACCCTCTCTACTGCAATTTCACATCCGGTTCCACCGGTGTTCCCAAAGGCGTTCTCGTAGGTCACAGGTCCGTCATCGATTTTATAGATGTTTTCACAGAGCTTTTTGACATTACGGACAGAGATGTCATCGGCAATCAGGCGCCGTTCGATTTCGATGTCTCGGTCAAGGATATATACTCCGGTATTGCTGTCGGAGCTACAGTACATATCATTCCGACCGCATACTTCTCGATCCCGACGCAGCTCCTTGATTTTCTGTGCGAGCGGCATGTGACTACCCTCATCTGGGCAGTCTCCGCGATGTGCATCATCTCGCAGCTGCACGGGTTCGACTACCGGACTCCGACTGAGATAAAAAAGGTCATGTTCTCCGGCGAAGTCATGCCGATCCGCCACCTTACCGAGTGGCAGAATGCGCTTCCGAAGACAACATTTGTAAATCTGTACGGACCGACGGAAATCACCTGCAACTGTACCTACTATGTCATCGACAGACAGTACGAGCGCGGTGAGAGCCTGCCATCCGGCATCCCCTTCCCCAATGAGAAGGTCTTCCTGCTCGACGAAGACGACCATCTGGTCACGGAGACCGGAAAGACCGGCGAGATATGTGTGTCCGGCACAGCTCTGGCCCTCGGATATTACAATGCTCCGGAGCAGACAGCCAGGGCATTCGTCCAGAACCCGCTCAACAATAAGTATATCGAGCTCATCTACCGGACAGGAGATCTGGCCTACATAAACGAGGAAGGCCTCTTCTGCTTCGCCTCGCGCAAGGATTTCCAGATCAAGCATATGGGGCATCGGATCGAGCTCGGTGAAATCGATAAGGCCCTTGACTCGGTCGATGAGATCGAGAGGGCTGTGTGCACATTTGAAAACAACAAGATCATAGCCTATTATGTGGGCAGCATCGACAAGAGAGAGCTCGCGATAAAGCTCGCCGAGCGGATTCCCAAGTATATGATCCCGAACCGTTTCGTGCATATGGACTCTCTCCCTCTCACCAAAAACGGCAAGATCGACCGCAAAGCCCTCGCCGCTGTAAAAAAGAGGTAACTATGGAATTCGAAGAATATCAGAGTCTCTATGAGTCCGGACAGCTAAAAACGCCCGCCTACATATTCGATATCGACATTCTGCGGAGCCGCATCTCGTACATAAGAGACCGCCTGCCGGGTATAGGTATCTGTTACGCGATAAAGGCTAACACCTTCCTCGTCCCTTCCGCGGCTGACCTCGTCGATTCATTTGAGATCTGCTCTCCCGGCGAGGAGCGTATCTGCAGAAAAGCAGGCATACCTGCCGCACAGATGGTACTCTCCGGTGTCAACAAGGAGGCTTCCGATTTTGAGGATATCTTCAGATATGTGAAAAGCCGCAGGGACAGCGGAATGCCCATATGCACTGTCGAATCCCTGCAGCAGATGAAGATGCTGGAGCAGCAGGCAGGCATTGTGTTCGGCCAGGGCCGCGCGATAGAAGTTCTCCTGCGGGTGACCAGCGGGACGCAGTTCGGCATGGAGGAAGAAGAGATTTTTTCACTCATGCGGAACCGGGACTTCTACCCTCATCTTCACATCCTGGGCATTCAGGTATTCACCGGCACCCAGAAAAGAATACGGATCATCAAAAAGGAAATCTCGGAAGCCGATGCCCTGATTAAGCGGATTGAAAATGAATGCGGCTATAAAATAGAGATGTTCGAGTTCGGCCCCGGCGCTGCGGTCAGCTATTTTAAAAAGGATAAGCCTGTGGACGACGAGGAATTCCTTGGCCAGCTCTATGAAGCTCTCATGTCCATGAGCTGGAAGGGCAGGATCTCCCTCGAGATGGGCCGCTACATAGCGGCTTCCTGCGGTTCCTACATAACGAAAATAATGGACACGAAAACGAACCGCGGTATTAACTACCTCATCTGTGACGGCGGAATCCACCAGGTGAACTACTTCGGGCAAATGATGGCCATGAAGCTTCCCTATATGCTCGCAAAGGGCGGGGAAGTCCCGCTTCCGACCGACCCATGCAGCACCGCGGCATCCGCCCCTGCCCGGAACATGACTGGAGAAAGAGCTGTAACGCACTCCGGCAGGCAGCTCTATGATGTCTGCGGTTCTCTCTGCACTATCAATGACGTGATCGTAAAAGAGGTTCCGTTGCAACATCCCGAAGTGGATGATATACTTGTATTCATGAATGTCGGCGCATACTCGGTCACGGAGGGCATCAGTCTCTTCTTAAGCCGAGACCTGCCGCGTGTCTACCGCAAATGCGGCGGCACGCTCACACTGCTCAGAGATAAAATACAAACGGAGGATTTTAATTATGGATGAACTTATCGAGATTTTAGAAGAAATTCAGCCGGACTGCGACTATTGGACATGTGATACACTGATCGACGACGGGATCCTGGATTCATTTTCAATTCTCTCCATCGTCAGTGAGCTCGAGGATGCGTTCGATATCCGGATCACACCGGCGGAAATTATCCCGAAGAATTTCAACTCGGCAGCTGCGCTCTATGAGATGGTGCAGCGCCTTCAGGGCTGATTTATGTCATTTGTCTCCATAGAGTTCATGGTCTTCACCGCTTTCTGCGCGGCAGGCTACTATATGATTCCGAAAAAATACCAGTGGATTTGGCTGCTGGTATTTTCCTATGTGTATTATCTGGCAGCCGGACCATCCTACCTCTTCTTCATCCTGTTCGCGACGACTGTGACCTACCTCGGCGGGCTTTGGACGGAGGCCGGCGCCCGGTGGGCAGTGCCGGCTGTGCTGCTCGCCGACTTCGGAATGCTCGCGTTTATCAAGTACACTAATTTCATCCTCGGCAACATAAACGGACTGTTCGGGACAAATATCCGCGAGCTGAAGCTCCTCCTGCCCCTCGGCATCTCCTTCTATACCTTCCAGGCGACGGGCTACCTGCTCGACGTCCACTGGAAGCGCTGCAAGGCGGAGCGGAATCCCTTCCGTTTTGCTCTGTTCCTCGCATTTTTCCCGCAGATCATGCAGGGTCCGATCGGACGATACAGCCGCCTTGCCGATCAGCTCTACGCGGAGCATGAGTTCGACATGGTCCGGATCGAGCGCGGTCTATACCGCATCGTCTGGGGATTTTTCAAGAAAATCGTCATTGCGGATAATGCGGTCCTCTATGTCGACGCCATATTTGACAACTACAATACGATGCCGGGCTACGGTATCATGGGAATTCTCCTCTACGGAGCCCAGCTCTATGCGGATTTCTCCGGCGGCATCGACATTGTCATAGGAATCGCGGAAATGCTGGGCATCACGTTAGACGAGAACTTTACCCAGCCGTTCTTCGCTACCTCTATCACGGATTTCTGGCATCGCTGGCACATCACGCTCGGCACCTGGATGAAGGACTACCTCTTCTACCCGGTCTCCCTGACACGCTGGATGAGTAAATTCGGCAAATGGGCCCGCACCAGATTCGGCAAGAACATCGGCCGTGCCCTTCCGATCTGTATTGCAAATATTATTGTCTTCCTCGTCGTCGGCATCTGGCACGGACCGGCATGGCACAATATTTTTTACGGTCTCTATAACGGCGTGATCATAGGCATCTCCGGCCTTTTAGCCAAAAATTACCGGGACTGGAAAAAGAAGTTCGGAATAAAAAAAGACAGCAGAGCTTTCTACTGCTTCCAGGTCATAAGGACCTTCATCCTCGTCAATATCAGCTGGTATCTTGACCGGGCAGGCAGCACACATCAGGCCATCATCATGCTGCGGGACAGCATCACCAAATTCCGCGTCGGTGTCGATATGGTCGATGCTTCCTCCACATGGGCAGGCTCGTCTTATGTCCCGCTCATCGTAGCTCTCCTCGGCTGCATTGCGGTACTGATTCACAGCGTCCTGCGCGAGCGAAAGATCGATACAAGAGCTCTTCTCATGGAGAAGCCGGTCATCCTTCGCTGTCTCGTGCTGCTCCTGCTTCTTATGTCACTGGTCGTCATCGGCAACAAACCGCTTTCTCAGGGAGGGTTCATCTATGCGAATTTTTAAGAGGATCCTCGTGCCGGTCATGTTCATCGCCGTGCTCTTTGCGATCAATACATACCTGAACTATCTGCTTGTTCCCTACACATTTACGAGGTACAAGGTCCACAAGATCGAGACTGGGACTTTCGATGACCTGATCCTTGGCTCATCCCATGCGGGAACATGTCTTGCGCCATCAAGCATCTCCACTGTGACAGGCAGGAGCGCTTTCAATGCTGCCCAAGGCGAGGAGTTCCCGGTAGACAGCTACTTCTTCCTGAAGGATGCCGCAAAAGATCACAAGCCGTTAAGGCTCATCTACGAGTTCGATCCAAACTACTGGATCACCGCTCAGGATGTGAGCGCCAACTATGCGGGCACATACACGGAAATGCGGCCGGGAAAGGCCAAGGTCCAGTACTTCTTCGCTAAAATGTGGAAGGCGGACTTCAGAACTTCCATCGCTCCCTGGTATTTCTACAGGGCTCAGCTATCTGACATTGAGCGGAATCTATTTGTAAAAAGAAGTGACGACTACAAAAACTTCGGCACCGGAACCTTCGATTCCGCCACCCAGACCGTCGAAGATGACGGGTTTATAGCCGTAAAGCCCGGCAAGTGGGACGATGAGATCATTCCCCGTGACTGGTCCGAAGATATGATCCAGGAGAAAGCCAGAGAATATTTCATCCGCATCGCAGAGTTCTGCAGCCGCGAGGGCATTAAGCTCGTCGTCGTGACGACACCGGTCCCGGCAGAGACGCTGGCTGCCAATGAGACGAGCTATGCATCCGCCGGCGCGGAGATGGAGGCTCTTAGCAAGACGTACGATTTCACTTACATGAATTACACCGCCGGAGATCTGCTCGAAGCAAGGCGTGAGTTCACGGACTCCGAGCTCTTCGCGGATTGGGACGGCCATATGTACGCGGATGCCGCGAGGAGATTTTCGGTGGCGTTTGCGGAAGATTTGGAGAAGGCGTAATAGTTCAGGCAGGCTGCCCTGCCTTCAAGATCCGGCAGCAAAACATCATCTTCATCGAAAAACGCAGGTCCTTCCCTGCGAGCTTGAAACATGCAAAGCATGTTTCGATCTCTCAGTCGGACCTGCAATGTTTTTCTCACGAAGATGGATGCTTTGCTGCCGGAAACGTAACATTAGAACAGCCTGCCTGAACTGTTACGATGAAGGCGGATGTCATTTTCGCACGCATCCAGACTTGCGTCACAAGATTGATTTCTGAGTCAGAGATTATATCTGTGCTCTGCAAGGCCAGAAGAAAGAGAAAATCGGTCATCAGTCTCGTGCATTAAATAGCACCTGGCTGATGACCGATTTTTGTAGTTGTATTTCACTCGAGTTTCCAGATGATCTCCTATTTTCGTCCGCCACTGATGCAGATCTATTGTCATTGGCTGATAATTGCAGGACATCTTAAACGGTAATATCGGCGCTGCCGGAATGCGTTATGCGAACCATCCCTGAGAGCACAAATGCTCCGTCTTCACTGACTCTGATCTCAAGGCTGCCGCCGGGCTGACGAAGCGACAACGAGACCGGTCCACCGGTCCTGGCCGCCGAGTAGGCTCCGCAGGCTGTCGTGCCGCTCGCGCAGGAATTCTCCCAGAAAAGGGTACCCGCCGCAGGCACGTACACGAGAGGTTTCATAGACGATGCCTCGGTATTGAGGAACATAATGCCAAGAGCATCGACGCCAAGGTACCGGCACCAATCGGCTGCCAGGGCTTCCGCTGTGTCCCGTGATATCGGAAGTTCATCCGACGTGCTGCACTGCGCCGCGGTACTTTTCACCGTGTCAGGCGCATACGAATTGTTATAACCGCAGGGATCCACGTTCGTATTACCGCCGGTACGCTCAGATTCGGATACCTCATAGATCACATGCGAGATTCCATCAAATGACACAACCGGAAGCCTGCCCACTCCGGGCAGATCAACCATATCCAGCTTCTGCGGACGAGGCATATTTACAGTCCCGCGCCACTTCCCGTCAGGAAGCTTTTCAATCTCGGCCGCGACAGTTCCATCCGCTCCCGATACGCGAAGAGTCACCGGACACTTATCAAAGCCTTGTTTGTTGACATAATATGTCGCTGCGCACATAGACGCATTTCCGCAGAACTCACCGCCCGCCATGCGAAGCGCAATGTCACAGTCTTCTGCCTCGGACAGAAAGCCGACCTGCTCGGCCTCCGGCTCAAGCTCCATGAGCTTTAAGGCGACAGATGGCTGGAGAAAGATTTCCACCGGACTTGTCACGAGAATCGTTATGTTCCCGGTAGGATCGAGAACTGTATAATCCACTTTCATCGCTGATAGTTGCGCAGGAACTGGACCGTGCGCTCCTGCTGCGGGTTGCCGAATACATCTTCGGGATCGCCCTGCTCGACGATCACACCCTTATCCATGAAAATGACTCTGTTGCTGACCGCGCGGGCAAATGGCATCTCGTGCGTGACGACGACCATCGTCATCTTCTCTTCCGCAAGCTGACGGATGACCTTCAGGACTTCACCGGTGAGCTCCGGATCGAGAGCGCTGGTAGGCTCGTCAAAGAAGAGGATCTCCGGCTTTAAAGCTAGGGCTCTCGCAATCGCGACTCGCTGCTGCTGACCGCCGGAAAGCTGGCACGGATACGCGTCAGCGCGGTTCTCAAGATTCATTTTCCGAAGGAGCTCCATAGCCTCCGCATGGACCTGATCCTTAGGCCGCTTCTGCACATGGATCGGAGCATCCGTGATATTCTTGAGTACCGAATAGTGCGGGAACAGATTGAACTGCTGGAACACCAGTCCGAAATATCTCTTGATCTGGTTCAGTTCCGCATGAGGAACGTAGTGAGCTCTGCCCTCCGCGTTCGTCGTGACGGCGGATTTGCCCATATAGGTAATCTGACCTGCATCGACTGTCTCGAGGAATGTCGCGCAGCGAAGAAGAGTACTCTTACCTGAACCGGAAGGACCGATCACGCTGACGACCTCGCCGGAATCGACGTTGAAGCTGATGTCTTTTAAAACTTCAAGATCGCCGAAAGATTTTTTGATTCCGTTCATTTCTAAGATCATTTCTATCGTTCTCCTTCCTTATTTGTAATAGTCAAGCGCTTTCTCAATGCGCTCCATGATGAAGGCAACAGCATAGTTTGCAATAAAGTAGAACACACCCGCGATGATGAATGGGGTGAAAGAAGTCTGAGACGCAGCGATCTGCTTTGCGAGGGAGAACATCTCATTGTAAGCCAGAGTGAATGCAAGCGATGTATCCTTGACCAGGGTTATGATCTCATTTGTCACTGAGGGAAGAATAGCCTTGATTACCTGCGGAAGAATAATCTTAAAGAAGGTCTGCGTCTTGCTGTAGCCCAGGACCTCAGCAGCCTCATACTGACCCTGAGGGATCGTTTCCATACCTCCGCGATAGATTTCAGCGAAGTAAGCTGCGTAGTTCATCGAAAAACCGATGATGATTGCCGGGAAACGATAGCCTCTGATCGACATACCGAACAGATAATAAGGACCGAAATACCACATGAGCAGCTGCAGCATAAGCGGTGTGCCGCGCATGATGGCAATATAGATCTTGGTAATGGCGCTGACCAGCTTGAGGCGGGATCGGCGCAGGAACATGATCACCATGCCGAGCGGCATGGAAAACAAAATAGTCAGGAAGAAAATTGCGCACGAGCGCAGCATGCCCTCGCCCATGGCAGACAACATAGTGGATAAGGTCATAACGTATCTCCTCTCAGATTTGGTTCAGCGTCATTTGCACTTTAACGCTCCACCCTCATATAACGTAAAAAAGCACGGGCCGATTGCACCGGCCCGATGCTATTATTTTACTCTTTCAGGAATACCTGATTTCTCTTACCGCTCTTGCAGCTTTACGCATTATCGTCGGCGATCAGGAAGGAACCTGCGGTCATATCGATCGCGATTGCGTCGATTGCGCCGGCCTTAAGATCGTTGTAAGCGATTGTATATGTCTCATATACTCTGAGCTCTGCAAATGTATCGGCCAGCTCCTTCTGAGAATCCTCAAGCATGTCATAAGCGGATGTCGCAGTCTGGACACCTACGATCTTGCCGGAAAGGTCAGCGAGTGTCTTGATGTCAGAATCAGCCGGTACAAGGATGCCCTGGGTGTTGTTGGAGTATGTGATGCCCCATGTGTAATCGTCCTCACGGCCTTCCTTGGTGAATCCGGACCAGATGCAGTCGCAGCTACCGGCGTTCAGTTCCATATCCTTGGCATCCCAGTTGAACGGGACCGGCTCATAGCCCCAGCCGAGGTAATCGCAGACTGCCTGGCAGAGCTCAACGTCAAAACCGCCGACGGTCGCGTCGTCCTGGCGATAGGAGTACGGCGGATAATCAAGGTCAAAGCCGTGCTTGAATGTGAAGCCCGGATCTCCGGATCCCTCTGCCGGAAGTGTGGACTCATCAATGTCATCTGCTTTGAGGCACAGATAATCTTTGATGTCCGGATACTTCTCACCGATTGCATCATATGTGCCGTTCAGGACCAGAGCCTGTACCGCGCCGCTGACCGTCTCTGCCAGTTCTTCGTCGCCGACACGGAAACCGATTGCATAGGACTCAACACCGAGATCCTCATCGAGGAAGACGTATGAGCCGCTGCCCTCTGTAGTCTCTGCCCCGGCATCAGCTGCAACAGTTGACTCTGCCGCTGCCGGTTCTGCAGCTGCCGGAGCAGCTGAACCCTGTCCGCAGCCCATAAGAGAAGCCGGGATCAACATCATCGCCATAATAAGTGCAAGTTTCTTTTTCATAAATAAAGTTCCTCCAATTAATATGTGACGTTAGTCAGCTAACATAGTATCACGTTACCGCGTTAAAGGGAAGACTTTTTTGTCATTTATTTTAACTCCCGAAAAAGTCCCGCTAATCTTATATTTTATTGTACCTTCCCATTGTATCTACGTATAAATAAATGTAACACGAAAAATCAAGATGCAGGTCACAAGATTATAATTACGACAACAAGACTCGAATATATAAATACAATCCAAATCAGAAAGGATACAGGTATTAAAAATGAAGAATAATAAAAAGAAGAAAATGCCGCTGCTGCTCAAGATATTCCTTGTTATTATCGGACTCATCGCTGCTCTGATTCTTGCCGGGTTTGTCTGGCTTCGGGTCAATCAGGAAAAGATTTTAAATAATATGCTCGATAACGCATCTCAGTTTGAAGACCATATTGGCGAGGATGTTCCGGACTTTGAATTAGAGACACCGGACGGAGTCAAGATCACACCGGATACGCTCCTTGAAGACAAAGAACTGGCTGCGATCGTTCTTTACGCCTCATGGTGCGGACCATGCGAAAAAGAATTTCCTGAGATGGATGCAGTATATCAGAAGTATCAGGATAAAATGGCCATGGTTGCTATCGATGTCGACACACTGGACACAGAGGAATCTGTTATAGAATACGGTGAAAAGCATGACCTTTCTTTCCCGCTTGCCTATGGCGGTGGCAACGAAAGCCTCGGTTTCATTGAGACATCCTCATATCCGACAACACTGATCGTTGACAGAAACGGAAAAATCTGCTTCTGGAGAGTCGGTTCTATCCCGAACGCCGAGACATTTGAAGAAATAGTCACGACATTTATGGGCGATGACTACACGGAAAAGCATCCGGGATATTACACATTCCTCACCACCGCAGGAGCAGGAACGGAATTCACCGTTACTACCAAAGAAGGAACTGAAACATATGTGACCGGTGAAGACGGATCATATTCGCTGTTCGTCGAGGACCGCGATGATATGAAGGTCAAGGTCACAAGCGTACCGGAGGGATTTACAATCTCTGACGGCGGCGAAATAAGCGGCGATTTACCATCGTCCATTATTAAACTGCCGGTCGCCAAAGCCTGATTCAAGTCTCGATTAAAAAACAGGGGCTGCCGCATTAAGGCGCGCCGCCACTGTATATGGCAGACGTTATTTGCAAATGTCTGACATATACAGTGGCGGCGCCTTAATGTGACAGCCCTAAACTTATCGGTAATTGTTTTATGCCAGCGGCGTGCCTTCGCAGCCGAGCCTGTCATACTTTTTGAAGAACGGGCGGACTTTATCAAGAATCTTTTCAATACTGCCCTCAGTCTTTGCCTCGATGTTGATCGCAACGACCGGATCGTGGAGTGAGAGGCGAACAAGCATCCATCCTTTGACTTCTTTATCGGAAAAGGCAACTCGAATACCCTCGTAATTCGGCTTAACAATTGTCATATCATCCCGTGCCGATGCAAAGGCAGCGAAATCGTCGAGCATCCTTCTGCCGTAGTCAGCAAAATCTTCACATGTAATCTTGAGGCGGATTTCTGTCTCTTCCTTAGGATAACCGAGCTTATCGATCAGCTCCTCGATGCGGCGGCCTTCTTTTTTCAGGCGAGCCATCTCACAGATAATCTTGACGCAGAGATAAGCACCGTCATCCGAAAAATAATTTTCGGAAAGCGCGCCATGTCCGGACGTTTCGATTGCCAGCGGGCAGTCCTTGCCTTCGTTCGTCAGCTCAATGCCTTTATTGATGACATTTTTGTAGCCGCGCTTAAAGCGAAGATGTGTGAGACGCAGCTCATTCTCAATGAAATCATGAAGCTCGTCTGACGTTATGGAGTCTGTTACGATAATCGCGTCGGGATGTTCCGGAGCAAGAATTGCCGACATAAGAGCGATCAGCGCGTTTCGATTTACTTCGGTACCGTCTGAGAAAATCGCGGCTCCGCGGTCACCGTCGCAGTCAAAGATCACACCGAGATCCGCATGTGACATGAGGACTGCTTCACGGGCTGCGGACATTGCATCCTTATTTTCCGGATTCGGCACATGATTCGGGAAATGACCGTCCGGGTCAAGATAACGGCTGCCGGTGATGTCAGCTCCGAGCGGTGTGAGAATTCTGGATGCGAAGAAACCGGATGCCCCGTTGCCTGAGTCTACAGCAATTCGAAGACCTGCGAGCGGCTTTTCATAATCATCCGCATTGACCCCCTTCTTGATGATATCCATCATATGATTACTGTACAGAGTCACAAGATCGAACGGTGTCGAGGCCGATTCGTCATTTTTCGGTGTCAGACCCTTATCCCGGATTTCTCCGGCGCCTTTCAAAATTTCTGTGATATCTGCTTTTTCCAGACCACCATCACGTGTGAAGAATTTCAGGCCGTTCCTGTTGAATGGAAGATGAGAGGCCGTGATCATGACAGCCCCGTCAAAATTGCTTTCGGGGAGTACGGTGGAGATGAACATTGCCGGTGTCGTGACAAGTCCGCAGTCGAAGCCCTGAGTCTCTGAGAGACCGCTGAGAACGCCCGCTTTCATGATGTCTGCCGTAAGACGGCTGTCATGGCCGACACCTATGCGAAGCTCTTCCTTCCTTTTCCCCGTTTTCTTTTCGAGAAAGTGCTGAAAAGAGAGAGCAATCTCCGAAGCAATCTCTTGGGTCAGATTCAGAGGTTCGGTATCGGTTGCAATAGCACAGCCGCGTACATCACTGCCGTTTTGAAGCTTTTTAAAAATTTTCTCGAATGAATTGCACATAATACTTTACCTAAATATAAAATAGTTTATAATAATATAAACATAAATGTAAACAACACAGATGTCAAGTACTCTGAAGTGATTATCTTCATAGAAGATGTCTATAGATGCGCGGAGGGAATTATGATACGCAAAATCCGAAGCAGTATACTGGCTCAGCTTAGCTATATTGTCATTTTGATTCTGGTAGTGCTGGTCGGTACTTTGGGAATCGCAAAAAATTATGTTGACAGGGTCGCCCGCCAGAACGCCAACACTTTGGCGGACAGTCTCCTTCTGCAGGCGAACAGTTTTCTGAGTCTGTATAAAGATACAATGCGTTATAATGCCGCCTACATATGCCGGTTTTCTCTGATTGACCTTCTTGAGAACCATGAACTTACAGAAGGATCTGCGGGGGAGGCGATCCTTTCATCGTATTATTCCCAGATATGTCAGAATAACAGGGAAATCATATCTGCACTTATTTTCGACTCAGACATGAACATGATTGCTTCATTTGGCAGAAAAGTAGATCTTCCGGAAGCGCAGAAATACTTCCGTACAGAAGAAGACCTGAACGTTGACTGGTATCTGGGTGAAGATAAAGGATTTTGCTATGCGTATTATTATCCGATTTACAGTGTGATCGACGAAAAAGGTGATCAGATCGGAATGACCGTTTTTATCATGGACCGTTGGGCTATTGACGGTGGGGTAAAAAATATCCTCAGGGATTATTCAGCCCTCCTTCAGCTCAGTGATTCCACTTATCTCGACCTGGCCTGTCACAGGGGCGGAAGCGTTCCGGCAGGTGCTTCCGTGGAGAATCTGCGGGCAGATGATGATTATGTCTACAGGGAAGGAGATTGGCAAAACGGTATTCGTATCGGTGTGGCGGTCTCGGTATTTGCAAATGAAGGCGGCCAGGATCAGATCCGCCGCCTGCTTATGGTCGCCTGCGCCCTTGGAATCATCCTGCTCGGGATTGTCATTTTTTATTCTTACTTCCAGCTTGTTCGTCCGATCAGGGAAATCACGGCCTTCATCAACCACGCGATCCTAAATCCGAGTAACAGACTTCATCTCGGACGTGAAGACGAAATAGGTGTGGTCGCCGACAGTCTCGACACAATGCTGGATTCCAACCAGAAGATGATTGAAGAAATTCTTCAGGGGAAAATCCGGATCTATGAAACGCAGCTTGCCCGCCAGAGAATGGAGATCCTTGCATATCGCAATCAGATCAATCCTCATTTTCTGTACAATACGTTGTCCTGCATGCGTGATATGGCGCTGATTCACGATGAAGATGACATAGCGGAGATGGCGATGGCTCTGTCCGATATTTTCCGCTACGCAGTCAAGGGAAGCAATATTGTATCGGTGAGGGATGAAGTCATTTATATAGGAAAATACGCAAAGATCATCGACTACCGGTTCATGGGCAAAATCCGTATTGAGGTCAACGCGCCGGAGGAAATCATGGATCTGCCGGTCATCCGACTGTTCCTGCAGCCGCTGGTCGAGAACTCTGTATTCCACGGACTTGAGACATCGGTGGACCCGGGCAGTGTATCTGTCAATATCTCGAGGAGCGGAGAATATCTGGAGTTCGAAGTGCTGGACAACGGATGCGGAATGGATGCCGAGACGCTGAAAAAGGTCCGCGAATCGATGAAAAATCCCAATTCCGGCACGGGGATCGGGCTGAGCAATATTGTCCAGCGATTACGCCTCTTTTACGAAGATGAGTATACATTAACCCTCGACAGCGAGGAAGGCAAAGGGACTGTGATACGGATACAGGTTCCCATACATATGAAAAAGGAGGACGCTGGATGATCAGTGTATATATAGCAGATGACGAGGTATGGATCACACTGGGGCTTCAGAAATTGCTTCAGAAGACAAAATATGATATCTGGGTGGCGGGGACTGCCAACAACGGTCTGACGGCAAAAGAAGAGATTGCCGGGTTCCAGCCCCAGATTGTATTTGCCGATATCCGTATGCCGGGCATGTCCGGTCTTGATCTCCTCACTGAGATCCATGAAGTATCCCCCGGAACAAAGGTGGTAATCATTTCAGGCTATGCTGAGTTTTCCTATGCTTTGGAAGCTGTACAGAAACATGCTTTTGATTATCTCCTTAAACCGATCAAAGTGGAGGATCTGGAGCGGGTCCTGGCCAATTACCTGAAGGAATCGGAAGAGACGGAAAGTAAGGAGGGTACTCCGTCTCCGGACCGTATGATCGACAACGTGATTCAGGAAATACGCGCGCATTATACGGAAGACATACAGCTCACCAACCTTGCGGCAAAATACAATATAAGTACCGGGAGGCTCAGCACAATGATCAAAGAGGAACTTGCGATGAATTTTTCCGAGTATGTTTCTCAGCTGAGAATTCAGAGGGCTAAAGAACTTCTGGCGGACGAATCCATGTCGATCCAGGAAATCGCGGAAATCGTCGGATATAACGATTACTTCTATTTCACTAAAGTCTTTAAAAAGATTCAGGGAATATCTCCGAGCAAATACAGGAAGTCCCTGTAAGTAAAATAAAATAGTACCAAAACGCAAAAAATAATACATACTATTTTTTTTATAATTATTTAAAATAATTTACATCCAAGCAAGAGCTCAGCTTGAAAATGTACGCTTTACAAAGTGAAAGGAGTAATTTATGAAGAAAAAGATTATGAGCGCACTTCTCTGCCTCACAATGATTGGCTCCATGCTTATCGGCTGTGGCGGTACCGCGTCACAGGGATCAGGATCGGGCGATGCAGCAGGCGCAGATGCGGGAGCAACAGCAGAAGCTCCGGCAGCAGGCGATATCAAGATCGGTGTATCTATCTGGAGTTCGACCGACGTTCTCGGATCCCAGTGCAAACTGATCCTTGACGCAGCTGCAGACGCTCTCGGTGTACAGGTACAGTACGTAGACCAGGCACACGTTTCCGAAAAAGTAACAGCATCTGTCGAACAGCTCTGCGCGGCAGGATGCCAGGGCATCATCATTTGCAACTCTTCCGACACAGAGATGGCTTCCGCTATCAAGACATGCAACGATAACAGCGTCTATCTTGCACAGTTCTTCCGTATCATCAACTCTGAGACAAGCGCTGACATTTACAAGGCAGCCACAGATTCCGCTTACTATGTCGGTGCTGTTCATGAGAACGAGCCGGAGAACGGCGAGAAGCTGGTCCAGATCCTTATCGACAAGGGCGACAGAAATATCGGCCTTATCGGCTGGGAGCAGGGCGATGCTACATGGCTCGGCCGTTGGGAAGGCTACAAAGCCGGCGTTGAGAAATGGAACGCTGAGCATCCGGATGATCAGGTAACTCTTTCCGAGCCGCAGTACGCAGGCACATCTTCCGAAGGCGGTTCCAAGGCTGCAGAAGCTCTGATGAGCGCAAACCCGAACCTTGACGCTCTTATCCCGGCAGGCGGCGGCGGTGACCCCCTTCAGGGCGCGATCGCAGCTGTTGAGAGAGCAGGCAAGACCCAGGACATCGACATTGTTTCTACTGACTTCCTTCCGGATCTTGGCGAGAGACTTGAGAACGGTTCTATGGCCGGTGAGTCCGGCGGACATTACTGCGATCCGCTGTTCGCTTTCATGGCAGTTTACAATGCAATCAGAGGCAACTACACAGATATCGCAGGTAATTTCGAAGACATCAATTTCCCGTATCTGTATGTAGCTTCTCCGGAAGACTATGCCGCTTATGAGAAATATTTTGTAGAGCAGCTTCCGTATACAAAGGATGAGCTCGTAGCTATGGCTGATCTTGATATGGCTGGTCTTAAAGAGGCTGCAGCTTCCCTGTCCATCGAAGATGCCGCGGCACGTTCCGGCAACTGATCGGCAGTGAACTAATACACCTGAATAATCATTATGGGCCGGTATCGCTCTGTCATACCGGCCTTATTTATCGAAAAAACAGCAATGGTCTATAAGAAAATGAGGTGAAACAATGTCTTCTTCGAACGCTATCGGTGAAAAGAGGAAGATGTCCGGAAAAATGAAAGGGTACCTGATTCTTGCGGGACTGGTCATTTTATCATGGGGCATTTTCAAAATTCTTACCCCGGGCAATTTCGGATCGCCCAAAAATATTCTGAGTTACTTTGAGGCGTCACTGCTTGCTGCCGTAGGTGCGGTTGGATTTTACTTTGTTATGGTCATGGGTATGTTCGACTTCTCCATCGGTGCAAATATCATGCTCTCTGCTATCGTCGGATGTGTGTTTGCGACCAGGTTCGGTCTCGGATATTTCGGTCTCGTCGTCGGTGCCATTCTTACCGGAATGATCGTCGGCTTCTGCAACGGATTCTTTTATACAAAGCTTCGCATTCCTTCTATGATCGTCACTACAGGTCTTGCTCTTATTTATGAATCTGTCGCGAACTATATCGCGGGAGGTGTTGAGCAGACACTGCCGTCCAGCCTTCGAGCTTTCGGCCAGATGCCGGGCAATCTGATCCTCGCAGTCTGTGCCTTTGTGTTGGCTTACGTCCTTCTTAACTACACCAGAGTCGGCACTTATACCTATGCGATCGGCAGCAACGAATTTGTCGCAAAGAACATGGGTATCAATGTCAACTTCTATAAAGTCCTCGCTTTCATCATAAGCGGCGGCTTCCTCGGAGTTATGGCAGTCCTGACAATCAGTTACGGTTCTTCCATGGTAGCTGTGACCGGTATGGCATCTATGAGCCGTAACTTCGTTCCGACCATGGGCTGCTTCTTCGGTCTTGCTTTCAAGAAATACGGCATGCCGCTTCCCGCTATTATCATCGGTGAGTTCGTTATCAACATTATCTTCTTCGGATTCATCGCGCTGGGCGCGCCGACAGCTATTCAGGACGTTATCACAGGTCTTGCTCTTCTGATCATTGTCACACTGACGACCAAGGTCACAAAGGGCGAAATCGTCAAGTAATAAGGAGGAAATGAGACATGAGTGAAGTCAGATTAGAAGTTCGTCATATCTGCAAATCCTTCGGTATTACGAAGGCCCTGCAGGATGTGTCGTTCGATATCAATAAAGGTGAAATTCATGCGCTGATCGGCGAGAACGGTTCGGGTAAATCCACGCTGACCAATTCTCTGACCGGTATCTATCAGAAGGACAGCGGCACGTTCACACTGGACGGAAAAGAAATCCACCCGAAGAACCAGGTCGAAGCCAATCTCGAAGGCGTTTCCATTATCGTGCAGGAACTTGGAACGCTGGACGGCCTGACCGTAGCGGAAAACATTTTCCTGGGTCATGAAGACCGCTTCGTAAAGATGGGCATCAAGAACACCAACGCCATGAACCGTGAGGCAGGTGAGCTGCTGAAGAAATATGGCTTTGATCGTATAAAGCCCGGCGTCATGATCGAAGAGTACAATTTCGAGGACCGCAAGCTTGTCGAGATCGTTAAGGCTACTTATTTCGGACCGAAGATCGTAGTCATCGATGAGACAACGACCGCCCTCTCCCAGGAAGGCCGTGAAGTTCTGTACAAGCAGATGAACAGGATCCGCGATGAGGGCAACACAGTTATCTTTATCTCCCACGACCTTCCGGAAATTCTGCGCCTCAGCGATACGATCACTGTCCTTAGGGATGGCGTCTATATCGACACCGTAAAGAGCGCCGATATGGACGAGGAGAGCCTCAAAAAGCTTATGGTAGGCCGCGAAGTAACAGGTGACTATTATCGCGCGGATTACGGCGAGAAGGTCTCCGATGAAGTTGTTCTTTCCGTAAAGAACGTCACAGTCCCCGGCCTCATCGAGGATGTGAACTTTGAACTGCATCGCGGTGAGATCCTCGGCTTCGGCGGTCTGTCCGAATCCGGTATGCATGAGATCGGAAAAGCCTGCTTCGGCGCTTCCTACGACCGTCAGGGATCCGTCACACTTGCGGACGGAACACAGATAGACAGCATTCCGGTCGCCATCAAACACAGCATGGCATATACATCCAAGGACAGAGACAATGAGTCTATCGTTATGAATCAGAGTATTCGCGATAACATCGTCCTTCCTTCCCTGGACCGTCTTGCCAATAAAGCTCATCTTCTGAGTGACAAGACTCTGCGGGATTTTGCAAATAAATACGCAGGCGAAATGTCCACAAAGATGCAGAGTGTTGACCAGTTCGTCTCCGACCTCTCCGGCGGTAACAAACAGAAGGTCGTTCTGGCACGCTGGATCGGCGCTGATTCCGATATCCTTGTCCTGGACAGCCCGACCCGCGGTATCGATATCAAGGTCAAGCAGGACATTTATCAGTTGATGGACAGAATGCGCAGGAATGGCAAATCAATTATCATGATTTCCGAGGAGCTCATGGAGCTGATCGGTATGTGCGATCGCATTATCATCATGAAGGACGGCAAGGTCAGCAGTGAACTGCCGAGAGACCCGAACATGGATGAGAACGCGCTCATAGCCAGCATGGTATAAGAAGGAGGTAATCATGTCGACAAAAGTCAGTACAGCGCCTTCCAAAGAAGGCCAGCTGAAAAAAGTATCTCAGATGAATATGATACGACAGGCTCTGCCGATCATCGGACTGATTGCCGTATTCATTATATTCAATATTCTCACAAAGGGCGGAATGTGGAGCAGCCGAAAGCTAATCCTCAATCAGGTGTACGTCACAATGATCTCCGCGACCGGCGTATTCTTCATCATGACAATGGGCGGTCTGGATTTTTCCCAGGGTTCTATCCTCGGAATGGCTTCGATCGCGGTCTGCATGCTCTCCGGAACGAATATTTTCCTTGCGCTCCTCGGCGGTATCGCCATGGGTGCGGCCATCGGAGCTGTGAACGGTTTCTTCTATGTCAACCGCAAGATCAAATCCTTCATCGTAACGATCTGTACAATGTTCCTGTTCCGCGGTGTCATTAAGTACCTTGCATCCAATTCCCCGGTAGCAGCCTCTATGGTCGTTTACGACTATGACACGACAGCTGTAAAACTCGGAATTACGCTCGCTGTCCTGATCATCGGATTTGTTGTATTCAGATATACAAAATTCGGTACTTATCTGAAAGCCATCGGCGCGGGAGAAAAAGCAGCCAAGTTTGCCGGTATCAGAACCGACAGGATGAAGTTCCTCATCTATGTTCTGTCCGGCGCGATCACAGGCCTTGCGGCGTTCGTAAACATTGTCAAGAACGGTTCCGCCACAGCCAACGCCGGCAATCAGCTCGAGACTCAGATCCTGATTGCTCTGGTCCTCGGCGGTATGCCGATCTCCGGGGGCGCCAAGGTGCGTTTCGAGAACATCGTCGTCGGCGCAATGCTCTACACCGTTCTCAACAACGGTCTCACAATGATGGGTCTTACAACTCAGGCAATGCAGCTCGTTCAGGGTATTGTCTTCCTGGTATTCGTCGCGGTATTCGCGGATCGCCAGAGTCTGAACGTTATCAAGTAAACTGAAGAGATTTGCTTACAAAGGGGCTGTCGCATTAAGACGCGCCGCCGCTATATATGGCAGACGTTATTTGCAAATGCCTGCCATATATAGTGGTGACACTGTCTAATGCGACAGCCCCTGTTTTATGCTTTCACACTTAAGTGAAAGCCATCCGGCACACATCGGCTGAAACTTTAGGAGGTGACATGTCAGCCTGCCGGAGAGATAGATTATTCCCGAATGAAATCTTTGACCTGTTTATAGATGCCCTCACCGTCAAGCAGGTACTTGTGCAGAAGATCAGAAGCAGGACCGGATTCACCGAACCGGTCGCGCATGCCTATCCGCATCATCTTTGTCGGGCATTTTTCAATCAGACACTCAGCGACCGCGCCGCCCAGACCTCCGATAATACTGTGCTCTTCGGCTGTCACGACTTTACCTGTCTTCTTCGCTGTCTTTACGATCAGCTCTTCATCGAGAGGCTTGATGGTGCAGATATTCACGACTTCAGCACTGATTCCGTCTGCTTCCAGCATCTTCGCCGCCTCCAGAGCGGAAGCTACGCAGAGACCGTTTGCGACAATGCTTACATCACTTCCCTCGCGGAGAACACATCCCTTACCGATCTCGAACTTGTAATCCTCATCTAAGATGACCGGTACCGCTGCACGTCCGAAGCGGATATAGACCGGTCCTTCATACTCTGCTGCTGCCCTGACAGCCTTTCTGGCTTCCGTGTCATCTGCGGGGCACATAACGACCATACCGGGGATCGCGCGCATCAGCGCAAGATCCTCAAGGCACTGGTGGGACGCACCGTCCTCGCCGACGCTGATACCGCCATGGGTCGCGCCGATTTTAACGTTGAGGTGCGGATAGCCGATGGAGTTTCGGACCTGCTCAAAGGCACGTCCTGCGGCAAACATGGCGAATGTACTGGCAAAAGGCACCATGCCGGATGCCGCAAGGCCGGCAGCAATACAAATCATATTGCCCTCTGCGATTCCGCAGTCAATGTGCCTGTCCGGGAATGCCTTCTTGAACACACCTGTCTTTGTCGCGCCTGCAAGGTCCGCATCAAGGACCACCAGGTTCGGCATCTCTTTGCCGAGCTCCGCAAGCGTTTTTCCGTAGCTTTCACGGGTTGCGATTTTCTTCACTTCACTCATAGTGCCTCACCAATCCTTTCCAGATCCGCCATTGCGATCTTATACTGTTCCTCGTTCGGAGCTGTGCCGTGCCACTTGACACTGTTCTCCATGAAGGACACGTCCTTGCCTTTCAGTGTCTTGCAGATGATCACGGTCGGCACTCCCTTAGTAGCCCTTGCTTCCGCAAATGCCGCTGCCAGCTGCTCAAAATCGTTGCCGTCATCCACGTCCACTACATGGAAGTTAAATGCTTCGAACTTCTTGTCGATCGGATAAGGATTATTTACTTCCGCGATCGTCCCATCGATCTGCAGATTATTGTTGTCAATGATGACGCACAGATTATCCAGTTGCTTTGTGCCGGCGAACATGGCCGCTTCCCATACCTGGCCTTCCTCGATCTCACCGTCTCCGAGAAGAGTATACACACGATAATCTCTGTTCTGAAGCTTGGCCGCAAGAGCCATTCCCACCGCACAGGAAACGCCCTGTCCGAGAGAACCGGTGCTCATATCGATGCCGGGCAGGTAATGCATCGACGGATGTCCCTGCAGACGTGATCCGAGATGGCGGAACGTCTTCAGCTCTTCCCTGTCAAAATAGCCTCTCTCCGCCATGACGCTGTAAAGACCGGGGCATGTATGCCCCTTGGAAAGAACGAATCTGTCTCTGTCCGGATTTTTCGGATCAGCCGGATTAACATTCATTTCTTCAAAATAGAGGTAAGTGTAAATTTCAGCAGCGGAGAGTGATCCGCCCGGATGACCGGCCTGGGCATAATAAACGCCGGTAACAATGTCCTTTCTCACCTGATTAGCAACTTTCTTCAATTCCCGAATGTTCATTTGGAACCTCCCTGATCATAATACGCATTTGCTCCCTGTTTTCCGTAAGTGACAAGACCATACTCGGGGAGCAGCATATTGGCCTCATACACTTTTTGTTTCAATAGAAACGTTTTTCCTCCTCCTCGATCCTTGAACGGTCCTCGTATGTCATGATTTTTCTGAAAATCTTTTCTAGAAAGAATCGGAAGACCCACACCAGGACAGCAGGCAGCACAAGCGCGAAAAACGGCATGTCCATCACGAGGCGGAGCGAAGCGACAATCAGGACAAGAAACAGAATAGAAATCGGAAGATATCTGAGTGACAGAACAGCGCTGTTTTTCATGATGCCTTTTGTATCCAGTTTAAAGCGGGATGCGTATGCAAATGTATATACGCACCACACGATTTCATACAGTATCGCGTAATGGTAGACATAATACATAAACCCCAAAGGAGAGCCCTGCTCAAGAAACTGCAGCATTATCATGCGATTAAAGGCCAGTACCAGATAGATGACGATCTGAATCATCCAGATAAGGGTCGTCTGCTTAAATTCCGCCTTAAAAGTGTCTCTGAACGTTTCCCAGACATAACCGCGGTCTTCCTTGAACGTCCTTCGGGCAACCGTAAAGAGAGCGGTGGTCGACGCGCCGACTGTAATAATCGGAATGCAGCCGATGATCCACAGAATGCTCGCGTAAAAGCAGTCCACGATCCGATTCAATATTCTCGAAAAAGAACTGTCGTATTGAAAAAAACCGCTCATATATTTCTCCTGTCGTGCTTATTACTTATCCTGATTTCTGTCTTTAAATACTCAAAATTCCTGTCCATCCCCCGGCAGTATACGATTTATCTTACTCTGAGTTCTACTACGCTCGCCCTGGGAAGTGTGACCATAAGACGGCTGCCATTCCACTTGAATCTGTCAAACTCTTCTTCCTTAACAATCTCCGGATCGTCGAAGGTATTGTAAGCGTGATAGTCCGCATGGGTCACGATCTTAGCTTCGATGACCTTTCTGCCTTCCGCTTCCGCAAATCCGATCTCAAGATCCTTATCTTCCTCGATAGAAAGATTGTTCAGGGTGATTGTGAGAACACCGTCCTTCTCGGATACAGATTCGTTTATTTCCGGAACCATCCATCCGTCCACACCGGTCGTTCCTACATCGGAAAGCTCACTTGCGCAGAGCTCGGCTCCCTGATGATGACGATACATATGCATGACGTGATAGGTCGGTGTCTTCAGCATGCGATCGCCGTCAGTCAGAATAACTGCCTGAAGAACATTGATCATCTGGGCGATGCACGCAAGTTTCACACGGTCACAGTGCTTATTGAAAATATTGAGAGTTATACCGGCCACAAGCGCGTCTCTCACCGTGCTCTGCTGATACAGGAATCCCGGATTGGTGCCGGGTTCCACGCTGAACCATGTGCCCCACTCGTCGACTGACATGCCGATCTTTTTCTCGGGATCATACTGATCGATGATAGCTGAATGGCGCTTTATAAGCTCATCCATGTACAGAGTCTTGACCAGAGTCTTGTACCAGCCCTCCTCATTGAACTCGGTTGCGCTGCCCTTGATATCCCATCCTTCCGGGTGTACATAATAGTGCAGGGAAATCAGATCCATAAAACCGTGGAACTCAGGCTTTGTATTGGCAAATGCAGTCTTCATGACACCTTCCGTCCAATAATAATCATCGATATTGGCACCGCAGGCAATCTTTTTGATGGGTCTGTCTTCATCATAGTTTCTGACGTAGGTCTGGTATCTTCTGTATTCATTTGCATAGAACTCCGGCGTCATGTTTCCGCCGCAGCCCCAGTTCTCGTTGCCGACACCGAAGTAATCGACCTTCCAGGGCTTTTCATGACCGTTCTTTCCGCGGAGATCCGCCATTGGGGATACCCCATCGAACGTCATGTATTCAACCCACTCGCTCATTTCCTGAACAGTGCCGCTGCCGAGGTTGCCGTTGACATAGGTCTTGCAGCCAATCTGCCTGCAAAGTTCCATGAACTCATGTGTACCGAAGCTGTTGTCCTCGACAACACCGCCCCAGTGAGTATTGATCATTTTCTTTCTGTCCTTTTTGTCGCCGATGCCATCTTTCCAGTGGTATTCGTCCGCGAAGCATCCGCCCGGCCAGCGCAGAACGGGAACCTGCAGTTCACGAAGTGCCTCTACAACATCCGTACGCATTCCGTTTACATTTGCTATATCAGAATCTTCACCGACGTAGAGTCCTTCATAGATGCAGCGTCCGAGATGCTCAGAAAAGTGACCGTAGACTTCCGGCTCGATCCTGCCGAGTTTCTTTTTTTCATTAATAATCAGAGTGGCCATTTATTATTCTCCTTCAAGATACATAACGCCCCACAGTGAGTGGTTGTTGCTGCCCACTGCAGTGAAACACCTGGTGGGGTTGCCGGCCTCATCGGGCATATCGACAAGTACGCCCGAATAGTCCTCGTCCCCGATTTTTACGTCTATAAAACCGGTGCCTTCTTCGATTGTATAAGTCCCTTCGAGATCTCCGCTGATTTTTCCGTCCGCAAAAGTGCATTTGACGGGTTCGTTCACGGAAGCATCCACGCTGAGACCGTGATCTACTACATAGTAGACCCCTCTTACAGTGTCCTCAGTGAATCCTTCATCAGTAATCTCCTCACCCGCAGTCTGGAACGGGAAGATGCAAGGCCATCCTTCACGGTTCATTGCCATCTGATGAACTCTTACCGAGTGTTCTTCGTTTCTGTTTTGATATCTCTGGTGATATACAATGTATAATTTTCCGTCATCCTCGAACGTTGACTGTCCGCCCGGAGCCATGTAGGTAACATTCAGGGTCGGGAACGTATAATTGCCCATGAGCTTCGTTCCGTAGTTTTCAAAGTGATCGAGGTCATCGCCTATTCCCAGTGTATGACCGGAAGCGTCCACATACGGACCGTCCGGATTCTCAGAGCGGAAGACTCTGATCTGGTAGCCGCCGTTGGCCTGCAGAGCGCCGTAGGACAGGAACAGATAATACATATCCGTTGCTGCGTCGTAGTGAATGTACGGACCTTCAATCGCATGGTGATTGCCGCCCACGAGCCTTGTGCCAAAGTACTTATCTACTTCTTTGTCATCGTCCGTCTCGGGATGAATAGGCTGACTCGTCTCAGGATCGAGCTCCAGAAGAAAGATTCCACCGGACCAGGAGCCGTAGACCATCCACAGTCTGTCATCTTCGTCATAGAACATGGCGGGATCAATTGCGTTCGGCCAAAGCTGATTATTATAACCTACCGCAGTGATATAGCGTTCCCTCACGGTCTTATCCTCACCCATGACCTCATAGTAGTTTGTCTTTGTAAGATTCGGCTTCATGAAGCCGGAATAAATGCAGGTCCCTATGTAATGATATGGCCCTCCGGGCTGATCACTCTCCGCCATGCAGAGATTGGACTGTATATAAGAGCACGTCGTGCAGAAATACATAATGTACTTGCCTGATGTCTTATTATAGATCACACTGGGTGCCCAGACCGAATAATCACCCTGTTCACCTTTTCCCACATAGCTGAATGCGTCAAATGGTTCGACCAGCAGATTGTCATATATTTTGTTATTTTTCGTGACACCGTTCGCCCAGCTCTTCCATTTGAAAAGGTCCTCCGAAGTGGCCGCTGTCATATGGGAGCCGTAGCAATAATAAATACCGTCATCCCCTTTAATAATGAACGGGTCATGAAGCGATCCGCCTGTATTTGCAGAACCTTTTTCAAGTGTCTCCACATCTACTTCGGTCACTTTCGCTCCCCCGCATCCTGTCAACAGAACGGTGCCTGTGAGCATAACTGCCGCGATACAGCCCGCAACTATTCTCTTCATCTTTTTTCTCTGTGCCATACCATCATCTCTCCCGGTTGTCTGTTACCCCAGAAGCAGTACGGAATAAGCCGCAGCTTTGCCGGTTCCGTCTCGGGGCGTACTTTTGAATAAAGAGTGCCTTCACTTTTCTTTTCAATCATCTTCTCGCCGTGCGCTATGAGGCACCTGCACCCCTCAGGCAGGTCCCCGGCATCTTCCTCGATCAGAGGAACAGATGTGTCTATTGCGTACGATGCCAGATTCTCACCGTTATCAGCCTCTTCAGATGCATATACCAGAGGACCTTTTACGACGGCCACCTTTCCGGCATCCGCCCTGACCCTGGGGTCTGCATATACAAAATGCGCCGGCATTTCAAAGCGGACCGTCACGGATTCTTCACCTCCTCTGATGGGTAGAGACACATAGGATCCACTCTTCGGAAGAGATGACTTTCCATCGTCAAATGAAATCCGGGGTTCCTCGGCGTACTCCGGGATCCGCAGCATGATCTCCCCTCCTGCCTTATCACTTTTGACACAGATGATCGTCTCTCCGTAAAACGGCATTTCAGTCTGCATGGTGATATGAACTTTACTCTCTTCAAGTTCCGCGTCAATCTCCGCTCCGGCGTGCAGATTAATCCACACATGATGTCTGTCTGTGAAACAGATATAGGAGCCGATTGACGCGTATGTCCTTGCGAGATTTGGCGGACAGCAGGCACATCCGAACCATCTCTGCCTCACCGGCTTTACGTGAACCATGGATGTGTACGGCAGACAGTTCTTCGGCCACACCTCGAGCGGGTTGACATAAAAGAACCTGTCTCCGCTGAGAGCTGTCGCTGCGGCAATCGTATTATAGAGAGCCGTCTCCATCGTAGAAATGTATTTCTCTTCATGTGTGATCTGGGCCATCCGGCTCGTGAACATCGCAAGACCGATCGACGCGCAGCTCTCCGCGTAGTTCCTGTCATTGGGCAGATCATACCCTGTTGTGAAGCGCTCATACAGCCCGCTGGAACCAATTCCCCCGGTCAGATACATCTGCCGGCCTGTAATATCATCATACAGTGTCCTGCAGGCATCCAGAAGTTCTTCGTCCCGGTATTCATAGGCCAGATCCGCCATCGCGCTGTACATATACATAGCTCGAACGGCGTGACCTCTGGCAGTCTTCTGTTCCCTGACCGGCTCATCGCACTGTGCGTACTCGGGAAAGTAATCATCCCTGTTCATAAATATATCTGTCCAGTCACTTCTTTCGTGTTCATGCACGAGGTAGTTGGGATGGACTCCTCTTCTGTCAATAAATTCCCCGGCCATATCGAGATACCTTCTCTCACCTGTGACGCGATACATGCGTATAAGGCCGAGTTCTATCTCCTGATGTCCGGGCACGGCCGTGAGATATCGTTCTTCATGGAAGGTACGGCAGATGTGATCCGCAAGCTTTCTGCAGATATTCAGAAACTTATCCTTACCGGTGCTTTCGTAATAAGCACACGCAGCTTCCATCATGTGGCCTGCGGTATACAGTTCATGGCCTTCTCTGAGGTTGGTAAACTCTGCGCTGGGCTTCTTTATTGTGAAATAAGTATTGAGGTAGCCATCCGGTCTCTGGGCTCTGCCGATCAGATCGATCGCGCTGTCCGCCTGCTCTTCCAGAACAGGGTCATCGCATAAAGAAAGGGAATATGCCACCGCCTCCAGCCATTTGGCCAGATCTGTATCCTGAAACACAAAGCCATGGAATTCCCCGCTCTCTTCTCCGGCTGCAATACGGAAATTCCTGATACAGCCGCTCTCTTCAGTTCCCTCCTCAATATCATTGAGGACCCTCCATTGATACGGAATCATCTTGGACGGCACATTTTTAACATATAAATTCCAGAAGCGATCTCTGATTTTTACATGAGCAGGAAGTGCAGACCACGCTCTTTCGCAATCCATTATCTCATCCCTTTCATTATTCGAGTTTCACCCTCAAAACTCACGCACTCTTTTCCGGTCAACTGAATATATAAGCAATGTGCGCTTTATTGCCAGCTGCCGCCCCGCCGCCGGGCAGCCAGGGGGTCCCGCCCGGCGGCAGGCAGCAGCTGACACAAAAGAAAAAGGTAAAGGTATCACTATCATTAGTATGCAAATATCGGATATCCGTCCTCGCCCCATCTGATTTTCATGAGATTGGCATGACGATTCGGATTATAGAGCGGATTTCCGACAATTTCAGCCTCCGTCCTTGCATGGTAGACCATAATATCATTTCCCTCCTCATCAAAGGTAAAGGAGTTATGACCCGGGCCGTAAATCCCACGGGATTCATCTGTTTTGAGAACAGGATAGCGCTCCTTTTTCCATTTTCTCGGATCCAGGAGATCTTCGTTCTCATCGATTGACAGAAGCCCCATGCAATAACAGATACCTGTCTCGCTGGCTGAATATGTCAAAAATATCTTGCCGTTCCTCTTTACAACAGCCGGACCTTCATTGACCCAGAAGCCTACCCGTTCCCAGTCATAATCAGGGCTCGTCAGAAGGACCTGAACTGTTTTCAGCTTATCCGGACGTTCCATCTCGGCGATGTACAGATTGCTGATCTGCTTTCCGACACCGACTTTCTCTGCCCAGACATAATAGCGCTTACCGTGATTTTCAAAAATCGTCGCATCCAGCGAGAACTGTTCAAATGAGAACGGATCCTCGTCGGCTCTCTTCATCTTGCCGAGTTCGACCCACTTGTCTTTGAGCGGATCCTGACCCTCGCACCTGAGCACATAGGGCCTCAGTTCCCATATGTCGTCCTTGTCACTGGCCGAATAATACATGTACCAGGTTCCGTCCAGATAATACAGCTCGGGTGCCCATATATGCTCGCTCTGAATACCGCTTTCATGCTTATGCCAAATCTCGACTTCCTCAGCATCGGGCAGCTCCCAAAGAGAAGCTGCCCGTCTGATAACAAGTTTGTCATATGACGGTACTGTAGCTGTAAAATAATAGAATCCGTCCGTATGTTTTAATACATAGGGATCCGCCCTCTGTAGAATCCACGGTTCATTGAAATTAAGCTTCTTTTCCATAATGACCTACATTTTATATATTATCCTTTAACTGCGCCGGCTGTCATACCATCGACAAAGTAGCTCTGGAACATCAGGAAAACAATGAGGACAGGGATGATCGAGAACATAGATCCTGCGATCAGAACGTCATAGTTGTTTCCGTAAGGTGTCAGCAGAGTATTAAGACCGATCGGAAGTGTGAACTTGCTGGCATCACGATAGACCAGCATCGGCCACAGCAGATTGTTCCATGCGCCCATGGATGTAAGAATCGCCATGGATGCAAATGCAGGTTTGGTTATCGGAAGCATGATCTTGAGGCAGATTCCGTACTCGGAAGCACCGTCGATACGACCTGCATCCAGAAGTTCTTTCGGAAGTCCCTGCATGTACTGCCGGAAGAAGAATATCGTACTCGCTCCGCATAGTCCGGGTAGAATGACACCCCATGTTGTATTGATCAGATTCAGCTTGATGATTTCCTGGTACAGCGGCAGCATCAGGATCTCGAACGGGACCATCATAGTCGCGATAACGAGGAAGAACAGGAGCCCCTGCAGCTTGAAATTATACATGGACAGACCATACGCGATGAAGTAGCACATGACCAGTGTTCCGACGACTGTGATAAATGTCAGGAACAGACTGTTGCGGAACCACATGAAATATTTCGCGGAATCCTGTGCGCCGCCATTGCCGCCGAACAGATAAATGTAATTGTCCAGGGTCATGGTACGAACATCAAGGTTGATTGCAAGACCTTTACGGATCAGCTCAACGCCGGGACGGAAGGAAGCTACGAGACCTGCCAGAAGCGGGAATGCGATCAGGAATGAAAGGACTGCAAAAACCGCTGTACCGATTACTGTAAGTACTACTCTTTTTGTGCCGCCAACTTTGGCGCCGCTTTTTTCCTTATTCACTGCCATATCACTTCTCCTTCTTGAACGTACCGGTCGCAACGAGCTGAATCATATTGATGAGCAGCGCGATCATCAGCAGTACGAGACCGATAGCGGACGCATAACCCATCTGGTTCTTCTCGATACCTCTTCGGTATAAGTATCCGACGATTGTAAGACCGATGTTGTTGGGCGAACCGTTGCCTGCCCACAGCATGAAGCTTTCAAGGAACATGGAGAGACCGGCATAGACTGAAATCGTAAGGACGTAAATAATAGTCGGCTTGAGCAGCGGAACTGTCACATACCAGAATTTCTGCCAGGAGTTCGCGCCGTCGATATCAGCTGATTCATAGAGTCCCTTGTCGATATTCTTCAGACCTGCGACAAAGTAAAGCATGTTTACACCCGTCCACCTCCAACATGCGATCAGAAGCAGCGCGAAATAAGATGTCGGGTACATTTTGAGCCATTTAATCGGAGAAGATCCGAAGAAAGTGAGGATCTGATTGGCCAATGCCGTCGGCTGCTCGGAGAACATAAGACGGAACAGTGTACCGGAAATAACAACGGATGTAAGCGCCGGGACATAAAGAACTGCTTTCCATACTCCCTTGGCTTTAACAAAACTGCTGTCCATGAGGACCGCGTATGCCATCGGGAAAGGAATAAGAAGAGCCAGGGTAAGGAACATGTACAGGCAGGAATTGCCGACGGCCTGAATAAATACCTTATCCTTCAAAAGCTTCGCGTAGTTGGCAACTCCGATCCACTCAGTCCCTGCCGGCTTAATATCCTGGAAACTCATCATGATCGTGCTGGAAAGCGGATAGATCCAGAATATGCAGAAGCTAAGGATGAACGGCAGAACGAATACATACGGTGCTGCCTTTTGAGAATATATAAATTTAGAAAATGCGTTCTTATTCAAGACATCCTCCTTGATAAAAAGGAGGCCGTCACGTTGGCCAGCCCCCCTTTTATTCACATTCATTCAATTACTGCTCGATATCAATTGCATCCTGCGCTTCCTGAAGAGCAGTCGCGACATCTGCGCCGTTCTCAAAAATATCATTCAGTGTTGTCAGGTTGATCTGGTCGTTGATTGTCGGGCTGATAGCGACTACAGAGATCTTGCCGATGTTGTCCTTGATGTTATAGAGAACATCATACGGATAATTGCGGAAGAATGTGTTGTACTTGTTGCTCTCATCATGAGCGAAGTCATCCTGGTTCCAGAGAGCTGTATTGCAGACGTCAAATCCAAGGTTCTCCCAGATGTACTTTTCACCGGATTCACCCATCTTAGCCCATGCGATGAACTCAGCTGCAAGTTCCGGATTCTCACTCTGATTTGTTACAACAGTGCCTGTGCCGCCGATACCGACGGAGTTCGGCTGACCTTCTTCGAATACCGGGCACGGAGCCAGATACCAGTTGCCTTCTTCTTCTTCCATATAGTTAAGGAAGCGGCTCATGTACCATGCAGCCTTCGGGAATGCAACGATTTCTTTGGAAAGGATGCTCTGGAAGCCGTCCTCTGTATCGACCTGACCGCCCTTGGAGACCTGAGCGATGCCTTCTTCCTGCCATCTCTTCTCATACTCAAGCATCTTCTGTACGGACTCAAGCTGAACGTTCGCCGGGCCTTCAAAACCGCCGGTCCAGTCCTCACCGTACTCAGCCATTGCTACCCAAAGGATATCGCAGCCGCCTGTGTCGATCGATGTCCAGAAGTGTGTGCCGTCGTTGCCGCGTGCTTCGCAGTATTTCTTGCCGAGTGCTTCATAGTCATCCCATGTCTTGACCGCGTCAACGTCTGCCTGTGTGATGCCTACGGACTCAAGCTCAGCCAGGTTGTAGTACATCAGCGTAGCGCCTACATGGAACGGTACGCCGTAGTAGTTGCCGTCCGCGCCCTGATATGTCTCAAGTCTGGACTTGACCATGGTAGCTTCATACGGAGCGATAACATCATTTAGAGGCTGAAGAGCATTGCTCTCATACGCGACAACGTTCGGGAACTGACCGACTTCTACGTCGCAGATGTCCGGAGCGCCTGTGCCTGCCTGGAAGCTCATGAGGAGCTTGTTGTGCATATCTGAGTACGGATATGTGATTGTTGTCAGTTCGATTGTCTTGTCCGGATTTTCTTCATTCCACTGCTCGACCATGTCACGGTAGAATGTTCCGTGCAGTTCTACGAATGTCCAGAGATCAAGATGTGTACCGTTGGGATCGCCGGCTGTATCGGAAACGGCTTCCTCCTCGGCAGCATCTGCTGCTACAGTAGAATCTGTTGTTTCGGCTGTTCCTGCAGATGATCCGCCGCATCCCGCAAGAACGGAAGCTGCAAGGACTGTTGAGAGAATTGCGCTGATTACTCTCTTTTTCATTGGTTTTCCTCCCTTCGCTCTAGGTAGTGCAGCTGCATCATGCAGCAGCACTATTAAAAAGTAACTTTGTTTCTGTAATCAAATTATCACACGGAAAAAGGCGCGTCAATTATTATTTTATATTTTTATAAAATATTTTAGATATATGTATACTTGCATAAAATCAGTGCGCTTTTTTTGTTGATATTTACATATATTTAAGCATATTTTGCGCTAGTGCGGTAATAATCGCTAATCCGATACCGATATTTTAGTTTTTTCAAAACCATAAGCGCGCTTGTTAATATTTTTCTCAAACAATTGAAAACTGTGTTTTACTTTTATATAATACGTTTATGATTAATTTAAAAAAGTGAGGTTAACATGATACATATCGACTCCCTCGAAAAAGGTCTGGATATATTTAAGGCACTCGGATCAGAGGTCCGCATTTCCATCATCACGGAACTGCTTAAAAATCCCGGCATGAATATGAACGAACTTGCCGCACGGCTGAATATTACCAACGGTGCCCTTACCGCTCACATCAAAAAGCTGGAGACCTGCGGAATCATTTCTATCTCCAACAAGACCGCCAGTCACGGCAACCAGAAAATCTGTTCCGTACGCGCCGATAAAATCCTGATAGATCTGGATCTCCCGGATGCTCAGGAAAATAGCTATAACACGGAAATTAAAGTCGGGCACTTCTGCGATTACCATATACTGCCCACCTGCGGTCTTTCCACGCCAGAGTCAATTGTCGGTGAGGTAGATGATCCCCGCTATTTTTCACACCCGGACCGTTACAACGCCGATATTCTCTGGCTCACGCAAGGCTATGTGGATTACGACATTCCCAATTTCATTCCGTCCAGGCAGAGAATCACACAGATCATGATTTCCGCGGAGATATCTTCTGAGGCGCCGGGCGTCAACAGCGACTGGCCGTCTGACATCAGCTTCTATCTAAACGGCGTCAACATCGGCACATGGACTTCCCCTGGAGACTTTGGAGACGTACCCGGTATATTCACACCCGACTGGTGGTTCCCGAACTGGAATCAGTACGGACTCCTGAAGATGATCGTCATCAATAAGCATGGCACATTCATTGACGGTCTCAAAATATCCGACAAAGTAATCGGTGATTTCAATCTCACCAGCTCAAGCAGCATCCGTTTCCGCTTCGCCGTTGATGAGAATGCGGAACATATCGGGGGACTCACTATCTTCGGAAAGACGTTCGGCAATTACGCGCAGGATATCAAAGTCAGCCTTCGCTACAGACCGATGGACTGATATTTTGCTCCATAAAAATTGTATTATGCGTGCGCAAAAAGAGACAATAAGCAAATGTAGTCCATTTTTTCAGATAATCGACAAAATACGCAGTAGTGTTTAATGAGAGGAATATTTATGAAAAAAGACATGCGGGTCGCGGTCACTAAACGTATGCTGCGCGAAGGGATGTTCCGCTGTCTGGAAACGAGACCACTCTCCAAAATCACAGTCAGCGACCTTTGCAGGGAATCCGGAATCAATCGCGCCACCTTCTACAATCACTATGAGATGCCTTCCATGATCCTTCGGGAGATTGCTTATGAGTATGACAGACAGTTTTACGACATTTACGAAAAAAGCCGCAAAAAAGGAAGAAATGATGATTCTGCGGCATTGGAGGGATGCTTTGCCTTTATCTCAGAGCGAAAAGAAGAGCTTAAACTGCTCTTCTCCGAACATGCAGAGCATTATCTGAACGGCATATGCATGGAGATCATCAACGAAAAAGTGCTTCACACAGCCGGGGTCAGGGACGAGTATCTTCTGAAAGCAGCAGCGGCTGCTGCGGCAGTATATGGCTTTATTCAGATCTTGATCAAGTATGATATTGAAAAAAAGCCAAAAGAGCTCGTTGAAATTTTTAAATCAGTTGTGACCTGCAATGTGCTGGAATAAAGAAAACACCGTCGCATGCGGGCATCTGCCCGGGCAGGCGACGGTGTTTCTTCTTCTATTCTACCATTTTTTCCTCGGACATCGGGAACGGGCACCCAGGGCGCGGAACTCTGCATAGCAGCTGCAGGCCTGACAGGTCGCTTCAACAAGGAAATCACATTCCCTGCAGACAGCAAGACGCCCTGCGTATACATCAGGGGCAGCCCTATCCTGCGGCTTTATGACTTCCAGATACTTCCTCAGATTTTTTTGATCTTCCTCTGCCAGATCCGCAATCAGGCATCTCCGGCATATACTTTTTGTTTCCTGTGCCATATAATCACCTTTATAACATCAAGAACGCCTCAGCGTTCTTGCCGCGCCGCGCAAAGTGCGAAGCACCTTCATCATTACGAGGCTGCGATCCGCCGGAGGCATTTAATCCCACTTCCTTGAACCACTCGTTTTCCGTACTGAGAGACTTCATATACCATCCCGTTATCCGTAATAGCAGCCCCTCATATGCTTTGTACTTCGAAATCTGATACCGTTGCCATCGGTGCAAACCCAGGAATGGCATTTCATTTGTTTCTAAATTAGTTTATATCATTATATAATATAAATGTATCGCTTCACAAGTATTATTTCCTGGTGAAGTCGCGCCCGCGAGACCTGGCGTGCGATTCGCGCCGGCATCGTTCGACTACCGTACGGTCGCCTTGACTTTCCGTTTCGCTATAGTAAAATTAACACAGCAGTGTCAGTTTTCGAGGACTAAAGTCACTCGTTTTGCGCGATGAAACATTAGGAGAGAACCATCATGAAATATGATTTTACAACCATCATGGACCGCCGCGGGCACGACGCCCTGGCTGTGGACGCAATCGGGAAAACACGTACATTCGCACCGGGAGCACCGGATCCGGGATTTGACGTGATCCCGATGTGGGTCGCGGATATGAACTTCCCGGTACTCCCCGCCATTCAGGAAGCGATAATTAAGAGGACGGAGCACCCGGCCTTCGGCTACTTCGAGACGAGAGACGAGTACTATGACTCTATCATTAAGTGGCACAACATACGCAACAATGTCAGCGGACTCACAAAAGAAGCCATAGGCTATGAGAACGGTGTTCTTGGCGGCGTGGTCAGTGCTCTCGGAGTAACCTGCTCGAGAGGCGACAGCGTACTGGTCCACTCTCCGACTTACATCGGCTTTACCGGGACGCTGAAGAATAATGGCTACAACATTGTGCTGAGCCCGCTTGAGATCGATGAGGGCGGCGTGTGGCGCATGAACTTTGACGATATGGAGCAAAAGATCCGGGATAATCACATTCATACGGCCATTTTCTGCTCGCCACACAATCCGTGCGGCAGAGTCTGGGAGACGTGGGAGCTTCTCGGGGCCTACCGCCTGTTTGAGAAGTATGATGTGACTGTCATCAGCGACGAGATCTGGTCTGACATCATTTTAAACGGCCACAGCCATATCCCATCCCAGAGTGTGAGCGATTACGCGAAGATGAACACGGTCGCCCTGTACGCTCCGTCCAAAACTTTCAATCTGGCAGGCCTCATCGGCAGTTACCACATTATCTACGACCTGCGGCTCAGGGACCGCGTGCGCAAGGAATCGTCGCTGTGTCATTACAACAGCATCAACGTCCTGTCCATGCATGCTCTGATCGGGGCTTATTCAGCCGAAGGTTATTTCTGGGTAGATGAGCTCCGGGAAGTACTGAGTGAAAATGTGAATTTTGCGGTGGATTACATTTGCAATAACTTTGATGGCGTGACCGTGCAGAAGCCCGAGGGCACTTACATGCTTTTCGTGGACTGCAGCCGGTGGCTGGCGGAGCACGGGAAGACTCTTCCGGAGCTCGAGCAGATGTGCCATCGCGTCGGCGTCGCCCTTCAGGACGGGGCTATGTTCAACGGACCAACCAGCCTGCGCATTAATCTGGCCCTGCCGAAAGTCAGGGTAGAGGAAGCTATGGAGAGGCTTCACCGGTATGTATTTTGCTAAGTCTCATTGCTGTCCCAAATTGACGTAACACGTCGATAAAAGTATAATAATACTTCGGGAGGCAATGATAATGGGGAGAAATAATGATAAAAAGCGCATCCTCGCGCTGCGCATTCTATTAGTTCTGGGGTGGCTGCTGCTTGCAGGCATAGGCTGCTACTTTAATCACGGATACAAGATGTGGGGCGACAGGCTCCTGCCCAATACCATTATAAACGACGTCAATTACGGCGGCATGACCGCAGAAGAGGCAAATGAAGAGTGGCGCCGGACCAATTCCGGAAAATTTCTGTTTGTCCATGAACTGAATGATGCTGTCGAGCGGATTTCTTACGATGACTTTGACTTTCACTATGTCCTGAATCCGACCTTCGAAGAGATGATCAGATCGCAGAACCTGTGGACATGGCTCTGGGCAAGCTTTAATCCGACCCCGCAGTCAGTGGATTCAGCCATTGTCTACGATGAAGCAAAGCTCACACAGATAGTGCATGAGCTTTCCTGCATGAGCAGCCCTCTCATCAGAGATCCGAGGGATGCCCGCATCGATAAGCTGGCAAGCGGATATGTACTGGTGCCGGCAGATGACGGCAACCGGCTGGATGAGGAGAAGACATTTGCCTGCATAAAAAAGGCAGTAGAGGACGGCGCACACTCAATCGATCTCGACAAACAGGGCTGCTATAAGAAAGCCTCTTTATATGAAACCGATCCGGATCTCTCAGGTACTTTCTCCCTCCTCGATAAAGCCCAGAAAACAGTACTGTCCCTGAATCTGGAAGGAGGCACCTATGTGACTCTGGACAAAAACACGTTCCTTCCCTGGATGAGCTATACAAATGGCACGGTCATTTTCGAGGAAGACGATATTTTAGCTTACACAAAGCAGCTGGCAGCTACATATAACACCTTTCGCACTACACGCTCATTCCGCACTACACGGGGAGATGTCGTAAATGTCGGAGGCAGCGCTTATGACAATTACGGTTATTCATTGAATGTCAGTCAATCGAAAGCCATCATTGAAGACGCCCTTTATGATTCTGTCTCACAGACAATTTCTCTGTCCTGGAACCAGCTTGCGGCAGCGCGCGATTCCGAGAGGGCGGATTTCGGTTCGACCTATATAGAAATCAGTCTGGACGAGCAGCACTTGTGGTATTACAGAGACGGATCGCTTGCATTAGAGACAGACATCGTGTCCGGCACTGCCACCCCGAGCCGGGCGACTCCGACCATGGTAGTCCATGTCCAATACAAGTCGACCGATCACACTATGCGCGGGAGTTACGGCGAATCCCATGCGGACTACGTCCTCAACATTCACAGCAGCGGTATCCATATTCACGACAGTGCATGGCGTTCCGATTACGGCGGTAACATCTGGCTGTCAAACGGAAGCCACGGATGCATCAACACTCCCCCGGCCAAGATGGCTCAGCTCTTCGGAATGGTGGATGTCGGCACCCCCGTCATCATTTATGACAGATATAATCACGTATCAAGTTTCCAGAATGAGTCATATACATCCGGCTGACGTGAGATCATTAAAGCACTGTCGGTGCGGCGTTTCACACACCTTGCGCTACGGTATAAGCTGGATTTTTTCTTTTGAACTGTCGATCATCTTTTGTCGGCAGTTCATTTCATTTATTTTGAATTTTAACTGTCACAACAAAATCAAGGACGCCTCAGCGTCCTTGATATGCAAAAATGATTGAATTGCCACACTATTATTCTCTCGCGAAGAACGGTACGTACTTGGCTGCAAGCAAAATAGCCTCCGCCATGCTGATCTCGCTGACAATGCCCTTGCCGGCGATATCGAACGCAGTGCCGTGATCCACAGATGTGCGCAGGATAGGCATGCCGTTCGTGATGGAGATCGTGCGGTCAAAATCGAGCGTCTTGGTCGCAATATGCCCCTGATCATGATAGAGGGAAAGCACGCTGTTGTAGCGTCCGATCGCTGCCTGATGGAAAACGGAATCCGCGCCGATCGGTCCGACGACCGGATAGCCTTCTGCCTGGAGTTCCTCCACCGCCGGCATGATCTCATTGACTTCCTCCCACCCGAACAGGCCGTGCTCTCCGCAGTGCGGATTGAGGCCAGCAATCGCCATCTTGCCCTCGGTAACTCCGAGGCGCCTCAGGGCAGCAAGGCTCTCTTTCACGCACGCTTTTATGTTCTCTTTCGTAATGTCATCCAGCATATCGCGCAGTGACTTATGGCGGGTGAGGAAGAACACCCTAAGGCCGTTGGTCTCGAACATTGTGAGCGGATCCGGTGTTCCGGTGAGCTCACCGAAGATTTCAGTGTGGCCGATGAATGGGACATTTGCCGCGTGCAGGGCTTCCTTGTTGATCGGAGTCGTCGCGACGGCATCCGCTGCGCCGCTCATTGCGAGCTCGATACTCTTCTTAATATATGCAAATGCAGCCTCGCCGCACATCGCCTGCACCACCCCATAGGAGAACTTCTTCTGATCAATATTGTCAAGGTCGATCAGATTCAGGATGCCCGGGCGATAATCGCCCTCTGCCGGTCTTTCGATAATATTGATTTCAAGCGGTGCCCTGACGATGCCGATCGCATTCTCCATTACTTTTCGGTCGCCGATGACGATGACATCCGCCGCCTCATATACATTTGCCAGAGCACAGGCCTTAGCAACTATTTCCGGACCTACGCCCGCCGGATCGCCGATCGGTACTGCTATCAAAGGTTTCTTGCGTTCCATAGTACTCCCCCCATCACACATAATATCAAAAATGTCTCAGCTTTCCTGCCGCACCGCACAAGCTGCAAAGAAATTTCCCTGCTGCACGGTTGCGATTCGCCGAAGACTTAATCTCTTTCGGAACTTCACGCGGGACTTATGCCAGCACCGGTCGGAATAGCTCCAAATCGAATCATTACGTTCTCCGCTGTGTCAATTCTAGTATAGCATCAAATCAAACGTTTTTCACTTTAGTACTGAAAAATACATGCTTATTGCGTAATTCAATGGTGTTGATCCGAGCGACCCATTGTCAAGCGTTTTAAATATGCTGTTGACATTTCTTCGTTCCTATTGTAAACTCATATTTGTCTTTGAATTTACAATTGTCAAAAAGGACTTCCCATGTTACAGCTAGCAAAAGAAATCGTCGCCGGAAGGCGGCTCACATCAGAGGATGACCTCATAAGACTTGTCACTGCAGATCTCTCTGAACTCTGTCAGGGCGCGGACTATATCCGAAATGGGCTCTGCGGAAATCGCGCGGACTTATGCAGCATCATTAACGGGCGCGGAGGCAGATGCAGTGAGAACTGTAAATTCTGTGCCCAATCCGCTCATCACAGTACACACTGTGATGAGTATGCATTCCTCGCGACCAATGAATTTGTCGCTGATTGTAAGAAAACAGCTGCCAAAGGGGTAGACCGCTACTCGATTGTCACTGCAGGGCGGACCCTCACAGGTGAGGACCTCGAACGCGCAATAGATGCCTACAAAGCTATGCATGCGGCTTGTCCCGATATGATACTCTGCGCTTCCCATGGCCTTATGACCGAAGAAGATCTCAGGCGTCTCAAAGAAGCCGGGGTCACCATGTATCACACCAATGTGGAGACGTCGGAACAGTACTTCCCGGAGATCTGCACGACGCATACCTACGCGGACAAAAAAGAAGAGATCCGACGAGCGAGAGCCGCCGGGCTCACCGTGTGCAGCGGAGGCATCCTCGGTATGGGCGAGACCTGGCAGGATCGCATCGACATGGCACTTCTGCTGGCAGAACTGGAAATATCTTCCATACCGCTTAATTTCCTTATCCCGGTAAAAGGAACACCCTTAGGTGACCGAGTGAGGCTCTCCACAGAGGAAATTACACGAATCACAGCTGTTTTCCGATATATTAACCCCACAGCCTATATCCGCATAGCGGCAGGCCGCAGCTATTTTGAAGACGGAGGCGAAATACTTTTCCGATCCGGTGCCAACGCCACCCTGACCGGTGACATGCTGACAACTGTGGGCAACAATACTGCCCAGGACAGGAAAATGCTGGATCGACTTGGCTTTAAGCTCAAAAATAATAACAATAATAAAGAGGAAATTGAGAAATGAATACCGCAGCAGCAACAGTAGAACACACAAAGACAATGGTAATGATTTCTCTGATGGCAGCTGTCATCTGTATTCTTGGACCGCTGTCTCTTGCTATACCGATCAGCCCGGTCCCTATCAGTCTGACTAATCTGGCTGTGTACTTTACGATTTATGTTCTTGGCAGAAAGAAAGGCACTATCAGCTACCTGATCTATCTCCTGATCGGGCTCATTGGCATCCCGGTCTTCTCAGGATTCACCGGCGGACCGGCAAAGCTTCTTGGGCCTACAGGCGGTTATCTGATCGGCTTCATTTTCATGGCACTCTTATCCGGCCTGTGTATCGAGCATACGGAAAACCGCAATGCGCACTTTATCGGCATGCTTCTCGGCACAACAGTCTGCTACCTGTTCGGCACAGCCTGGCTGGCAAGGCTTACAGGAATGAGCTTTGATACCGCTCTGACTGCGGGGGTCATCCCGTTCATCCCGGGTGATCTTACCAAGATAGTACTTGCGCTTTTAATCGGACCCACGATTCGCGCAAGGCTCAGGCAGGCAGGATTTGCCGCTTAATTATGTTTATCCTTTACCCTACCCAAATACAGAAAGGACTCGGCGTCACTATGAGCCGGGTCCTTTCGCATTTTTATTCACTGACAGTGTCAGTTCAGACAGACTGTAGCGAAGTTTCAGAATCCGACGCAAACATCATCTTCATCGAAAAACGCAGGTCCTTCTCTCCGAGCTTAGCAATGCATATGCATTGCTGATCTCTCGGTCGGACCTGCAATGTTTTTCTCACGAAGATGGATGCTTTGCGCCGGATAACGAACTTTTAAAACAGTCTGTCTGAACTGTTACCATCGACAAATTTTCGGATTACCTGGGCAGCCTGAGTCTGCTGGTCTTCCGCAGATATGACTGCTTTTCCGTCTCCCTTCTGTTTCCCGTAATTTCCGAACTGTGCATGATTTCCGCCGTCTATCACAACTTCGCTGTAATTTCCGGAAACCAAATTAGGGGCCTCCTCTATCCGGACCATGTTGAGTACCCCGTCCTCTGACCCATAGATCACAAGCGTATCTATTGCAGTTTCCTGCGTCGGATAAGCGGCAAATAAAATCACGCCTGCAAAATCGCCCTCATGCTCCGCCGCATAGCCGGCAGCCATCGCGCCGCCGAGCGAATGCCCTGATATATAATACCGCTCATATTCAGAGTTTTCGACGATCTCTCCCGCCTTTCCGACTCCGAAAAATGCTAAATTGAGCGGCATCTTTACCAGGTATACATCCATCTCCTCTTCTGCCAGTTGTCTTAGTAGCGGCGCGTAGGCTTTCGCATCCACTTTCGCGCCGGGATAAAAGATGAGGGCTTTATCATCTGACGGACCGTCGAACAGCCAGCCGGATTTTGTCTGCTCCACTGTCACGGCAGCATCTGACTGCATAGCCTTGATTGCTGTTTCGTCCGCCCGGTAATATACCGAAGCCCACAGAAGGAATGCGATTAGCAATGCATCAATAAGAGCAAAGAACGGTACCAGGATCCGGAACTTCCATTTGCGTGTCTTATGGTGGAAAAGCAGCATTCCCAGGAGACCGCCAATTCCCCCAAAGAGAGCTGCGATGAGAAGCGCTCGTTCAGATATACGCCATTTGTGTCTAATCGCCCTGCCCTTATCAATACTAAATAATAAAAGGGTAATGACAGAGCCAAGACATAGGATATATACAAGCAACATTGATATCTCCTTTATATACCGCGCTCCGGACAGGCTGAGTATACTTTTCAATTCTCCTCACTGCGGCTGTCAGAAATCACACGGAAACAGCGATTCAAGTAAACTATATGAGATACGGCAGTAACAGCGCTGCGCAGCATTTCTTTTTCCAACGAGTCTGTCACACCCACTTCGCTGATCGTATCTCTCAGGCCAAATCGGAAGTATAGTATATTTTCCAGCTCTTCACAAAAATAATCATAGGCCACCTCATCTGTATAACCTTCATGATCGCGTTGAAGCTGGAACAGGTTGCTGACATTTTCAAGCTGCGTGACCTGCTTGAGAAGGACCAGCGCAATCAGATGACAGATCTGATTGGCGGAATACTGCTTTTTGATCGGTTTTGTGATATGCCCCTGTTTTACATAGTTGCGGATCATAGAACTGGTCACGTCTTCAAATCCCAATGGTCTAATGCACTGATTCACATATTTAGTTGTCTGCTCCAGGTAAAGTCCCACATCGGGGAGCTCATGATATCGCGGGAGACGAAATCCGCGCATGGAGCCGGAAATGGCGTCTGTAATCTGATCTTTCATAAGCCGATTATACTGAGTCTGTTTTTTATTGTCAACCGAAGTCCTTTAACAGAGTATTGAATAACCCTTGACATATATACGAAAACTCTGTAGAATAACCAAGGGTTTTTAAAAAACCTTTTAGGGGGTAATTGTTATCGAATAAAAAAGGAGACTCTTTATGCAGATAATAGCAGATACCGCGACCCTGCTTCCTCCCGGTGAAAAGAAAAATGATGGCCTTACCATTATACCAATCAGTGTTGCCATCAACGGACATAGCTATCGTGACTATTCTGAGATTAGCAGTGCAGAGTTTTTGGAGCAAATTCATCAGGGCGGAATTCCCACGTCCTCTCAGCCTGCTATAGGTGATCTTCTTGAAGTGATGGAGGAAACAGATGAAGATTTGCTGGTCCTGACAGTCGGCGATGGTCTGTCCGGCGGATTTCAGAGTGCCATGGGGGCAAGGAATCTATCCAAACATCCCGAGCGGATCCATATTATTGATTCTAAATCTTTAGGAGGACCGCTGCGCTATCTGGCGAGGAAGGCGGTTGCTCTGAAAGAGAGGGGACTCAGCATATATCAGATAAAAGATCAGCTGCAGGCCTCCATCGATTCTTCCGTTTCTTTTGTGATCCCGGAGGATTTTGATTTTCTTAAACGCAGCGGACGGCTTACATCTTTCACCGCAAAGGTAGGCAGCACCCTGAAGCTGCTTCCTGTTCTGACCCAGACAAAAGACATGAAGCGAATCTGCCCAATCGGAATCAAGCGAGGCTGGAAATCTGCCGTGAACACTGTGCTCCAGCAATTACAGACCAGAAATGTCGGTGCGGATTATCTGATCAGCATTTGCCATGCCGGTGTACCGCAGAGGGCGCAGGAGGTCCTCGGGCGGGTAAAAGAACGATTTGCATCCACCGAAGTCGAACTTCTGGAGCTGTCACCGGCTCTTATAGCTCACGGCGGTCCCGGGTGCATTGTAATTCAGTCAATTCATAAATGAGACATGTTTTAAGGGGCTGTCGCATTAAGGCGCGCCACCACTATATATGGCAGACGTTATTTGCAAATATCTGCCATATATAGTGGTGACACCGTCTAATGCGACAGCCCCTTTAGCTTAGTGGGGTCTCAATCCCAACTCGATTATCTGTTTGATTCATGTTCTTTCGACCTGTCATTATTTTGCCCTGTACAGGAAGGTGACGATCTGCCCCCTCGAGCATTTCTCATTGACACCGAATTTTCCTTTCAGCTTCCCTTCGGTAAAGCCCGTCGTAATCTTTTTCTGATAGCCCCACAGTACAGCATTGTAGAAGGCATGTGACTTCGGCACATCCGGGAACGGAGCCTTAGCTACTGCCTTGGGAGCCGGCTTGCCCCTTAGCCTCCAGAGGAACATCATGCACTCGCCTCGGGTCACGTTGCGGTTGATACCGAATGTGCCATCCGGATATCCCTTGGTGATGCCCTTCTGAGAACCCCAGAGAATCGCCTTATAGAAGGCGTGGGTCTTCGGAACATCTTTGAACGGTGATTTCGATACGTTCTTTGGGGCCGGCTTTTTTGCATATCTCCACAGGAACATCATGCACTCGCCGCGGGTGCAGCTCCGGTCGATTCCAAATGTGCCGTCAGGATAACCCTTGGTGATACCGGCTTCCGCTGCCCAGTAGATAGCCTTATAAAACGGATGCTTCGGATCCTGGACATCCGAGAATCCTTTCGGGCTCGGCGTAGGAGTAGGCGTAGGTGTAGGTGTAGGCGCAGGTTTTTGAAGCGTGACGAGCGCGCCGAGCTTATCCGGAACAGTAAACGTGTACGTTCCGTCACCCTCATCGGCGACCGGAACCTCTCCATCGTTCGCGTCGAGAACCGCAATCTCTTCTTCGGAGGGCGCTCCTTTAATGGTGATGGTATCCCCGGCGCGGGCACCGTAATAAGTGTATCCATCCCGCTCAAGCGCAACGAAATGCTCGCTGCTGCTCTCCAGTGTGACGCCACTGAGTTCCTCCTGATCGTCGATCTTGAGCACGAAGCCGATCTGCTCTGTCTTGCCGCGGCTGCTGTCCTGGTATTTCCAGACATAGACGTTAGCGTTATTATCATCATCACTGGGGATCAGGACTGCGGCACGAGAATTTAATTCGCCGGTCACAAGTACGATGGTATCTTTTCCTTCCGCATAAATTCCGATTGGACCACCGTTCGTACCCTGTGCACCGTTCACCTCGACATTGCCGTCCACGATCACCGTTCCGCCAAATGCCGCAATGCCGGATGACTCAGATCCCGCATCCTCCATGGTGAGATTGCCCCGCACATAGATATCCGATTTCGGATCGAAAAACATAGCAGACATTGGAGGTAAGTTGGCCGGGATATACTCATCCACATAGATACCATCGTTCAGAGTATTCTTTACTGTGATATCTCCAATCACGGTGGTCCTGTTAACTCCCATCTGCTGGGATGTGGCATAGAGTCCGTGAACATTCCTGCCCACTGCCTCCACAGAACCTTCATAGCGGACATCCGACGCCCCCCGCCTTACTGCGGACATAGCATTTGTCAGGATACCGGCGGATATCCTCTTTGTGTCCAGATTCGGGTCAGTGTTCTCATTCTGCAGATCAGTCTCTACATAAATGCTGTTGCCTTCCCCGGTGATGGAAACTTCCGAGTTCAATCCCATAGACCCATGATTGGAGAAGAGACCTATCGCATCTGACCTTTCTCCGGTCTTTCCTACCGCGCGGATATTGATCCCGCCGTCTTCGCCTTTTACCGTATACGGCTTTGAGCCTGATAGAGAAATGCCGGCTGCCAGAGATCCTTCTGCCGACAGGCTGGTTCCATTCTGCAGTTCTATATCCATACCGCCGGCAATATTCAGCGCAGCCAGCCCATCTGCTTCCATCAGACCGTCGGCAGAGATATTTCCGGAAATATCAGCCTTAATCCAGGGCGATCCAAGCTCAAACGGATATAACTCATAGGCTGTATTATTCTCGTCCATGATTGAATATATCGTTTTGTCTCCATCATACACAAAATAATTGCCGTAAAGGTCTTCTGCAATTTTAATTCCTCTGTTCATGTCCTTCTTGACAGTAACAACTCTGCCGGGGTCCTCCTCAGAACTATGCACAGTGATCTCAATCTCTTCTCCTTCTACGGCAGTCCCTGTTGCGAGATCGTTCGGATTATATTGATGATACAACTCTTTCGATATAGGGTCGCTAAAGGCAACGAGTGTGCCATCGCTTTTGCAGATATAAAAAACATAGGTAGAGATTACTTCGTCTTCCTGCCTCTCCGCTTTAAATATAGCTACACCATATATATCATCTATCTGCTCGCCGGTATAAAACCCGGACGGATCGCTCAGAATTATGCCTTCAGGATTCCCCTGGTTTTTATCCTTTGTGTAAACGGGTACTCTCCTGTCTCTGTCATCAATATAGTAATTCTCAAGGAGGTAGCTCGCTTCACCGCGCAGATAAATTCCGTAAATGTGATTCAGCTTGCCGGCTGCCAGTCCCTTTCCTTCCGAACGGCTGACAGCTTCTATGTCCGCATCGGAGGTGAAATCTATCATTCCTCCGGCCTGCGTATGTACCATGATTCCGCTCGCATCTCTGCCGTTGTCGGAGATATCTTCTATACGGATGGGCTCTCCTTCGATCCTTGCAGTGACCTGCTTGTTCATGGAGAAAACATGAACGCCGATGCCGCCTTCCTGTCCCATTGTAGTCACGTCGGTACCGCCGTTGAAGGTGACCGATACATCTTCACCGGCACCTGCTCTGAGATCACTTATCAGGACACCTCTGCCCCTGTGGTCCGTCGTCGTAGTCTTATCCTCGATTATATCAAAATAGCCGTCTTCGCTTTCCCATCCGTCAACTACTCCTTCAACATGAGTAGATATGTTCCCGCCATCCTCCGGCTCAACATCCAGTCCTGTTGCCGCTGCGAATACAGGGATTGCAAGACTGTACACACACATCCATGCAGCTGCCAGAGTCGCAATAATCTTACGATATTTCATCTTCTTCATGGTTTTTCCTCATAAAATATGCAGCAATTTCACCAAAAACAACCGGACAAATGAAAGCAAATGTTTCGTTTATCCGGTTGTTGCTGATGGAAATAATGTATTCCCGACTGCTTCCGGGAACAAATGTACATCAGGATCATCGATTAAAGAAGTTTCCGGTCATGCTCCGCTATGAGCGTGACCGAAAGTGATGAACATTGTCAGTTACCATCACCATTACCATCACCATCACCATAAAGATCATCAAGTTTCTTTTTCTTTTTTTCCGGAATCTGCTCCAGACTGTCATCGGTAAGTCCGCCGGTTACCTTCTCCAGTAATTCTACGGGAATGACATTGTTCTTATCTTCCATATTTTCACCTCCTAACATTATTCGTATTCGCAAATGAAGATCAGCCTCTTTTTGAGACATAATTCTCAAAGACCCATCTTCTCGGTCTCTGCCAATAAGGCTGACTATATGTGCAAACACTTTATTTCATAGGCGATATTATAACATATCCTTGAATTTCTGAGTATAAGAAATCTGAATTATAAGCAAGCTTTCCGATATTTCTTTGCCCTCCACCGCTCTGCCGTCAGCAGTTACACATCCGGCACTAAAGGGGCTGTCGCATTAGACAGTATCACCGCTATATAAGGCAGACATTTGCAAATATCGTCTGCCTTATATAGTGGCGGCTCGTCTTAATGCGACAGCCCCTATCACTGTGTCCGGTTCATTTTACATAGTAACGATCAGCCTTCAAAAACCTTCTGTCCGTCAACCTCTGTCTCAAGAGCTTTCAGAGCCTGCTCTACAATTTTTCTGCGCAGTTTCACTTCTTCATTGTGGTCAAGATTCGGATTGCCGAGCGGATGCGGGATCGCGACCGCCGGAACGATCCTGTTGGCGCCGACCGTCAGGGAGATCGGCGTGACTGTACAGACATGGACCACCGGGATACCTGCTCTTTCGATTTCTTTCACCATCGTTGCACCGCAACGTGTACAGGTCCCTCACGTGCTGGTCAGTATAACTGCGTCGACATGGTCCTCCAGAAGTTTTTTCGAGAACTCCGCGGCAAATGCCTTCGCGCTGGCCACTGCAGTGCCGTTTCCGACTGTAGAATAGTATTTATCGTGCAGCCGCCCAATGACACCTTCCTTCTCCAGCTGTCGAAGGACGTCTACCGGGAGGACACGGTTCGGATCGTCATTGGCATAGACCGGGTCATAGCCGCCGTGTGCCGTCTCATACGTCTCCGAGGAGAGGGCTTCCACCCCGGCAATGCTGTATTCGCCGTAATGGGAAGCACTGGAGGATTCGATATGATCCGGGTTCCCCTTCGGAACGATACCGCCGGATGTAACCAGGGCCACCTTTGCGTGGGCCATATCCTTTACAGCGGGGTTCGGCGCGACACGGTCAAAATCGGGCATCGGATACTCTGTGGTAAACGGCTTGTCATTCAGCTTTGCGAGCAGCATGTCGACCGCGCGTTTTGCGCCGCGTTCCTTTTCAAAGAAGTTGACACGGACGCCGGTCGGGATATACCCTTCGACGACGGACGCCCCGATCTTCTCATGACGGGCAAGCTTTAAGGCCAGCGGAGCCATCTTTTTGACAGCCGCCCTCATTCCTGCCGCACTGTTCTTTGTGGAGACAATGTACAGCTTTGAGGAGAACATGTCAGCGCCGGGATTCTCCACATACATACCGGTAAGGGCAGGGATACCCAGCTCATTCAGAACAGCATCGGTTATAGTGCCGCAGGCGACGCCGTAACGTCCGGCATTGAAGGCAGGTCCCGCTATGAAGAGATCCGGTTCCTGGCTCTTTACCATCTCAAGGATATCTGCCTTCGCCTTGTCGATGTTCTCATTAAAATATGAGTCACCGCAGACGATCGTCGCAACGATCTCCGCTTCATCGCCGAAAGCCGCCTGAAAAGCGCTGCCCGGACCGATTATTTCACCGGCGCGGAGCTCTGCCGGATAATCCGCTTTTTCCTCGCCGCCGATTTGGGCAAAGAACTGATTAATATAATGAACAACTTTTAATGTGGCCATTTTATAAACCTCCTTCCCGTGCCGTTACCGCGCGCTCAAGTATCCGAAGCCAACTTCGCTTGTCGAACCGGTGATAACCTGTATTTCTACTTCCAGGGAGCCGTCTTCACGAAGCGTGTTCTCACTTGCACCTGCGATCTTATTGATATAATCCAGAGTGCCGATGACTTTGTCGAGCTTCGGAAGAATGACCACCTCGTTGGCATTTCCGGCGGTGACAACAGCGTCTGCGGAAGCATGCGCATCCGCGAGGGACTGGGATTTTCCGTCGCGGCCTGCATACTCATCCGTGATGATGACCGTATTGATCCCCTCCGCAGAGATCTTTCTGCAGTTCATGATAAGATCGGTATCCGGATTGCCGAAGCCTTCCTCCGAAACGATGACACCATCGAGATCCAGCATTTTGCAGATCTTTGCCGTGAAGAAAGAGCTGCGCTCTTTATCTGCGAGGAAGACATTCTCATTCGTTAGGATATGGCAGACAAAGTTGAGCGTTTTGCCGTGCTGCTTGAAGAGTTCCTCCACGACCGGGTTATTCTGGTGAACATATGTCGGATTCTTGTCGCACGCAGACACGCAGTTCCCGGACACGATCGCGCCGTCGAATACCTCGGTCGGGGAAATGATCGTCGGGAGGATCCGCTTGGCGTCCACCCCATAAACATAGGTATCATGCAGAAGCCCCTGGCTTTGAAGCATCTGAACGTATGCGACACGCGGGAGGTCGGGATATTTTTCTATCCCCTCCTTAATAGTACACGTCTCGTAGACCGCTGTCTCATCCGGTTCGAGACCGCGGGCAAGCTCACCGACTGCCGCCGCGACACGGAAACCGGCGAGGCGGACAGCTTTTTCATAGTCATGCTGTTTCAGACCTTCAACAGGCTTGCAGACCATGACAAGGTTCAGTGTCTTAGAGAACGGAGTGTAATCCGCTCCGGGGCCCGTCATGTCGATGACGCCTTCCTGGAAGCCGACAATAGGTCCCGCGGTCACGACCGCCATACCTTTCAGCGCGTATGTTTTCCCGCTTCCGACAGTGTCGACTTTGGATATCCAGCCGGGGAATACCCCGCCGCCTCCTTCCACTTTGACACGCGGCTCGATGACATCTTTGACCGGTGTGATGCGAACGGACTCTCCGGGTTTTGCGATATCGAATTCGGCACTGGCCAGATGATCATCGGAGAGAGCGATCTTTGTCAGTTCCTCTTTGTTGACATAAAGCACTCCATCTTCGATTCTCTGGCTTTCGTCGAACTTGATATCTTTGATATAAATTTGACCAAGTTCTAATTTCATCGCGTTTCTTTTACCTCCTTTGAAAATTTGCCCCCTCGGGAAAATATTCCACCCAGGCGCTCCCTGCATTAGCGCAGGTCGATTTTCTTAATAAATGTTACCTGTTTGACCCGAGCGCTCCCTGCATCAGCGACAGGTCAATTACCCTGCAGTCACCGAGCGTTGCTTCATCGTACCCGGCGGACTTGTTTCGGAATTTTCCGGCAGAGGCGATGGCCTGCTCGATCAACAGCAGGGAGTCCATGTCTACCGGACCCTCACGCATCTCCATAAGAACGGAACGATAAGGTGTTTCTTTCGGTTTTACGCTTCCGTAAAGAGGGTGCATGAGAATTGACGCTCCGCGGTGGACAGCATTTCTGATTTTTATCAGGATCTCGTCGTATGAAATGTCTTCGTAATCCACCGTGTAGGAACTTCCGCAGGTCTCCTTAACGAGTGGGTTGTTTGTTATAATAAACAGCATGAACCCGTTGTCCTTTCAAACACAAAGAGGACAGAATGCTGCTCATTCTGTCCCCCTGTCTCACACAATAAAACGCTTCCAGAGTATGGTCTTCGTTCCGTCCTTTTGCCTGAAAGATTCACCGATATTCTGCTTGCTGTGGCTTGCCTCTTCGGCGGCGATTATATCACTCTCTCCGGAACGCCTCATCCCTTTTGTATTCAATTGAAAAACAATTCTGTTAATACTAGATATATCAAGTTATATACATTTCCTACATATAGAGTATAATACTTTATCTAATTATTATCAATAAATTTTCGCCTTTATCAGAATTATCTATAAATGCCAGACCAATAATCACGCTTTTACGAAAATCTATAGCCACAATATTCAAGTCTCGTTGGATAAATGAAGCGGGAGGTAGAACAACATCTCATCGTAACATTCTCATTTAAATACCGCGTTATCAAAGAAGATACCCGGCAGGAGCCTTAAAGGGTCATCTCAATTTCCGTCCTCTCTGTCAGCAGGCTTTCAGGTATCTCGCTGCCCTCCACCGCTTTGCCGTTGACCAGAAGCCTCTCGCAGCCCGACTCTCTGCTATGGGGATTGCGCACAACAATGTGCAGCTTCTTTCCCCGGAATTCCTTGTCTATTTCAAGCTCCTTCCATTCCTTCGGGATCGAGGGGGCTATTTTGATGCCGTGAAGGACAGGGCGCATTCCCAGAATACCTTCCACACAGCCCACCATGATTGTAGAAGCTGTTCCGGTGAGCCAGTGGACATGAGATCGTCCCAGGTGCGGACTGTCCGGACCTTCGGTGAACTGACCATAGCAGTAAGGCTCAATGACCCTCACCTCCGCCCTGTCATTCTGCATGGACGGCGCGTTTTCACAGAAGTACTGATATGCCCTATCGCCATGCCCGAGCAGTGCTTCGGCAAGAATGAGCCAGCCCTGAGACTGGGAGAAGATTCCCGCATTCTCTTTCACACCCGCGTTGTAGATGACCGCCAGCGCCCCGTCAAAGGCATGGGCGTGGTAGGGCGGCGTCATGAGGACCGCGCCATATGCAGTGTTCAGCCGATCCCATACCTGTTTCATAGCAAGCTCTGCCTGCTGCCCGTCTGCCAGGCCGCTGATGACCGACCAGCTCTGGGGATTTAGCCAGAAACTGGCTTCCGGCGACGTGCGCTCTCCGATAGTCTCTCCATTCTCTGTGAAACCGCGGATAAAGCGGTCCTCGTTCCAGCAGAGCTCCGTCAGTCTGCCGCGCAGCGCTGCCTGTTCATACTCCAGCTGCCAAAGATAGTCTTTATCCGACTGTTCCTCCGCAAAGGCACGCAGAACAGTATAGGCGTAATAGTACTGGAATGCCACAAAGGAGGACTCCCCGTCCGCCCCCAACCGCAGGCAGTCGTTCCAGTCGGCATAAAGGCCAGCCGGCATTCCGTGCGGTCCGAGGTGGTTCTTTGAAAAGGCCAGAGCGCGCTTCAGATGTTCGTAGACCGTTCCCTCGTCCCGGTTGGCAAATGGAATCACTTCATTAAGAAAACCTGTGTCTCCCGTCTCAACGATGTACTTGTAAACGGTAGGGAACAGCCAGAGGGCATCGTCGGCGCGGTAGGCCGGATGTCCTGTCGACTTGCGGTAGCTCTCGTCCTCCGGCGTATCCTCATGACCTGCATTGTGGTTGAACTTCACCAGCGGAAGCGCGCCGCCGTGGTCCACCTGCGCGGAGAGCATGAAGCGGATTTTCTCTTTAGCCTGCTCCGGAGCGAGATGAATCACGCCCTGAATATCCTGCACTGTGTCCCGGTAGCCATAGCCGTTGCGCAGACCGCAGTAGACGAACGACGCTGCCCGGGACCACGTGAATGTCATGAAGCAGTTGTAGGCGTTCCACACATTGATCATAGTATCAAAGGCCGGGGACGGCGTTTTGACATGGAACCGTGAGAGCTTATCCTGCCAGTCACTGCGCAGATCATTGATTTCCGATGCGCAGACTGTCTCCGGCTCGGCATAGCATGCCATGAGGCCGGCGCTCTCCGCCGGTCCTTTTTCACCCAGAAGGAACGCAACAGTCTTCGACTCTCCGGGCATGAGACGTACCACCGCCGAGAGCGCACCGCAGCTGTTGCCGTTGTAATTCAATATACCTCCAAGGTCTCCGTCCGCCACGCCACGTGGATTGCCGTATCCGCGATAGGAACCGAGGAATGCGGCCTTGTCTCCGCAGAAGGAAGAGACCTGCGCGCCGGCGAGGGCAAAGAAACGCTCTGTCACGGTCTTGTCATCCACATCTTCGTCACTTGCCAGGGCATCCAGGTTCCCGTGGATCTGCTGGCGGATCCGTCCGTCATCGTAAATCGTCCTGGTGACGAACTGGGAATATTGCAGATTGATCTGATCCTGCTCATAATTGCCATTGCTGGTAAACTCGGCGTAGCCCGTCAGTGTGAGCTCCCTCATCTCTTCCGATTGGTTCTCCACCCTGAGGTACCACACCTCATGGGTACAGCCGAGCGGCACATAATAAAACGCCTCTGCACAGATGCCGCGGTACCGGCTGCAAATGATGGTATAGCCGGTCCCGTGCCTGCACTCACTTTGATATTCACCGAGATCCTTGCCGACCGGCTGCCACGAAGCCGACCAGAAATCGCCATCCTGATTATCGCGTATGTAAAGATATCTGCCCGGCTGGTCGAACTGATTGAAC
>JBGUIK010000003.1:0-9658 GCA_045112915.1 Lachnospiraceae bacterium
GAACTTGTGGGTGGGTTGCTGTTCCTTACACTTCCCACTGGAGGTGAGGCAGGCGGTTTGACGAAGGAGGATGAGATTTTTTTGAAAGATAAGCAGCAAATAATTAAAAGTGCTGCTAAAGCACCTCATAAAAATGCTCCGGCCACCATGATGGCAGCCGGAACGGGTACATACTAAATGGGTTTAGAAGCGGTCAGGGAATTCGGCAGCAAGCTGCTTCTTGGCCTTCGCAAGACGAGAGCGGAAGGTTGTCCGCTTAATGCCGATGACCTCAGCGATGGCCTCGTCGGTCAGACCTTTCTGGCGGAGCTTTCCGATATCCTGCGCTTCAGGCATCAGCTCGTTCAGACGGGCAAAGAGCTGGTCGAGCTCGGCCTTGTCACAAATAACATCTTCAATAGAAGGCGCAGTGTCGGCCAGCGCATCCAGCGGAGAGCACGTGTCGCCGTCTTCATTCTCAGTCGTATAATCGAGGGAGATGTGGTCGCCTGCACGACGGAATTCACAGGTCAGGCAGTCGGCGTCGCAGAGCCAGAACTTGTTTTTAGGGCAGACGCACTGGCCGTGGGACTGATGACGCTTACGAAAAGCGTCGTGAAAACGGGTGTGCTCTCTGTAGACTTCTTCGGATACCTCCACCCATTCACGGGTGGCTTTGAGATAAATACGGTTGGGTTGACTCTGATTTACATGTTTTTTCATAAAAATACGGGGCTCCTTTTCCCCACAGCCGCTGGGTTGTGTGGAGAAGCGGAGACCCCGTATTGGGTGCCAGCAGCGAAAAATGGACGCAAAAATCCCACCCGTCGCGGGAGAACGATGTCTCCGCTTCAAGTTGCGTCCAGCTGTTCGCATGCTGGTCTCTTATTCAGTTGTCAGCGTCACCGCCGTGGCGAACAGTTCCTCTTTGTGCACTCGGAACGATCACGTTGGTGAGCCGGAGCCTTTTAACGCCTTGCTCAGGGCATGATTCACAACATTGGTTAAAATATTTCTTTGCGTTCACAAAATATTTATGAGCGATGATGTGAATCAGATTGTAAAACGCTAAAATTTGTGCTATATTGAGAAAGAACTTTTTAACGTTTTTTCTTTATTATATAAAGTGTGCCTTTTCTCGTCGAAAACGCGTTTGACCGCGCTTTGACCTAAAAGGTCAAAAGGAGGCTAACCGGCATTGTATTTTCATGAAATAGCGCAAGAGTTAAAACTGCATATGGATCCTAACGGGCGTGCTGGCGAGTTTGTGAAAAGACTGGTTAGAGACTGTCTTCGCGACCCAATGACAGATGAGGAGCAAGAAGCTGACTATTTGGGCGAGTATAATCCGATGGAGAAGAACATCTCCATCAATATGCTCGATAAGATCCTTGAGGGCGATAAGGATAAGTGGATATCGAAAGCGAGAGCCGGAAGAATCTGCAGCCTGTATGACGGGATTGATTTGGCAGATCAGGTTGACAGGCTCTTTGATGGAAACAAAGAGCATCTTCAGAAGTTTCTGAAACGAAAAGGGTTTGACGTTGAGGTTGATGAGCTCGGATCAGCGGTGCAGGATATCTTTGGTCAGATTTATCGTGGTCTTGCCAAGGGAATCCATGATGTTGATATCGTGCTGACAATTCACGATCCAAAGCCGACAATAAAAAATCTCGCAGGAGACAGAGTCTACTGCGAGGATGGCAAGCTCTACATTGATGGCGATGTCATTGAGCTTCCTATTAAATTAAGCGACGCCCAAATTTACGATTTTGAGGCAGGATACATTTCCGCACTTTGTGATGCCTATGCGGAAGTTCTTTCACGTGACACAGTGACTGTGGATGATATTCCTTCCTTGCCAAACAAATACCAGACGAATTTTTACAATCAGAGAAAGGCGTACTTGAGCGCGGAGAGTATTCAGCGTTCTATCAGTGAGGTGTATGGGGACGGGGAGAATCAGTTTGACATCCTCAAAGAAGACGCTTTCAGTGGAATTCAAACTACATATTATGATGACTTCGACAATGGTTATCGTCGCCTGTTGGAAGTACTGAAAAAGATATCAGACGTCCAGCTTACAAAATCAAAACTTATGATAATAAAGAATTTGATTGGAAATTTAGAAAGGCTTGGAATTGTTCACATCCTCGTGAATGACAAGACGATAGTATCGTGGGTTGATCCATATGAGAAATAAAATATTCAATACGCCTTTTGAGAATATGCTGCGTATCCTACTTTTGACCGAGACTGTAAATAAGCCCATGAACATCGATAGGATGGCAGCTCTGGACTTCATTTGTATATTCGGGAAAAAGTGCCGGGTGTTAGATAAAAACCTACATGGGGACAATGAGTTCGGTTTTTCTGAGTTTACTACAAAACGTGAAAGAATCACCGAGGCTGCCAAACTCGCTGTGAAAAACAATTTTCTAATGGTTGAGAATACAAAAGATGGATTCGCCTACAGCATTAATGCCCGTGGGAAACAAGTCAATAAGGGACTGCAGTCTCCATATGCAAGAGCTTATGTGATTGGCGCTAAGATTGTAAACAGCCGCTTTTCAGCATATTCAGATGAAGAGATTCTTGAGTATATAAGCGATTTATCAACCAAGGCGAAGGAGGGCTAAGGATGCAGACTTTTATGATAAAAAAGCTCCGTGTATCCGGAGCCGGAAAAATTGATGGTGTTGTTGAATTTACAGAAGGATTGAATATCATCCAAGGAAGATCCAATACCGGGAAGACGTGGATACTCAGATGCATCAATTACCTGTTTGGTAATGATAAGAGACCATATACTCCGGCGACGGGATATACAGATATCGAAGGCGTATTTCTTACAGAACGATATGGTGAGATATGTCTATCGAGAAAGCTGGACGAGCACGTGGTGCACGTTTCTTCATCAAATGAAGAGATTGATGATGGAGACTATGCTACAGATTATAAAAAGGTTAGCGCACATTATTTAAATGATTTATGGCTGCGCATTCTCGGCCTTGATGAAACGATAGAAGTTCCAAAGAGTGCTTATTACGGCAGAGAGCGTATGTCGTGGCGAAATACTGCAGGGGTATTTTACGTTGATGAAGATGAAATCTCCAAGTCTGCCTCGATAATCGTCAAAGGTAATAATTACGAAGATACTCCGCTTCTTGCCTCGCTATTGTTCCTTCTTACCGGGGACTACAAGAAAGGCATTGCAGAGATACTAAACCCAACAAAAGCAACAGCGAGAAGACAGGGAATTCTTGACTATATCGAAGAAAGAACAAATGACCTCAAACAGCAACGTGTGAGTTATATCATGCAGCTTGAGGAGCTTTCTGGTACGGATATCGAAAAAGAAATGCAGGAGCTTACCGCACGTGTCCAAGCTGCACAGCAAGAAGTAAATGAACTGATTGAAGAAAACAAATCGATAGCACAACAACTCTCGGAGTTCCAACAGAAAGAGGCAAACTGCCGAATTCTGTTAAGCCGTTACGAATCTCTCATCAGCCAATATAAAGCTGACCTGCAAAGACTTGACTTTATTTCAAAGGGTGAGAAGGCTGTTCAGGGAGTGCCGTTAAATGACGTATGCCCGTTTTGCGGAGGTAAAGTACATCCTGAGAAAGATGATACATATATGGAGGCTATCCATGCTGAAATAAGAAGGATTGCATCTGAATTGACTGTAATTGCAGCTACTGTAAAAAGCGTTCAGGAAGAGCAAGCAGAGATTCAGGGTAATATTGAAGAATTGTATGTTAGGCGAGCCGGAGTTAATCAAGCTCTTGCGGAGAAACAGCATGCAATTCAGGATTATCAGGTGGGCTTGAAGCGGTATCGGGATTATACAACGTTGCAAACAGGTATCGATTTTGTGAACAGCCAACTTGAGGTTCTTGGTAAAAAAAGAGTATCGGAGTTGAATCCGGAAAAGAATCCTCCTCTCTATCATCCTAAGAAGGAATTTGAAGCGGAAGTTGGTACGAATTTTACTGTTCTCCTAAATAAAATCCTCAAAGCATGCAATTACCGGCTTGGAGGATATGCCAGCTGGGACTATTCTACCTTCGATATTCTTGTCGACGGGGAACCAAAATCCGATGATCAAGGGCAAGGATACAGATCATTCTTGAATTCTGTTGTGGCTATGATGCTCTATGAGTATTTCAATCGGAATGGTGCCTACATAAAACCGGGGTTCCTCATGCTTGATACTCCCCTTTTGGGGCTTGATGAAGATGATGAGGGGCTTGATAAAGAGACGATTCGAAATGGTCTCTACCGGTATTTCATAGACAATCAGGGAAATGGACAAGTTATTGTGGTCGACAATCTGAACGCTGTACCTAATATCGATTTTGAAGCTGAGGGGATCAATGTAGTTACGTATCACAAGAACGAGAGAGATGGTCACATTTACGGCTTTATGCCGAGTTGGAGGAAGGACATTCCTAAGGAGGCACGATGAAATTATCGTACAAAAAATTATGGGTAATGCTCGTTGAGAGGGATTTAAAAAAGACAGAGTTTGCGAAGAAGGCCAAAATAAGCTCGGCTTCCCTTGCCAAACTCGGAAAAGGTGCAAACGTCACCACTGACGTCTTGGTCAGAATATGCGAAGAACTAAAATGCGACATCGGCGATATATGTGAAATTGTCCCGGATGAAGCGGTTGAGGAAAAGAGCTGATCGAGCGACGGAGGTGACAACGGCAAATGAAGATATTTGATAACGTCACGGAGATCGTCCGCGACGATATGGCACAGACTATAAAGAAAGGCAGCAAGGTATCTATTGCTGCGGCCTGCTTCTCTATGTATGCCTATAACGTCCTGAAGAAACAGCTGGAGTCCGTGGACGAGCTCCGGTTTATCTTCACGTCTCCGACGTTCATCACTGAAAAAGCTGAGAAGCAGAAAAGAGAGTTTTACATATCCCTGACTCTGTTATAAAAGATATTGCTAAACGTCAGCCGCTTCGTGCTGTATTCCGTGATAGCAGTTTCAGTGGCAGTCCAGCAAAAATTAATGTGGGCGAGATTTTTAAGATGCTCGCTCCGGATACGAGGGTAAAAGTTATCTAAGGGAGGCAGTCAGATGAGAATACGTTATAAGCATCAAAAATTCCAAGCTGATGCCGCTAAAGCAGTTGTAGATGTTTTTGCCGGTCAGCCGTATAAAACTCCATCTTATATGATGGACAGAGGCACCGGGACTTTCCAGATTGGAATGAATGAAGATGAAGACTATACCGGATGGAGCAACCATAGGATTATTCCAGAACTGAATGATCAGTTGATTCTTGAGCATTTGCAGAAGATCCAGAGGTCTAATCAGATCACTCCTTCTTCAAAGTTAGAAGGTCGTGCCGATGGTTTTAATCTTACCATTGAGATGGAGACTGGTGTTGGTAAAACATATACCTATATTAAAACTATGTATGAGCTTAACCGTGCCTATGGCTGGAGCAAGTTCATCATTGTAGTGCCCAGCATCGCAATCCGTGAGGGCGTTTATAAATCATTCGAGATGACGCAGGAGCACTTCGCCGAAGAGTACGGAAAGAAGATCCGCTTCTTCATCTATAATTCATCACAACTGACGGAGATCGACCGCTTCGCATCGGATAGCTCTATCAATGTCATGATCATCAACTCACAGGCATTTAATGCCAAGGGTAAAGATGCTCGTAGGATTTACATGAAGCTGGACGAGTTCCGCAGCCGTCGCCCAATTGATATCATTGCAAAAACTAATCCTATCCTGATTATCGATGAGCCTCAGTCGGTTGAAGGTAAGCAGACCAAGGAGCGCCTGAAAGAGTTCCATCCCTTACTCACGCTCCGATATTCGGCTACGCATAAGGCAGACAGCATTTATAACATGGTTTATAGGCTGGATGCGATGGAGGCATACAATAAACGATTAGTCAAGAAGATTGCTGTCAAGGGAATCACTGAAACTGGAAGCAATGCGACCACCAGCTATGTTTATTTAGAGAGCATTAATCTCTCCAAGAGCGATCCAACGGCCACAATTCAGTTCGATGTGAAGCAGGCCAATGGCACTAAGCCGAAGAGCCGCATCGTTAAGATCGGCGATAACCTTTATGACTATTCCAATGGACTGGAAGAATATAAAGAGGGCTTTGTGGTGAAGTCCATCGATGGTCGAGATGACTCTGTCGAGTTTCTGAACGGTATAAAACTCTTTGCAGGTGATGTGATAGGTAAGGTGGACGAGGATCAGCTGCGTCGCATCCAAATCCGCGAGACGATCCTGTCCCATATACAGAGGGAACGGCAGCTCTTCTACAAGGGAATCAAAGTTCTGAGCCTTTTCTTTATCGACGAAGTTGCCAACTATCGTCAATATGATGCTGCCGGACAGCCGGTCAATGGGAAGTACGCCACGATGTTTGAGGAGGAGTACGAAGACATTATTAGCAGCCTCCAGCTTTCAATCGGCGAGGATGATTACATTAAATATCTGAATAGCATCAAGGCCTCAAAAACGCATGCCGGATACTTCTCTGTAGATGGCAAGGGAAAAATGATCAACTCCAAGGTTGGAAGAAAAGAAACAACTTCCGACGATGTCAGCGCTTATGAGTTGATTATGAAAAACAAGGAGTTGCTGCTGGATCGTGACCCCAAGCGGTCGCCGGTACGCTTTATCTTCTCACACTCAGCACTTCGCGAGGGATGGGATAATCCTAACGTCTTCCAGATTTGCACGTTGAAACAAAGCTCCAGCGATGTACGTAAGCGTCAGGAAGTAGGACGAGGCCTGCGTCTTTGCGTTAATCAAGATGGTGAGCGTATGGATACCAATGCCCTCGGCAATGATGTTCATAACGTAAATGTGCTGACGGTTATTGCCAGTGAAAGCTACGACTCTTTTGCCAAGGGGCTCCAGACTGAAATGGCTGATGCTGTGGCGGATCGTCCGCGTGCAGTTACTGCGGATCTCTTTATTGGTAAGGTTATCAAAGACGCTCAGGGCAATGAACAGGTCATCGATAGCGATACTGCACATGCCATCCACTTCGATATGATTGTCAATGGATATATAGATCGCAAGGGAGTACTTACGGACAAGTATTATGAGGATAAGGCAAATGGCGAGATCAAGGTCGCAGAGGAAGTAGCTGACTCCGCTGCGGCTGTCATCGAGATCGTCGATTCTATCTATGATCCGAAGAGCCTGCAGCCTGAGAACGCCCGTAGCAATAATGTTGAACTTCAGGTTGATGATGAAAAACTGGCTATGCCGGAGTTTAAAGCCCTGTGGTCAAAGATCAATGCCAAGTCCGTCTATGTGGTTGACTTTGATACTGATGAACTAATCAGGAAGTCCATTGCTTCTCTTGATAGCAAACTGCATGTGTCCAAGATCTACTTTAAGGTAGAGTCAGGCGCAATGGATACTATCAAGTCAAAGGATGATTTGCTTTCCGGAGCTTCGTTCGTGAAAGAAGAATCCGCAAGCTACGGGGTGACTGTGACAGCAAGCTCGAATGTTAAATATGATTTGGTGGGTAAATTGGTGGATGAAACAGGGCTCACACGAAAAGCAATCATTGCTATCCTTCAGGGGATACAGCCAGCTGTTTTTAATCAGTTCAAAGACAATCCGGAGGAGTTTATCCTGAAAGCGGCCTCGTTGATCAATGACCAGAAAGCTACTGCCATTATTGAGCATACTTATGAAATGATAATGGATTCTGTTTGGCATGATGATTTTTCGTTTTATTCACGCAATGCGATTTCAAGCCATATAAGTAATTTACGGAAAAAGTTAAAAAGTTCGGAAACTGCATCAGAACATATTAAAAGCATTCGAGGAATAGGCTACAAATTCGAAGTATAGGTATTTCTTGTGCAAATCTTGTATAAATCTAAAGTAAATCTTGCTTTCTGTTCTATACCATAGCTCTCAATAATGGCGAGCAGCTGTTAATTGAGTAATGGTTCAATGAAAACGCGGCTTGCTGAATAGCTGCCGCTTTATACTGCGTAGACAGAAAGGTTATTTACAGCGGCATATAGGAGGATGCCGCTTTGTTTGTTTTAACCTTTTACAGTTCTCATAATCTTCACTTGCTAAAAAAAGTGTAGCTTCCCCTCCGGGGCAGTTCGGCAACCTGTCGGTATTATCGTTCTGCGCAAACCGGAATAATAATGATCTTTTTTGTTGCGCCAGTTTCCTGGAATGGGAGACTGGCGCTTTTGCTTGTCGTTTTTTGCCGAATGTCCCCAAACGGCCTCGATGCCGTTCCCCGCCTCCATTCGATTCACCCGCTAATCACCCGTGAATCGAAATGGAGGTACATAATGAAGAAAGTCAATCTTCGGGATCTGTATCCCGATGTTTATAAAACCGATGCCTTTTTGGAAGTAACCGATGAAGTACAAGCGGTGTTTCAGTCTGACGAGCGAGCTGAAGCAGCCTATGAGCGAAAAATGTATCGCTATAAGGCGCAGTACTCCCTGGACTGTGAGAATGGAATTGAAAATGCGGTCCTGCGAAAGCTGGAGACGCCGGAGATGCTTCTGGAGGAAAAGCAGCTGCGCGAGCAGATTTACTCCGCCGTGATGGCTTTGCCGAAGAAACAGGCAAGGAGAATTTACGCCCGGTACTATCTGGGGATGAGCGTAAATGAGATTGCCAGAGCCGAAGGCGTAGATCCGAGCCGTGTTCGTGACAGCATCCGGCGTGGGTTGAAACAGTTAGCAAAATATTTTTGATAAAGTTTCATTTGAAGCGCCTGTTTTTCACTCTTTTTGTCAGTGTTAATAAGAAGGACAAGTTTCTCCCCTTCGATGTACTTTGACAATCGAATAGACGGCATTTCTGGTACATAACCCATGTACGAGCGAATCAGGCGCGCCGCCAAGATGGACAGCCCAAGGAGGTGATAAACAAGGCTGTTCCCAGCGATCAACGCCAGCCTGAGACCCGGAGGTGGCACTTCGGGCGCGAGGACTCCATGGGGGCTTAAAGATACTTGTTCACACCCGCCCACGGACTTGAGGCGGAACCCTGCGGCGCACGAATAAAACGACGCTGCGGAGTTATGACAGCCGCGCCAGCGGAGATCAGGAATGTCCCCATCGTCAGGGATGCGTGGCAAATGTGGCGAAAGCAAAACTAAAATTCAAGAGAGCTGCGTCCATTTGTTGTAAACAACAGCTCAGTATTCAGATGCAGTTTTCTTTTCAAAGTTAGATACCATGCACTGGCAGTTTCGGCTGCCAGTGCATTCATGTGATTTTGAAAGCACGATGACAACCTTGACAGAATGGAGGGAATATGATTTATGGAAAAACTGATTACACGAAAAGAAGCTGCCAAAATCTTGGGGATCAGTATTACGACCTTAGATGCAGCCCGTAACAACGGCTTGATTTCTTATGTTCAGTATGTGCAGAACGGTTGTGTATATTTTACTGATATGGGCCTTCAGGAGTATATCGCAAAATGCACACACCGGGCAAAACCTATGGAAAAGAGCGCAACTTACCGCAAGCCCCGGAACGCCAAAGCATGAGCCAATCCGTATCCTTGCTGGAATTGAAGAAGTTTGATAAAACAAAGATACAGCGCTGGAGATTATTTTTTGGAGGTGACGGAATTGGCAAAAAGAAAAATGATGATTCCAGAATACGGTA
>JBGUIK010000004.1:0-11808 GCA_045112915.1 Lachnospiraceae bacterium
TTGGAGATCAGCGCTCCATACTCGGGAGAACCCAGATAGTTCGCCCATGGCGCGGGCGTGTCCGGTCTCGTGATGACATACTCCAGGGTCTTGTCGTCAAAATATCCGTATTGCATAGCTCCTCCTTACATCAGTTCCAAAATAATTTCGTTGCGGTCCGGCGGAAGTTCCCGGATTTCCTCAAGGCTTATTATGGCTTTTCCATCAAGAACTGTCACCGGCAAAAGCCGCCTTTGTGCTGTGTCCTGTACATAAGCCTTTGCGATTCCATATGCGCCGTAATCCTGCCCGGTCGTATTGACAATGGTAAGGCAGAACTGCTTTCCGGCAAAGAGAAAGGTGAGTGATGCCCGCCCGGATGCGTCAAACTGACTGCCCATAATCTTAGGGGCAATAACAAGATCGCCCAGTTCGCCGTGTACGCCGAACACTTCCGTGACCATTGTCAGCAAGTACCAGCTTGCTGCACCGGTGAGATAGTGATACATCCCCCGTCCGTCCGCCCTAAAATACTCCGGTATGCCCGGATAAATCTTGCTGGTCTCAAAGTCCAGGGCAGTATCAGCAAGGCTCGAAAGCGCCTTCCAACCTTCCCGGGCAAATCCCCGGCGATAAAGCGCATTTGCATACATCACCGCCATGTGGGAAAAGACTGCGCCATTCTCCTTTTCTCCGTAGGCAAATCCGAACATTCTTCCCATATCGAATTTCAGTTCATGGAAATCGGTGTTCAGCCGATAACCGCCGATCTCCCTGCGATAAAGGTACCGGTCCGCGCTTCCGGCAATCTCTTCCACCTGACGTGGGGTCGCGGTGCCGCTCATTACGGCAAATACCTGTCCCGTCAGCATCATGCGCACACCGCTCTCAAAAACACCTTCCACTCGTCGTCCGTGATTGTCATAGTAGCTGTTGAACCAGCCACCGTTCTCTCCCAGATCCAGCCATTCCTGCCGACGAAGATGTTCCATCAGCCAGTCTGCTTTTCCTTCCAGATTCGATGCAATTTCCTCACTGGAAATCTGAATAAATGTGCCGCTCAGCGTGTGATAGCACAGTTTAAGATATCGCCTTAGCAGTTCCGTTTTTTGGGTTACGCTCTCATACACCTCCTGTTCATCCGTCAGCAGCACCAGAAGTTCCTCGGGAAGTGTAACCGTCCGTTGTCCCAAAGCACGCACAAGCGTTGCAAGATCACGGAGATTGCCTGCGTAGGCAAAAGTAAAGGCAACGCTCTCCCCACGGTCACCTGCCATATCCAGGGCATCGTTCCAGTCTCCACCTCGCATGCGATAGACGTTATGGCTGCCAACTTCAAAAAACCCGGTCAGGTGCTGAATGAGCAGGTGTTCCAGGACGGTTCCAACATAGATTTCTCCCTGCTCCGTCCGCAGGTAATTGCCGTCTCTTTCTTCCCACAGTTCGTCCACTTCTGTGCCGCGGGCTGCCTGTTGATCTTTAAAATAAGTTGCTCTCTCGTTCAGGATATCCAGATCGCCGGTCTGATCAATGTACAGCTTTGTGGTCATCAGAGGCCATAGAGCATGGTCCATCCACACACGCGCGATGCCGTTGCGGTCTGCAATAAAATTGCCAAAGCCGTCACCGATAATTGTTGCATTTGTGCCGTCGATGCGGACCCCGCCGTAATTTTTTATCAGCATCTCCCGCACGTTTGATGGGTCCATCAGCAGGAGAGACAGACAGTCCTGCCACAGGTCGCGCCAGCCCCTGCCTCCTCGCCCGTAATCATGGTGGGGAAGGAAAGAGCAGCCGAAGATGCGACGCAAAAACGGCTGGATGCCGACCCAGCGCATCCACCGGTCAAAATTGCTGTTACCGGTATGGAAATGTAGATTGACCTGCTTTTTCCAGTACTGTTTTGTCTCCTCTAGCGTCTTCCACACCTGTTCCGACGTGCTGTAAGCGGATTGCACGCGCTCAATCTCCTCCTCATCGTCCGATACCCCAAGGAGAACGATATACTCTGCGCAATCTCCCGCCTTCAGAGCGATCTCGGGAAAAGCGATTCCGCCCATGGCCTCCCGTCCGGCAGCGGCTGAATCTGCTCCATCTCCGGGCAGGCGCTCATATACCGACCGGGGGTGAAGAAAGGTGCCGCCCTCACCCAGAAAGACGTCCATCGTAGGATAAAACGATTCCGGACATTGACCGGTCCCTGTGCTGCCCAGCACATAGTAGATCCTGCGATTCTCCCTATGACCCTTCTCATCGAAGGACATGGTGGGTTTCACAAGCACACCGTTTTTCGTTGTCCGGATGCGGTGCAGCATGGAAGTAACATTGCGATGGTCGCGGATATTATCCGCACTTCTGCCATAGATAGGAATTGCCGCAATGCCCCGGAGCATCCGGGTGGCGTTTCCGGTATTCGTGATACGGACATGCAGGATCTCCGCATTCTCATCAGGCGGGATAAAAGAAGTCAGTTCAGAGCGAAGACATAACTTTCGGCTTTCCCGGCGCAGCGTCTGCCACAGAAATCCTGCAGTAAGCTCGCTCTCATCCATATCCGTTGTAAAGCGTGCTGCCTCCTGCTCGGCTGAGACGCCCGCCGCAGACCAACAGCCCTCCTCCGTTATGCACCAGAAATTGCGCGTGCTGCGATTCATATGCAAGTTTTCCGCACTGACCGGCTCCAGCAGAAAAGTCTCCTGATCCAGCTTGCTGTCACCGCCAAGCGTGGGGGTAATCGAGCTCATAAGTCCGGTCCCGCCGGCCAGAGGGAAATACAGATAGCTGATTTCTTCCGGGTCACGAATAGCGAAAGTGCCCTCATCATCAATAAATCGTATCCTGCTCATGGATTCACCTCATTTCTTTTGATAAACTTTCACATAATCTACCGAGAGAGCTGCATTTGCAAAATCAACCGTCTCGTCCGGATACCCAACCCACTCCCCGCCTACAGCGAGGTTCAGGATGATATACATATTGTGATCAAAGGGTTCAGGGAAAGGTCGTCTCTCTTCCCCTTCTCCGGCGCAGTACCAATCCTGCGCTTCGTGGAACAGAATGCCGTCTACATACCAGCGCAGACGTCCCGGTTCCCACTTGAGTGCAAAGTCATGATATTCCAGAGAGAAATCGCCCTGTTCCAGTGTCAAAATTCCCTGATTTTGTTCATGAGGCAGACCATAGTGAATAGTACCGTAGGTGCTGGCTGTATTCTGACCCAGCACCTCCATAATATCAATCTCTCCGCAGTATGGCCATTCTCCGTAGATGTCCTCATCCGCCAGGAGCCAGAAGGCAGGCAGAAATCCCTTCCCTGCCGGCACCTTCAGTCGGGCTTCGAAAATGCCGTAGGTAAACTCATGCTTCCCCCTTGTGTTGATCCGCCCGGAGGTGTAGGCATCGCTCTCGTCCTCCCCTTTTCGTTTCACCGCCCGAAGTAATAGTTTGCCATCCTGAACAGCAATGTTTTCTTCCTCATCCACATAGCGCTGCCACTCCTCGTTGACCCATCCCGGGTCGTGGAGTTCTACATTCCAGTCGCCGCGGTTCAGGGAAGGGCCACAGAAATCGTCTTGAAAGACCAGTGTATAGCCGTCATAGGACAGTTGTGTTTCCATATTCTCCTCCTTATTTTTCAAATGATTCTGTGTGGGAACTTCTTCAAACAGGTCAAAAACCCGCCGCAGATAAAAAGAATTGGCAAATGCTCCACTGCCGCTGCCAATAAGGACCCAGAATGCAATCAGTTCTGCCGTTCGGTCAGGAAGCAGCAGCAGAGTAAGCAGAGGCAGCAAATTCACCAATGTCATAAAAAAGGTAATTGGAAGCTGGGTCACCGACAGAGCGGCAGCATTTCTGTAGTGGCGGGATAAACGGTTTTCAAAACGCGCCATCAGAGGGAACAACCAGCTAAGCCAGGCGGTCAGCAGAAGCGCTGCGATGCAGAGCAGGATAAATAAATATGGGGAAAATAACAGAATTCCCGCAAAAAGGGCATAGACTATCAGAAAAAACAGCGCAGCATCAAGAAGCAGAAACGCTCCCCCGGGAATAGTGTAAAAAAAGCTGCTTCTCAGGGCTGCAAGATATCCCTTTACTATTGTGCCTTCTTCATTCCGCACCATTTTCATCGTCATAATATACAGAGCCGTAATCGCAGCCCCTGCGGGAACAACGAGTACACAGGAGAGGCTGAAAAGTATGCTGAGCAGTATCAGATCGCACACTCTGCTCAATAACTGTATTACCGGATTGTCCGGAGTAAATAGCCTCACCATTCAATGTCCTCCCCTTCGTTTAGTGATCCTATTGTATCGAAAAAACGGTTTTAATTTATATCAAAGAGCTGTCAAAAGTATCAGATTGGTGCATAAGTGACCTCATCACCAAAGCTAAGGCTGATTCCTCTTTGCGGATTATTGCGGGCTTTTTTATGTCGCTTCAAAAATCCAGACAAAATACACATGCAAATCCTATTTTGTTATCAATTTGATATATTTGTCAATAATCTGATATAAGCTTATTCAATTCTCACGATATAATTATACAATATCAATATTTTTAAGGAGGTGTTCTATGAAAGCACAAAAACACATCTCTGCACTCCTTATAACACTGCTCACCGCTTCTGCGATGAGCGGGATGGCTCCGCCTGTATATGCAGACGAGGCTCCTTCGCTTAGCTACGATGGCTACACAGAGGTCTGGGCAGAGGAATTTGACGGAAATGAGCTGAATAGGAACGACTGGAACGTGGAACTTCACTCCCCCGGCTGGGTCAACTCTGAACTGCAGGCTTATGTGGACAGCGAGGATAATATCTGCGTGGAAGACGGAATGCTCTATCTGATCCCCAGGGAGCAGACGAAGGAAATGGATGCAGGCGCTAACCTGCTGAAAAACGCAGACTTCTCAAACGGAAAGAATAGCTGGACGGAGACCATTGCGAACTGGGACAATCCCCCTCTGGCAGAGGCATCCAGCAGCATACAGGATGGGTCGATCCGATATAACATTACCAATCCCGGCACAGAGGATTGGCATGTGCAGCTCAAGCAGGAGGAGATTTCCCTCGCGCCGGGCACTTATCATGTGTCCTTCAAAGCCAGCAGTACTGTGGACAGATCTATCAAAGTAGTGATGATGAGTGCGTCGTACGCATGGTATGGCGGACTGGACGAAGTGAATCTTACCGGCACCCCCAGTGAGTACTCTTTCGATTTCACCATGGATAGCGAGGATCCCACAGCTCAGCTTGCTTTCTCCATGGGAAAGACGGGCGCTGATGCTCCTCCGGCCAGCACTATCACCATTTCTGACATCTCTCTTTCCTCTGATGCACCGGCAGGCACTGTCGTCACCGGCTACACATCCGGTCGAATCAATACTCAGAACAAACAGACCTTTACCTACGGTCTTTTTGAGGTTCGGGCAAAGGTGCCGGAGGGTCAGGGTTATCTTCCGGCGTTCTGGCTGATGGCAAATGATGAGAATGCCTACGGTCAGTGGCCCCGCTGTGGCGAGATTGACTGCATGGAGGTCATGGGTCAGGATACCCAAAAGCTCTATGGCACCATTCATTACGGAAATCCCCATGCGGAGAGTCAGGGCACCTATGTGCTCTCCGGCGCGGACAGCTTCAGCAGTGATTTCCACACTTTCTCCTGCGAATGGCTCCCCGGAGAGATCCGCTGGTATGTAGACGGAAATCTCTATCACAGCGAACAGGATTGGTATTCCACCACGGAGGGACAAGGTACTCTCACCTATCCCGCTCCTTTTGATCAGCCCTTCTATATCATTCTGAATCTGGCAGTCGGCGGAAGCTGGGTAGGTAATCCCAATGAGAACACCAGCTTTGACAATAATCCCTATGTCGTGGACTATGTGCGTGTCTACCAGAAGGAAAGCTATGATGAAGATGTCACTCGTCCCGAAAAAGAATTCTCACCCAGAGATCCTGACGAAGAAGGCAACTACATCGTCAACGGAACCTTTGACGATGCGGAATCACTGACGGACGATGAAAACTGGAAGTTCATGACAGCCAACGGCGGTGTTGCAAATGCTGTCATCGAAAATGGCAGGATGCACATCACCACCATAGAGCAGGGCAGCGTAGATTACAGTGTGCAGCTTGTCCAGGCCAATATTCCGCTGGAGAAAGGCGCTACGTATCAGGTCTCATTTGACGCTTCTGCAGATGAGTATCGCACCATGAACGTGGACATCAAGGCTCCTGACCACGGCTATCAGTCCTATATGCCCACGCAAACCCCTGAGATGAACTCGGAAACGCGAACATATACCTATGACTTCGTCATGCAGAGTGATTCCGACGAAAATGCCCGGTTGGAGTTCAACATGGGAGCAATGGGTTTTGATTCTCCGATCCGACTGGACAACGTGGTGGTGAAAAAGATCGCCGACCCGGATCCGAACGCCAAGGAAACCAAGACAGTCCTGGCCAACGGCAACTATATCTATAACGGCTCCTTCCAGGAGGGTCCGGGCAAGCTTGGCTACTGGACACTCTCCGATGACACTGCTGCCAGCGTCACTGACTTCTCCGACGGCAGACGCCTCAAAGTAACAAAGGAATTGACCCTGACACAGGAGGATCTCACCTTCCAGGAAGGCGCACCCTATGCGCTGAGCTTTGAGGCAGAGGGTGAGGGCAGCATCACTGTCACGGTAGGCGGACAGGAATTCACTGCCCAGTTGACCGGCAGCAAGCAGGAATACAGATTTAAACTCCCTGCCTCCCTGTCCTACGCTGACCAGACCGTCAGCGTATCCTTCCCCGGAAACGGAACGGTATACTTTGACAATATCATGCTGGCCGAAGATGCACTCATTAAGAATGGTTCCTTTAATAACGGCCTGACCGCATATGAGGTCTATGTAGACAGCTCCGCCAATGCGTCTTATGTGGTGGACAGCCTCAATGAGGATAATGCGCTGGACGTGACCGTGAACAATACCGGCGATCAGGATTGGAAAGTACAGATCAAGCAGAACAATGTTCCTCTGGAAAAGGGACAGACATATACCCTTCAGTTCAAGGCCAAGTCCGATATGGAGCGTACAATCCGTGTGGTCATGCAGGGGCAGGAAAACAGAGGCTGGGCCGTCTACTCCAGCGACAACATGGTGACACTTGGGTCGGAATTCCAGACCTTTACCGATACGTTCACTATGAACGAGGATACCGATCTGAACGCTTTCCTGAGCATCTGTCTTGGAAATGTAAACGAGCAGATCACCACTCAGCACCGTGTGGTCATTGATGACATCAGTTTGACGATGGAAGAGGCACCGACCTACAAGTTCTCTGACGTTCAGAATCCGAAGCATGCGTACTTTAACGCAATTTACTGGGCTGCCGACGCAGGGATCACCAAAGGCTATCCGGATGGCACGTTCGGCATCGATAAGCCCTGCACACGCGGCGAGATGATGATGTTCCTCTGGAGATATGCAGGAAAGCCGGCACCGAAGACAGTTTCAAAATCTCCGTTCAAAGATGTGCCCAAAACGCATACCTTCTATAAAGCAATTCTCTGGGGATCTCAGAAAGGTATCACAAAAGGCTATTCGGATGGAACATTCGGTCTAAACCGAAATGTGAGCCGCGGTGAATGCATGATGTTCCTCTGGAGACTTAAGGGCAAGCCGGCACCTAAGACGGTTGCAAAGAGTCCGTTCAAGGATGTTTCGAAGACTCACACTTTCTATAAGGCAATCCTCTGGGGATCTCAGAAGAAGGTCACGACCGGTTACACATCCGGCGCAAAGAAAGGGACGTTCGGCATTAACGAAAACTGCACGAGAGGTCAGATTGTCACCTTCCTTTACAGGGCTAAATAGTATAACAGTCTGTTAACCGAATTACAGGGGCTGTCGCATTAGACAGCCCCTGTTTCATCAAAATATGTACCCCTCGAATATGATATGACACATTTATATTATTCGAATTCAATTGTTCCGGTCGGCTTCGGTGTCAGATCGTACAGTACGCGATTGATGCCCGGAACCTCGGAAGTAATTCTCTTTGTGATCTTATCAAGCACATCCCAGTCAACATGCTCGATGGTTGCTGTCATGGCATCCTTTGTGTTGACGGCACGAATGATTGCCGGCCACTCCCATGCACGCTTGCCATCTTTGATACCTGTGGACTTGAAATCCGGAACGACTGTGAAGTACTGCCATACCTTGCCTGCAAGACCGGCTTTCTCGAACTCCTCACGAAGGATCGCGTCGGACTCGCGGAGAGCGGCAAGACGATCACGTGTGATTGCTCCTACGCAGCGGACACCCAGACCCGGGCCCGGGAACGGCTGACGATAGACCATGCTGTCCGGAAGACCGAGCTCATGACCTACGACACGGACTTCATCCTTAAAAAGAAGCTTGACCGGCTCAACAAGCTCGAGCTTGACCTCCTCCGGAAGACCGCCGACATTGTGATGCGCCTTGATGCCATCGCTCTCGAGGATATCCGGGTATATGGTGCCCTGTCCAAGGAATCCGATATTCTCAAGCTTTGCAGCCTCTTCATCGAAAACTTCGATGAACTCGCCGCCGATGATCTTTCTCTTCTGCTCCGGATCACTGACCCCTGCCAGCTTGTCAAGGAAGCGGTCTGTCGCGTCAATATAAATGAGGTTGGCGCCAAGCTGGTTGCGGAAAACTTCGATGACCTGCTCGCTCTCACCCTTGCGCATGAGACCATGATTGACATGAATGCATGTCAGCTGCTTGCCGACAGCCTTTATAAGAAGTGCAGCGACTACTGAAGAGTCAACGCCGCCGGAAAGGGCAAGCAGTACGTTGCCGTCGCCGATCTGTTCCCTGAGCGCTTTTACCTGCTCATCGATAAATGCCTGCGCAAGCTCCGGTGTTGTGATTCTCTCCATGGATTCAGGACGCTTGTTGTTATCACTCATTAGATTTCCTCCTCTTTAATGTCAGTCTGAGCTGACCTTGACTTACATCAAAAGCCGCGTATGGCTTCGTGCTTCGCACTCCCGCCGTACTGCTTTCTCATAGTACCATCAATTTTCTGATTTTGCTATTCCCACTAATGTAATTTCGTGCAAATGCCACTTGTTCCCCATCTCATGTACTGCTATCATTATATATATTACACAAATAACTGTCAGAGACTATCCTGCATTTACGGTTCCGTTCACACCTTCGGACCCATTGACAGCGGATAATACTCTGGCACATGTGAGCCTGCAGATAAATCGGAGGTCAAAGATGGCGAAATATATCATGGCGCTCGACGCCGGTACAACAAGCAACAGATGTATCCTATTCAATGAAAAGGGCGAGATGTGCTCTGTCGCCCAGAAAGAATTCACACAGCATTACCCCCATCCGGGCTGGGTCGAACATGATCCGAATGAGATCTGGACCACCCAGTATCTCGTCGCCCAGGAAGCAATGATCCGGGCAGGCGCGACTGCTGAGGATATCGCCGCAATCGGTATCACCAACCAGCGCGAGACGACCATTGTCTGGGACCGCACAACGGCTGAGCCTGTCTACAGCGCCATCGTGTGGCAGTGCCGCAGGACCGCCGACTATGCGGAAGAGCTCAAGGCCAAAGGGCTGACTGAGAGTTTCAGACAGAAGACAGGTCTCATCATTGACCCCTATTTCTCCGCGACCAAGCTTCGCTGGATTCTTGAAAATGTTGAAGGCGCCCGTGAAAAAGCCGAAGCCGGAGACCTGCTGTTCGGCACCGTCGATACATGGCTCATCTGGAAGCTCACCTACGGCAAGATCCATGTGACGGATTATTCCAACGCCTCCCGCACAATGATGTTCAATATTAATACGCTGGATTGGGATGATGATATTCTGGCGGAGCTGAATATTCCGAGATGTATGCTCCCGGAAGTTAAGCCGTCATCAGAAATCTATGGCAACACAGATGCCATCCTCTTCGGTGATACAATTCCAATCGCCGGTGCTGCGGGCGATCAGCAGGCTGCACTGTTCGGCCAGACCTGCTGGACCCCGGGCGAAGCCAAGAACACCTACGGAACCGGCTGCTTCATGCTGATGAATACCGGTGAGAAGCCGATCTTCTCAAAGAACGGTCTTCTGACGACCATCGCATGGGGACTTGACGGAAAAGTCACTTACGCGCTTGAAGGCTCCGTCTATGTGGCAGGTGCTGCTATTCAGTGGCTCCGTGACGAAATGCGCATGATCGACTCCTCCCCGGACTCTGAGTACTTTGCGCAGCGGGTGAGCGACACGAACGGCTGCTACGTCGTCCCGGCTTTCACCGGCCTTGGCGCTCCCCACTGGGATCCCTATGCCCGCGGCGTTATCACAGGCCTTACGCGAGGCGTCAACAAGTATCATGTCATCAGGGCAACACTTGAGTCTCTGGCTTTCCAGGCCTATGACGTGCTTACAGCAATGGAAAAGGATTCCGGCATCCACCTCTCCTCTCTCAAGGTCGACGGCGGTGCCTCCAAGAACAATTTCCTGATGCAGTTCCAGTCAGACATCATCGCGGCCCCGATCCGCCGTCCGCAGTGTGTCGAGACGACAGCTATGGGCGCAGCTTACCTTGCCGGCCTTGCTGTGGGCTACTGGAAGAACAAGGAGGAGGTGCTCTCCAGCTGGGCGATTGACCGCGAGTTCACGCCATCGATGTCCGAGGAAGAGCGAAAGAAGCAGATTGCCGGCTGGGAGCAGGCGGTGCGCGCAACATTCGGATGGGCTAAATAACCATGCGTCAAATTGCTATAAGTGAGTCATAAGGTCATGCTTGCATAAATTGTTTGACTATTCTATAATTTAATTAGACTTTATGTGCAATAAGACAGATGCGCATTAAGCATAACATGTTGACACAAGTATATCAGGAGGTTGCTACTTATGAAAAACTACTTTGATTTAACCGGTCGTGTCGCTATTGTAACAGGATGCTCCTCAGGACTCGGTGTCCAGATGGCAGAAGCTCTTGCATCTCAGGGATGCGCAATCGTTCCGATTGCAAGACGTGAGGATAAACTGAAAGAAGTCGCTGCTATGCTGACAGAGAAATATGGCGTTGAGGCATTCCCGATTCGCTGCGACATAACAAACACTGAGATGGTTGACAGCGTTGTCAAGACTGCACTTGAGCACTTTGGCAGAATCGATATTCTGATCAACAACGCCGGCACAGGTGCTGTCGCTCCGGCTGAAGACATCACAGACGCTCAGTTTGATAACGAGATGCAGATCGACCTCTTCGGTTCCTTCAAGGTTGCCAGAGCAGTTGCCAAATTCGCCATGATTCCGGCAGGCTACGGCCGTATCATCAACATCGCTTCCATGTATGGTCTTGTCGGAAACAAGATCGCTCCGGCTGCTCCGTATCATGCAGCCAAGGGCGGCGTTGTCAACCTGACAAGAGCACTCGCAGCTGAGTGGGGCGACAAGGGCATCACAGTCAACGCGATCTGCCCGGGCTACTTCGAGACTCCGCTTACAAAAGAGACACTGCAGACAGAGTTCTTCCAGAACTATGCGCGCACAATGATCCCCGAGGCACGCTATGGCGTTGAGGGCGAGCTGGACACAGCCGCTATCTTCTTCTCCTCCCCGGCTTCCACTTATGTCAATGGCGTTATCCTTCCGGTCGACGGCGGATATACCTGCATGTAATGTAATGTAAAGCAGGTCTGCCGGCCTGCGATCCGAACCAAAGTTAAACGGGGCTGTCGCATTAAGGCGAGCCACCACTATATATGGCAGACGTTATTTGCAAATGTCTGCCATATATAGTGGTGACACCGTCTAATGCGACAGCCC
>JBGUIK010000005.1:0-49217 GCA_045112915.1 Lachnospiraceae bacterium
AGTCTGTTATCAGCGGAAATGCTGATTCTATACAGAAAAAACGAGTGTTGGGAGTACGCTGAAAACCTGTTCAGCATACCCTAATTAGAAAAAAAGGGCTGCGCAATAAGCGAAGCCCTTAAATAATATCAGCTTTATTCCTCTGCAGCTACCGGAATAACGGAGCACTGCTTGCGAGTTTTGCCGAGTCTTGTGAAACGGACAATACCGTCTGCCTTAGCGTACAGTGTGTCGTCGCCGCCACGTCCGACATTCTCACCCGGATGGATGTGAGTGCCGCGCTGTCTGTACAGAATATTGCCAGCCTTAACGAACTGTCCATCTGCTCTCTTCGCGCCAAGTCTCTTGGCTTCGGAATCGCGTCCGTTCTTTGTGGAACCGACACCTTTCTTATGGGCGAAGAGCTGAAGATTCATATTCAGCATGTCTGCACCTCCTTAGTTAATACCTTTAGAAAAGGCTCGTCATTTTCATCTGCCGGCTGAATTTCTTCAACCTGTCTGAGACCGAGGATCATGGAATCTACAAGCAGTGTTCCCTCGGAAGATAAACCTTCCGGAAACTCGCATGAGAGATATCCGTCCTCACTGGAATCCACGATAGTGTCATTTGTGAGCGCTTCGATGGAATTGGCAGTGTTTGTCATGAGCACTGAGACCGCGGCACAGATGATATCCGTTCCGCTCTCGCTGTACTCTGCATGTCCTTCCGCCTCAAAACCAATATAGCCATCCTGATTTTTATAAATCGTTACAAGAATCATCAGGCGTTGATTTTTTCGATCTTAACAGCTGTGTAAGCCTGTCTGTGACCATTTTTCTTGTGATAACCGGACTTCGGTTTGTAATGATAAACGATGACTTTCTTGGCGCGGCCGTTGGAAATAACTTTGCCTTCGACTGTAGCGCCCTTGACATCTTCGCCGACACTAAGTGTTTCACCCTTGACTGCGATAACCTGATCAAAAGTTACTGCTTCGCCGACTTCCTTGCCAAGCTTCTCAACGCGGATAACATCACCCTCAGATACTCTGTACTGCTTTCCGCCAGTTGCGATCACTGCATACATGGAGCACACCTCCTTCTTCACATATTCGCCAGATTCGGCGCTGCAAATGCAGTCTTTTCGGCCTCTCTGCGCGTTCACCAACGTATGTTACCATAATTCATTTCCAAACACAACAACTAATTTAAAAAATTTCATGTCATATATGCGACATAGTTCAGACAGGCTGATTTTATGACTACTGCGACATAGTTCAGACAGGCTGCATGTATGTCTATAGTCCGGCTCAAATCACCATCTTCATCGAAAAACGCAGGTCCTCCCCTCAGAGCTTAAAAATGCTTGCGCATTTTTGATCTCTTCGGTCGGACCCGCAATGTTTTTCTCACGAAGATGGATGCTTTGCCCGGATTCGTTTTTTTTTGAGCAGCCTGTCTGAACTGTGTCGCAGCCCCTGCACTGCCAGCCTGTCTGAACTGTGTCGCAGCCCCAATCATAAACCTGTCTGAACTGTGCCGCAGCCCTTAATCATAAACCTGTCTGAACTGTGTCGCAGCCCCTAATCATAAACCTGTCTGAACTGTGTCGCAGCCCCTGCACACAAGCCACGCACGACTGTTATTGTTCTATTGAATCACCGGATTCTGCGCGCGTTATGCCGAGGACCTCGATAAGCGGGCGCTCCGTCTTCTGCCGGATGATCTCCATGATGCCGAGCGGTGTCAAGTCTATGATCTCCATCCGAAGGGGGTCACGCCGGGCAAGCTTTTTTGCCACGTTCACCAGCTCCTCCTTATGGTCCGGATTCTCCATGTTTATGAAGTCGACCAGGATCATGCCCGAGAGATTGCGCAGTATGATCTGCCGTATGACCTCCTCTGCCGCCTCATGGTTTATACGCCGGTAGGTCTCGGATGCATGTCTGCCCCGCTCACATTTGCCCGTATTCACATCGATCGAGGTGAATGCCTCCGTCTTTTCTATGACCAGATAGGCTCCGCTTTTAAGCCACACATTTTTTGCTGTCAGCCTCCGGACCTCCTGGGTGAGATTGTATACGGTCTTTAAGGGAAGCATCCTGTTCCCATAGTAGATATCGTAACTAAGGTTCGGATCCTGACAGTATGAGCGACAGGACCAAAGCTCCTCCGCGATCCGCGGAATATCGGAGAAAAGCCTGTCGGGTTTTATATTCAGGTCACGCAGCATTTCTATATAGAAGGGATCCGGCTGATAAAGGAGCGAACCGGCCTTTGCGTACGCCACATCATGGATAAGCTTTTGCCAGCGGGCCTTCAGCTGCTCGACTTCCCTTATGATGTCCGCCTTTTCGGCTTCTCTTGAGTTCGTCCGGAGAAGGACTGAGTAACCTGACCGGTCGACGTCCCGCATCCACTTGCGGAGAAGATCCTTCTGTTCACTTGATAGCCTGCGTGAGAAAGAAAGACTCCCGTCTCCCGCTGAGAGCACTGCAAAGCGGCCGGGCAGCTTCAGCTTCATGGTCGCGGCTGCCGTTTTCTTCCCTGAGGCATCCCGAATGATCTGGACTGGGATGCGGCCGGGGTCGCAGCTGCCCTTCTTATATTTGGAAAGAAAGCATTTGTCTTTTCCGAACGCGACGAAAGCTCCGCCGATATTATCCGCGTACGAATCGATGTGGCCGAGGTAAATGCGGCCGATCATCGACGTATCGTCTCTTGCGGCAAGCTTCAGCATGGAAAGACGCATATCTTCAAAGAGGGCTGCTGCCAGATACTTTTTATCATCGAATTCGATCTCAGTCACAATGTAATCATTCATACTATTCAAACCTTTTGAGGAACTCAGAAGCTCCTTCCTGTCTCCGACAGAGGCTTTCCGTCCTCACCGTACAGGTCAAGACGAAGGATTCGAAGCGCTAACGGATCGTATTCGATTTCTGCAAATGCGCACAGCGCATTGACGACGGTCTCCGGCTTCAGGTTAGCGGAGCTTCCGGTCTTAAGCTTCATGAAGACCGGCATGCTGTATCCCGCTCTCTCGATATGTGAGCGGACATCGTCCGGGAGATCCGTTTCTGTACAAAGGCGCATCTCGAATATCTGCGGTCTGATGTCGACGTCGCTCTCGGTCTTTTTTGTTGTTTTATGGATCATGAGAGTCGTCTGATCCATAAATCTGCTGATTAGATCCGAAAGATTATCCGCGCTCTGTATTTGGCTGGTGCGCAGCCAGTCATTTTCAAAGAATACGACGTTGTCTGAGGCACTTACCAGTGCCATGGCCTTGCCTTTCGCTTCTTCGATTCTCTTTACCGACAGAATTCGAACACCCTCGGGGCATTCACTGTTCAGCATGTTGATAATGACTGCCTCGGGCGGAGCCAAAGGAAGCTCATCATTATCGATATTAAGCTGGCTCATGCGCTGAAGCTCGATTTTTGTGAGCTCGTAGGGATCCCTGTAAGCCATCTCGAAATCGACATACTCACCGAGACTCTCGAGCCCGACCCCGAGCGGAGATGCAAACGACATGATCATGTGGGGGCTGAATCCCCTCGTAAAGACCGCGAGGACGCCGCTCCTCTTGATAATTTTCTGGAAGGTGCGCATGAAATCCAGATGCCCCACATAGCGGAGCGCACCGACCTTGGTGAATTTAATTCTGACTTTCATACTCTGTCACCTCATACCGCTGTAGTCCGCCTTGCCGGCGTCCATGGACTTTTCTTCAAAGCAGACACCTCCGCCGTAGGATCTTTCCCCGCAGCCGGAGCACATCTGTCTGCAGTTGGGCGTAATTTCCGCCCTAAGGGCCCTTTCCCACTCGCGGATGAACCATCTTTTAGTCACCCCGACGTCTATGAAATCCCAGGGCAGGACCTCGTCGAGAGGTCTTTCTCTCAGCGTATAGAATTCATGGTCTATTCCGCATGCGGCAAATGCGTCCATCCATATATCCATATGGAAATAGTCGGTCCAAGCGTCATACATGGCTCCGTGCTCATAGGCGTACTTAATGACCTGGGATAGTTTTCGGTCGCCTCTGGCCAATACTCCTTCGAGCACTGTCCCATCCGCGTCGTGGTATTGGTAGTGGATCGATTTCTGGTTCTTCATCGATCGGATCTCACCCTTCACGAGATGGGCAAATGTCAGATAATCCTCCCGGCGGAACATCGGTGCCCACTGGAAAGGAGTAAAAGGTTTCGGAACGAAGAAGGAGGTGCTGACGTTGATCTCACATTTGCCCCTCCTCTCCTCCTTGGGAATATCGTAGTAGACATCGCATATGGACTGTGCCAGATGCGCGATACCCTTTCGATCGTCCTCCGTCTCCGTCGGAAGACCCAGCATGAAGTACAGTTTGACTTTGTTCCATCCGCCCCTGAAAGCCATGGCTGACCCGCCGAAAATATCGTCCTCGGTGAGCCCTTTGTTAATGACATTTCTGAGTCTCTGTGTTCCGGCTTCCGGCGCAAATGTCAGTGAGCTCTTTTTTATGTCCTGGACCTTCTGCATGACGTCGAGCGAGAAGTTGTCGATTCTGAGCGAAGGAAGGGAAATGTTGACTGCCTGACTGTGGAACTTATCAATGAGATAATCCATCAGTTCCGGGAGACGGCTGTAGTCGCTGGAGCTGAGGGAACTTAAAGAGATCTCCTCGTGACCGGAATACTTCATCATGATATCCGCCTGCTTCTTCAGGGTCTCGATGTCCTTTTCACGGAGCGGGCGGTAAAGAATTCCCGCCTGACAGAAACGGCAGCCGCGGATACACCCGCGCATGATCTCCAAAGTCACCCGGTCCTGCGTCGGTCTCAGGTAGGGAACCAGAGGCTTTTGCGGATACGGAGCGTTTGTGAGATCCATGCACGTCTGCTTCGTGATCTTGTCCGGAATATCGTCATATTTCGGCTTGAAGGCCTTTATTGTTCCGTCCTCATTATATGTGACACAAAGTAGCGAGGGCACATATATGCCCTCGATTTTTGCTGCTCTGTGAAGGAACTCTGTCCGGGAGGCGCCGTTTACTTTGCACTCCTTATACACATCCATGAGGGTATCCATGACCGTCTCGGATTCACCAATATAAAAGAGGTCAAAGAAATCCGCGATCGGTTCGGGATTGTAGGTACAGGGACCGCCTCCCATGACGATCGGGCAGTTTTCGCCGCGATCCTGAGAAAGGAGCGGTATCCCGGCAAGGTCAAGGACCTGGAGAATGTTGGTGTAACAGAGTTCATACTGGATCGTGATGCCTAGAAAATCAAAATCCTTTACAGGTTCCTGAGACTCCAGGGCAAAGAGCGGGATATTCTGCTCTTTCATGATCCTGTGAAGGTCTGGCCATGGGGAGTAGACTCTCTCGCACCATGTATCTGCTCGTCTGTTAAGCTGCTCGTAGATGATCTGAATGCCCAGATGGGACATACCGATCTCGTAGACATCCGGGAAGCACATGCAGTAGCGGATATCCACGGAGTTCTTATCTTTTATTACAGAATTGATTTCATTGCCGATGTATCTGGCAGGCCGCTCCACCCGGCGCAGAATGCGGTCTGACAAAAACGGTTCTCTCATAAAACCTCCATGCGGGATTGTCTTGCAACGGTGCTACCTGCGGGCCAGTTCAGACGTGATATCGTCCCATGTGACGCCGCGTTCGACCATGAGCACCATCAGGTGGTACAGGTAATCGGAAACCTCGTATTTAATCTCCTCGGGATCCGGATTTTTGGCAGCTATGATGATCTCGGTGTTCTCCTCTCCGACTTTCTTTAAGATCTTATCGATCCCCTTGTCAAAGAGATAATTCGTGTAGGAACCTTCTTTCGGATGTTTCCTGCGATCTGAGATGACATCATAGACATCCTGAAATACGTGAAGAGGATTTGTGTCGTCGTAGGATGTCCTCGCAAGAGACCTGTAGAAGCAGCTGCGGTTGCCGGTGTGGCATGCAGCTCCGATCTGGGCCACTTTGGCAAGGATAGTATCGTTGTCGCAGTCGATCCTCAGCTCCTTTATATACTGGAAATGGCCGCTCGTCTCCCCCTTGACCCAGAGGCTCTGACGGCTGCGCGAGAAGTATGTCATTTTGCCGGTCTCGAGTGTCTTCCTGAAGCTCATTTCATTCATGTAAGCGAGCATGAGGACTTCATCGTTCTTGTAGTCCTGAACAATGACGGGAACGAGACCGTTCGCGTCTGTCTTCATCTCCGACCAGTCGATGGAGGACGTCAGTATATTCATCTCAATGCCCCGCTCGATTGCCCGGATCTTCACCTGTGAAAGGTCCAGATTTCTCTGGCTGACAAAGCCGCCGGAGATGCCGGTGATATTGCCGGAAGATAAGAGATCAAGTACCTGCGTCTCCCCTGCATGGTTCACATGAAGGAGGACACGGAGCTTTGTCATGGGGGCGATCTCCTTTTCGATGTTGTCGAGAAGGACGAGCCTCGAGGCATACTCCTCAATGATATCCCTGTTATTGGTATATTCATCCGTATCCGCTATGGTGACGCCGATCTTATCTTTGCCGAAACGCTTGGATACTTCTTCTAAAAAACGCATATTCTCGGGTTTCCCACCGTTCAGGAGAGCCTGAGCAGCGCCGGCGTATATGAGTTTTTTCACATCCTCCGGACGTTTCACGTTACCGGCGACTATGACCGGGACCTGAGAGGATGAGCAGATATCTTTGATACAGGCAATAGCCTCATCGTGCTCTGCGTCGGTTTTGGAAAAATCGAACACCAGAAGACTGTCAGCTCCGTGATCGCTGTATATCATAGCAAGCTCGGACACATTTCCGGACGCGAACGCATTCTTCTGCCCGAATCCCGAAACAGCGCGTCCTTTCAGCAGATAGATACAGGGCACAAGTAACTTCTTCATAATTACATCTCCTTGGTCATTCAAATCTCACATGGATCGAGTTCGCGTGGGCAGTCAGTCCTTCCGCTTTGGCAAAGTTCTCTATATCTTCGTGGAGGGCGGCCAGTGCTTCCCGTGAGCTGTAGATGATGCTGGTCTTTTTGATAAAGTCATCCACTGAGAGAGCCGAGAAGAACTTGGCGGTCCCATTCGTGGGAAGAACATGGTTGGGGCCGGCAAAGTAGTCTCCGAGGGGCTCGCTCGAGTGCTCGCCGATAAAGATAGCGCCGGCATTTTTGATTCTTGTCATGAGCAGGAACGGATCGCGGGTGACGATCTCGAGGTGTTCGGGCGCGATCTCGTTGACAGCCATAATGGCCTCATCCATTGATTTTGCGACCAGAATGCGGCCGAAATTCTCCAGTGACTTTTTGATGATATCCGCCCTGGTCAGGACCTTGAGATATTCGTCGACCTCATAGCTCACGTCTTCAGCCAGCTTACGGGAGGTCGTGACTAAGATGCAGGACGCAAGCTCATCATGCTCAGCCTGGGAGAGGAGGTCGGCCGCTACGTAGTGAGCGTTCGCGCTGTCATCGGCGAGAACAGTGACCTCCGACGGGCCTGCTACGGAATCAATGGATACGTGTCCGTAGACTGCCTTCTTGGCAAGGGCGACAAAAATGTTGCCCGGTCCCGTGATCTTATCGACCTTTTTGAGACTTTCGGTCCCGTAAGCCATGGCTGCGATAGCCTGAGCGCCTCCGACCTTATAGATGGTGCCCACACCGGCCTCTTTGGCCGCGACAAGTGTTGTCGGAGTGACTTTTCCGTCCTTTCCGGGCGGTGTGCACATAACTATCTCGGGCACACCGGCCACCTGGGCAGGAATGACATTCATCAGAACAGATGACGGATAGGCGGCTTTTCCGCCCGGCACATAGACTCCGGCCCGCGCAAGGGGGGTCACTCTCTGTCCGAGTACCATCCCGTTCTCCGTCGTGAACCAGCTCTCCTGCTTCTCGTGCTCATGGAAGGCGCGGATGCGGGTGATTGCCCGTCTGATGACCTCTATAAGTTCTTTGTCGACCTTTTCGTAAGCTTCAGCCTCCTCCTTGCTTGTGACTATGAAGTTTTCTGCGCTTATATCGGCCTTGTCGAATTGTCTGGTGTACTCGAAAACAGCTTCATCTCCGCGCTCTCTTACATTTTTAATAATATCTGAGACAATAGCTTCCTCCCTTGGGTAGCTGTCGGGGCTGCGCTTCAGCATATTTGTGAGAATTGATCCGAAGATTTCCTCATTGAGTTCAAAAATCTGCATGCTAATTCCTCTCTTACGCTTTCTGTTTCTGCAGCTCGTTTCTGAGCCGCGTGATGATGTCGGAGATGCGCTCATTTTCCATTTTCATGCTGACCTGATTCACGACCATGCGGGCACTCAGAGGAATGACCTCATCGAGAACTTCCAGTCCGTTGGCTTTCAGGGTGGAGCCGGTCTCAACAATATCAACAATGACTTCGGAGAGTCCGACGATCGGTGCCAGCTCTATGGATCCGTTGAGTTTGATGATCTCTACGGTCTGATGCTTTTTGTTGAGGAAATAATCCTTGGTTATCGCCGGATACTTTGTGGCAACGCGGATCATCTCGCCGCTGTCAAGATACTTTTTGGCGGACGCGGGTCCGCACACACACATTCTGCATTTGCCGAATCCGAGATCAAGCACCTCGTAAAGCTTTTTATTTTCCTCGATGATCGTATCCCTGCCGACGATGCCTATATCGGCAGCGCCGTAATACACGTAGGTCGGCACGTCCGGGCCTTTGGCCAGGAAGAACCGCAGTCCGAGGTCCTCGTTCGTGAATATCAGCTTTCTTGTATTTTTATCCATAGCCCCGGCAGTGTCGATTCCGCACATCTCGAAAAGGTCGAGCGTCTGTCTGGCCAGCCGGCCCTTGGTAAGGGCAACTGTTAAATATCTCATATAATCCTCCGTCCCTAAAGCGTCACATCAAAGGAGCTCTTCCCTGTCTGGAGATCGCGTTCATCATCTGATCTATGTAGATTCCGACTCCGACAGCGGGGTAATCTTTGCCGAAGTTGCCGAGCAGGCTGTCATATCGTCCGCCCTTCGCGATCGGCTCGCCTGTTCCAAGGGTCACAGCGCTGAAAATGATACCGGTGTAGTAATTATACTTTGACAGATATCCGAAGTCATAGGAGACATATTTGTCGAGCCCTCGCTCTTTCGTGAGATGATGGATGTCCCTGAGTCTCCGTATCGCTTTTTGCTCTCTCGGACCAAAGGCGTACTTCGAAGCAGCGTCTATGATCTCCGCGCCGCCGAAGAGCTGCGGAAGTTTTTCGAGGGCTTCTTTCAATCCGGCATCAAGGCCGGACTCATCGAGAAGTTCTCCGACGCCGAAGAAATTTTTGTTGGAAATAAGCTTCCGGATATTCTCGATCTTTTCAAAATCCAGTCCGGTTGATTCCGCTATAGCCTTGAAGAAATCAACCTCGCCGACACTGACCTGAAATTCCCGGATCCCTGCGGCAAGTATGATATCGCAGGTGAGAGCAATGATCTCGGCGTCGGCCTCGGCGCTTTCGACTCCGATGAGCTCAACACCCATCTGGGTGGCTTCCTTGAGCCTGCCCTGCAGTTCGGCGGAGTTTATAAAGGTGCTACCTTCATAGCACAGCCGCACCGGCATGGCTTCCTCGGGAAAATGCATTGAAACAGCCCTCGCGACGGAGGGTGTGAAGTCGGATCTGAGGACGAGTGTGTTGCCGTCCCGGTCGAAAAATTTGTACAACTCATTGGTCGGAGTCGTGCCGATGTCGCTTGAGAAGACGTCAAAATATTCTATTGTCGGCGTCTCGATGTTCTGATAGCTGTATTTTTCAAATACTGACCGGATGCTGTCCATCAGCATTACTTTTGACTTCATTGTATCGCCGTAGAGGTCGCGGAACCCCTCAGGCGTGTGGATCACTCTGTTATTCATCATCTGCCTCTTCTCTTTCATCAAGGTCTTTCTGGAGACCGACCAGTATGGGGACCATGTTGTTCGTCTCCTCGAGAAAATAGTTCCGGTCCAGCTCGTCGCAGGTAAAGCTTTTTCGACCGCCCTTTGCGCAGCGCTCCCAGAACTTTAAGAGCTCCGAAAGCCTCATATAGTAGTAAGCGCGGTTCTTGCTAAAATAGATAATCAGGAAAGATACACCGCCCTGTTCCTCAAAATCGCGCATGAATCTGACCTGGTGTTCATGGATATTTGCAAGAGGGAACGTTAACACAGCACACTCCTTGGCGTCGAAGCACACCGGAATGCCCTGGACCGCTCCGAGATAATCGACGGTACTCTTCTGGTCAAAGTAAGCCAGAGTGATATGTCTTGAGCTTTTATCGATCTCGATCGGAGTGATAGGGGTCGGCACTTTCTGTATGACTGCCAGTTTTCGTTCTCTGTAGATTTCTATAGTGTAGTTGATGAGATCTTCCAGCGTTGAGCCGCGGAGACCTCTCGAATTCCATGTCGCCATATCAGAGCCGTCCTATTTTATCGAGCGGCCAGTATCTGATCATGGCCTCGCCTAGTATCTCTTCGCGGCTTACGAAGGAATTCTGCCAGAATCTGGAATCGTTGCTGTTGTTGCGGTTATCTCCCATGACAAAATAGCAGCCTTCCGGTACCTCGTAGGGTCCGAAGGATCCGACCGGATCTTCCGGGCAGAAGCTGTCGGGGAGGGGATCCGATGACCCATCGATATAGACTTTTCCGTCTATGATGAGGACCGTCTCACCCGGCATACCGATAATCCGCTTGATATATTTCTTTGACTCATCATCCGGGTACTTGAAAATGATGATGTCAAATCTCTCGGGATCATGTGACTTGTACGCAAGCCGATTCCCGAAGATGCGGTCATTGACCATGATCGTATTTTCCATCGATGAAGAAGGGATTTTCGCGTTAATGAGAATGACTCCGTTCACAATGGAGACGAAGACAACAACAAAGATCAGCATCTTGATATAAGAGATGATCTCATCATTAAGAGAAGTTTTTTGTGACTCTGTTTCAGTTTTCATCTGATGTGTTAACTTCCTTTTGAGTAATGTTGGGCAGAGCGCTTGTTTACCTTCGCCTGACTTCAGAAAGACCGAGTTTTACAAGAATTCGCTCCTCCTCAGAAGTAAGAGGAGCTTTCACGGTAATTCCCGATATATATGAAAAGTCGCCCTGAACTGTCGGAAATATAATTCTTTCGGCGTGGAGGAACTGGTGCGAAAGTCCGGTCTCCTTTCTCAGGATGGCTGCCAGTTCCCTGTTCCCATACTTAACGTCGCCGATGACGGGGGCTCCGAGCCAAGCCAGATGGCTTCGGATCTGATGAGTCCTGCCCGTTAAGAGGTCAATGTCGCAAAGCGCGTATTTGCCTGCCCTCGAGAGCACGTGAACTCCGGTCGCGATGCGCTGGAAGCCCTGAGCATTATTCCTGCGGATCGAGACCTTGTTCAAAGAGGTATCTTTTTTTAGATAGGCCTCATAGACTCCGTCTTCTATCTCCCCGTACGTGACAGTCAGGTAATGTTTTTTCACATCCCGGGACTTTATGATCCCGGAGAGGAACTGTGAACCGCGAAGGCTTTTTCCGCAAAGGACAAGTCCGCTTGTGTTGCGGTCAAGCCTGTTGACAGGGGCCGGATGGAATGTCCGAAGTTCTTCCTGAGTAATCTTTCCGGAGGCAAGAAGATAATCTGTGAGATCTGATACAAGGCTTTCGCCTCCGCTGCGCTCCGGCTGTGACAGGATACCGGACGGCTTATTGACTATCAGGATATCTTCGTCTTCATATATGACAGAGGACGCAAAATCAAAGGTTTTGGCAGCAGCCGCACCAGCCGGGATCACCCCGGAGAATTTTGCGTAGGTCTCGTCAGAGAAAAAGAGCCGGACAGTATCTGAGAGAGAAAGCATCTCATTGCCCATAGCCTTTTTACCGTTCAGTGTGATGTTCTTTTTCCTGAGCATCTTGTAGATAAAACTTTTAGGCGCGTTTGGCAGCAGCTTGACCAGGTATTTGTCGAATCTCTGCCCGGCCTCATTTTTTCCGATGATTAATTCTTTCATATCTTCGATCACAGCGAGATCTGTGTGAGGAACATCCAGATCGTCTGCTCAAGATCGTAGTCGGGATACCGTGAGTCGGGCTTGAACTTTACGTCCCTCAGAGACTCAGAATGCTCATTCATTGAATCGAGGCGTTCCAGAAAATGCCTTCTGTCTGTCATCAGGGTTACGCTCGAACCGATACCGTTCGAACGAAGTACTTTTTTAATATAATCCGCAGTGAATTTCGGATCTCCCTTTTTTTCGGTGACAAGACCGACGACCGTGTTTCCGCAGATCGCAAACGCGTCCACCATGGTACTTGCGGTCTCATGGGTCACATAGAGCTCATATGCCATCGTGAGTGTTCCCGCATGCTCCTCGATTTCTCTGTATTCTTCCTCCGGGATCGATGAGTGGGTATAGACCATCACGAGACTTACGAATGCCATGGCGAACGGAATGACAAGCACCAACGATATTACTGTCAGCAGATTTTTCTCGGTTCCGTAAACAATGATGCCGGCCACAAAGACTGCCGCCGGTAAAAGAACTGTTATGATAGTAAGGAGGAGCCGCCTCATCCGCTCATAGCGGAAATATCCGAACCGGCCTTTTGAAGCTTTCTGCATAGTTTTCTCTTTTCTCTGCATTGAGTTGACGCTGATCTGTCTGTTCACTGATAGGCTATTGTAACATATATCCGCTCTTTATGCACGATTTCTTTTATGACAGCTTACCCGAGGAGCTCGTAGAAATCCTGAATAAAGAAGTCCGCCTCCTTCTCTTTCTGCTCACGCACATTTTCCGAGTAGGAATCGTATACGGCCGTAACTGTCATTCCTGCCCTCTTGCCCGACTGGATTCCGATCGGTATATCCTCAAAGACAAGGCACGAAGAAGGCGATGTGCCCAGTTTTTCGGCAGTATAGAGATAGACATCCGGTTCCGGTTTGCTGGCAGTCACATCATCACAGGTCGTGATCACATCGAAATATTCGGAAATCCCGTGGATGCGGAGGATTTCTTCAATAAGCCGGAGGTGGTTGCTGGAGGCGATTGCCATCCGCACTCCGTTCTTCGCCATTTTCCGAATGAGCTCCCTTGCTCCGGGTTTTAACGGAATGTCGTGCCTGTATTTATACTCGGCCATATCTATCCATGTCTGTCCGATCTTCTCGACAGAGTCCTCGATGCCGAATTTTTCCCGGAAGTATTCGGCGACCTCTGTGAAACGCAGGCCCTCAAGGTCACGCTGAAGATTCTCCGGAACTTCGATCCCGAACCTCTCAAGATATTCGATATCTATCTCACCCCACATGCCCATCGAGTCGATCAGTGTTCCGTCGAGATCGAAAATTGCAGCTTCATAATCCAAAATATCCGGAATTTTTCTGTTCAAATCGGTATCCTTTCTAAGTGTATAAGCAGATCACAAGCGGGTCGAGACACTTTTCGCGAGGCCATTTCGCCTGTGAGTGCGCAATCATAAGACTCTCCGGCCGGGAGCCCGTTTATTCTTAATGAGACCGCGGTCGAATGCTCCGAAACCGACTGGGAAGCCGTCAATCAGAACGAGTATGCTCTTATCAGCTTTCTTATCCCGCTGCATATGACGTCCGGCAGCGGTTGAAGCAAAAAGCACGGCAGGGTCAGTGTCGGCGAAGAGTCTTGCGAGAGATGGCTCATGAGTCACGATCTCACTATCATCAGCATAGAGTGTTTCGCCCCGAAGATATTTCATGACTCTTATATCGTCACAGGTCATGTTTAATTCTCTGCTCCATTCACCCTCACGCAGGGCTTCGGCCAATGCCTGGGAGGGAATTGGGCGGTTCTTTTTTCTGGTCGCAACATGAAGTCCTGTCATAAGATAGCGAAGTGAAGGATATGGTCGGATCCCCTCGGGAATCAGATAGATCTCATCATTCTTTTCGTAGATGCGTCTTTTTACGGATGCGATTTTTTTCTCAGGCACTGCGTGCACGGTTTCTTTCCCGAATACGGCTGCTTCATTTTCAGAAGCCTGTTCGTCACAGATAGTTCGCTTGACAAAGAGCGCCATGAACTGCCCCTCACCCCGCATCTTATGCGGATAGATCCTGACACATTTTTCCGTGCCGGGAAGCACACCGCGGCAATAGCCTTCCTGATCCGGAATACTAAGAAGCTGAAGTTCCGGGAATCGATTGAGAAGAGATAAAACATTGGCCTCATTTTCAAGGGTTGAGAATGTACAGGTCGAGTACATGAGGCACCCGCCGTTTTTCAGCATAGTCACAGCCGAAGATAGGATGTCGGCCTGCAGAGGAGCATAGTATTCGGGACCTTTTTCCTTCCAGTAAGCGCTCATACCGGGCTCGCGCCGGAACATTCCTTCACCGGAACACGGAGCGTCGACAAGGATCTTGTCGAAAAAACCACGAAAATACTGAGCCAGTTTATCCGGTGACTCGGCAGTCACAAAAGCATTCACGGCTCCTGCCAGTTCAAGATTTTTTCTTAAGGCCAAAGCACGGCTGGCGGAAATATCGTTGGAATGAAGCAGTCCGGTGCCGCCAAGCTTTGCCAGTAGCTCGGTGGACTTTCCTCCGGGCGCGGCGCAGAGATCCAGCACGTAGTCCCCCGGAGTTATGGGCAGGTTTTCCGCCGGTGCCATGGCTGACGGTTCCTGAATGTAGAAAAGACCTGTCTGATAGAGCGGATGTCCTGAGAACTTTGCAGTGTTATCAGTGAAAAATCCGTTGTGGATCCAGGGAATCTCCTCTAAATCTCCGCCGCCGCGCGATCTCCAAAGCTCGCGAAATCGATCCTTAGCGATCTTGAGTTCGTTCACTCTCACACCGGTATTTGGAACGCATAGAAGACTATCCCGCCATGCAGGATAGTCTTCTCCGAATAACTCTGTCATATTTTGGATGAAACGGTCAGGCAGACTCAAGGGCCTTCATCCTCCTTTCCCGGGGTCCGGTATTGAATATTCCACTGATTGAGCGCGAAAACCCTCGGCAAGGACATCCAGATGTCTCTGGAAGCGCTTCAGTTCGTCTATATCGTTCATCTTGAAGATCCGGTAGAATTCGTCCTGGATCTTCTCCACCTCCCTGTGGCTTGTGACCTTGTAGAGATTCTCGATGCTCGTCACAATGTCTTTGATCAGATTGGTGCGGGTCTCCGAATGGTTCTCGGCATCAATGATCTCGGACCTGACCCGTGACATCTGTGTATCGAGCTGATAGACGGAATCGGCAATGATCTCAAGCTGTTTTGACACATGAACAGGAAGCACTCCCTTATACTTGTACTGCAGTGAGTGCTCTGTCGTTGCCCAGAAATTCATTGCCATTGTTCGGATCTGGATCTCGACGTGGATCTGCTTGGGACCGTTTATAGTCTCGACCGTGTACCAAACAATCATGTGATAGCTTCTGTATCCGCTCGACTTGTGGTTGGCCAGATAGTCTTTTTTTTCTATTACGACCATGTCGTATCGTCTTCGGATGAGAACTGCTACTTTTTCTATATCCTCTACGAACTGACAGATGATGCGGATTCCGGCGATGTCTTCAATTTCCTCTTCGAGCCGGTCAAATCCGATCCCTTTCTTCTGCATCTTTTCAAGGATACTTGTGACCGTTTTAACTCTGCCGCTGACTGTCTCGATCGGTGAATGCTGATTGTTTTTTCGATATTCATCTCTAAGACAGTTGAACTTGGCGGTCAGCTCGGTGACCGCCTGTTCATAAGGCTGCAGGAGCTCTTTCCAAAGCTGTATTTCCATAGTTTTTACCGATATAATTCTCAGAAACGTATCTGCCGATGCCTTGCATGCGTAGGTGATAAGCCGGATGTGCCTGTGTCGTTCCGGATTGGAACGAAGGCACTTCGGCGCCTGTTATTTAAGAGCCTCAAGAACTTTCAGCAGATAATCCCACATACGTTTGGCGGAGGAGATAGAAAGCTTTTCTTTCGGCGTGTGGATATCTCTGATATCCGGTCCGAATGATACGACATCAAGACCATCGATCTTGCCATAGAAGATGCCGCATTCAAGACCGCCGTGAGTGACTTCGATTTTGGGTTCCTCTCCGAACATTTCAGTGTAGGTCTTCTGCATGATGCCGCGGAGTTCGGATTCCTCATTGTATTCCCATGCGGGATACTCATCCTTAAGAAGAATCTGTCCTTCCAGGAACTCGGTGAGAAGTCTGATCCTGTTCACTACCGCTGTTCTCTCACTCACGAGTGAACTCCGGACAAGTGATGTGGCGACGAATTGTTCTGAACCTGTGCGCATGATTCCTACATTGGTAGAAGTCTGAGGAAGACCCGGTGAAATAGCCGACATATGGCGTACGCCGTTGGGGATGAGATTCAGGAACGCGATGACTCTCTCCTGACTGATCTGATCCATGACTGTCACCTTGTGCGAATGTCCTGTATCAAGGGTGATTTTGATCTCATCATCGGTGCCGGCATACTCTTTTCTGACATCGGCAGTGAAATCGCGTGTGAACTTCTTGACATTTGCAAGATCATCCTCGTCGATAATGATGTGAGCCTTAGCAAGAGCTGGGATCGCGTTGTCCTTGTCACCGCCGGAGACATCCGAAAGCGAGTAGGCGACCTTGCGGTCAAGCGCGTACAGGTAACGACCCAGCATTTTGTTGGCGTTGATCCTGCCTTTCGTGATCGCTTCCGCAGAGTGTCCGCTCCTAAGACCGGAGATTTCGACCAGAACAGGAACGCCTCTGATCGTCGCCCGTTTTGTCGGGATAACGGAATCGACCCGGATTCCTCCGGCGCAGCCAACAGTGAGAACACCCTCTTTCTCGCTGTCGATGTTGATGAGACGCTTGCCGGTAAGCATCTCGGCTGTATTAAGATGGGCAGCACCCTTGAGACCGATTTCCTCGTCGACGGTAAAGACACATTCAAGCGCCGGGTGGACGATCTCATCGTTATCTAGGATAGCCAGCATATAGGCGACCGCTATGCCATCATCGCCTCCGAGCGAGGTGCCGGCAGCATAGAGATCATCCCCTTCGACCTCAAGATCGAGCGGGTCGGTGAGGAAATTATGCGTGGACTCCGGTGTCTTGGCACATACCATATCGACATGTCCCTGGAGGATCGTTACCGGTGATGCTTCGTAGCCCTCCGAAGCATCTTTGTAGATGATAACATTGCCTACTTCGTCCGCAACAGCGTCAAAATTATGGGATGTTGCAAATTCAATCAGGTACTCAGTCATGCCATCAGTATTGCCGGAACCTCTGGGAATATCCGAGATCTCTTTAAAATAACGAAATACATCAGCAGGCTCTAAATTTCTCAAGTCATTCATGTTCATCCTCCCAAAAATGTGCTGGTTAATAAGTATCATGCGGACGGCAGATTATATCAGCCGCTCAGCGAAAAAAGAAATATGGGGATGTTCAGTGGAACATCCCCGCATATCGTCACCTGATTACATTAAAGATCGTCGTCTTCGTCTACGCCGTCGTCGTAGTCGTCTTCCAGATCATAGGAAGGCGCTTCTGCGGCAGGCTGCTGTGCGCCTTGCGGAGAGAGTTCCTGACGATTCCTTCTGACCGTGTCATAGGCTCCCTGAAGTGAATCAAGAAAACCTTTGTATTTTCCGCCGGCGTCGGAAATCGTTGCCCCGAGAATGCTCTCAAGGCTTGCCAGCATCTCATCTGTGTAGGTGAGGGCTGAAATTCTGATGTTGTTGGCGTCCTGCGTCGCGGAATCAAGAATGCCCTGAGCCTGCTGGTTGGCCTTGTTGATCGTGTCGTTGGCCTGGGCATAAGCCTGCTGCATGACTTCATGCTGGCTGACAAGTTCCTTGGCTCTCGCCTCTGCGTTGGCTACAATGCCGTCTGCCTTGGACTGCGCATCTGCAAGAATTGCATCTTTATTGGAAATGATCTTCTGATAACGCTTGATCTCATCCGGAGTCTTAAGGCGCAGCTCTCGAAGAAGCTCCTCCAGCTCTTCCTTGTTCACAACGATCTTGGTCGTGGACAGCGGTTGAAATTTACAACTGTCTACATACTCTTCAATTTCTTCTATAATCTGCTCAATTCTGCTGGCCATGATTTTTCTCCTTATGTAACGCTAATTTTCAATTTTCCGTATTCTCTCTCTCAGGAGCTTCGCGACCTGACACGGAACGAATTTTTCGAGGTCATCCTCGAACATAGCCACCTCTTTTACTGTGGATGAACTTAAGAATGCGTACTCGAGACTTGTGATCAGGAACATTGTATCGATATCCGGTGCGAGGATCCGGTTGGTCTGAGCCAGATGCAGCTCAAATTCGAAATCCGATATCGCGCGAAGCCCCCGGATGATCGTGTTCGAATCGCAGGATCTGACAAAATTGACAGATAGTCCTTCAAATGATTTGACCACAATATTCGGTATATCCGATGTTACCTCTTTTAGTATATTAACACGTTCTTCTATTGAAAACAACGGAGTTTTTTTTGAATTCACTAAAACTCCGACAATTACTTCATCAAATTGCTTGCTTGCCCGCTTGATGATATCCAGATGACCATTGGTGACAGGGTCAAAAGACCCGGGATAAACGGCTCGCCGCATGATATTTCCTCCTCCCAAATTATAAGTCCCGTCTCTTCTTCAGAAAAATATGCTGGCTCATTCCGTATCTGCGTTCCTTGAATTTTTCGAATCCAAGATCATCCAGATATGAAAAATCAGTTTTCGGGGATGCCTCTACTACTATGAGGCCATCCTCTTCAAGAATATCAAGACCCGACAGAATTTCCAGAGTCTCTTTTTCAAGACCGTGATTGAAGGGAGGATCAAGGAATATGACATCGAATTTTTCGCTGCCAAGCCTGCCCAGTACGGAATTCACATCACCGCGTATGAGCGTCGCGCCCTCCAAAAGTTTAGTGAACTCCAGATTCTCCAGAATGAGTTCCTGCGTCTTTCTGTCCTTTTCGACGAAGACCGCGCTGCTGGCTCCACGGCTCAATGCTTCGATTCCAATCGAGCCGCTGCCGGCATATAAATCAAGGAAACGGCACCCGGGGATCCACGGCATTAAAATGTTAAAAAGAGTCTCTTTGGTCCTGTCTGTTGTCGGTCTTACATCCATACCCTTCACGGTCCGAAGCGGCATGGATCTGGCTTTTCCGGCTATTACTCTCAAGTATGTATCCTCCGGTTATACGATGTCACTGCTCTGCATCGTGAGACGCCAGTCCAGGTCACCCCGACCGAGTCCCAGTACCAGAAGCTCTGCGGTAGCGATGTTCGAAGCGACCGGAATATTGTTCCTGTCACAGGCCGTAATGATTTTTCCTACATCCGGTTCTTTCGGATCGATCATGCTTGGATTGTAGAACAATATGACCATGTCCATTGCGTTTCTCTCGATCATCTCGGAGAACTGTTTGTCGCCTCCTATGGCACCCGGGAGAAACTTATGGATCCTGAGGTTAGTTGCGTCTTCGATGCGTCGCCCCGTGGTTCCTGTTGCGTATATATCGTGGCGGGAAAGGATACCCTTGTAAGCAATTGAGAAATCTTCCATGAGAGTTTTTTTACTATTGTGTGCAATCATTCCAATATTCATGAGAGTCTCCTTATAAAATGTGCAGGAAGATAACTTAAAGTCAATGATATTATAGCAAAATATCCAAAAAAACACAATGAGTTTATAAATATTTTGTTATTTTTGGCTATTATAAGCCCGTAAGTATCAGTTTTGAATATTGGGATAATTGGTCAAAAATGCTTATGAATAACAGTGTCAATTGGCTTAAAGCTCAAATTAGTTAATATATCGGAATAATCATATGTTCTGCTTATGCTGCCTGTGCTGCCGGAAGCGAACGCATGGCACAGCCCGGCGGTACTTCTACGTATTGGTTACAGTATCAGATTGACATTTTCTTTTGACATATATGCGTCTAACCGGGTCCTGAGGACAGAGTAGGCATCTGAGATCTGGGCAGGATCATCGTGCATGATGACTGCGGCAATCTCCCCGGCCTTTGCCAGAACATCTCTGTCTCTCTGCAGATCTGCGACGTCAAACAGCGCATCGCCGCTCTGCCGGATCCCGAGAAGATCTCCCGGTCCTCTCAGTTCAAAATCTTTCTCGGCTATCTCAAAGCCGTCATTGCTCCGGTTAAGGATATCAAGTCTCCGGCGTACATCATCGCTTTCCTGGCCTGACATGAAAATGGCATAGGACTGGGCGTCGCCGCGGCCGACTCTTCCTCTCAGCTGGTGAAGGGCTGCCAGCCCGAAGCGCTCTGCGTTTTCTATCATGATCACGGTCGCGTTCGGGACATCCACTCCTACTTCCACCACGGTCGTTGACACAAGAATCTGAATTTTATGTGAGGCAAAATCCTCCATGATCTTATTCTTTTCCGCCGGCTTCATCCGTCCGTGCAGCATGGCTATGCTGTACTCGGGAAATACCTTTTTCAGATTTTTAGAATAATCGATGACATTTTCCACATCCAGACCTTCGCTGGCTTCGATCATCGGGCATATGATATAGGCCTGATGACCCGTATCGACCTCTCTCTTTATGAATTTCATTGCTTTGTCCCGCCAGCTGTTGTCCACGACACAGTTCTTTATGGGCAGCCTTCGGGCAGGCAGTTCGTCGATGATCGAGATATCGAGGTCTCCGTAATAAATAACACCCAGTGTGCGCGGTATTGGAGTCGCCGACATGACCAGACGATGAGGCGGAGAAATGCCGCCTGATAGAGCTTTTCTCTGGTCAACACCGAATCTGTGCTGCTCGTCCGTGATGACAAGGGCAAGATCGCTGTACTCAACAGCTTCCTGTATAAGGGCGTGCGTGCCTATGATGATATTGGCATCTCCTTCTCTGATTTTTTTCTGGGCATCGCGCTTTTCCTTTGCTTTAAGAGAGCCGGTGAGGAGGATCGGCCTAAGCTTTTTGTTGCCGGAATTCAGGCACATTTTCTCAAATTTTTCAAAGTGCTGTCTTGCGAGGACTTCTGTAGGTGCCATGAGGGCGCTCTGATGACCGTTTTCAGCGCACATGACCATTGCGAGAAAAGCGATGATCGTCTTCCCTGATCCGACATCGCCCTGTACGAGTCTGGACATGAGCTTTTTGCCTGCAAGATCATCTTCGATCTCCTGCCATACGCGAATCTGGGCGTTGGTGAGACGGTAGGGAAGGTTGTCTATTATCTCCTCCGTTTCCCAGGTGCGCTTCATCGGGTATCCGTTACGGATATCCGCTTCCGCGTCCTTCATTTTCCGGAGAGCCATGATAAAAAAGAAAAATTCATCGAACGCGATTCTTTTTCTGGCCGAGAATAGATCCTTCTCTGTCCCGGGAAAGTGGACTGTTCGGGCAGCCTGCGATTCGTCCTGAAGATCGTTCATTCTGCAGATTTGTTCCGGCAGATATTCTGCTTCGGGACCGATGAGCTCAAATGCAGCCTTAACTGCCTTGGAGACCGTATTGTTCGACAGGCCTTTCGTGAGTCCGTAGACCGGGTTCAGAGTCTTAAGTTTCTCGCTGTACTGCGCGGGTGTGAAGATTTCCGGGTGTTCCATTATTCTAACGCCGCCCTTTTGAGAGACCGTTCCCCGGAATATGTACTGAGCGCCGCGCTTTAAAACAGTTCGTATGTATGGAGCATTGTACCAGGTGAGTCTTATTCTTCCCGTCGGATCATCAATCTCAGTAGTAGAGATCGTGACACGCCGGGTCGGCCGGACGACCACAGCCTTCGCTATCGTTCCCTGCACTGCGCATTTTGCACCGACTATGACATTGCCTGCCGGACAGGGGGGCATATAGGCGTCATAGTGGACCGGATAATAGCGGATAAGGTCCTCGCAGGTGAAGATGCCGAGTTTGTTGAACAGTTTTTCGGTTTTCGGTCCGATTCCCTTAATTCTGGTCAGTTCCATATAGCCTTCCATAAAAATATGAGGGGCTGCCGCATTAAGGCGGACCGCCGCTATATAAGGCAGACGTTATGTGCAAATGTCTGCCTTATATAACGGTGACACCGTCTGATGCGACAGCTCCGTTAAAGTTGATGTGACTGACTTGCCGCCTTAAAATGGCGGCGCGTCAATGTGACAATAATAGAGAGTATAGCGCGATGAAGAATTGATCCCTGTGTTTTCGAGTATTCTTCAAGGCTTATTCGACTGACAGCACGATGTAATAAATCGGCTGTCCGCCCGGATTTTCCTCGACGTCAAGGTCCGGATACTTGTTCCGGATAAGCTCAGCCAGCTCCTCGCAGGCTTCTTCCTCATAGTCCTTGCCGTAATAGAGTGAGATCAGCTCAGAATCCTCGTCGACAAGTTTATCCAGCATCTCCATTACGACGCTCGGAACATCTCCGCCGACCGCGAGGATACCGTCGTCACCGATTCCCATGATATCACCGGATGTAATCTCGATTCCGTCGATTTTTGTGTCGCGGACAGCGTAAGTGACCTCGCCTGACTTGACATTGGCAATCTCTTCTGTCATGCACTCGACATTCTCTTCCGGCGATCTTTCCGGTACAAAGTTAACGACAGCGGTAATACCCTGCGGAATCGTCTTCGTCGGGATAACATGTACGCTGCAGTCTTCTACCAGGTCTCTTGCCTGATTGGCGGCAAGGATGACGTTCTTGTTATTCGGAAGAATAAATACATTCTCCGCGTGTGCTTTCTCGATGGCTGCCAGCATATCTTCCGTGCTCGGGTTCATGGTCTGTCCGCCCTCGATGAGCACATCGACACCGAGTTCTCTGAACACATCCGAGAGACCATCCCCGATTGTGACAGAGATAAAAGCGTTCTCCTTGCGCGGAGCTTCTTTTGCCGATTTTTCAGCGTCCCCTTTTGCCTTCAGTTCAGCCTCGCGGGCAGCTGCCACAACACTTGATTTGAAGAGCTTTTCCTGATGTTCTTCACGCATGTTGTCGACTTTCATGCGGGTCAGCTGGCCGTATTCGAGACCTTTTTCAAATGCCTTGCCCGGATGATTCGTGTGGACATGGACTTTGACCATGCCGTCGCCGACGACGAACACGAGACTGTCACCGAGACCGAGAAGGTAGGATTTCATGCTGTCCTCCTCATCCTCGGTGAAAGCGTCCTCATTGTCGAGCTTTACAATGAATTCTGTGCAGTAGCCGAATTCAATGTGATCCGTGCTGATCGGCTGAGGAGCAATATTCACATGTGTCTCCGGAGCTTCGAAGTCAAGATCGATCTCGAGACCGTTGAAGGCGTCGAGCGCACCGTGGAGAACGACCATGAGGCCCTGACCGCCGGAATCGACAACGCCGGCTTCTTTAAGGACCGGCAGAAGGTCCGGGGTCCTTGCAAGGGCTTCATCGCCTTCCCGCACGCAGGTCTCTAACATGGCTCCGAGATCTTCTTTGTTCTCATAATCGGCAGCAGCCTTGGCAACCGCTTTGGCTACGGTGAGGATCGTACCCTCTTTCGGCTTCATAACTGCCTTGTAAGCCGTCTCGACCGCTTTCTGGAAAGCATCGGCGATCATATTACCGTCGATTTCCTTTGAATCCCGGATCGCTTTTGTGAAGCCGCGGAGCAGCTGGGAGAGAATGACACCGGAATTGCCGCGCGCGCCCCTCAGCGATCCTGATGAGATCGCCTTAGCGATCTGGTCTATATCTGCTTCCGGCAGAGCACTGACTTCATTTGCCGCAGACATAATGGTCAGAGTCATATTTGTGCCGGTGTCGCCATCGGGAACCGGGAAGACATTCAGCTCGTTGATCCACTCTTTTTTGATTTCAAGATTCTTGGCACCCGCAAGGAAACACTTGCGAAGCAGCGAAGCATCAATTGTATTCACACTCATCTTAATCTACCTCTTTCCCCTTCATCAATCGATTACGCGTATGCCCTCAACGAGGATTTCTACGTTTTCTACCTTCATGCCGGTAAATTGCTCGAGCTTGTACTTTAACGCTTCGACGAGATTCTCTGTGATAGTCGGGATGCTGACACCGTAAGAGACGATGCAGTGAATAACAAGTGAAATCTTATTCTCTTCGATCTTAACGTTAATTCCATATTTCAGGCTGTCCTTTTTTAGCAGATGGAACAGACCGTCCTTTACACTGTAGGCTGCCATACCGACGATTCCGAAGCAGCCGACTGCTACGGAACCTGCGTAGGTTGCTATTACATCTGAGCTTATCGTGATCTGTCCATACTCAGAATTCAGGCGTCCTTTCATAAATGACCTCCATTGTATAAGCGGATTTTTATCCCTTTCCTAAACAGTTTTTCAGATTATTATCACTGGTATTATAAACGCTTTGCTGTAAAAAAGAAAGATATAAAAAAAACTGCCTCACTTTATGCAGTGAGGCAGTGCGGATTTTATATCCGGTAACGGCTGCCGCGATGGGTTTTTCAGGTATTCTGTCAGATATGAATAGCGGAACGAAGGAGCGCTATATCCCTGTGATCCACAACACTGTCCTTATTCATGTCGGCGATATACATTTCGGCAGGAGTCATGGATTCTTTGCCGTATACTACGCGTGAGAGAATGTCGAAATCAGCTTTGTTCGTCTGACCGTCGAAATTGATATCTCCCAACTTGTAGTAGATACATGGAAGCTTTATGCCGGAAGTAACGGTCGTGGTCGCCATGAAAGTTGCAAATGAAGCCACGTCATTCGCGTTATACAGATTCATCAGAAGCAGGTCCTTGCCGTTGTTCCAGAGTGATAAGCTGCTTACATTACTGACATGTTTGGATCCGGTGATATGGAGTCCGTTGCCGAGACCGCAGAGGATTTTTGTGCCGGTTATGAGGAGACCGTCAATGTTCGCCGCATAGATACCTGTCTCTCTGGACTTCAAAACTTCACTCTGCTTGATAATGAGGTTGTGAAGTGTGTTGGCATAGATTCCTGTCGTGGCTCCGCTTATATAGTCAGTGGAGAGCTTGCAGTTATCCGAGCAATTATTCAGATAAATACCGTAGATTTTGGTCGACCCTGACCCGCCGCCAAGATACATGTTATTCTTCCATGTCGTGAGCATGACACCGGGAAGGGCGCGCACAGCCGCGTAATTGGTATTGCCGCCTGCTTTCCCGACTCCGTCATAGAAGAGATTCTGCATGACTTCCGCTTTCATCCTGTATCCGGAGGTGCGGTAATTCTGATTGCTCACAGACAGTTTTACGCCGTCTGCCTGAATGTTACCAAAGGTGTTGTTCATGATCAGGACGTTGCTGTTGTCCCTGATCTCGATCGCGGCGTATGGAGCCGCGCCGCTATACTTCCTGCCGTTTATTGTGTTGTTGATAATGTATGCTGCACCGTTCTTCCATGCATAAAGATTTACGCCCTGCAGAAAGCAGTTCACTCCGGAAGCTATGTTTTCCTTGCACACAAAATCACGGAAGTTATAGGCGTTGATGCAGACGTACGGTACGTCGCGGAAAGTGCATCCCACGATTTTATAGCCGTCAGCATAGACACCGCTTGGAGTATGGTGGGTGCCGACGCCTGACACTACATTCTGGAACGTACAGTTCGTTATCTGAACATTCGGCATTCCGAGATTCTCGATCGGCTTTGCGTTCGATCCCCAGTCATCCGTTGACAGATAATCCGTGTGCAGAGCCTCTTTGTAGGCGTAGGAATCGTTGGACGTCTTTGAACCGTTAACGTAATACTTTGAGTCTGCGCCCTGATACTTATAGTGGTTGACAAATTTCACGTTGTTGAACGTAAGATTCCTGCAGCCGTCAAAATTTACGCTGTGGATGGAGGTGTCGTTTCCTATCGTAGTATTCTCTATCGTGATGTTCTCACCGTGACGGAATACAATATCCATCTCACTGAACTGATTCTTGTATGTGTCAGTGGATTTTACTCCGCCGTTCCACTCTCCGCCGGATATCTTCACGTTTTTGATCTGGTTATATCCGCCGACCTTGCAGTCCTTCGAGTGAACAATATTTCCGTTCGGATCAAGATAGACCCCAAGGAGCATCAGCTTTGAGGGATCATCCCGGTACATCATCGCTCCGTCGGCCAGGTGAAGCCAGATGTTGGAAAATATGAAAAGCGAGTCCCGAAGGTGATAAGTGCCTTTGGGAACAAAAACCTCTACCATCTGCGAAAAGTGCTGACCTGCCAGACCGGCCTGGTAGAGCGCTTCTCTCAGCTTGACTTCATCTGCTGCGCTGTCATTGCCGTTTGCGCCGAAATCTGTCACGACATTGTAGAATGTCTTTAAAGGTGTTGGTGACGCACCGACGAGTGCTTCCTCGGTCGAATCGGAATCCGCCTCGATATCTGTAGTCTGTTCGATTAACCGGACATCCGCAGTTCCTGCGTCATACAGAGAGTCAGGATTGGTGTTGGCAGGTGTATCCGTCTCATTATTTTGATTATTAGTTGTGTCTGATGCTTCGGACGCAGAGATATCGCCGTCCGCTGCGATATCACAGGATGATTTGGTCGTGTCAGAATAGCCGTCGATTTCCTGAGAATCTTCTGTCTCAGAGCAATCATTTGTTATCAAGTAATTTGTTTCGGTAAGTGTGTCCGGTGAAGTATCATCTGACGTTTCCTCCTGCCCATCGGATGATTGTTCAGTTCCCTCCTCGCCTGAGAGAGTGGATAGATTATTGGCCTCACCTTCCGGATTGATTTCCGAAAAGCTCTCACAGCCCTGGATTTCATCCATTGTGATGCTGAATATATCATCTTCTTTTTCGTCGGTATAATCATATTCTGTATTTTCACAGGATAAGAATTCCCCCGCTAATGTGGAATCGATATCAGGAGACACTTCATTGGCAGCGAAGGCCCCTCCAAATTCTTCGTCTGCCGTCTGTTCTGGATCCGCAAAGACCGGGTTTGCGCTTAATGTGAAAGCAATCCCGCAGATCAGGGTAAACCAAATGCATCGTTTAGTTAATTTTATCAGCTCCTTTCATTAATTATTTCATCCCCGATATTAGTTTATGACACGAGTATAATAATAACAGATTTATTAATCGTTTTGTAACGTAAAATCGAAAAAAATTAACTTAAATTTAACAAAGATAGCTCTAAATATTCGTTGAAATGCCAAAAACGACAATGCACAAAATTCATCCGCAGGAAAGCGTGTTATTGGAGGAAAAATATTTCTTTATAATTCTAATAAAACACTTGAAACGGCTCGGGGATTTATGATAGAATATCTCTCGTTGCAGGCCATAAGGCCTTATTCTATCGTAAGGAGGTGTTATTGATGGCTGTTTGCTCTGTTTGCGGAAAGGGAGCTCACTTCGGAATTAAAGTGAGCCATTCTCATAGAAGATCTAACCATATGTGGAAATCCAATATCAAGAGAGTAAGAATCATGGAGAACGGTGCTGCAAAGCGTGCATACGTATGCACCAGCTGCCTCAGATCCGGCAAGGTAGAGAGAGCCTGATCGCTCTTCTTTTCTTCATTAAGTGAAAAATAATTAACCCCCGCTTTCGCGGGGGTTTTATTTTTTCGTGCCATCGCGCAATTATCGTGACTTTAGACACGCGCGCAAAGCGACATCTGCCTTCATCTTATAAGCACTGGCAATATTAGCTGTTTATTCTTCTGTCCCAGGGATATCATCTTCTACTGAAGACGCCTTGCTGCCGCCGGTAAACCTGTTCACGACGTCGGGGACCAGGTCGAGAAGCTTGGAAAGGCTGTCCTGACCTTTCACGTTCACCATCTTTGTCGTACCATTCGAGATAACAAGGACCGCGCTAGGAGTCATTTTTCCGCCAATGCCGCCGCCTGAATTAGGATTTCTGCTGCTTGTCGCCGCGCCTGCCGCAACGCCGAAACTGACATCGACAAGCGGTACAATGATCGTATCACCGAGGTGGATCGCCTCTCCGACGACTGTCTTGGAAGAAATGAACTGGTCCATTCCCCGGAACAGCGAATCTACATTTGTTCTGAATTCATTATCTGCCATGGTACTAATTCCTCCTTATTATCGTGCCACCCGGCGGCTTATGCCTGTGACAATTCTTTTCTTAAGTGTTTGACATATCGGATCACATATTTAATGTTCTTGTTAAAATATGTTGATGCCGCAATGTAGATGAGATAAAAGAGATAAATCCGTCCGCTTGAAGTTATATCGCATTCCAGATGAGAATTCTCAAAATCCGGATTGATATCGAATGTTTTTCCGACCTGCGGAAGGAAAACAGAAAGAATGCCAAGCACCCTGCCTGTAATTGAAGGATCGTCAAAACCGAAGTCAAGATGACCGGAAAGCGTCCGCGGTCTTACGTGGCCCAGCAGATTTCCTGTTTTGCAAAGGAGCATGTGGATCGCGTCCTGGGTCCGGTCGTCGAAAAAGAAATCCGTTATCAGTGTGATTTTCCCGAAGACCGTAAGCATCTTATCGATGATGAGACCGCACCCGGCGACGATCCTGCCGGGAATGCCGCAGAGCATCGTAAAAAATTCCAGGATCTTCATGAAAATTGTAACAAGAATCTCATAAATCCTGCCCGGGAGACTCAGGAGCAATTCACTCACTTTCTGCACAATACCGGAAATCCGGCCGGGGAGAGATCTGCCGCGCGGCTCGGCGTCATCGACAGAATTTTCGGTCCCGCTCTCGGTTTCTGCCCGGGGAGCTTCTTCCGCGCCGCTGTCAGATTCCGCACAGGGTGTTTCTGCTTCCTCTGTATCGGTTTCCGCATAGGGAGTTTCTGCTTCCCCTGTATCAGGTTCTGTATGGGGAGTTTCTGCTTCCCCGCTGCCAGATTCCGTTTGCGGAGACTCTCCTGCTTCGCCTGCTCCTTTCAAAGAAGGTTCGGGGGTATACGTTGATACGCCTTGGCTCTCATTAACGGGTGCAGTTTCAGTTTCAGCTGACACAGGTTCCGCTTCCTGAGGTCCGGCTGCTTTCGCCTTCTTCTTTTTCCGGTATGCAAGCCATTTCCTTACTTTAAAGATCGATATGCCGAAGATACGTATATCTTTCGTGAAGCCCCCTCCATATCCGCTCTCCCGTATGCCGTAGCCGACATCAACAGAAATCATATGCAGGAGCCAGGAGACATTTCCTCCGGCGTTAAGATCCCATCCGACTTTGTCCGCATGTACCTTGTAACGGACGGGCACGAACAGAATGAGAAGTATAATGACCAGGACAAGAAGAAGCAGGATAAGGAGAATTATTCCTATAGTTTTCAATATTGTGAGTAAAATCCCCAATATCGTCATGCTGTAATACCTGCCAAAGTTTTATTGCAATACATTTAAATCGCGAAGATACTGCTGAAGATCGACATTGCCGTTCTTAGCGTAACACTCACCCGTGAGACTTGTGATTTCACCTAAGGCTTCTTTTCGGCTTCCGAAGATTCCCAGAATTTCAGGGGTCATATCGCGGATACGGTCCTGAATGAGAAAATAAGCGCTGATGATATCAAGCTGTCCCTCGCTTCCCGACGGAAGGGTCAGGAGATAAACGGAGTAGACCGGCTTTTTATCGTTGATCCTTGCAATGACGCTGTCTTTTCTTGTGCGCAGAGTGTCTCCGACAATTAAATTCTCAGACCATTTTAACATAATTTTATAATCCTAACTACTATAATACGAATTAAAAATCTCCCTTGCAATAGGAACTGCCGTTGTGCTTCCCGCGCCGGCGTCCTCCGCAATGACTGCGACCACGATATCAGGGTCTTCGACGTCTGAGAATCCCACGAACCATGAGTGAGTTCCTGTCTGACCGTCCTCTCTTCTGTATTCGGCGGATCCTGTTTTTCCCGCGGCGCTGTACCAGTCGGTATAGAGACCGCTGCCGGTACCGTTCGTCACGACCTTCTCCATCAGGTTCTTCATCTGATCGGCCTCTGTTTTAGTCATTATGGTCTTATACTGCTCAGGATCATTTTTTGATACCACGCTGCCGTCCACGCTCTCCACTCTTTTGACGAAGCGAGGCTTCATGAGAATTCCGTCGTTGGCTATGGCCGAGACTATGAGGGCCATGTGGTACGGAGTCACGAGCGTATCGCCCTGACCGAAGGCTGTCTGCATCATTGCGGCGTTTCCCTCGGATGCCTTTAGCGGAAAGCTGCTCTTTTTACCGCCGAGAAGACAGGGCAGCGTCTGATTGAACAGGAGAGATTCCGCAGTAGATCTGAGCGCGTTAGCACCGACATCGAGCCCTATCTGGGAGAAGGCACAGTTGCAGCTGTTGGCAAATGCCAGCTCAAAATCCTCCTGCCCGTGGGCTGTCTGATCAAAACAATGCACCGTATGGCCGCTGTTTTCGAGCACACCTGTGCAGTCGAAGCTGAAATCGGCAAATGTAGCGTTTTTCTGGAAATATGACAGGGCTGTAACGATTTTAAAGGTCGAGCCGGGGGGATAGAGTCCGGATATTGCTCTGTTGACCAGCTGAGAATTCGTGTTTACGCTGATTATATCATTCCAGTCAGACGCAATAGTATTCGGATTAAAGTCCGGTTTGCTCACCATTGCGAGTATATCGCCGGTCTTCGGGTCTATGACGACGACCGCGCCCCTGTACTCTCCGAGCGCGCTGTAGGCAGTTTCCTGCAGGCTCACATTCAGCGTAGAGACGACCGTGTCCCCGGGGTTCTTCTGGCCGGTGAACTCGTTTGTTACACGGTCAATGATATTGTAGTGGGAAGCCAGAAGGTCGTAGTTGCATACGGACTCGAGACCGGCCTTGCCGTTAGTGTCATAGCCGACAATGTGGGCAAATTCGTTTCCGTATGGGTAATACCTTCTCTCCTTGCCCGACTCGTCTGTTTGCGTCTCGGCCAGTATCGTCCCGTCCGCGGAGGTGATCGAGCCGCGCGTCACGTACCGGTTCTGAGAGTCCTGACGCTTGTTGTACGGGCTGTTCTGGATCGAGTCCCTCTCATAGATATTAAAATAGACCAGGTAACCGATCAACATGAGAAAGACCAGGACGAAGGCGTAGGAAATAAATGTGTAGGGCGCGTTGATCTGCCGCCTTATCTTACGCTCCGCTTTCTCTTCTTTCCGAAGTCTCTTTTTATCTTCCTTAGTCAGCTCTCTCCGGGGTGTTTCATAATTCGAGAGACCTTCATCAGTATAAACTGTTCTGTTGATCTCGTCGATCCGCCGTCCCCTGCCCGCTTGTCGGTCGGGATGAGGCGGTCTTTTAAGTCCGTTGTTCATAATTTGTCTGACGTCTCTGCCGATTTCTTCTTCGGTCAGGGATTCAGAATCAGTATCCCAATCTCTTCCGCTCACGTTCGCGTTCCTCTCCTTCATCTTCGCGCAGGATATATAATCCCTGAATGATCGCCAGCAAAATAATCGTGCTCAGTACTGAGCTTCCGCCGTAACTGACGAGCGGCAGTGTTATACCGGTCATAGGTATGAACTTTGTGACACCGCCGATTGTAAGGAAGACCTGGAAACCGTATTCGGCTCCGAGACCAAGGGCAATAAGCTTGTAGAACCGGTTCTCGATCTTCAGTGATATGTTGCAGATAAGCAGAAACGTGTTCATGCATATTAGTATAAGGGCGATGGCGAACACACCTCCGAATTCCTCGCAGATCGCGGAAAAAACAAAATCTTTTGACGCGACCGGTATGGTCTCCGGCCGGCCGAGGAACAGTCCGGTTCCGAACCATCCGCCCGCTCCGATAGCGAACAGGCTCTGAGAGATCTGGTAGCCTGTCGTATCATAATTGTAGAACGGGTTCCTCCAGGCCTCAACTCTCTGACGCACGTGGTTAAAGAGAAAATATGCACAGACAGCTGCCAGTGAGCCGCCAAGAAGGCCGGCCAGAGGATAGACTGCTTTGCCGGTGGCAACGTAGATCACAACTATATAGGCAATAAAAAACACGAGCGCTGTACCCAGGTCTGTTGAGAGCACGAGGATAATGACATGAACGGCTGCTACTATAGTTGTAATGACGACATCGCGGAAAGGAATCGGATCCTTTTCCGTCAGCTTGGCTGCCATAAAGAATACCAGTGTGATCTTGACGATCTCCGAGAACTGGACAGTTATTCCTCCGATAGAGATAGACAGCTTTGCTCCTCTGCTCGTAACGGCCAGGGCAAGAACGATGAGAAGACTTGCTATGCCGATAATCGCGTACAGCCAGGTAAGCCTGTTAAGAAAATGCAGTTTGCGGATGATCACGGGAACAAGAAAAGCCAGGACTGTGGCTCCGGACGCGATCACAAACTGTTTTAGCGCTTCTGAAAGATCCAGGCGTCCGATGATAACGAACCCTATGGAAAGAAGCATCAGCATATTGTTGACGAGCAGCATGGAGGATTTGGGGTACATCATCCTGTAGCCGCTGAGAGTTACAAAGAGATATGCGTAGATGCCTCCGAGCATCAGTATGAAAAAGAGATTGGCAGAGTGCAGGAAACACAGAAAATAACCCAGCGTGTCAAAGATAAAAATAATCACGATCTGTTTGGCGACAAGAGCGTTTTTAGCTTTCTGGCCTTTCCTGCTGAAATAAGAAAAATCCAAAAGCACAAAGAGCAGGATAAGGAGGACAAACAGATATTTTGCTAGCTGCGTCACAACACTCGCTGAATTGGCAATAATTGAAGGCAGTTGAATCATGTTTATTCTACTCCGCGATTAAAGTGGCCTTTCGTATAAGAGACAGTGAGATTTTCCGGAAGTTCGCCGGACGCGTTCTCAAACGCGCAAAGCACTTTTTCCGCCTCATCTAAAGTCTCAGTCGTTAAAGAGATGCGTCTTGCGTTAAAACCGGCAGCTCCAAGGAACGCGGACTCCCCGATCAGTGAGAGAACTTCGCTGTTATAGACAGTATTATAGCAGAAAATGCAGTCTTGTTTTACAGGAAATACACGTTTTGTGCGGTCCTTCAGATAAACGATCCCCGATTTTCCTGAGCAGCCTGTCAGATTTTTCCTGAGACACTGGACTGTGACCATAAGAGGGATCCTGCCGTAAACAATGATCTCCGATGTGCGGCCGCCTCGCGTTCTGAGCTCTTTTTTATTGAGTTCATAAGGCGCGGTGACTTTGAAGAAACCGTTTTCTTCTGCCCACATAAGCGCTTCCGCATTCCACGTGTAAACGCCTGCATCAAGAATCGTCATATTTGCACGTCCGAGATTGAAAAGATGAGACGCGGATTCAAAAGAGCGGGCAAGGAACCCGGCGGCACCTTCGCTTATAAGTTCCGTAAGGTGCTCATAAAACTCGGGCATATAGCCCGGCCTTTCAATATAGGGGAGCATAATATAGGGCTCGATTCCTCTTTCCCGGCAGATTCTGATGAGGAGACGGGCTCCTGACATGTAGTCCTGTGAAATTGTATCCGTGCCAAAGCGGGCATCGGCAGCTTCTGTTGCATATTTTGCGGCAATGCTTCTCAGATCGTGCCTTCCCGCCAAAATTGATTCACTTATATAGATCTTCCTGACAAAGCTGTGAGATAAAGCCGCGGAAAACTGATCAGCCGTCTCTACAGAGACAGCAAAGTATGTATCTTCAGACTTTCCGTTCCAATAAGACGGACTGGACAGACTTTGCTTTGACGAAGGCGCGGACCTTTTTTTTGCGGCGAGGATCTCATGACTGACGGATTCCAGCGCGCGTCTTCGGAAAGCGTTCAGTGCTCCCATGGGAACAAATGAATCATCGTCCGTGTAGACATCGAGACCCGTGAATACGAAATCCGAACCTCCGGTCTTTTTCATCTGCGAAGCAATCCGGTCTTTTGTCAGTGGCTTGCTGAGCGCAGCCTGTACAGTCTCGCCCTGCTCTGTGAGCGAAATTTTCGGAATCCTCACGTCATCATCTGTTTCAAGGGTCATGGTCAGCGGCTGATCTTTGGAGACATACAGAGTGCCGTGAAGCGCGATCTTTTTTTCATTTGCGACATAGGCGTCGTGCATACGCTCGTACAGAGCGCTTCTGGTCTGCTCCTCTCTCGGATTCAGGGTCCGGCGGGAAAAAGCCATCATATCTTTCCCGTTGTGCTTATTGAGATAGCCATCCGTAAAGCCGTCTCTGTTGAAGAGCGTCATGAGAGTGTCCCTGTCAGCCCGTTTGACTCTGTAGGCCGCCCTGCCTGAATTCAGGTAAAGATCGAGATACTTTCTGTAAATACTGACAACTCCGGCAGCGTACTCAGGCTGTTTCATCCTGCCTTCAATCTTCAGAGATACGACGCCGTGCTCGATCATATCCGGCAGCAGGTCGAGCGTGCACAGATCTTTGGGGCTGAGCAGTTCGGCTTTTTGTCCCTCCGCCTCGTAGATCAGACGGCAGGGCTGAGCGCACCGGCCTCTGTTGCCGCTTCTGCCGCCGATGAGACTTGAGGCCAGACACATTCCGCTCATGCATACGCACAGGGCGCCGTGAACGAATGCCTCCACTTCAAGGCCGCTCTCTTTTCCGATCATTAAAAGTTCACTGAGGGACATTTCCCTGGCCGGTACGACCCGCGTGACGCCGTATTTCTTAAGAAAAGCGGCGCTCTCCGGCCCGGTAACAGTCATCTGTGTGCTTGCGTGAAGAGGAAGATCCGGAAAGCATCTGTGCAGAAATCGGAGGACCCCGAAATCCTGGACGAGGACCGCGTCAACTCCCCGTGTATAATAAGGGAGTATATAGTCATACAGATCTTCCATCTCGCTGTCCTTCAGCAGTGTGTTGACAGTCATGTATACCTTTACGCCGCGAAGGTGCGCATAGTCGATCGCGGACAACAGTTCATCTTCATCAGGATTAGAGGCATAAGCTCTCGCCCCGAACCTGCTGCCGCCTATGTATACCGCATCGGCCCCGGCAGCGATCACGGCCTGAAGGGCGGTGACTGAGCCTGCGGGGGCCAAAAGCTCAATATTTTTATTCTGTATCATAAATTCCTCTAATATTAACGGAAAAGGGCTGCCGCAGTAAAACGACGCCCCTTTTCTTAATCATCATAGTTTTGCGGAATGTCCGGTCAGTGCTTCCCGTTCCGCTTTCCTTCGACGGGAGCAGTAAGATCATCAAGGGTCATAGAGAGCTCGACGATCTGTTGCTTCAGATCGTAGATCTCGCGATCCTTGTTCTGGAGGTCTTCATCCAGGAGCTCTGCCTGATGCTTGGCCTTAAAATAGTCGTCAGCGATATTGAGAGCAAGAAGCTGAGCTTTCATGTCAGAAGTCATGCGCTTCCAGCCTTTGATCTCCTCGAGTTCACTGTTTTTGTGGTTCAGATATGACGCGACTCTCTGAAGATACTCTTCGCTTTCATATCCCGTGAGCCGGGTGACTTTTCCTCCGATGACAACGGTCGCCGTATTCTTAGATGACATAACGGGGCCTCCATTTTCTATAAGAATTATTCTTTTATTATACTGTTTTTCGCTTAAATATCAAGTGCCATATCCCGGACCCGGCTTTTCAGACCATGATTTATGCCGGATTTCGGATCTTAGTTACTGTCTGTCTGACCTGCCAAGAAGCTTTGCTTTTATATCATAAAAGAAAGTGACTGCTATCTCGCGTGTCAGGGGTTCGCCTGTGACAAGCAGAAAACCTCCGTAGACCGCAAAGAAAATGACTGCCGATATAAGAAGCGTGAGAAAGCTCCCCAGAGAGAGTCTCAGCACCCAGAAAGACGAAAGGGCTGCCAGGATTATTCCGGTGATGATTTTCGGATACTGAACAGCTTTAAATGACGGAGCGACTTCGCTCTTAAGTGCCTTATACTGGATGATCAATACCACCATCTCAGCGGCAAGAGTTCCTATTGCCGCGCCTGCGGATGACAGTTTCGGTATGAGAAGCGCGTTCAGGATGATATCCGTCACAGCTCCCCCGATCTCGGACCAGAGGACAACCATTTCTTTTCCCATGGGGACAAGCATCTGGATGCCGGTGATATTGGTTATGCCCACAAAGAGGAGTGTGGGCATAATGATGCGCATGGGGACGACAGCGCCTTCATAGGCCGTGTTGGACAGGAAGTAAATACCCTGACGGGCAAATATTATGAAATAGATCATCAGCGGACAGGCGATGAGGAATACGAAATTCAGTGCTTTCCTGCCGATCCGTCGGAATTCTTCAATCTCCCCGTGCTCGATATAGTAGGAGGCTCTCGGCAGAAGGACCGTTCCCAGCGAGGTCACAATAGAAATCAGTATGGATTTGATCCTGACACTCGCGTTATAGTATCCGACATCCGTGTTCGTTGTCATGAAGCCGAGCATGACAGTATCGAGATGCGTATAAATCGTGGAAGCGCAGGCCATTGCGAAAAAGATGGCGACCGGCTTCAGATGGCGTCTTAAGTTGTAGCCTCCGACCGGAGTCATATCAATATATTTGTGAACGTTGATGAAATTCAGGACGTTGGAAGCGGATGCCGCGAGAATCGTAATTCCGCCGTAGATCACATAATCTTTCTGTTCATGGATCGTCATGAACATGGTGAAAAGCGCGATGAACTTGAAAATGATAGAGCGCACAGTGATGTACGTGTACTGCTCAAGTGCTTTGTAGATCCACTCCATACCGATCGATGTCAGTATGATATTGAGGCTCACAATTAAATAGAGGGGCTTATCATCCTGCAGCTTAGGAACAGTCAGAAGAGCTGCGATAAGGACTGCGTATGTGACAGCGCATGTGATCAGATTGATTATGAGCAGCTCATGTGCTGTTCTGGTGAGCTGTTCCCGGTCGTCACGCACCTGAGCACAGACACGGACTCCGTAAGTGGGAATGCCGAGCTGGGCAAAGATGTTAAAGTATGATATCAGAGATGTTGCAAATGCGACTCTGCCGGTTCCTGCAGGCAGCAGTATTCCGGAAACATGCCGGAAAGTAATCAGCGGGAAAATAAAGGAGGACATTGTCAGAATGGCATTCATGACAAAGTTCACTTTGATTGAGTTAGTTTTCTTTGTCCGTCTGCCCGACATGCGTTATCCTCCTTTCTTAGTATCCAGACCTTCTGCGCGCGCATCCTTGATCAGCGCGTCTATTTTTATGTAATCTGCTGAATAGTCAATAGTTTCGCCCGACATGTGCTCTCTCATTTTACTGCCGGCTGACGGATCTTCTCTGAATCGGATTATTCTTTCCGCGATTTCTTTCGGATCGAGAGGTATCAGCATGCCGTTTACATTGTCCGTGATCTGCTCCCTGATACAGGGCATGTCAGCAGCCAGTATGGGGACACAGAGAGCCCTGGCCTCGATCAGCGTGACCGGGTAACCTTCGAATCGGGAAGTGAGAGCGAAAAGATCACAGGCTTTAAGGTACGGGTAGGGGTTTTGACGAATTCCGAGAAGAATAAAACAGTCGTCGAGTCCGCGGGCGTGTATCATTTTCCGGAGCTTCTTTTTTTCATCACCGTCTCCGATCACATACCATTTGAACAAAATTCCACGCTTCTTCAGTGTATCGGCGGCTTTGATCGCGACATCGATACCCTTCTGGTACTCCAGTCTAGCTATGGTAAGAATTTTGAAATCACCTGTAAAATCAGAGATGTCAGCGTTCACTTCGGAGCGTTTCCGGATTTCGTCCGCATCGATGAAATTGTGCAGGACTTCCATCCGGCCGCGCTTTTCGGGATACATGGACGCGAGCCTTTTGCAGACGGCATCCGATACGCAGTAGAGTTTATCATAATAGTCAAGATACGAGTCGACATATTCCAGCCAGTGAATGCTTGCGTCGTGGAAAAGCAGCGCTTTTCTCGAGGCTTTCACACGGACCGCAGTGTAGGCTGTCGGGAATTTTCCGTAGCCGTGAAATTCGACCGCCAGGTCATAATTTCCCGGCAAAGTTTTTGTCTTAGAGATTAAAAAAGGGGTGAACCTTTTCCTGCCGATGCAGATTTTGAAGATTTTGCAAATGCATTTGACCGGGAACGCAAAAGGTCTTCCGTCAATGACACGCCCCATCATGCGATCCAGAAAAATGCTTTTTTTCATGGGAATCGTATGTATCCGCACTTCATTCGGGACCCTGTGCATCAGAGGACCTCGTTTCTGCGACAGAAGTAGGGTCACCCGGTGACCCTCTTTCAGCAGCTTATTCATGAATGCGATCTGGGCGATTTCTGTGCCTCCCATATCCATTCTTACACCGGAAACAAGAATATTGGCCATATAGGTCTCCTGGTCTGTATCTGTGGGAAATCCGCCGCTTCTTATGCGGCGGGTAAAACTTTTGTGCTGCTCTCAGCGGAGAGCCGCAATTCTCCCGCCGAGAAAAAAATGGAATGACCGCACGGCAGTCATTCCACAATTAAGTCTCGTTTATTCTACGATAACGGTCAGCCTGGCTCTGTTCGATCTGTTGCCTGCGGAATCATAGCAGAAATATGTAAGCTCGTAAGTGCCGGGAACTTTTGCGTCAAATTCACTGAGACCATCGACAGATATGTCTCTGTAAAGCCTGTTTTTGTCGTCTGCGTCATCTTCGATGCGCTCGACATAGGCCAGTGCGTTGAAACTGTCTCCGGCACCGATCTTGATCCCGTAAGCAGAAAGATACAATCTCGGAGCGGCATCTGAGAGTTCGGCTATAGCGTCTTCGGCTGCTTTCTCGTTGACGGAAGCAAGATAGGTAATGTCATTCGGATCCTCCGGAATCGATTCACCCGGCTCATCTGTCTCGGTGATCAGGCTGTCTGAGTGGTAAATCTCGCCCTCCTCATGGATAGCCATGCTTGCTGCTGCCTGGCTATCTGCTGCCTGGCTATCTGCTGCCTGATCGGAATCTGTACGGGTGTCTGCTTCCCGGCTGTCGTCCGTGTGCACAGTGTCTTTGCTTTCTTCTTCAGCTTCTGACTCTGCCTTGGAAACTGTTTCAGATGTTCCCTGGGCCGGCGTTCCGGAGAGCAGATTCGTGAGATTCGTTGAATACCTGCGGATCATTATAAAAATGGCTGCCACCGCAAGGAGCGCAACAAGCAGAGCGATAATGACTGCGATTCGACTGCCGCCCGTACGGTCTTCCTGATATCCCCGATATGTGGGATCCGGAGATTTCGCGTATCTGGATTCGCCTGTCGGCTGAGAGGAATACGTGAATTTATCAGACGATGGAGCGGATGCAGTCTCAGGTGCGTATGGCTCAGAAAAAGTCGATGACTGTGGGACCTCATAGGCCGGTTCCTGCTGTGGGACCTCATAGACCGGTTCTTGCTTTTGAGCCTCATAGACCGGTTCCGGCTTTGGCGCATCGTAGAACGTCTCTGCTTTCGGAGCTTCGTGATAGTTCTCTGCCTTCGGGACTTCATATGATGGACCTGCCAAAGAAGCTTTATCAGCCCTTGGCATTTTAGCGAGAGCTCTCTTTAGCGCTTCTTCAGATGGCATCGACTTCACTGCCGGAGACAGCTTCGTAAAATGCGTCGAATGCCCTGAATGCACACTTGTAAAAGGCTGTTCCAGATCGAAGCTGTAGAGACTCTCGGCAAGTGTACGGGCAAGGGCTCTTTCCCGCCTCAGCTTCTGCTGCCTTAGCTGCTCTTCCTGCTGAAGCCTTTGCTGCCTTAGCTGCTCTTCCTGCTGAAGCCTCTGCTGCCTTAGCTGCTCTTCCTGAAGCTTTTGCTGCCTTAGCTGTTCTTCCTGCTGAAGCCTTTGCTGCCTTAGCTGCTCTTCCTTTAGCCTCCGCTGTCTCTGTTGTTCTTCCTGAAGCCTTTGCTGCCTGTCCTCATCTGCTCTCAATTGCTGACGGCGGGCCTCTTCTGCCCTCTGTCTTTTCCTCTGCTCCTCAGCAAGCTTCTGCTTTCTGACTGTTTCCTCTTTGGCATTCGGGTGCGGGTCAAGTGCCTGATTGAGGTCGGTGAACAGCTCATCACCCGGCTGCTTTCTGACGGTTTCAGCAGATTTTATTTCAGATGCAAATACATCTTCGATATCTGCCGGGTCTTTTGTCTGTGAGGATTGGTCTGAATTTTCTCCGTTTATATAGGCACTCAGTTTACTGCTGAGATCACTAATCATAAAGCGATCGTTGGGATCGTTTGACATGATTACCTCCAAAAGTAATGAATCATTATGTCTGTGAACTAATAATTAGAAACTGACCCTTATCACTATTTTAACACAATTTGTCAATAATTAAAGCGCTGATTTATTCAGCAGCCGAATCAATTGCTGCTTTGACGGCCTCTCTCAGAAAACAGCCATCTCTGATTTTATCTGTTAACGGATTGAGGTTAGATATGTACGACTGATAAACTTCATCGGTGACATTCCTGAGTTTGTTCGGTATCTCTTCGAGGGAGGATACAGTAAAGCCGATGTTTCTGTCTTCAACTAATCCTGCCAGGGCGGCTTCGCTCCATATAATGACCGGTATTCCGGCGGATATATAAAGTGAAACCTTATGCGGGTCATTGTATCTCATATAGTTTCCCATATTGCCCGCGCAGGTATCATGCACAGGACCGTCCCAGACAAGACCGAAAGAGGAATTCAGTAAATCAGGCAGAATGTCCGCGTCAAATGACCCGTGATATGTCACATTGGGACCCGCCTTAACCGGATCAAAATTTACTCCGTAAAGATTCAGCGAGATATCATCCGGCAATATATCAATGAGACCGCTTATATAGCCGCTCTTCTCCGGAGATAGATTTCCGGCTATGCAGATGCTCATTTTAAAGAGTTTTTCCGCTTCGCCCAGAGATTTTTTCGGGACCAGGTAGTCGAAGAGACCGAGACATATAAGCTTTTTGCGATCTACATTGTAATTATTTGCAAGGAAATCCGCCATCCGGTCATTGTGAACAATGATCCTGTACGCTGCCGAAAGCATTTCCCTGTCTCGAACAGCAAGGTCGGGATTTTCCGGAAAAGCATGGCGGATCATCTCGAGGTCATGCACAAGGAAGACAAGCCTGAGTTTTCTGATTGCTTTCACGCGCGCGAGCAGATCCACATAGTCTCTCTTCATTCTATACATAGGATACTGGATAAAAAGAAAAGATCCGTAGGGAAGAGACAGGAGTCTTGAGAGCTGCTTTCCGTGCGTGAGCTTTCTTTTGAGGCCCTGTGCGCTGCCTGCGCTGTAGATCGGAAGCGGTGTCATGCCCAGCTGCATGAAAATGTCTTCCGCGTCCCTGACAGCCTTACTGCCGGCGTGATTGGATTTTGCTTCATCACGGTGGAGAAAAAAAAGCCTGTGCTCCAAAATGATCCTCCTGTAATCAGTGATCAGCCTCGAATAATCTGTCTGATCCGGTTCTTCTTCTGTAAAAAGTCAGCATATGTCTCCGCGGTCCTGAACGCGGGGACCAGTTTGCCTTCCCTCAGACTTTCCATCATCTTCATATAACAGATGTTTTCGTCGACCGAGACGATGGAAAGGCTGCCGTAGCGGCAGTGGGCAAACAATTTCCCGAGCCTTTGAACTCTGAGAAATGATCTGATTTTATCGAGAGCATCGCTCTTTTCCTCGCCCAGGGAAGCTCCGACAACTATAGCACGGAGGATGATGTCTATTACTTTCATCCGTGCTGCCCTGCGCAGATCGACCGGCAGGTCTCCTATCATGCCGTAGAGCTTTTCCGCGGATGCAAGGCGCTTTGTTACACCTGACAGGTCATGTCTGCTCGACACAGTTGATTCTCCCGGTCTGTAGTAGTAGACTGCTTCGTCCGCGCAGCGGATCAGATTTGCGCAGAGGGCTGACTTCATTGAGAAAATGAGATCCTCCCCGATAGCGAGATCTGTATCGAAATAAATGCCGTTATCCACAAGGAACTGCCTGCGGAAAGCTTTTGCGAACACGCAGTAGGTGACGATCGGCTGCCATGTGAGGCTTAATTCACCGAAATAAGCGGGAGCATCGAGCATGGCTTTGAGATACGTCATTGTATCCGGATCTGTTACACGGCCGCTCATGCGTTTTTTCTTATTTCTAAGATAATTGGCGGTCACCATATCGGGCATGTCGGCGCACGTCTCCTCAAAAGAAGTCAGGGCTCCCGGCAGCAGACGGTCGTCGGCATCGACAAAGATGACATACTCTCCCTTCGCTTCCCGCAGTCCGATATTTCTCGCAGAGGACACGCCGACTGCGTCGGTGACGATCACTCTGATATTGGAATGGCATTCTCTGGCCATGAGGCAGATGTTCTCGCTCTCGTCATTTGAACCGTTTACGACACAAATAATCTCGAAATCTGTCATGTCCTGACTGTAAATACTGTCAATACAGTCGTTCAGATATTCTTCCGCATTATGAACGGGAATAATGATACTAAATTTCATAGGGTCCAAAATCCACTCCTAAAATATTGTGCTTGTTCCGCTGCTCTTCCGGGGGAAGCTTCATGTAATCACCATACATTGATCTCAGATACAGTTCAAATTCCGCAAATGCAGGAAACTCCGTATCCATAAACGGCATCATGATGAGATTCCTGATATACCTGACAGGTATTTTTTCCTTCATATATCGATAACTGCCTTCCGCAGTCACGAGTCGGGAAGCCGGTCTTTTGTTATACCTTGTGAAAGCAATCTTTTTTCGTGCGCGAATGAAATCCGCGGGCATGAGACGCGAGATTGCGAAAAGAGCGGCTCGGAGCGGGAAGGAGCGTTTTGCGCCGTTGCCGTATCCGAGTTTTACTGCGAGTATATTTTTCCACAGATAGCGCTCTCTTTCGTGAAGTTTCTCGAGAAAACGATTCCGGGGAACATGGTCAAAAGGAAAGATATCGACGAAAATTCCGCTCATGGCCTTACTGTCTTTTGCCAGGGCTTCCGTAAATACGGTTCCGCGGAGTCTTATCTTCGCGAAGGCGTAGGTGTAACCGGGGTCTGTATCCATAGTCTGCAGAAAGAACCTGGTGTTGTCCAGGTCCTTCCGACATGCGCGTACAAAGTGCTCATAATTCTTCCTTGTCATGCCGAAATCCATGTCTTCATCCCAGGGAATGAAACCTCCGTGGCGCACTGCCCCGAGCAGGGTGCCGGCGATCATAAAATAAGAAATGTGGTGTTTTACGCAAATGCGCTTGATTTCTTCGGCAATCACGAGCTCAAGTTCATGGACACGTGAAAGTTCTTTTTCAGTCATATTTCTCCTCGGACACGGCACTTCCTTCATTTTGCTTTTCATGGGCGAAATGCCGGTCATAATTGTACTATCGCATCATGGACCGATAGACATCTGAGATTTTACGGGCATATTCCGCAGCATCATAAGCAGCCGCTTCTAAATAACCTGCGGCTCGCATTTTATTGCTGCTTTCCGGATCTTTTATTGCTTTTAAGATAACATCGGCGAGCGCGTGGTAATCCCCTGCCGGGTAAAGAAGACCGTTCTCACCGTCGCGTATGATTTCTGTCGTGCCGCAGGTGTCAGCTCCGACAACGAGCATCGAAGAGAGCATATTTTCTACAGTGACACGGCCGAGGGCCTCCGACTTGGAGCATGTGAGACCGATATCGCTGATTCCGCGGATCTGTGTCAGATCGTTCGTAAAATCGTGTATGGTAACATAGCCTATTTTGTGATTTTCTATATAGTCGCGCATTCTGTCGAAGTACCTCTTGTCTCCGATATTTCCGCACAAGTGAAGAAAAACGGGGATATCAGTGTTTTTTGAGACAATACGGACTGCGCGGATTGCGTCCATCTGTCCTTTTCCGGGCGCGACTCTGCCTACCAGAACGATATTGATCTGCTTGCCGCTGAGAATATCTCTTTCGGGAAGCCGATATTCGCTGGTCTTTATTCCGTCGTGAATAACTTCAATTTCTTTTCTGGAAATATTCGCGAACTTGTCCTTGACAGATTCACTCACAGCAATGACTCTGTCCGCATCGTAGAGGAGTTCATGCATCAGTGTTTTGTTGATGAACGTCCTGTGATGATCTTCCCAGATAAAATCTCTGAGATGGCATATGTATGGAATTCCGAGGTTTCTTGCGGCTTCCATGCCGGCTCCTGACAGATATGAATTGTTGTGTACGATATCGATCTTTTCTCTTTTAAGAACATGCTCGACGGCTTTGACTGAAAGATAATTCAGAACATTGGTGTTCATTGCCCTTTTGCCGATATTCTTGACCATATCTTCTGAGTTCGTCGCGGGGGCATAAGGGACGATCGCATAGCGGATTCCTCTTTTTTCAAGCTCAGTTACAAGACCGCCCTTGGAATTAGTGATGACGAACGGCTCGTATTCACTGAAGTCAAGCGCGTCAAGAAGATCCAGAAGCGAATTTGAGGCTCCGGAGAGTTTGGATAGATGTGTAACATAACAGATTCTCATGTTCATCTCCTATAAAGAGGCTGATTGAAGACCGGTGTTAGGTCGTGCCCCGCAGTTTCTCATTTGTAAAAAAAGAGGCCTGAGCCCCTTTTTTAATTCATTGTACTATTAGCACAGAAGCATGCGTATTTCTGTCAGCATCTTTCGGATACTTCATGTAATCACCGTATTGCTGGGTGAGAACTGCGTCAGCGTTATCCGGTCCCATCATTTGGCTTTCCTCGAAGTCGTAGAGATGTCCTTTTCCGTAATACTCCTTCGGGAACATCTCTTTGAACATATATTGTCCCATGAAGTTGATGCACCAGTCCGATTTACTGTAGGGGTATTTCTTAAGAAGTCTGTCGATCGTGTTCAGCCAGAAATACATATTTCCGCGCTTCCCCAGATGGAAGAACTTGATAAGGCGGATCAGGATCTTCTCGTAATACGGTCTGTTCGGCCGTTTAAGATTGACCTTGTCGAAAGTGGCGACATGATACATGACCCTTGCGGCCAGAAGTCTGGCCTTGTGGATCTGCCGTTCAATGAAACTGTTCGGCATTCCGTCCAACGGAAAAATGTCGACCCAGACTTCCTCAAGCCTGTCGACTTCACTTCCTGTCCTCTTAACTTTATAACGTTTATCCACTATACGCGAGAAGTAATAATGATGATTCCTGCTATTCTTGTAAGTCCGTACAGCCATGTAGTCCGGCAGTTCTCTCTTTATGCCGGAGAGGAATCGCTCATATTCACCTCTGGGAATACCGATATCTATATCGTCATCCCAGGGAATAAATCCTTTGTGACGCACAGCGCCCAGGAGTGTGCCTCCCAGCATATAATACTCGGTGCCTTCTTTTTCTATATATTTGAGAATTACTTTCATAATGTCCCAGATATAGTTCTGAAGGTCTGATCTATGCGCATCCTGAATCATGCTGACTCCAATCAATTGCAAAATTCCATCAGTGTATTATTATCGCAGTTATAGGGAGCTTTGTCAACAAATTAAAATGCATATATACATTAAAGTATTATTGTCATGCCTGATAATACACAAAACGATTTATTCCCCGTCGGGAAGAGGATATCCCAGATGAAGTCTGGCAAGAGGAGTCACCATCCGTCCGCGCGGTGTGCGTGTAATAAATCCGTTCATGAGGAGATACGGTTCGTAGACATCCTCAATAGTGCCGGAATCTTCTCCGATTGTTGCGGCCAGTGTGTCAAGCCCTACCGGACCTCCGTCAAATTTTGTTATCATGGTCTCAAGAATTTTGCGGTCGAGCATCTCAAGTCCGTACTGGTCTACATCCAGAAGATCAAGGGCATCCCGGGCTACTTCTCCGGTAATCACACCGTCATAGCGGACCTGTGCGAAATCGCGGACTCTTTTCAACAGTCTGTTCGCAAGTCTGGGTGTACCCCTGGAGCGCTTTGCGAGCTGCATGGCTCCTTCGTTGTCTATTTCCACATCGAGAAGATCAGCGGACCTGATAATGATTTCATAGAGCTCTTCGGGAGTGTAGTATTCGAGATGATCAATGACTCCGAATCGGTCTCTCAGCGGAGCTGTCAGCATACCCGGTCTTGTTGTCGCGCCGACAAGGGTGAAGTGAGGCAGATCAAGCCGAATCGATCTGGATGCAGCCCCTTTCCCAATAATGATGTCGATAGCGAAATCCTCCATGGCGGGATACAGAACTTCTTCGACCTGGCGGTTCAGCCGGTGAATCTCATCGACGAACAGGATATCACCTGTCTCCAGATTGTTTAGGATCGCTGCCATCTCTCCCGGTTTTTCTATAGCCGGGCCGGAGGTGATTTTGAGGTTCGTCCCCATTTCATTTGCAATAATTCCGGCAAGAGTGGTCTTGCCGAGTCCCGGAGGTCCGTAGAAAAGCACGTGGTCTAAGGTGTCGCCCCGGAACTTGGCAGCGTCAATATATACTTTAAGGTTTGATTTTGTCTTTTCCTGCCCGATATACTCTGTCAGATAACGGGGTCTCAGGCTGTGATCAAGACGCACATCTTCCGGTGTCGCGTCCGTGTTGATTTTTCGCTTGGTCGGCATAAGATCCTCCTTAAATCAGAACAGTTCTTTCAGGGCGGCTTTGAGAAGATCCTCGACAGAGGATGCTCCTTGCTTTCCGGATACGCTTTTCACCGCCCGAAGGGCTTGTGTATTGGAATACCCGAGAGCCGTGAGGGCCATCACGGCTTCTGCCTCGATGCCGTTACCCGTGTTCTTTGAGATTTTTTCCTCAGTGTGAGCTGCTTTCAGCTCGAAAGCGTCCTGAAGATCAATCTTATCTTTGAGCTCCAGAATGATTTTTTGTGCAGTTTTTCTTCCAACGCCGGGGGCTTTGGCAATGGATGCGGCATCATCAGATAGGACTGCAAATCTCAGATCATCCGCCGATAGTCCTGAAAGAATGGCGCAGGCTGCCTTCGGACCGATGCCGTTGACATTAAGGAGCAGACGGAACATAGCAAGGTCATCTTTGGAAATAAAACCGTACAGCTGCATCGCGTCTTCCCTGACCGCAAAGTGTGTGTATATCTTTACCTCGTCACCGATACTTATGCCGGATTCTGTGACGGAGCCCGGAACTGTGATATTGTACCCTATTCCGTTGTTGTCGATGACAATACTTGTGTCTCCTATCTCGGCGACTTCACCTTTAATATAAGCGTACATAGGTATTCCTCATTTTACATGCGCAGCACTGACGTGCCGCGGTCAGATATCTGTATCGTTCTCATTATTTCATGAGCGCTCTTGGCCGTATTCTCTGAATGACAAGGGCATCCGCGAATCCGATGAGGGTTCCCGCTATGAGACCGGCTATCATGAGCACCGGAAGATACCATCTTACTGGGAAGCCTTTTACGAGCAGGAACGCCACCGCTGTCTGAGCAGCATTGTGAGCTGTGCCCCCGGCGGCGCTGACCCCGATTATACTGAACACGGCTGTTCTCTTAAGCACTGCCATGACAAGGAGGCTGAACAGCGCGCCGGCCAGACCGTAGGCGATACTGAACATATTGCCGAACAGAAATCCGATGACAATGACCCTGAGCGCAGAGATGATGATCGCTTCTCTCCATGAATACAGGTATAAAACCGCTGCAATCACCAGATTCGGCAGTCCGAGCTTCATTCCCGGTACCGGCATCTGAACAGGTATGATGGCTTCTACATATCCCATCAGTATAGCCAGTGCCATAAAGAGACCAAGATATGCGGTTTTGGTGGCTGTACCCCCTTTATAGAGAGGACGCTTTATTTCATTCATCAAGCAGAAATATCTCCGTTAATATATGATGCTTCCGATCAGCAGCGCAGCCGTGCTACCGGCATGCGTTTTTGCGTTTTCGCAGGTCACGGCGCAGATACCCTATCTGGCGATGGCATCAGGCATGTCCGGGTCTTTTGAATCTTCCGCGCCTTCAATGCTGAGGATAATTTTATTTGGCAGACACACAATAGTGCCTCCGTATCTGCCAATCGGAATGGAATGTACGCAGATCTGGTCGGGACAGTTCGCGTGCGTCATTTTTACTTCACCGTCCTGTATTTCGCAAATGTTGGTCTCGCCGATTTCGATGATCCGGTCTTCATTGAGCGGATATGACCCATACGTCTCTCCGTCCTTCAAAATGATAAGTCGTGTGCCTTCATAACTCATTGCGGATACTGCATTGAAAATCAGCATACACACCGGAATTACGGCCAATATCGCGATAAGCAGAATATCCGTTTTTCTGAACAGTCTCATATAATCATACTTCACCAGGTGTTTTTATTCAGGTGGGTGTTTCCAATCAAGAGCCAATCTTTGTTTATTATTCCACAATGTAGTATAATTGTCCATGTATAATTCCGGCACTTGCGCTTCTTTGATCTGGAGGAGGATATGATTTGCAACACCTGCAAAATTGAACTGCCGCATGCATCCGTGTTCACAGACGGCTGGTGCCTTGCTGACATAGAGACGGAAGGACGGTTCTGGCGCACGAGCAGGCTTCTGGCGGCGCGCGTAATAACATATGGAAAGCCCTGTGAGGAATACGAATGGATCGCCGAGCGTGAGTCCGATGAGTATGACATCTTATCTGAGCTGGCTAAAGTTATCATGCGGTCCTCGTGCATTTTGACATTCAACGGGGACAGCTTTGATCTCCCGCATCTTAGGAAAAAGTATCAGGCATACCGGGCACAGGATCCGACAAAGGGAAGAAAGTCACTGGACCTTATGCGCGTCCTGGCGCCTTATAAATTCATGTTCAGTCTTCAGAGTTATCGACTTGCGGATTACCTATCTTTATTCCGCGGGAAATATGCTATAAGAAATGACGCGGAGGGAGCTCTTCTTGTCTCGTCTCTTCTTGAGCTTGCCCGCTTGTTCGCTCTGCCTGATACTTCTCTTTCGGCAGGTTTGTTTGATAAAGACAGTCAGGTGGAAAAAGTATTCCGGGCGGAATGGAAAATGCCGGAGGAGCTGCCGATAGAAATTGACATCATCGACGAAGTATTTCATCTGATCTCCCGCAGAGATGATGTCAGATTGGAGGTGACCTGCGACGGATCTATGCTGCGGAGATATTATACTGATTATGAGAATTACGAGTACCTGCTGGCGGAGGGCTATGCTGCCCACAAGTCCCTGACAGCCTATGTTGCGGCAGAACGAAAGGAAAAGGCGGTGCGTACGAATTGTTTTTCTCTTATCCCGGTCGCCTCGGTCTTTCCTGACAGGCCGGACCGCCTGAAAAAGTATATTCAGTCAGTGCTCGACTACTTAAAGCGAGGGACGGAGCGCCCTGAAGATAACATCGATAAAAAAAGGGGCTGTGAAAAAAGTCCTATGAAAAAGAACGCCTTTAGGTGAAAACCTAGAGGCGTCCTTTTTCATTTGGTATAATTAT
>JBGUIK010000006.1:0-102146 GCA_045112915.1 Lachnospiraceae bacterium
GGGGTATATGCGCACTTGTATAACGCTTATACTCCCTCAAAAATCAGGCATCCTATCTATTTATTTTTCCTTTATGAAACAACCCTGGGGGCTGCGTGCCTTTGGCTCTGGCGAGTTTCATCGGGCCCGTGGCAGAGGCAACTGAAAACCAGCCCCGGAAGGGTTATTGGTTGCCTTTGGACTTGGAAGGCCTCAATCAGATGATATCAGCAGCTAAGCTGGCTGTAAGTATTAACTAATCTTATGTTGTTTAGCTGTTTATATTACATTTATAATGGTTACATAAATCATATCGCTGAAATCTGCTTCATGAACTGAAGAAGAAACACCCAAGCTGAAGACGGGGAAAGACTATGCAGCCGAAAGCAAACAACAAATCATTGGGACAGCGGCTTTTTAAAGCGATTGCAGTCATTTTTGGTGCGCTAATTCTATTGTGCGCCGCCTATGCTGCCTATATATTCATGTCCTACCACAGAATCGAAGACAGGCAGGAACTCACGGTCATGAATAAAAATGAGGAAACCACTGCCGGCACCGCAAACGGCATCAACCATACTGCAGATACAGCCAAAACCAACACCGAATACTCCATCGTCACCTACAATGTAGGCTTCGGAGCCTACACGCCGGAATACAGCTTTTTCATGGATGGCGGCAAATCCTCCTGGGCCAAGAGCAAGGACAGCGTTATAGAAACGATTGGGGGAAGCATAAAAACTCTGCAGGACCTCGATCCGGATATCTCTTTAATAGAAGAAATAGATGTGAACGCCACCAGAAGTTATCATGTGCCGGAGCTGGATTACTTTGCAAGAGACCTGTCTTATGAAAATTATGTGTTTGCGGTCAACTACGATTCAGCATTCCTCTTTTATCCTCTGACACAGCCGCACGGCAAGACTCTGGCAGGAATCGGGACTTTCTCGAAATTTCCGATCACATCCGCTGTGCGCCGCAGCTTTCCGATCTCCGAGAGCTTTTCGAAAATCCTGGATCTGGACAGATGTTATTCTGTTGCCAGGATCCTGGTCGAAAACGGACGGGAGCTGGTGGTCTATGCCGTACACATGTCAGCCTACGGCAACTCCGATGAGGTGCGCGAAGGCCAGAAGGTGATGCTTCTTCAGGACATGAAAGAAGAAGCTGATATGGGAAATTACGTGATTTGCGGCGGAGATTTCAATCACGATCTTGTCGCGGACGATAGTCTGACCGATGTCGAAAGCTGGGCGTATCCGTTCCCGAGGTCATATATTCCTGAGGGACTGCACATGTGTCTGGATTATCTTACAAATGAAGAAAGAGCCGCACTTGCTCCCACCTGCCGCAGTGCTGAGACAGAGATGAAGCCTGACATGGAGACGTATGTGCTGGATGGCTTCATCATCTCGGACAATGTGGAGCAGGTGTCCTATGAGACGGTCGACACCGGGTTTGAGTATTCAGACCATAATCCGGTGAGGCTTGCATTCAAATTGAGCGAAGACAGCTGAATCTTTTTATGGACAACGGATGCCTTTGTTTGAAGAGTAACCGGCGCATTCTCGTGTTTTTAAACATGAGTCTGCTGAACCGATGTTCAACATTTATCACGTCAGCCCGCATGAGACACAGAATCCGGATGAGTTTGTGACGGAGATCTGTTATCCGGTGAAGAGAAAAGAATAAGCAGACAAAAATTTCAACAAGAAATGAAAATCCCGGCCTGTTACATAAACAGCAGACCGGGATTCCTTTTGTCAACCCTTCAGACAGAAGCCAATTCATTTTTTCAAAACTTACTTATGAGCATCCGCCATTAGGTCGGCGAGGTTTCTTTTATATTCAGATTATACTTGAGTTAGTCGCTCGACTAAGTTACAATGTACATGAAGAGAAATTCGTCGAACGGCTAAGAATGACTGCGATCAACCGACAATTAGCCGAGCGGCTAAAAAACGAAAAACGAAAAACAATGTTCGCCGAACGGCTAAATAGAGGTCAAAATGAAAATAACAGACGCAAGATCATTTGGAGCCATGTTAAGAAGCAGACGAAAACAGCTTGGGTACACACAGGCATACATTTCTGATTTTACGGGTCTGAGTGTGAGCTTTCTCTCGGAACTTGAAAACGGTAAAAAAACGGTTCAGCTGGAAAAGGCAATTCAGGTTGCCATGCTCTTGGGACTCGATCTGATTATGGAGGCACGCAGTAACGAATGAGAGAACTGAAGGTATATATTGAGATCCGGGGAAGCGAACTACTTGCAGGCACAATTACCGGCAATGACAAGGCAGATGCTGTCTTTACCTATGATCCGGAATACTTGCCTTTGGGCGCGCCGATTTCTGTGAGCCTGCCGTTTCAGCAGGCGCCGTTTCCACCGGTAGTGACAAGCAGTTTTTTTGAGGGGCTGCTGCCGGAAGGCTTCAGCCGAAAAAGTGTTGCGAACTGGATGCATGCCGATGAGGAGGATTACCTCACGATTTTGGCAGGATTGGGAAAGGAATGCCTGGGGGCGATTCGGATCGATGATTGTACAGAAGCCGGCACGGATCATCCGTTTTATGAAGAGCTGTCGCTTGGTCAGGTAAAGCAGCTTGCAGCGGAAGGGGCTACGAAGTCAACGGAGCTATTGGTCGGGTCGCATCTGTCACTCACGGGTGCCTCGGGAAAAGTAGGCTTGTTTTTACATGATGGCAAATGGTATCAACCGTTCGGAACAGCTCCGAGCACACACATTGTAAAGCAGAGCCATGTGCGCCTTGAACATATTGTTGAGAATGAGCAGCTTGCTCTTCGCACGGCGGCTAAGCTGGGGATACCGACAATCAGTAGCTTTGTCATTAACACAGGTTCATTCCGGGATTCTGAGGTCTTACTTGCGACAGAGAGATATGACCGTGATCAGGTACATGCAGTCAGGGTAATTAACGGACTTTGCTGTCCGCTGCGTCTTCATCAGGAGGACTTCGCGCAGGCTCTGGGCATATCCGGGAAGGCAAAATATGAGCGCGAGGGTGATAATTATCTAAGACGTATATTTCGGCTGGTGAGGGATGTTTCTGCCAATCCCCTTAAGGATCAACTGCGGCTCCTCGATATTCTGATTTATGATAAGCTGATCGGAAATACGGACAATCATATCAAGAACCTGTCTCTTCTTTATTCATCGGATGTCAGGTCAGCAAGACTTGCGCCTGCTTATGATCTTCTCTCGACATTGGTATACAGGGAATCCACGTCAGATATGTCGATTGCTATAGCAGGAGAGATGCGATGGGATAAGATTACGAAAGAAACATTTGTACAGGCCAACCGGGAGATGGGTCTTTCGAAAAAGATTATTGCAAATGAGTACGGACGACTTTCATCCGGATTTCCTGCGGCAATTCGGGAATCTGCTGAAGAAATGGAAGCGGAAGGTTTTACGAATGCTCCGGTGGTCGCTCGGAAAGTGTTGGACTTACGGTAACGAAGCTGCTCCAAAATGTAGATTTTTGAAAAAAGTATGGTACAATAACATGGAACAAACATGCCAAATGCATGAAATATGGGCATAGGGAACTCCTGTCTCATGCTTTTTCCGGCGTACCGAATTGTCTGCTTTTTGAAATAGACAGCATATGGCAAAAGCAAATCCAGCCGCTATTAGCGAATCACCGGAGCCTTGTGGACAGATAATACGTTCCCTTCATCTCATCCGAAAAAAGAAGAAAGCGAGTGGATTTCATGAACAAAACCAGAATATTTCTGATCGTCCAGTCCGTTCTGTGCATCCTGCTTGCTGTGATGCTCGCCGCAGCTGCTATCGGGATCTACCGGGAAGGTCTGGTCCTGAAAGCGGCAGATCCCCTGAGCTGGATCTACACGCGCGAAAAGGTGGCTGCAGCGCTGCGCCCGATACTGCCGCTGCTGGTGCTCAGCCTCGCAGTGACCGCCGTTGGGCTGTTCCTGGGTTTCCGGGACGAAAACGGAGAGAAGCTCATTAAGGATACCGAATGTCTGCGGGATCTGACGGTGGGCCGTGTGGCTGAAGAGAGCGCTGAAATGAAAGCAGAACGAAGCCGGCAAAAGAGGCTGCTCTGCGGCGGCTGGATCGTTTTCGCGCTCTGCATGATCCCTGTCCTTTTATACATCACAAACGGGGATCATTTTCCCAACGGAGATCTGGAGCCGGTTTTTCTCGCACTTGCCGGGCATGTGTTTCCCTGGGTCGCTATGGGCCTGGCCGCCCTGATGATTTCCACTGTGTTTCAGGAAAAGAGCATGCACAGGGAGATTGAGGCAGCGAAAGTGCAGATAAAAGCAGAAAAAGCTTCCGGAGCTCAGCCGGAGACAAGGAAAGAAGAGAAGAAATCGCTTGCCGGGAGAATCCCCCTGCTGCGCACGGTTCTGTTGGTTCTGGCGGTCGTGCTTATCATTGCGGGCGTGTTTAACGGCAGCGCAAGGGACGTCTTTGGAAAGGCGGTAAAAATCTGTACGGAGTGTATTGGCCTTGGATAATAATAATAAAAAAACTGGGCGGGCTTCGCTCCGCCCCTCTACGAGAAGACTCATCCAGCTTTACAGCGCGCTTCTGCACAACGCACATATGAAAGGATTCATTGACGGGGAGATCTATCAGGGCAAGGCTAAGTACGCCTGTGTCCCGGGCTTCAACTGCTATTCCTGCCCCGGCGCTGTAGGAGCATGCCCCCTGGGCTCTATCCAGAACGCCCTGGCTTCCACCGGACACCGGGCCGGCTGGTATGTGATGGGGATTATCATGCTCTTCGGCGTCATCCTTGGAAGAACCATCTGCGGGTGGCTCTGCCCATTGGGACTGATCCAGGAGCTGCTGCACAAGATCCCGACCTATAAAATCAGGAAGAGCCGCATTACCCGTGCGCTGTCCTGGCTGAAGTACGTGCTACTTGCCGTGTTCGTTGTGGCGATTCCCCTGTGGTACGGGCTGAAGCATGATATTCCTGTGCCGGGATTCTGCAAATACATCTGCCCCGCCGGGACCTTTGAAGGCGCGGTCGGCCTGCTGTCCAATCCCAATAACACGGGGCTGTTCGGCATGCTGGGTATCCTCTTTACCCGAAAATTCACGATCATGCTGATCATCGGACTGGCCTGCGTGTTCTGCTATCGGAGCTTCTGCCGTTTTATCTGCCCCCTCGGTGCAATTTACGGGCTGTTCAACCGCTTCTGCCTGGTAGGCGTGCGGGTGGATGAGGATCACTGCAACGGCTGCGGCGCCTGTGTGCGTGGCTGCGGCATGGACGTGCGGCACGTGGGCGACCATGAGTGCATCCACTGTGCCAGATGCATAGACGGCTGCGCGCAGAAGGCCATCTCCCTCAAGGCAGGAAAGGCTGTGCTGAAAGCCCCGGCAGGAACCCTGAGCGCGGACGAGGAGACGAAGCGCAAAAAAGGTGGACGGATCGCCTGGGGTCTTGCCCTGGCGCTGCTGTGTTTTGCTCTTGTGTGGTTCAACTTCCTTGATCCCGCTGTCCGAGCGGAAAAAGGGACGGGAAGCACTGTGCAGGGACAGACGGAAAGCGCTGTAGGCTACGAGGTCGGCATGGAGCTGGAGGATTTCACCCTGACCTTACTGGACGGCACGCAGTTCCGCCTCGCGGATACGCGCGGCAAGGTCGTTTTTATCAATCTCTGGGCCACCTACTGTACACCCTGCGTACAGGAGCTTCCGCATTTTGACGCGCTGTACCGGGAACATGGGGACGACATCGCCATGCTCGCCGTACACTCCTCCATCGTGACGGACGATCCGGCGGAGTTCCTGGCCGACAAGGGCTGGGAGATCCCATTCGCCGTCGATACGGAGGACGACACGCTCTGGAAGATCGTCAACGGTTCGTCCACCCTGCCGCAGACCATTGTCCTGGATCGGAACGGCACGGTCGTCTATAACCAGAAGGGTTCCGTAACGCCTGAGGTGCTTGCCGCACTCTACGAGCAGGCCTCCGAGGGATAAGAACACATACACGCTGTCAATAATATTCAAGTCTCGCTCGCGAGACTTGAATTTAAACCGTAAGATTGAGAGGAGAAAGTATGGGTATCATCATTTCACTGCCGGTATCGCTGTTGCTGTTCTGGCTTGTGCTCAAGCCGAAGAAGGCAGACCCGTTTCCGAAAGGAGGTCTGTGGCGGCTTCTGATTGCCGGAGCGATCAGCACCGTTTTTGCCACGATCCTGTCCCATATGTTCAGCCTGATCATCGTCGCGATCCGCATCGGGCCGGACAATGTTGCGGAGTTCATAAACAGGATGCGCACCGATATGGCAACGGCGGGTGATTTCCTGCAGAGCCTGTCCCTAAATAAAACAAAGTCGCCGCTGATGACGCTGCTGTCCACGATGATCACCGCCGGCCTTCTTGAAGAGCTTTGCAAGTATTTCGCATGCCGCGTCGCTATCCGCAAGAAGGGCATGGTCCGCACCTGGATGGACGCGCTGATCTGCTTCACAGTGGTGGGTCTCACTTTTCAGATTCTGGAGAACCTCTTGTACGGCGGGAGTTACGGCATTATTGTGGCGATCCTCCGCAATCTGGCGCCGGGCCATTTCATCTTCGGCGTGATAATGGGCTGGTATTACGGCAAATATATGATTACCGGGGAGAATACATACCGTTTCCAGTGCATCCTGTGGCCGGCGCTGATCCACACGCTCTACGACACGGCGCTCAACTTGATGTCCAACTACGATGCTGATGCGGGAACAGGCAAGATCTATATCGCGATGGGGCTGCTGGCTTTTGTCGGTGCATTTGTGATGGCCGTTACCATTATCGTCAAGCTTGTGCGCTGGCACAAAGACGGCAAACTGGATACGCCGATCCCGGGCGCTCCCGGGGAGCCCGCGGTCTGAAGCTTTTTTAACGGAAGGCGAAGATCCCGGCACGTACCTGAACAGATCCGGATCGTGCGGACAGCACAAAAAACTCCCGGAGCGGAGGAACGGAATAAGCGACTGAATGATAAATGATATATAAATAAAAATAAGGAGGATCATTATGAAAAAGTTCAGAAAAGTCCCGGCAGTGTGTCTCCTGCTTGCCCTGGCAGTTGTCATGCTCGCCGCATGCGGCAAGAAGGCAAATTATGAGGTGCAGGTCAACGATGCGTCCGGCAATCCTGTCTCCGGTGTCTCGATCCAGTTCTGCTCGGATACCGAGTGCAGCATGGGCACCACCGACGAAAAAGGCATTGCGGTCTTCGAGAAAGAAGCGGGCAGCTATACCATCCATGTGCTCAAGGTGCCGGAGGGATATGCCCAGGACGACACGGAGTATACCGCACCCGATAAGCCGGGCCAGGTTGTCATCGTCCTCAAGTGACGCGCTGCGGCGCCCTATGCACGGCGTGATAATAATGTGACACAGCGTGTGAAATCATGTCGTCAGTAACGAAAAGAAAGGAAAGATCATCATGAAAAAAATGATTAGCATTCTTCTGCTGGTTGTCCTTCTGACTGCCGCACTGAGCGTCACCGCCTATGCGGATTCGGGAATCGGCGTTGAGTCCGGACAGAATATGCCGGACTTCACGGTAGACCTGACGGACGGAACCACCGCTACGCTATCCGAGCTTCTGAAGGAGAAGGATCTGGTCGTGCTCAACATCTTCGCAAGCTGGTGCAAACCCTGCGAGAGAGAGTTCCCTGAAATGGAAGAGGTCTACCAGGCGAACAGCGACCGCATGGTGATCCTTTCCTTGTCGGGTGAACCGAACGACACGATGGAAATCATTGCCGAATACAAGGAAAGCCACGGACTCTCCTTCCCGATGGGACTGACGGGCGATACGCTGAGCGTCAAGACTGCCTCCTTCCCGGTGACCGTCTTCATCGACCGCAACGGAATGGTCGGTCTGGTCAAAGTCGGCGCCTTTGTCGACAAAGCGGAGTTTGAGAGCAAGGTCAGCTACTTCCTCTCTCCGGATTACAACGGAAAGCCCCTCAAGACAGAAAAGGCCGTAAACTACATGCGCTACATCGAAATAGCCATCCCGATCGCTATGCTCGTGCTGGTCATCGGCAGATGGGGCCTCTTCCGTAAGGCCGGAAAGAAAGGCTGGCACAGCTTGATCCCGCTGCTGAATGACTACGATGAGTATTCCATGGTGTGGAAAGGATGGATCGGTGTCTTCGCCGCGCTGTGCTTCCCGCTCGGCATCCTCTGCAACTTAGCCGGTCTGCCGTACTTCATCGCTCCCATTCTGTATTTTGCGGGCTTTCTGCTCGGCATCCCGGAGAGCGTCAAACTGGCTAAAGCCTTCGGCAAGAGTACATTCGTCGGCGTGCTGATGGCGATCCCCGGGATCAAGGAGATCAGCCGCCTGATCCTCGGTCTCGGCAAGGCGAAGTTTCAGGCTCCTGCTTCCGATGCAGCAAATGCATAACGCTGAAACCGGAATTAATCCGTCCCGATGCAGGTTGCAACAAATCAAAGATAATTGTTGCGGCCTGCTCTTTTTTTGTTTTTTGATTTTATATTTTGCAATCAATGATGCAGACCTTCTTGGTTTAATACGAAAAGCATATCTTGTTGCTCGAAAATTAAAGCTGAGAGACTTTGAAGAATGGATAAATCATGAGTCTGCCTTCTGTGTGGTGACGGAAGACCGAGCGGTATCCGGAGCTAAGCGGATGGCGTATCCGCAGGTGCGTTAGTCCGGCCGCCTAAAGCGGCCCTGCGGCGTGAGCCGCATATGGAAGCACGTGGATTTATCCATGTGAGCTTCACGTCTATCTTAAGAATATTGCGCCCATAATTACACTGTGTTCTAAGGGGCTGCCGCATTATGATGCGCCGCCACTATATACGACAGACGTTATTTGCAAATGTCTGCCATATATAGTAGTGACTCATTCACAGCCGGAGAAATTCTTCCCCTATGCAACGATAGATGTGGTGCAGTTTCCCGAAGGAGAAGGCGGTGATAAGATCATCGAACAAACCTTTTCCGGACCGCTGCATGAGCAGCTTCGCATGGCGCTGCGCTACATACGGAATTCTATAATTACGGAGCAGGTCGTTAAAATTCCCGGGAAAGCAGAGGCGGACAGATTCTTCAATTATCCCTACGAGGCAATCGAAGAGGGGCTGGCTAATGCTGTGTATCATAAAGCATATGATGAGCGGGAACCGATAGAGGTTCGCGTGGAGAAAAATATGATTGAGATTATTAGCCATCCCGGACCGGATCGATCCGTCACCCTGGAAGGATTGCGCACCTTTAAAGTGCGTACTCGAAGATACCGGAATCGCCGTATTGGTGAGTTTCTGAAAGAGCTGCATTTGACAGAGGGAAGGAACACGGGCTTTAAGAAAATTCTGGACGCATTGCGAAAAAATGGTTCTCCGCTTCCGGAATTTGAAACAGATGAGTACCATGATTATTTCGTCACGAGGCTGTTTGTGAGGGAAGGGTTTTATGATTATGAGGGTGACACTGATAGCAATTTAAAGGACACTCAGAATGCCAATGGCACTCTGAATGGCACTCTGAATAGTCCTGATATCAGAAAGAAAAAAATACGAGAACTGGTCTTACAGAATCCTAAGATAACAAGGAAACAGATTGCTGAGAAACTGGAAATTAGCGAAAGATCTGTCCAAAGGTTATTAAACAATATGCCGGACATACAATTCACAGGTGGCGGAAGAAGTGGTCATTGGGAAATTGTACAAAGAAACGATTCTGAATAGTTTGAGGTTGGGCGATTCAGAGTTGCATCGTTTCTGGGGGACAATAGTTGGCTTTCATAACGCTAGGGACTGATAGCACTTTGTTGTACCATACTGATATCAGCGCTCCTAAGTTTTTGTCCCTTTTGAAGGCTCTCGTTTGAACATGAACGGAGGCAGCTGACCTACCCACAAGGTCAACTGCCTCTTATAAATACATAATATTCACTATACAAAACCGCATAAGCACAATCAACGTTGGCTGAAGATCGGTTTACACCGCAGCCTCACCGTTCACAAATGACACCGTCATCACAGTCCCCACGTCTACCTTACTTTCCATGTCAATCACCGCCCCATGGAGCATAGCGCTGTGCTTCACGATCGAAAGCCCGAGACCGGTCCCGCCGGTCTCTTTTGAGTGGCTCTTGTCGACGCGGTAGAAGCGCTCGAACGCTCGCTCCTGCTCCGACTCGGGTATGCCGATGCCGGTATCTTTCACGCGCAGGGTCACGACGCCTTCGACTCTACCGACCCAGACGTCAATTTTTCCGTTTTCCGTATTGTACTTGATAGCATTTTCGCAAATGTTATACACCATCTCATCAAGCGGCTGCTTGAATCCCATCACGGTTTCATGACTGCCTGACATTGTTAAGCGCACATTTCGGCGTTGGGCTTCGTCGGAGAGGCGATCGCAGACTGCATTTGCAATATCATAGAGATCAAGCTGTTCCTTACTGGCAAAGAACTCATTCTCATCGAGCCTTGAGAGCCGGATGATGTCGTCAATCAGCCGCATCAGCCGCTGGGCTTCTCTGTAGATCTTTTCAGAAAATTTCGGTATATCCTCCTCGCGGACCAGCCCTTCCTTCATGATCTCCGCGTAGCCGGAGATGGAGGTGAGGGGGGTCTTGAGTTCGTGGGAGACATTTGCGGAAAACTCCTTGCGCATATTCTCATTGGCCGCAGTTTCCTTATTTTGCCGGTCTATGCGCAGCAGGAGAGGATGAAGCTCTTCGTAGACTTCGTTCTTAAGCGGATCGTTCAGATCCAGATCATTGATCGGGCGGACCAGGCGGTCGGCCTCCCGACGGGAACTCAATATCGCGATAAAAGTAATGACAATGGTCATCAGAATGACCAGAGGAGACAGGCTCAGCGCGATGATGAAAATGCTATCCATCTCCTTCGACAGACGCAAAATGTTTCCGTCATCGAGACGCTTGGCATAATAGAATCGCTTCGCCTTAACGCTGTCGGAGCTTCTCAGGTCGGTGCCGGTGCCATTGGCCAAAGCGTCGATAATCTCCGGACGTTTGCTGTGATCCTCAAGAGTGATCTCGTCCTCCACCGAATCGTAGAGAACCTGGCCATCGGGGCTGATGAGCGTTGCACGGGTCGTGTTTTGCAGATTGCCGAGCTGCTCGATATAGCTGCCGCCAAAGTGATTGATGCAGTCGGAGAGGTATTCGGCTTCCTGGGCAATCTCTCGCTGCATGTTCGACCTGCCCTCATGGTAGATCTCGCCGATCATGATTGAAAATGCCACAACGACCGTCAGCATAATATGTATCAATATAGAAGTTCGGATTCTTTGTCTCATAATCTTTTCTTCTTAGAAGTACGGATTCTATGAAGCGCAGCAGCAGAGTACCACGTCCATAGGAGCTGCCGCACCGCATGGGGTGCGGTTCATGACTTTTTCTTCTTTGATCGCATGCGATATCCGATGCCGCGGACGGTCTCGATGCAGTCACCGGCTTCACCGAGCTTCTGGCGCAGGGTCGCGATATGCACGTCAAGCGTGCGGGATTCGCCCGAGAAGTCGTGGCCCCATATTTCATCGATCAGAGAAGATCTCGGAATAACGATTTCAGGATTGCTGAGGAGCCGCTTCATCAGTTCAAATTCCTTGTTGGTCAGGTCGACTGCCTTGCCGTTAAGGTGGAAGGAGTGTTTCATCTCATTCAGCTCAAAGCGGCCGTAACGGAGGCTGTTGTCCGGCTCCTTTTCCCCGGCGGTCCTGCGAAGAACTGCACGGATCCTCGATATGAGCTCCATCATGCCGAAAGGCTTAGTGACATAGTCGTCTGCTCCCATATCGAGAGCCATGACCTTGTCATATTCGGCGCCTTTGGCTGTCAGCATGATGACCGGGATTTTTTTGGTCTCTGTCTGTTTCTTGATTTGCCGAAGGATCTCCATGCCGTCGACACCGGGAAGCATGATATCAATAAGGATGAGATCAGGGAGATCATCCTCCTCGAGGGCTTTGTAGAAGGAGCTGCCGTCTTCAAAGCCGCGGGCAGAGAAGCCGGTCGTCTCGAGTGTGTATGTGACCAGTTCGCGGATGCTGGAATCGTCTTCGATGCAATAAATTAGACTCATTTGAATTTTGTCCTCCGGTGATGATGCCGGACAAGTACACGGTTGGCGAAAGTGTACGTGTGACAGACATCGACATTTGCTGCTATTTGGAAAGCGGAATGCTTTCTATAATACTCAAGTCTCGCTTGCGGGCTTGGCGCGGGATTCGGGTCAGTGCCAGCTGACATCATACCGAACCGGATGCCTGCTGCCTCCGCTTCGCTGCGGTCGGATAGACAGGCCTTCCGGCACTTAAAATACAGGTTTGCCGGCATTTGGTGAGAATCATATGCAGGCATGTTCTCGCGCATACATAACTAATTGTAAAAAAATGGCGATAAAAGTGCAATAGCGGATTGAGTTTCGTTCCTTACACAATTAAAATGTACGTGGCAGTGTGATGATGGCTGCCTTTGGTCTGTGGGCTCATGGGATTAATGCTTCAATTGGAGTATTGCTGCTTTTGGTGTGAGGGCCAATGTCCGACAAATCATGAAAGGCAGCAGATTTTGGATTTCATGGGGATTTTTGCTGCCTTTGGTCTGAGGGCTAATGCTCCTCAAATCAAGAAAGGCAACGGATTTTGGATTTCATGGGAGTATTGCTGCCTTTGATGCGAGGGCCCATGTCCGACAAATCATGAAAGGCAGCAAGTTTTGGACTTCATGGGAGTTTTTGCTGCCATTGGTGCAGGGGCTCATGTCCGACAAATCATGAAAGGCATCAAATTTTGGATTTCATGGGGGTTTTGCTGCCATTGGTGCAGGGGCCCATGTCCCAAGAATCATGAAAGGCAGCAATAATTGGATTTCATAGGATAATAGTTGCCTTTGGTCTGAGGACACTTGTTTAGCAAGATGGAGAATATATGAAGAAAATAATTATAATAAGACGAGCCGCAGCGCTTTGCGCGACGGTCATCCTCCTCACAGCTGGCTGCGGTAGCGGGAGTGAGCCTGCGGCTGGCTCGGATGAGTCGACAGTCGAGACAATAGAGAAAATACAGATTGAAATCGAGTATGACGGCGACGAAGTACTTGGAGAGGCAATCCGCGAAGTTGCGGACGGTTTCAATGACTCACAAGATATCTATGAGATTTCAGTGGGGAGTGCAGGAACGAACCTCCAAGAGTTGGTCGGCGACCCACAAAGTGCTGAGAGCCTGACAGATGAAGCCAATGTAACAGAGAACAATGAGAGTCTGCCAGATGAAGCCAGCGGAACAGAGAATACCGAGGACCAGCAGGATGAAGCCAGCGGAACAGAGAGCACCGAGGGCCAGCAGGATGAAGCCGATGAGACAGCGAATGCCGAGGGCTTGCCGGGTGACAGTGGTCAGCGTGTTGAATCACTGACAGCTTCCGTGGTTTTTACAGATGACAACATGGCAGCAACATATGCCTCGGACTACCGACGCCTGGACCTTCGCACATGTCAGGGCACCGAGTCGGGAAAGAACTCGCTGTACAGTATCATCGATTCACTTCCTGAGCACATGTATGAAACAGTGTGCGACGAGGGGCGTGGAATCTTTTATCTGCCTGTCTCAGTGACTGCACCTGTTCTTTATTATAATAAGACAGTGTATGATGGGTTAGGTTTGTCCCTGCCTCAGACATTTTCACAGCTGAGAGACAATAGTTTGAATATCTACGCAAAGTACAGGACACCGGGCTATCTTCCTTATGATCTTGAAGGTGATGTCGTCGCCATGATGAGGGAGCAGGATGTGCTGGCGGCTCAGTCTGAGAGCGGGAGTGAGAGCGGTGTAGAGGCTGGAGATGTGGGCGCACAGAGCGGCGAAGCAGGTGCGCAGACCGGCGATGCGGGCACGCAGATTGGCGATGTAGGTGCGCAGATTGGCGAAGCAGGTGCGCAGACTGGAGATGCAGGCACGCAGATCGGAGATGCAGGTGCGCAGACTGGCAACTCAGGAGATCAGGCTGGCAATACTGGCGTCCAAACAGGTGATGCAAGCACACAGGCCGGCAATACAAGTACGCAAACAGCATCGGGAAGTAATGATAACAGCGATTTGCAGCAAACAATGACGGATGCTGAAGTTCTTCAATTCTTTGCGGGAAACTGCGAAGCAGGATACTTCAGGATGGTTCAGCATGAGGCGTCTCCGGCACTGGATTTTGCTACGGGCGCTGTTGCAGCCTTTGCCGGCACTCCGGAAGATTATGAGATGGCGACATCGGGCGTGACTTTTGATGTGGGGACAATTCCCTGGATCATGGATCGCGGGGATGCCGTATATTGGGTTGATACCAGTGGGATGCTCTTCTTTGACCAGGGAGATGAGAGGAACACCGGAGCGGCAGCTTTCGCTGAATATCTGCTCAGGGACGATGTGTGTTCTGAGTTTCTTGAATCCGTCGGCGGGCTCTCACCATACCGCACAGTGTACGAATCACAGGCTTACCGTAAGAACAGGCGGGGATTCGATGAAATCACAATGGCTGCTTCAGATGAGATTCAGCGGGCTGATTTTGTGCTCATGTCCGATGCGAAACGCAGGGAGTTAGATGAGCTGCTTCTTTATATAATTGACAAGAGGGTGACAGCTGAGGATGCTGTGAGGATTTTTGCTGGTGGTTGATGAAAGCGGCCAAGACAAAGGCAGCAATCAGGCCTTGTAATCTATAGTCTGTTGCTTCCGCCATTGTTTCCATGATACTCAATCAAGAACAAAGGTAGCAACATAACTCAGAAGCAATATGCTGACACACACATTAAACTTATAGAAAACACAAAAGAGATTGTCTCATCATTCTGAATTCTTGACAAAATAGTTTGGATGAGTAGGCAGTCTCTTTTTTTATGTGGATGTGTGCACGACTGCCCAAACGAGAATAGGCAGTATATTTTGCAAAACAATACGCATATGCAGTGCCATACAAGGGTCAAATCAAGTGCCTTAGGCAGTCACGCCAGCTCGTTTTAAACTTAATCAGCTGAATGATAATGAAATAAAGTAGTTCAGAAGCAGTCACCTTTATTGAGTATGATAATCGATGACTGTATGACTTTCTAAAATCAGATTTTTGTTCTCAGTAGAATAGAGGTGATTTCAGCGAAAGCTACTGCCCGCCATGCAACTCGGGCAGTCACGAACCGCCGCATTGACCTAGGATGACTGCCCGCCATCAATCTTGCCTTCAGTAGAACAGAGATGATTTCAGCGAAAGCTACTGCCCGCCATGCAACTCGGTCAGTCACGAACCGCCGCATTGACTTAAGATGACTGCCCGCCCTCAATCTTGCTTTCAGTAGAACAGAGGTGATTTCAGCGAAAGCTACTGCCCGCCATGCAACTCGAGCAGTCACGAACCACCGCATAGACCTAAGATGACTGCCCGCCATCAAATCCTGCTTTCAGTAGAACAGAGGTGATTTCAGCGAAAGCTACTGCCCGGCATGCAACTCGGTCAGTTACGAACCGCCGCATTGACTTAAGATGACTGCCCGCCCTCAATCCTGCTCTCAGTAGAACAGAGGTGATTTCAGCGAAAGCTACTGCCCACCAAGATAAAATGAAGCAATCAAAAAACAGGGCCGCACCCGCAGCCCTGTTTTTAATTAACAAGGAAAGTAATCACAAGCCAAATCAACCATCAAGCACAATCCTATCAGCCAACTCAAGCCCCCATCTTCTCAGCGAACTCATCAAAGAGCCCCAGCACCCTCGCGTAGTCATCCGCAAGGCTGGCACTGACAGCGCCGCCGCTGTAAGCCGGGCGCAGATTCTCGACCAGCGAGCACACAGCCTCATAGAGAGGTGTCAGCGACAGGTTGCCGGTATCGCCCTTCAGTCCGTGGGCAGCCTCGAACGCGCGGCGGTAATCGCCGGCCTCCATAGCCATAGCCAGCTCACCCATGCCGTTCTCCTGAACGAACCCGGACAGCAGGGTTTCATAAAAATCCTCATCGCCGCCAAGGCGTTCCAGCCCCTCATCGATATCACATCCCCAATCTTCCAGCACATCAAGCATGTTAGCCATTTAAATACCCCTTAAAAATTTTTTCTAAAAATCGCAACGGCAATGAGATGAACGCCGCCCGGGAGAAGAATCATCTTCCCGCCCCCTCAATCTGCTGCGCCAACGTCTGGAACAGCCTCTCCGAATCGATCGGCTTAGTCAGGCACGTATTCATGCCTGCATCAAAGCACTTATCCTCTGTCTCGGCCTGCACATCCGCCGTCAGCGCAATGATCGGAATCGTCTTCGCGTCCGCCGTGCCGCTCGAGCGGATCTCCGCCGCGGCCGCAAGCCCGTCCTTGACCGGCATCATAAGATCCATCAGGATGGCCTGATAATGGAAAGCACCCTGCTCGATGAAGAAATCCACCGCCTCCTGGCCGTCGTGAGCCAGCGTGACGTGCAGTCCCTTCTTCTCGAGAAGCCTTATGATGACCTCAGCGTTGATCTTCGTATCCTCGGCGAGCAGAATGTTCTTCCCGTAGAACAGGCGGTCCTCATAGGTGGTAGTCGTCGAATTCAGCAGGGCGATCTGCTCGCCCGTGGCCATCGCATACTTGAGAATAATCCTGAACTCTGTTCCCTCGCCGAGCTTCGAATTGCAGGAAATCGTGCCGCCGAGCAGGTCGACGAGGCTTTTGCATATATACAGTCCAAGCCCGGTTCCCTCTCTCAGCCCCGCATCAGTCTGCTCCTGTTCAAATGGCAGGAACATCCGATTCTGGAAATCCTCCGACATGCCGATACCTGTGTCCGAGATCGTGTAGGAGTGGGTGACCGTGTTGTCCCCGTAGGTGACGTCGCAGGCAAGACGGATCGTTCCGCCCTTGGGCGTGAACTTGACCGCGTTGGAGAGCAGATTCATCAGAATGCGCTCCACATGCTCAGTATCCATCAGGACATAGCGGCTCTTGTTGCCGTGGATATAATATTCAAACTTCTGCCCGGAATTCATCGTCCGGGATTCAATGATCGTATGAATCTCGTCCAGAAGATCATCTTCTCTGACAGTCTGGCATATAGACACGACCTTGCCCGCATTCAGCCTGCTGGTCTCGAGAATCTCCCCGATGAGGTTCGTGAGATAGCGCCCGGCAGAGGCGATCTTCTCAAGATTCTCCCTGACGACCGGCGGAAGATCCGGCTCCTCGAGGGTGAGATTGGTAAGACCCAGAATAGCCGTCATCGGAGTCCGCATATCGTGGCTCATGTGGGAGAGGAAAGTCTCCTTCTCGTGGCCGCGCTTCACCGCAGCCCGAAGGGCTTTCGCCATCTCCTCAATCTGCTGCTTGTCATCGATCTGTATAGCCGTGTCGATGAACGTGAGCACGAGACCGCGCAGCTTTCTGTTCCGGCGCACCGAGGCGTCGTACTCGTCGTGCTCGTAGGACATTTCATTTGTCTGGAACGGAGCGATGCGGATCAGGTATGTCTGCCCGCTGATCGACGCGGCAAGATGCTCCGACGGCTTCTTGGTCGCAAGGACTTCGCGGCAGAGGGCAAGCAGGTCGATTGTTGCGAAATTAAAGGAAATATAGCGCAGCGAGCGCCCGACATCCTGGTCGGCAACATTGAACTCCGTGGAGATATACTCCGTGAACTTGCGAATATTCAGATCCTGATCGACCATGAGGACACCGACCATCGTGGACGACAGGAAATTGGCCATATCGTCGTTGACGCCTGCCAGCTCGCTCACTTTTGACTGGTATTCGGAGTTGACAGTGTAGAGCTCCTCGTTGACCGACTGGAGTTCCTCGTTGGAGGACTGGAGTTCTTCATTGGCGGTGAGCAGTTCTTCATTTGCAGCCTGCAGCTCCGCATTGACCGACTCCAGCTCGCCGACTGTCCGCCGCAGATTGTCCTGGGCGACTTTCAGCTCGCGCTCGAGACTTGCAATCCGCTGGGCGGCCTGAGTGTCGATCCGGTATTCCTTCATATCCTTCTCGACCTCGCGGTGACCGCGCAGGAAAGCGACCGCGCAGTAACCTGTGCGAGTGGCCTGGTTATCGTAAATCGGCTGCGCGACAATCGAAATATATTCCACGTTTTCATCGATGAGGACCGGAATCTTGTCATAGGCCACGCGGTCCTGCAGCTCGCGGCATTCCCGCAGCACGGTCGAGACTGCAATTTTGAGGTCGGTCCGGATCATTGCAAATATATCCAGCGTCACCGCGCCCGTCGGCACGTTCAGCACTTTTGAGCAGTCGCCGTAAGTGCGCACGAGCTCATTTCTCTCATCGACCAGCACGCAGGCGGGCATCATCGCTTCGAGCGTCGAGAGGTCGAGCTCGGAAGCCTTGTACTGAATGTCCGCCGCCGATTCCTGCCTCGGGATAGCCAGCGGAATCATGTTCTGATCCAGAGACTGCATCGCGTAGGAAATCCGCTCGTGAGGCGGAGCTTTACCTTCGAGGTTGTGGACGAAGATTTTTTCATTTGCACAGAGGACGCGGAACACGTCATCGTAATTGATGACGGATTCGGAACGGCCGAGGAAGAGATAGCCGCGGTCGTTCAGCGCCATGTGGAAAATGCCGAAAAGATTCCGCTGCAGCACCGTCTGGAAATAGATCAGCAGATTTCTGCAGCTGATGAGGTCGAGCTTTCCGAACGGCGGATCCTGGAATACGTTGTGTTGTGCAAATACAATCATCTTCCGCAAATCATGCCTCACCACATACGTATTCCCCTTGCGCGCGAAGTAGCGGGACAGGCGCTGCACACTAACATCTTCTATTATATTGTCGCCGTAGACGCCCTTGCCGGCGGCAGCAATCGAATCGGGATCGAGGTCTGTCGCAAATATCTTTATATCCCGTCTCTCCCCAAGCTCCTCCATGACTTCCATGAAGAGGATGGCGATCGAGTAGGCTTCCTCACCGGTGGAGCAGCCCGCGACCCAGACTCGGATCTGATCGCTCTGGCCTGCGTTCATGACCAGAGTCTTAATGACCCTCTCTTTGAGCACCTCAAAATAATCAGCGTCACGGAAGAAACTCGTGACTCCGATCAGTACTTCTTTGGCAAGGACTCTGGCCTCCTCGGGATTATTCTTCAGGTAAGTCACATACTCCCGCAGATTTCGGTTGTGAGTGACCACCAGCCGGCGCTCGATCCTGCGCAGGATCGTCGTCTGTTTATAATAGGTATAATTTGTATTCGTGATATTCTTTAAGATAGAGAATACCTGCGAGAGAAGATCTTCATCCGTCAGCTGGAGCTTGCTCGTCGCGTCGACCAGAGAGGCGGAAATGTGGGCCATCTCGCGGGCGATCGCGTCCGGAGCCTGCACGATGTCGACAAAACCTGTGGCAATCGCGTTTCGGGGCATGCCGTCGAACTTGGCGCTCTCGGGTGACTGGACGATGATGACGCCGTTTTGCTCTTTGATGGAGCGGATACCATTGGTACCATCCGAACCTGTGCCGGACAAAATGATAGCCACGGCCCGATTCTCATAGGCCCGGGCAAGTGAGCGGAAAAAGACGTCAATCGGGTGGTTGATCTTCGTGTGGTTGTACTCTGTCAGATGAAGTATATCTAAAGTGATTTCAAGATTATAGCGCGGCGGGATCATGTAAATGTGATTGCGCCGTACCTGCATGCCGTCGCGGGCTTCGATGACCGGCATGGAGGTGTATTTGCCCAAAATGTCAGTGAGTAACGACTTGTGGTCCGGGGCAAGATGCTGAATTATGACGAAAGACATCCCCGTATTTCCGGGCAGAAATGTCAGGAACTGCTGCAGAGCCTCAAGGCCGCCCGCCGACGCGCCGATGCCGACGACGCAGCTGGGTGGAAGCTCCTGCCGGATTTCATTATTGTATTCCATATGCATCCTCCGTAAAACCATTCGACTCAGCGGAGAAACCGCTCCCACCGAGTGCGGAAAATACACAAAACGGTTTTGGCGGGAGATAGTTTCTCTAAGATAATGAGTCGAAAGAATTGGCTGATATAAGAATAAAACAAAAAAGGAGAATAGTAAAGTAAAGCATTTGCAAATCCAATTTCGACCACCCATACCTGTATTTGCAAAACACCCGCACTGAGGTATAATAAGAACGAAAATACCGGTGTACCGCACATGAAGGGAGAGCTCATGAAAAAAATAGATGTTAAAACCATGAAGAAAAAGGTCATGGAAGGTATGCTTGCCACGTTCCTGGACAATGACTATGAACGCGTCTACATCATCGACATCGCCGAGCGCAAGTGCTGTGACATATACGACCTGAGATTCACCGAAGATTTTGAGGAGGTGCCATGGCATGACTACGACGCCGTTCTCTTCAAGACGCTGCGCGGCATCAGAGCTGATATGAGCTCGACAGAGCTCCGGCAAAAATTCTCACTCGACAACGTGGAAAAGGAACTGGAATCCCGCACAGCTTACAGCATATATTACAGCTTCAACGGACGCGGCGACAGGCACATGCATCGCCGGGCTACATTCTACCGCATAGAGGGAATCTCGGACCTTGTCTGCTACTCCGTTCAGGACCTGACAGACTACGTCGAGAACGAGCAGAGCGAGCAGCGAAAGCTGCAGGCGGCGCTGCTGGATGAGAGGCAGGCTTCATTTGCAAAAAAATCGCTGCTCAGCAGACTAAGCCGGGACGTTCGCACGCCGATCAACTCGATCATCGGTCTTGCGGAAATCGCCCACTCGGAGCTCGGCAACAACGAAGTGCTCGAGCGATATCTTAAGGAAATAGCGACGTCCGGAGAGTACATATCCGGCATCCTGGATGACATCATCGACCTCTACCAGATCGAGAACAACGAGATCGTCCTTCAGCCCGAAAAAGTAAATATGAGAAAATTTCTGTCCGAGATTGAAAATGAGCACCGTCCGAAGGCTCTCGAGAACGGACAGCACTTCGCCATTAAGCGCGACCGGCTGGCCAGCTCGGTCGTCCTGGCCGACCGCTACAGGCTGACCCAGATCATACGGAACCTGCTTGCGAACGCATTCTACAATCTGCCCGCGGGCGGATCCGTCATCATGAACGTCGCTGAGCTCGACAGGCAGGGGGACAGCACGACTCTCAGCGTGTCCGTGCAGTCGGGCGGCGGCATAGATCCTGACCGCCTCGAAGCCATCTTCGATGCCGAGGCCTCGAGGAGCAGCCGGGAGCTGGCAGTCAATGACAAAGTCGGTCTCGGCCTCATCATCGCCCGGAGCTACATAGTGGCCATGGACGGTGAGATCCGCGCGGAGAACTGGAAGGGTCAGGACACCAAGATCGCCTTCCGTGTGAAACTGCCGATCCCGTTCGAGCAGCGCGAGAATTACGCAAAGCAGACAAGAATCAGCTCGGAGACCCCGGTCATGAGCGGCCGCCGTATCCTGCTGGTCGATGACCACAAGCTTACCATCGAGATCGGCAACAAGCTGATTGAGAAGACCGGCGCGGAGGTCGTCACCGCCAGGAACGGCAAGGAGGCTCTGGATATCTTCGCCGAGGACAGTGAGAGCTTCGACATGATCCTTATGGATATCCGCATGCCAGTCATGGACGGTCTTACAGCCACGCGCGCAATTCGCGAGCTCGACCTGCCCAGGGCTGCGGACGTTCCGATCGTGGCTATGACGGCCAGTGCGTTCGAGGAGGACATCAGGGAGAGCTTCAGTGCGGGCATGAATGCGCATCTGGTGAAGCCGTTCGGCCCGAGGGAGTTGTATCAGGTGATGGAGAGGTTTTTTAAGGGAGCGGGTCGCTGAAACTCCCTATAAATAGATATGAAGTCAGAGGCAGCTAAACGGCCCGCGGAGCGGGGGGTTAGCTGCCTCTGTTGTTGACCCGATGAAATTCGACAAGAGCTTGGTAGAATTCTAAGCGGTAGAATTCTAAAGAAATTGGAAGACCAAGTTTGTTGTTTTTGTACTAGGGATGGTTTATAATAACACAGTATATATCTAAATGTAGTAAGGAATGCAAAAACGATTATGGATGAATATAGCAATGAGAAAAAAGCAGGCTTCTTCAGCAGACTGATCGACGCAGTCCTCGGCATCTTCGGAGGAGGCAGCAAGAAGAGATCTGATTCGACCGCTGTTGCCAAAGTAAATGCCAGAGAACTGTCAAGAATAGACTTGCTTGAGATGCTGGTCGAGCTTGGCAAGGAAAATGCAAGGCTGAAGGCTGAAATCGAGGATCAGGGCCGCGAGATCGAGAAGAAAGACCTTCTTCTTCAGGCAGCCCGGAAGGCAGCCCCGTTACTGACGACCGGAGAGGAAGTCAATCTGGGACCTTCGGATGTTCAGAATTCAGCGGCTGCTTACAAAGCTGAGCAAATGGCTGCCTATGCGGAAGCCAGAGCATTCGATGCGGAGAAGAAAGCCGCCGAAGCGTCAGCGCGGGCCGAGGAAGCCGAGCAGAGAGCCCGTGATGCCGAAGCCATGATTGAGGCTGCGGAGCTTCGTGCCCGTGAGGCAGAAGAGAAGGCAGCTGACGCGGAACTTCGGGTTCAGAAAGCAGAGAGCGTCATGAAGACCTTCGCAGGGGCTCCGATGGCAGCTGCTGTGGGAGCGAATGCCCTGACGAAAACAGGCGACATGGCTGTGGACGCTGAGACTCTGGCAGCTAAGGATGCGGAGTCAGCGATGCCGGATGAAGCGATTGCGGAGCCGGCGATGCCAGAAGAAGCGATTGCGAAACTCGAGACGCCGGAAGAGACAACTGCAGAACCCGAGATCCAGGAAGAAATGATTGCGGAAGCAGCGGATCCTGCAGATATAGCCGCGGAAGCGGAAGTTCTGGAAGAGCTGTCAGAAGCGGGTGCCCTGGCCGAGATGCCGGAAGAGGCAGCTGAGAACAATGAAGTCACAGAAGACGCGGCTATGGCAGAAGATGAAGACTCAGAAGAAAATGCTGTGGTAAACGATGTAGAAGAAACTGCCTCAGAAGCTGAGCTTGCAGAAGGTGTGGAGGCTGTTTCCGAGGAAGAAATTCCGGCAGTCGAAGAGTCTGCAGACGTGGATGTGATTGCGGAAGCCGAAGAGCCTGCAGACGAGGATGTAATTGCGGCAGTCGAAGAAGAACCCGTCGATAGCGCAGCTGATACAACAGAAGCCACAATGGATGAATTGGTTGAATCAATTGTAGCTGCCGGTGCAGGTGAGAGTGCTGTGACTGTGGATAGGGCTATTAAAGGCTTGTCTGATGAGACAGAGTCTGCCGATACAGTAGAAGAGGAACTCTCCGAGGAAACAGAAGAAATCGATGCACCTGATGAAGACATTGCTGAGACCATGGAAGAGACCATTGCTCAGGAAGTGTCAGAGCCGGTTGAAGAAAGTGTCGGACCAGTAGAAGAGGAACCCTTCAGGGAAACAGAAGAAATCGATGCACTTGATGAAGACGATGATGACGATTCACTGTATGCGGCTCCTGTTCCGGGAAGTCTCGAAGCAATCATCGCGGCAAGCGCCGCGGCGGCAGCACTTCGCAGCAGAGCTTTCTCTGATGAAGCATTAGAAGAAGGCCCGATGATTGAAGATGAAATGGCTAAAGAGGCTCCAATCGAGGAGATCTTAGAAGAAGATACTCAGATTGAAGAGACTCCGGCTGAGGAGGCTCCAATCGAAGAAAACTCGATCGAGGCAGCCCCTGCGGTAGAAGCTGAACCGGAGGCAAAAGCTGAGACAGCGGTAGAAGCTGAGCCGGAGGCAGAAGCTGAGACAACGACAGAAGTTGAGACAGCAGTAAAAGCTGAGCCGGAAGCAGAAGCTAAGCCGGAGGCAGAAGCTGAGCCGGAAGTAGAAGCTAAGCCGGCAGCAGCAATCCCGGTCAAAGAAGCACCGGCCCCGGCCAAGGAAAACCGTACACGGCCCGCCCACAGACCCGAACCGCTCCGCGCCGCCAAGGCAAGGAACGGACGCCCCGGACACTCGGATGGCAGGGTCTCCATGAGGGAAGCCGCAAGAAGGGCAGGATTAAGCAAAGATTAATAATCTAAGCGGGAGCATTCATGACAGATAAAGAGTTAAAACGAATAGGCCGAGCCGAACTGCTCGAACTACTGCTCGCGCAGAGTGAAGAAAACGAGGCGCTTCAGATAAGAATTGAAGAACTCGAGCAGGAACTGCGGCACCGTGAGATAATAATTGCAAATGCCGGCACGATCGCCGATGCAGCCTTCCAGCTGAACGGTGTATTCGATGCGGCAGGAGCCGCGGCGGTTCAGTATCTTGAGAATATTAAACGGCTCAATCGGCAGATCGAGCTGAAAGCTCAGGAGATGGGTATCAAAGTCGAGGACATTGAGGTCCCGGGCGAAAAAGCAGAAGCGGAACATAGCAACAGTGAGTCAGACACAGCGCACACTGTGATATCCGGCGAAGCGGCGAGCGATCTTGTGAGAGGATATTCTCTCTCGGATCTGGAACGTTTGCTGGCACAGGAAAAAGGTGAAGAGCTGAAGTGAGGGAGCACATGGCAGAACAACGGATACACAGACCCGGCAGATTTGGGCCTACAACAGATCAGATACGAACCGAGTTGGAGAGGGTGCGGTACCGAAGGACATTTGCAAATACTCTCCGAAGCACAATTTTCATCCTGATCGTCGTATCAGCATCAGCGGTACTTATTGCGGTCCTGCTCCTGCCGGTCCTTAGAATCTACGGTCACTCGATGAACGATACACTGGATGAGGGCGACGTAGTCGTCTCCATCAAGGGAAGCACATTTAAGCCCGGCGACATTATTGCTTTCTATTATAATAATAAGCTGCTAGTAAAGCGTGTTATCGGACAGCCGGGCGACTGGGTAGATATCGACGAGGCAGGAAACGTTTACGTCAATCAGGTCATGCTCGAGGAGCCATACCTCGATTCCAAGGCGTATGGAGAGACGAATATCGAGCTTCCTTATCAGGTTCCCGAGTCAAGAATTTTCGTCCTTGGAGACAACAGAGACGTTTCCATCGATTCAAGAAATACTTCCGTAGGATGCGTCGCGGAGGAACAGATCGCCGGAAAAATTGTATTCAGGGTGTGGCCAATCGATAAAATAGGATTTCTGAAATAGCGGTCTCACCCTCGACCAGGATTGTACTGAAATAAATACAATTTTTAGAACGAAAAAACTTTAAAAAGTGTAGATCAAGTGTCCGTTCTGTGTCCTTTCTGTGTCCCTTTTGGTGGTAGTATATTCAATAGATTTTTATCTGTATAACTATGCTCGGATTGAGGCATGGCGGAATATCCACCATCAAGTATGCATACGATGAGTATCTGCACAACAGCAGAGGAAAGGGGTGCAGGCGTATCTACACGCAGCTCCAACAGGCACTCATAGGCATTTAATGCATCTGCAAATGCGAGACTGCTGATGAGCATCATGGAAAACCTGTGTAAAGCAAGTAAATTATATGAGGAAATGGCTCAAGAAGCATCTTGTAAACCTGATATTGTTTCTAATTATTCTGATAGGCCTTGGCCTTATGGCTTATCCGACATTTGCAGACTGGTGGAATTCTTTTCATCAGGCAAGAGCAATCCAAACGTATGCGGCGGCTGTCTCCAATCTGGACAGAGAAGAATATGACCGGATTATTGGGGAAGCGGAAGAATATAATCGAAAGCTTGCTGAGACAGGTGCTCTCTGGAATCTGAAAAAAAACCAGCTTGAGGAATATAACCGTATGCTGTCAATCGATGAAAGCGGCATCATGGGCTACATAGATATTCCGAAGATAAACATCAGGTTACCGCTCTATCACGGAATTGATGATCGCGTTCTTGAAGTCGCTATCGGTCATATAGCAGGAACCAGCCTCCCGGTAGGTGGCGAAGGTTCACACTGCGTCCTCTCCGGACACCGTGGTCTGCCGAGCGCGAGGCTGTTCACCGATCTGGATAAAGTTGTTGAGGGCGACACATGGACACTGACGGTCCTCGACAGAACATACACATATGAGTGCGACCAGATCCGTGTCGTAGAGCCAACGGACCTGTCGGCCCTGGTAATAGAGGAAGGCAAAGATTACTGTACACTTGTCACCTGTACTCCATATGGTGTCAACTCACACAGACTGCTGGTCAGAGGACACCGAATTGCAAATGCATCCGGTGAGGCCAACGTCATCGCTGACGCCATCCTGATTGAATCGATCTACATCGCACCGTTCATCGCTGTTCCGATGCTGATCGTTCTGATCATCGAAATGCTGATTGTAACCGGCAGGAGGCGCAGGAAGAAGGCTGCGATGGAAGCGCTCAAACGGGAAGTCTGATTCTTTGAGATTCTTTATAAAAAGCTTGTTGACTGCACTTGTGTATTATTGGTAGTATTATAGTGGCAGGACAATGGCGTGAATAAAATGTCGGCAAAGATTGCCGCGTTATAAATAACCTGAGATTCGCTGCTAAAAGGGGGTGGAGGGCTCCTATGATTGTAAAGCTTGAGATGCCGCGCATAAGGGGAAAGCCCAATGAGAATAGAGAGACCAGAAGACTTGCTATCAAAGAGAGCAGGCGGGTCGCCATGTCCAATAAGCAACGGATTCGTCGCTCTGAGGCAAGAGAGAGAATGTGGTTAAAATCCGCGTCCCATAATCCAAGATCTCCGAATGAGATATGGGATTTTTAAGCAACACAATATATATGTAACTCGTTGACCAGGCACAAAAATGCATTTCCTGCGAAATATTATAAGGGAAATAGAGAAAGGAAAAAGTTCATGAAGAATTTCAAGAAGCTCATGGCTTTAGTTGTTGCTATGGTAATGATAGCAACTGCTATGTTGCCAATGGCAGTAACTGCTGCCAACAAAACACAGAAGATCACCATTGCTGGTCTTGAGAAAGGTGACACTGTAAAACTTTACAAGGTTTTGAGTTGGACAGATGATGCAGCTGACGCTAAAACAAAGCTTGCTGTTAACGGATGGTACTGGGCAGATCCGTTCGACGATACCTTCAATGAGGATACTAACAATGACAAGATGGAAGACACTCTGTATGCTGCTGTTGATGAAAATAACAAATTACAGATCAATTCCGAGCTGGCTGGCCTGATTGCTCGCGCGCTGAATGAAGATGGCTCTAGCACACCTGTTAATTCACAGAAAATTGATGGCACTACATATGAGTATGCATTCACTTCTGTTGATGAGGCTAACACGGTAAATGACGGTCTTTATGTGGCAATCGTAACTCCTGAGAAGACCGATCATGTCTATAACCCGATCTTTGTACATCTCGACAGCAACAACGTTACAGATTCTTTCACTGTAAATATGGATGAATCCTATACAAAGGCTACGAAGGCTGCAAAGAAGAGTAAAGTTACGGTCGACAAGGATTCCAAGTCTGAGAGTGATTACACTGATACAGGCGTAAACACTACTAATCTGGTAGGTCAGGAAGTTGAAGACGATGCTGACGGCGATCTTGGTAAGACTGTTAAGCCTGGCGATGTTCTTGACTTCACTGTGAAAACTGTCATTCCTGGTTTTGCAGATGTCTATAAGAAGCCGGTTTTCAATGTTTCTGATACAATGGTTGACCTGATCTATCAGAAAGATGTTAAAGTATATCTCGAGAAGGCCGACGGCACCAAGGGCGATGAAATCGCTGCTTCTAATTATGACATCACAAAGAGTGATGACGATGGCTATAAGATTGAGTTTAAAGATACTTATCTGAAGACTCTGACGGTTGCACAGCCCATCATCCTTGAGTACAAAGCGAAAGTGCCCGAAAGCGTTGGCGCAGCAGCTGCTGCCAATATCACACGCGAGAAGAATACTGTAGAAATTGAATTCTCACATGATCCTTCCACTGAGTCTGATCAGGGCGACGGCGGCGACCTGAAGTATGAGAAAGACATCACAAACCATTATACATTCGCAATCGATGCCAATGCACTTTGGTCAGGCAATAATAAGGATGAAGGCCCGGGTCACTCCGGTTCTGAAATCATCAAGGTAGCTGTCGACAAGGATGGCAACCCGATTACTGAGTCCCATGCAACAGCAGTGTTCCCGGGAGAAGATGGTCAGACAACTACTGTTAACGGTACTCTTGCAGGCGCCGAATTCATGCTTTACTATGGTAAAGCAGTAGATGGCGAAATTGTTATTGACGAGAGCAAGCCTGTTTTCACAGAGAATGTTGTTTCTGATAATGAAGGTCGTCTGAACATGACCGGTCTTGATGCAGGTACATACTTCCTGAAGGAGATCAAGGCTCCCGCTGGCTTTGTAAAGTCCTCTGATGTTGTTAGAATTGACATCGAAGCTACATTCAGAATGCAGCCGTATACCGAGTACTATGACAAGGACGGCAACTGGTATACTGAGGGTGGCGAAGGCCGTACAAAGTATGACTACGAAGCAAAAGAGCTTGCATCCTATACAATTAAGTACAACGGTGAGCCTGCTTCTTCACACACATTCAATCATATTGAGGAATCTGAGAAGAACGTCGCAAAGGTTTCTTCCGATGTAGAAAATATTAATGAAATGCCGCACAGCATCAAGAACACCAAGGGTGTTGAGCTTCCGTCCACTGGTGGCATGGGCACAACCCTCTTCTATGTAATTGGTGCAATCCTTGTTGTTGGCGCTGGTGTCATTCTGGTTACCAAGAGGAGAATGGCTTCTAACTAATAGCTAACACATTAAAGTGAGCATAAGATTTTACGAATCCAAACGTTAAGTAAGACGAATTAAACATCGTCACCTGACGGAAAATTTAAAACAACCACTTGTTCTTGTTAATGTGGACAGTTGTACGGAGAAGATCAGGTCAATGGCCTGGTCTTCTCTTTGGTTGTGCGCCTTGTGTGCACGTTTCTAAATGCTGAAAGTCCGGAATCTGCTCGGTAGTGGGAAGGATCTTGGATTGTATATGAAATTGAAAATAACGGCGAAATACTTGTCGATTTTGTCTTAAAATATAGAAGGGGCTATGCCCCATAGTATGGATTTGAAAGGAATGAAAACTCATTATGGACGCAATAAAAAAGGAGGTTACCTCTTTCCTCAGTGCAGTATCAAAATCAAATGAGACCATCTACTTGATCCTACTGACTCTTTATGCCTCGATTTATATGGAACTGAGGATTATATTTGACAATCCCATAGCCGACTATGTAGAGAAAGCCCGCTACGCCTTTCTCGGTATCGTAATGTGGGGAACGGCACTATATCTCTTCTTCATCATTGCGGCATGGAAAGACCTCTGGAAACAGAATTTTTGGCTGATTTTCGTGGGTGCTGCACTTCTGGGATTTGTAGGTTACTTCAGCTCCAAAATGAGCACAAATGCGTACGGTGTAGTGTTCGACATCGTTTTTGCAATACTTGCTTGTGGAAAATCATTCCGCAAGATGCTGCATTGTCTCCTGGGCGTGGTACTTACTGGGCTTGTTATTGCTGGCATAGGCATCCCAATGGGATTCACACTTGACCTTGGCAAACCAGATACACCAAATCCTGGCCATTCTTTGGGAATTAATTACCCGAACACCTGGGGATATCTGGTTTTCCTCGCTCTGATGATAATATGGTATCTATACCTTAGGAATAAGAAAATATTAACATTTGTTCTTTTCTGGAGCGTCAGCGTTTTTATGTACAAGTACATACTCTGCCGGACAATAGCAGGGATAACGCTGGTTTTCCCGGTTATCGCTTTGGTTGTCGAAGCGATAGAAAGGTATGAGGATAAAAAGGCCGAAGAGGGAACGTTCAAACGGAAAAAACCATTGGAATGGCTTTGTATTTCTATTCCATTTCTCTCTTTTGTATTCATGATGGCGAATAGCATGGCAGTAGATTGGTGGTACCAGTTTTACCATGGTCCGCTTAGAAACCTGGCATGGAGATTTATCCAGGGTGGATTGTATTTCCAAACTTATGGCTTACCTGTTTTTGGAAATCCCTACCATTCAAATGTTCATACCTATATAAACGTACAGGGAGAATTCATAGAAGTCGGCATCTTGGACAGCTCTTTTGCTGCCTACATCATCATGAGAGGTGTGTTCTGGTTGTGCTACACGCTTCTGTGGCTGAGCTTAGCTCATTGGAAAGCTCTAAAAAAGAGGGATTACGCTATCATTTTCCTGGAGACGATACTGCTTGGTTTTGCCATGATGGAGAGGCCCGGTCTTGAGCTGTGGTACAACTTTATCTTGTTGTATCCGCTGGCGAAAGTTGTGGATAAGGTTGGAACTGAGAAGGTTTCTTTTTGGGAGAAAGAAGAACCGGTGCCAATTGCGGAAACTGTATCGACTGTGGGTGAAATTGTAGAAGCAGAGTCCACAGAAACACAAAATACCAACGAAGAGAAAGTACTATTCAACAATATACATGACGAGATTTAACGCTAATGGATCCTGCTGATTGTATCGGCTACAGGAATTCTTTCCGGGTATGAGGTGATGCATTATGATAAAACGTAATCAGGAATACTTAAATCGCATAAGTGCGATAATTGATTTCCTGCTTGTTTTTATATCTTATATCTTTTCTGCGTGGTTCCGTCTGAAAGTCCTTCATGGCTGGTGGGAGAATCAGGGATTATCGAGACCGATGATCATCGCTTCACTGTTCTATGCTGCCGGCCTTCTTCTGATGCTTTCCATTCTGGGTTTCTACAATTCTACTCGTGTCCGAAAACTCTCCTGGAAGTTAAGCACCCTGTTTGTCGCGACCACACTATCGATATTTGCCGTTACCGCATTAATCTTCGTATTCAAAATCGAAGATATCTCTCGTGGTATTATCGCAATCTTCTATGTGCTGACTCTGGGACTCCTCAGCGGAAAACAGATCCTTACCAGAGCTATACTCAACCAAATACGAAAGACCGGTTACAATATCAAGCATGAGATTCTGGTAGGAAAAGGCAAGCTTGCAAAGCAGTATGTAGAAGACCTGGGTAATGAGCCGGAACTAGGAATTCAGATTGACCAGAGTGTAGAAACAGATATAGAACTTAAAAGCGCACTCAAAAAAAAGCATGTCGATGAAGTAGTCATTGCACTGGAACCCGAAGAATATAGGAATATCACAAAGATTATCTCTGTCTGTGAGAAATATGGAGTCAAGTACTTCGTTATTCCGTTCTACAACGATATGATTCCTGCTCACCCTGTGTTTGAAAGTGTAGGCAAGACTAAACTCATTAACATGAGAGCCAATCGGTTGGAGAGTATTGGCTGGTCTGCACTCAAACGCGCATTTGATGTATTAATGAGTGCAACAGGCTTGATTGTATTAAGTCCTCTTTTAACCATATTAGCAATCGGCGTCAAGCTCAGTTCTCCGGGACCGGTGTTTTTTAAGCAAGAGCGGGTCGGTTTGAATCGAAAGAATTTTAGGATGCTTAAGTTCCGATCAATGGTTGTTAATGATGAATCGGATACAGCATGGAGCAAGAAGGGAGACGACCGGAGGACAAAATTTGGATCCTTTATCCGCAAGACCAGTTTGGATGAGCTTCCTCAGCTGATCAACGTCTTAAAAGGAGATATGAGTCTGGTAGGACCCAGACCGGAGCTTCCGTTCTTCGTAGATCAGTTCAAGGAAGAAATTCCACTTTACATGGTAAAACATCAGGTGAAGCCTGGTATTACCGGATGGGCACAGGTAAACGGCTATCGTGGAGATACCAGTATTAAAAAGAGAATTGAGTGTGACCTGTGGTATATCGATAATTGGAGCCCACTATTAGATCTTCGTATCCTGTTCATGACAGTTCCTTGGGCGATGATTAATGATGAGCGAATGGGCAGCGAATCTGACGCAGATATCAAAGTCATTGTGGCAACTCATAAGCCGTATTGGATGCCATCGGACGAACTCTACATTCCGGTTCAGGTCGGAGCGGAAGGAAAAGAAAACCTGGGATTCACCCCTGATAACACCGGAGACAATATCAGTTTTAAGAACGCCAATTACTGTGAGCTTACCGGTCTTTATTGGGCTTGGAAGAATCTTGACTGTGAATATTTAGGTTTAGCGCATTATAGACGGCATTTTACTGTTCTTCACGGTACGAGTGATCGACGGGATATCATGACGCTGGATCAGGCAAGAGGTCTATTCCAGAATGTAGATGCTTTGCTTCCGACAAAACGCAATTACTGGATTGAAAGCAACTACAGCCAGTATGTCCATGCCCATCATGCAATTGATTTAGATGAGACGAGAAGGATTATAGAGGAGAAATACCCAGAGTATTTGGATGTTTACGATTCCTCAATGAAAAAAACCACCGGACATAGATTCAACATGTTCATCATGAAGAAAGAACTTGTGGATGCCTACTGTACTTGGCTATTTGATATTCTTTTTGAACTGGAAAAACGGCTTGATATAAGCGATTACAGTGCAAATGATAAGCGTGTTTTCGGTTTTGTCTCTGAGCGGCTACTCGATGTGTGGCTTGAACAGAACCATATCAAGTGTAAAGATATTCCATATATCTTCCTGGAGAAGGAGAATTGGATTACTAAGGGTGTGAACTTTATTCTCAGGAAGATGAATAAGAAGCAGATCGCATCATAGTTATAATGTTTACTACTCTGATAATGTGTATAAAGGAGGAATCCTATGCAAAAAATATGCACTGTTGTCGTAACATATAATCGATTAGAAATGCTGCGCCAGTGTATATCAGCATTGGAAAAGCAGACTGTCGCATGCGAGATTCTTGTTGTAGATAATGCTAGTACCGATGGCACTGCAGAGTGGCTTACCCAAAAACAGAATGTTATTAATATTCGGATGCCTATGAACACAGGCGGCGCAGGCGGTTTCAATGTGGGAATGCGAGAGGCTGTGATCAGAGGCTTTGATTATATTTGGGTGATGGATGATGATACTATTCCCAGCGAAAACGCATTAGAGGAACTCGTAAATGCCGACAAGATTCTTGATGGGCATTATGGCTGGCTTTCCTCTGTCCCGCTATGGACCGACGGTAAAGTTTGCATAATAAACAAGCAAAAGGTATATAGGTCCTATTTCGAAGACATACAGCTTCTTAAGTATGGTTTATTACGAGCTGTCCATGCGACTTTCGTCGGTCTCTTTTTAAGGCGTGAAACAATCTTGAAAGCAGGTCTTCCTATTAAAGAATTCTTTATCTGGGGCGATGACATTGAATATACCAGAAGACTTTCTGTTCGAATGAAGATGCCATGTTATGTTGTCGGTCAGAGCCAGGTAACTCATGCTATGAAAGATAATTCGGGTGGAAATATTGCGGTCGATGTACCTGAACGTATACCTCGGTATAATCTCGCATTCCGTAATGAGAATTATCTTTTTCGGCAGGAAGGTTTGAAAGGCTTTTTCTACTACTTTGCGAAGTGCGGTAAGTATATCCTACTTTCACTTTTCAAATCTAAGAATCATCGATTCAAGCGGGTATGGATCATAATAAAGCAGTTTTTTGCAGGATTATTTTTCAATCCTCCGATAGAATACATTGACGCAAATGCGTTGAATCAAAAGATCCCGGGGAGGATGTAGATGAGGGTACTTGAAGTATTTGGGGAGCCGATAGCGGATGGAGGGCAGGAATCATTTGTCTTTGGCGTAATAGATAAGATTGACATGGACAACCTTCATATAGATTGTCTTACTGCATATGATTGCCGAAGTGAGCGCTATAGGAATCTGTTAAAAGAAAAAGGCGGTAGAATTTACAGCTTGAAGTTGCCCTTTACTCCTGGGAAGAGTCGGGCCAATATCATCGCTCCATTTAGACGTTTTCTAAAGAAGTACAAGTATGAAATTGTCCATATTCATTCAGGGAGTATATCCGTCCTCGCTATTATGGCGGCGGTCGCGCATAACGAAGGTGTTCGAAAGGTAATTGTACACTCCCATTGTACCGGTGATAAGGATAATATTAAACATAAGATGATTCGGTTCCTCGCGTCACTGATAATGGGAAGAAATGTAGACATTTACTGTGCGTGTTCAAAGGAAGCAGCGCAATGGAAGTTTGAGAAAAAATATGCGGCAAATACCATTATTGTCAAAAATGGAATTGAGCTGAAGAAATACTCCTTTGATTTGGAGAAGAGGAGAATCTGGAGAGCTAAATTAGGTTTTTCTAACGATAACATTGTAATAGGTCATGTGGGAAGGTTTTGCTACCAGAAGAACCAGATGTTTCTGGTCGAGCTGCTCGAAAAACTTTTGGATGATAATAACGAATATCGCCTTTTATTGGTAGGTGATGGAGACGATCGAAAAGAAGTAGAGCGCATGGCAGCGGAAAGAGGTCTTGATCAGAAAGTTGTTTTTGCCGGATCAGTAGACAATGTGGAAGATTATCTGCAAGCGATGGATGTATTTGCCTTCCCCTCCAGGTTTGAAGGATTGGGGATAGTCGCGATAGAAGCCCAGGCTAATGGGCTGCCGGTTATCGCTTCGGAGGCTGTGCCAAGAGATGCAGCTGTTTCACCACATATGGTATTTATAAAGCAAAACATAGAAGCGTGGACCCGTCAGGTAAAAGCTTATGAAACCATTGGCAGGACAGACAATAAAGAATTGCTCTATGATCATGGGTATGATGTAGAGGAAACCGCAAAAAGAATTAGAAGCCTTTATACTATATGAGTGAAATATTATGGATGAAAAATTACTGACCATTTCTATTGCAGCATATAATGTCTCAGATTATTTGAAAGAAACAATAGAATCATTGTTGCTGGAAGAAGCTTTATTTGGCTTACTGGATATTATTATCGTAAATGATGGATCGAAAGACGATACATTGAGCATTGCGGAGGATTTTGCGAATAAGTATCCGAAATCAATTCGCGTTATCAATAAGAAAAATGGTGGGTATGGATCTACGATAAATGCCTCGTTGCCTGAAGCGAAGGGAAAATATTACAAGCTTTTAGACGGGGATGATTGGTTTGACAAGGACGGATTAAAAGGACTTCTGTCCTATCTTGCCAATACAGAATCGGATATTGTTGTCACACCATTTTACAGAGTCAAGAAGCAAAGATATTATGTAGATCACCATGGGGAGATACCAACCCTGGAAACTCCAATGCGTACATTGAAACTGGGAGAAGACAAGCTCTTTTATATGCATGGAATCGCTGTAAAGACGCAGAAGATCCAATCTTATGGAAAGAAAATTGCGGAGCATTGCTTCTATACTGACATTGAGTTCCTGTTTTATTCCTTTGCTGCTTCAGAGACAATAAGCCGATACAATCAGCCAGTTTACTGTTACAGGCTTGATGTGGACGGTCAGAGTGCAAGTCTGAAAGGTCTGCGCAAGCATTACAAAGATGGTGCCAGAGTTGCGAAGAGAATAAGTTACTGTTATCGTAAGACCAGGAATTCGTTTTATGGCACGAAGCAAGACATTATGCAGGCTGCTGTAACATTCAGTATATATGGAATGTATAACGGATACATGTTGGCAGGGCGTCATACAAGGCATGCATTGATAAAAAAAGATAAGGAGATTCAGAAAATCTGCTCGAAAGCATTTGCGCTGGGCAACCAAAGCAAGGTGGTGAAATGGGCAAGGAGATTATCTTATCACCCGTACTTCATCTTCAGGCAGTATATGTTTCTGAAATACAAGAAAACCTATGAAAGAAATGAACAATAAAATCAGCATAATTATACCTGTATACAATGCAGGTAACAGGCTGAAAAAGTGTGTTGAAAGTGTTTTAAGTCAGACCTATCAGGATATAGAAGTGATTTTGGTAGATGACGGAAGCACAGATTCAAGTCTTGAGATTTGTGAGGAATTTGCAAATAGAGATGCCAGAGTAATAGTTTGCCATAAGGACAATGGCGGTGCGGGAAGCGCTAGAAATGTTGGACTTGACAAAGTATCCGGAAGGTACCTGGCATTTGTAGATGCAGATGATTATGTTGAAGCTGATATGTATGCGACAGTTATAGAAGAAATGCAAGATGCAGATGTCCTCATATGCAACTGGTATCAGCATAATCTGCAAGAAAAAAAGAGAATAAAATGCGGTATATGTGATGGCTCGATTAAAAATAATGAATATGTTATCAATTTGATAACTCAGAGCACCGAAGGAATTGGAGGCTTCCTTTGGAACAAAATTTTTGATTGCAGCAAACTTGGAACACTTCCGGAATTCAAAGAGAATCTAACGGTTTATGAGGATATGGTCTGGGTCCTGGAAATTCTTGGAAAGGCTGAATGCATAAGGCTGTCTCCATATAGGGGATATCACTATATCGTAAGTCCCGAAAGTGCAAGCCATAAGTGGTCAGTAAAGAACTGCATCAGTACAATAGAGACATGGGGGATGGTTGGTGCTATGGTCAACTTGGATGATCTTTCCAAGGCGCGGCGAAGCACAGAACTGATCAACGTGATGTGGGACCTGAACAAAAGCGGTATAGATGTAAAAGAGTACTGGAAATCATATAAGAAAGTAATTTATGAAGACAGGAAAAAACTGGGGATAAAGCAGAAGGTAAAGATATTCCTTCTGAGACTACTACTTCTGTGCAGAAAACAGTGATGTAACGGATGACTACCGGGGGGAGATGTATAATGAATAAGCCGGCAATATCGATAATCATACCAGTGTATAATATGGCTCCATACATTGATGAAACGGTTTCCAGCTGGATTAACCAGACATTGAAAAGTATTGAGCTCATTTATATTGATGATTGCAGCTCGGATGGCTCCCTTGAAAAGTTAAAGAAATGGAGTGAGAAGGATAGCAGAATACACGTGTACTCTTTTGAAAAGAATAAAAGTGCATGGTCTGCTCGCCTGTTAGGGGTCAGGGAAGCAAGGGGAAAGTATATCATGTTCGCAGATGCTGATGATACAATTATACCGTCAGCATGCAGGGAGCTATATGCTGAGCTGAAGAAGAACCCGGTAGACATACTGCATTTTGGCACCGAGGTGATAAATGCCGGCAACAGACCGAAGGAAACAATTAAGCTTCTGGAAAATATGCTTTTGCCATACAAGGGGAGCTTGTACGGCGATAATGTTTTTTCCGCCTGTTTTTGCCATCAAAAATATGGCTACAATCTATGGAATAAGATATATTCTGCAGAAGTATGCAAGAAGGCTCTTGATGACCAGACAGAGGATTTTCTTCCGCGCGGGCAGGACAAGCTTATGTACTTTATGATTTCCTATTATGCGAGAAGCTATAGGGGAATTAAGAAAAAGTATTATAACTATTATTATGGCAGAGGTATGCATGGCGTAGCGAACATGAATCTTGAGCAATTTGAAAGATTATGCTCGATGTCGAAGGTTGCTGAAAAGCAAAGAGACTTTTTAGAACAGAGAAAACGTGAAAAAGAGTACGAGGACTTAATCACAGTATTCCGCAGTCAGATGGTTGACGATTGTGTCGGAAACTGGCTGGATAATCTGTGTACAGATGTAAAAGCAGAGGGATTCGATCTGCTAATGTCTTATTGGAAGCCGGAGGAGATTATTCCTGCGCTTTCAAGGGGAATAAAGAATCAGACGTATGACTTTGCCAAAACGATAGTGAAGGCGAAATCAATACAATATAAACCGCATGAAGTGAAAACGATTGCTTCTTATCATTATTCAATTGCAGATGGAGGAATAGAGAGGGTCGTTGCGGAATTATCAGAACTTTGGGTTGAGATGGGTTACAGGGTGATTATATTTACAGATGAATCACCTAGTTCAAACGATTATGAGATACCTTCTTCTGTAGAACGAATTATTGTGCCGAATCATATCCTTTCGGATTATGATCACTATGGGGAGCGGGCTTCTTTTTTTATAGATATTATCCAGAAGAAGAAAATAGATGTACTGGTTTACCATGCGTTCGATGCAGAATTAATGTTTTGGGATGCTCTGTCAGTAAAAGTGGGAGGATGCGCTTTTGTCGCTTATTGCCATAATATTTTTTCATTGCATATGTTTGCTTCTTTAAGGCCTATGGAAAGTATTATCGCTCCGTACATAATCTCTGATTGTGTGATTACCCTCAATGAAGAAGGCCGATGCTTCTGGCAGCATTTTAATTCTAATGTTGTAACTGCGTTCAATCCGATGACTGGAAAGCCAGAAGATTGGGAGCAATCAAAGTGTGATGGACATGATATCTTGTGGCTGGCGCGAATAGCGGACGAAAAATCCCCCATGGATCTTCCGGAGATTATGAAACGTGTGCTCAAAGAAGTTCCTGATGCGAAACTTCATATCGTAGGAAAGAGCAGGGATGAGCGATACTACAAGAGGTTTTTGAGGAGCATTAAAGAGAGTGGTGTTGAAAAGAGCATTGTGCTTCATGGGTTTGCCCAGGATGTAAAACCATATTATCAAAATGCCTCTGTTTTTCTTTTAACTTCAAAATATGAAGGCGCTCCCTTGACTTTGCAGGAGAGTATGCTTGCCGGTCTGCCTATCGTTATGTATGAGTTGCCATACCTTGCGATGGTCAAGGATAATCCCGGGATAATATCTGTTCGTCAAGGAGATAAGTCGGCAACGGCAGATGCATTAATCAGTCTGTTGAAGGATGATCGAAGACGAAAGAAAATGGGAAAAGAATCAAGTGAATATATCAATAGGATCGCAGAGTATGATCTTGCTAAAGCATGGAAGAACATATTTGTAAAGATTAGTATAGGCCATTTGATTCGAGTTCCTGACTCAGCCAGCATCATGATGGAGACTTTGATTAAACACCATGATTGGGGGATTTTATTACGGACTAATAGCGGAGTTTATGAAAATGCGGTCTATCTTGATAGAAAAACAGTAAAAATGGGTGTTCTTGCAGCGAAAACTATTGATTCCTATAGGGATAGAGGATTTCGTGAGAATATTAAAAGAATGAAAGAGCGGATATTAAGGCGACGTTAACAGGCAAGATAGCAGTTATACACATGCATTTCGTAGGAGGAAAGCTTTGGAAAGCATTTTTAAAAAGCTGAAAAAAAACCAGTTTATGCTGGAAGAGCTGATAAAGCGGGATTTTAAACAAAAGTATAAAAGAACAGTCCTTGGTATGTTCTGGAGCGTACTAAATCCGTTGCTCACTCTTCTTGTCATGAGACTTGTATTTACAAATTTTTTTGGACGCGGAGTTCCGTATTACACAACGTATATCTTCGCTGGTAACCTTATGTTTTCTTATTTCAAGGAACAGACAAACGGCGGGATGCAGTCATTAATGGCAAATGCAAGTATTTTTACCAAAATAAATGTTCCGAAATACTTGTTCCTTTTGTCAAAGAGTGTTTCGGCGATGATTAATTTCGGCTTGACACTTTTAGTTTTTTTTGTGTTTGTTTTTATTGACAGAGTGCCATTTCATTGGACGGCACTTGCTATAATATACCCAATAGTTACACTTACATTGTTTAACTTAGGGGTGGGCATGATTTTATCAGCACTGTTTGTCTTTTTTAGAGATATTGGTTATATTTATGACATCTTTACGTTACTTCTGATGTATATGTCAGCGATTTTTTATCAGGTAGATAAGTTTTCTGATCGGGTTCAGCGCTTGTTCCTGCTGAATCCGATATACTGCGCAATAAAGTATGTAAGAATTGTGGTGATAGATGGGAATTTACCATCTTTGAGCTATCATTTGCTGCTGTTATTGTATGCATCTGTGGCTATTGCTGTAGGAGCGATTATTTACAAAAAATTCAATCACAAGTTCCTCTATTATGTGTAAAGGGTGAGTAATGGTATGTCGATTGCTATAGAAGCAAATAATGTGTCCATCCGCTATATAACGGGGGACTTTAAGGATATAGGGATAAAAGAATATGTACTGCGGCATTTGACCCATAAGTACAAAGTGAAGGAGTTTTGGGCCGATAGAGGAGTAACTTTTACCTTGAATAAGGGAGATATGCTCGGTATTATTGGTACGAACGGAGCTGGGAAATCTACTTTATTAAAAGCAGTTTCAGAAATTATGGTTCCAACGGAAGGGTGGATTCGTGTAAATGGAACTATAGCTGCTTTACTGGAATTATCCTCAGGGTTTGATAATGAGCTTACAGTAAAAGAAAATGCATATCTGCGAGGCGCACTGCTTGGATATACAAGAGAGTTCATGGATCGAAAATACGATGATATTATTTCCTTTGCAGAGCTTCAAGATTTCCAGGATCGACCATTTAAGCAGCTTTCGAGTGGAATGAAAAGCAGACTTGCGTTTTCCATTGCCTGTCTTGTTAATCCAGATATTTTGATTTTGGATGAGGTTCTTGCAGTAGGCGATGGGGCATTCCGTAAAAAATCGGAAGATAAGATGAAGCAAATATTGGCGAGCGGAGTCACAGGTATTCTGGTCTCTCACAGTATTGCTCAAGTAAGAGAGATGTGCAACAAAGTTTTATGGCTCGACCACGGAAGACAGGTTTGTTTCTCCCATGAGACCGAAACAGTTTGCAATGCGTACGAGGAGTTCCTTATTACAAAGAAGCTTCCGTCAGGATGGGATGAAATTCTTGAAGGGTCTGAGAACTTCAAGATTCGCCTCGTCAAAAAAAATACAAGTAAAATGAAAACTGAAGAAGATAGTCTCCTAAATAAAATGGAACATTTGGATGAGAGTGTGGTTATGGGTGCAATTAATAACTATATGAAGAAAAAGAAGATGACTATAAAAAAAGAGAGTTAAAGGGTATTGCAAATTCTTTTAGCACAAGTATAGTTACAAAGTTCAACGTGGACAATAAGGAGGTATTCGATGGCTAATCCAATAATATCTGTCATTATTCCGGTTTATAACATGTCCGGATACCTGGAACAAACGATTGGAAGCTGGGTGCAACAGACGCTCCATAATATAGAGATACTTCTTATTGATGATGCAAGTACAGATGAGTCTTTGGAAATTCTTCGAAAGTGGGAAGACAAGGATAAGCGCATCCAGGTCTATCATTTTACAAACAATAAATCCGCATGGTCTGCCAGAAAACTGGGGATAGAACAAGCCGCGGGTAAATATATCATGTTTGCAGATGCGGATGATACAGTGCTTCCGGAAACCTGCGAAGAGCTCTTATATGAAATGGAAAAACATCCGGTAGATATCCTTCATTTCGGGGCAGATATTATAAATGAGAACAATGATTTGCCTGAAAGCCGGATTGAAAATATGAAGAAATTTCTTCTTCCTTATTATGGAAGGCTTGAAGGGAAAGAAATTATAAATGCATGTTTCAAAGAAGGTAAATATAGATTTACTCTCTGGAACAAGATGTTTTCCGCAGAGCTATGTAAAAGAGCGTTTTTGAATCAGGAAGAGGCAATTCTTCCCAAAGGCCAAGATAAGCTGGCATATTTTGTTATTGCTTATCATGCATCAAGCTATAGAGGAATATCATCTAAGCCATATTACAAGTATTATTTTGGCAGAGGTGGGACTGGTATCGCTAAATTGACTAAGGCTCAATTCGAGAGAATCTGTTCAATGGCTCTGACCGCGGATAAGTTAAATGAATTCCTTATATTAAAAGGGACCTATAAGGAATATGAAGATATTGCTCGAAAGTTTCGAAATGAACTTTTTATGGATACCATGAACCAGTGGACTAAAAATGTCGATGATGAAGAAAAAGGTGCATTCTTTGACATTATTTTAAAATACTGGCAGCCAGAAGAAGTGGTAACTTATTTATCTGAAATAAACAGAACTGAGCGCATAGTTCTCGCAAAACAATTGAAGAGTGCCTGCTCGCTTAAGTATGATAAGCATCCTGTAAAAACAATAGCAACATATTACCACTCTATTGTGAATGGTGGATTGCAGAGGGTTCTCTGTTCTCTTATTGCTTTATGGGTAGAGATGGGATACAAAGTTGTTCTGATTACAGATTTTCCTGCTGACCCAAATGACTACGAAATCCCTAAAGGGGTAGAGAGAGTTATCATTCCTGATTATAGATTTATAAGACGAGAAAATTATGGAGAGAGAGCATCTGTACTTGCTGAGATTATGAGGAAATATGAGATTGATCTCGTAGTCGGTCACGCTTGGGTTCTGGATATTCTTTTCTGGGATCAACTGCTTATAAAAGCCATGGGGGCGGCTTACATCGTTCATTGCCACAGTGTATTCTCTTTGAACTTCCACAATCCATGGAATGAACAGTGTAATATTGTAGCACCATACTATTTGACAGATGCCGTAGTAACGTTAAGTGAAGTAAACAGTCAATTTTGGAAATATTTTAATGACAACGTCCATACAGTTATAAATCCGTTTACTGAGCGGTTTGAAGACTGGCCATTATCATCTTGTGAAGGTCATAATATTCTTTGGATAGGAAGAGTGTCGAAGGAAAAATGTCCATTTGATACTCTTGATATTATGCAGGAGGTTATTAAAAGTGTACCGGACACAAAGCTGCATTTTGTCGGGGCAAGTAAGGAAGAAGGATACTATGAGTCGTTTGTTGATGAAATAAAGAGGCGTGAACTTGAAGACGCTATTGTTCTGCATGGATTTCATAAAGATGTTAGGCCATTTTATAAGGGTGCGTCTGTCTTTTTATCTACCTCACAATTTGAGGGATATCCGCTGACATTTCAGGAGAGTATGATGGCGGGACTTCCTATAGTTTCTTATGACCTGCCATATCTAACTGTCGTGAAAGGTAATGAAGGAGTCATTGCGGTAAGACAACGCGATACATCAGGTGCAGCTCGTAAGCTCATAGAGTTGTTATCAGATTATGAGAAACGTAAAAAAATCGGAATGGCAGGCAGAAATTTTGTCTTACAACTAGAAAATTATGATTTTGAAGAGAAATGGAAAAGGATTTTTAGCAGTATCTTTGAAGAACATAAAAAAATCGTAACTGAAGATGAACAGATTATGATGGAAACATTGATTGCTCATTATGACATCGGTATCCAAACAGTATGGTCACTACCAAGTAATCAACGTGACTATATATGCCGGAAAACTGTAAAGGCGGCGATTCTTCTGGTTAAAGGAAAAGACTATTTAGTTGAACACGGAACTGTGGAGACTATTAAGAAGGTTGTCAGTAAAGTACGGAATCATTTTCACAAAGATAAGAATTGAAAACAGTGTGATGAGCAGGGAAAAGCGGAGGAAGTTATTTGAAACTATATGAATGCAAGGAATACGTTTTTCGACAAGCTTAAAGGTATTGTATGCATTCGAATTGCTCTTATTCATAGAAAATTTTCAGGACCATTAGGAACTGGTTTTCTGGTACTTTCAAGTAGTCTATCTAACTGGGAAAATCTAAATGGAATTCATTAGAAAATGACTTTGCACTAAAGCTGTGATTCTACGTGGAGGGTTTCAAATGAAGATAGGAATATTAACATATCATGCATCTCATAATTATGGAGCCTTTCTACAGGCCTATGGACTGTGCGAACTATTGATTGAGGAAACGGGAAACGATGTCGAGATTATAAATTTCAATATGCCTCAGGCAGAAGAATTCTATGAGAGAATTGTCGATTCTGAAAAAGATGAACGTCATAAAGCATATAAAAGGGCTCGTAATGAGATGTTCAAATCAGAGTTGCAAAGAGACCTGAGAGTAAAAGGGACCACTTTAATTAGTGATGACATAAACACGTTCCGAGAATGGATATATGGGAGATATGATATTGTTATTGCCGGAAGCGATGAAATATGGAAAATCGATGGATTCAGAGGTTTTCCAAATCCATACTGGCTTCCGGGAGATTTGGGGTGTAAGAAGATATCATATGCGGCTTCTTCACGAGCAGATTTTTGCAATCTAACGGAAGAGCAAAAACAACAGATAAAGGAATATATATCCGATTTTAAATACGTTGGTGTCAGAGATAAAATTACGAAAGATTTAATTCATAAATTAGCTGGGTGTGATGTGTACTTGAATTGTGATCCTACATTTGCATATGATTTTTATATCAACAAAGAATTAGGAAAATGGCTGCTGAAGACTAAATATCACATTCCCGGAAAAAAGAAATGTATCGCGCTTATGCTTACCAGTGTGATATTTGGAGATAGTATAGTTCGTAAATATGGCAAAGACTTTGATTTTGTGCCCCTGGCTACATACCAAAAATCCTTAAAAGAGAATCCAGTAAATAATCCATTCGAATTGATACAGGTTATAGCAGGCTGTGATGGATTAATAACGGATTTTTTTCATGGCACAGTATTTGCAATAAAAGGAAACACACCCTTTATCTCGTTTGAAACAAGGAATATAGAATACGATCAACAGAGCAAGATATATGATTTGCTTCGTCGCCATTCGCTGGAAGATCATTACTTTAGATATGACAATCCAGAAGAACAGTCCCTAAGAGCAGTTGCTCCGTTTCTGGCAGATATTTTATCAGGAAAGGCTAGGAAGGACTATACGGAGGTATGTGATAAAGAAAGAGATAATTTTTATTCATTACTTAAAGAATTGCCGGATGTCAGACCAAATCATATTGTTGTCAATAAAGACACCAAGTGTTGTGGATGTTCCGCATGTGTTGATACATGTCCTGAAAAAGCAATTAAGTTAGAGATAGATGAAAAGGGATTTTGGTATCCAAATGTCGATGAAAATAAATGTCTCTTGTGCGGAAAATGTATTGATGCGTGCACATTCCATTATAAGCAGAGTGATGAGAAACGTGTTGCGCCAAGTTCTGTATATGCAGTAAAACATAAAGATGAGAACGTAAGATTACTTTCAAGATCCGGAGGCATATTTACCGCCATTACTGACATAGTACTTGAACAAGAAGGTTATGTATACGGAGCAGCATTTACAGATGGTTTTCAGGTAAAACACAAGAAAGCAACAACAAAAGAAGAAAGAAACGAATTCAGAACCTCGAAATATGTCCAAAGTGACATGACGGGCGTATATGATCAGATTAAGTGTGATCTGAGAACGGGACACCTTGTTATGTTTTCAGGGACGCCATGCCAGGTTGCGGCAGTAAGGAACGCTATGCAGAACGAGAACTGTTCTAAACTATTTCTTATCGATATTGTATGCCATGGTGTTCCAAGTCCGGCAGTATGGAGAGATTATCTCAATTGTCGTCAAGCTGAATATGATGGGAAAATAACCGCTGTAGAATTTCGGGATAAACAATTCGGATGGAAGGCTCATCGGGAGACCTTCTCTATAAAAGGATTGAAATATGATAGTGACGATTATACTTCGTTATTCTATTCCCACAATACTTTGAGACCGTCGTGCTTTGAATGCTCCTATAAGTCTATAAATAGAGTGGGAGATATAACAATAGCTGATTTTTGGGGAATCGATAAAGCTGTACCTGGATTTAATGATGATAAGGGCGTGTCACTAGTGATGGTCAACACCGAGAAAGGGGAAAAGCTCTTCGAGGAGAGCAAAAAAGATATAATTTGGGAACCGTCATATTTAAACGATGCTATGCAGAATAACATGAAATTCTCATATCCAAGGCCTGATGGCTATTTCGAATTCTGGGATAATTATAGGAAATTTGGAATGGACGGATATCTTCAGAAGAGAAACCGGATGAGAGAGGATGAAAGACGAAAGCAGGAAGAAGAGAGAATCAGAAAGCTTGAAGAGGAAAAGATACAACGAAAACATCAGGTCAAACAACGAGTAAAGCAGAAGATAAAGAGTGCTCTTGGAAAAGTTTGGAGGATTACTGTTGGAGATTAAGTACTTGTACGAGTGTGTTAGGCAACTTCTGGAAATTAGGCTTTCTTTGAAATGAAAGCCCGGACGCAACTATATAGAGAGCATACTGGTAACGAACGTCAAATATGTTGAGTCAAGCAGTTCATCATCCTACAGAACTATTAGTTCATTTAGCATACGTACTTCTTGACATCTAAACATTGCTTTATATAATTAAGAAGGTTTTGTTATATATGCTACGAAGTATTGGCTTGAATTAGGAGAAGATAATGAAAACGTTAAGCATCGGTGTAGTGGGTACAGGCCATATGGGCCTCAACCATGTTAGAAGTTTATCAGAAGATAATAGGTTCAACCTTGTTGGGATTTATGACGCGAATCCAGAACAGGCGAGCAGAATAGCTCAAAGGTATGGTATAGAAGCTGCTAGTACTTTGGAAGAACTTCTGGATAAGGTCGAGGCTGTTGTAGTTGCGGTCCCTTCATCATTACATAAAAAAATAGGTCTGGTGGTAGCCGGACATAAAGTTCATGCGCTAATTGAAAAGCCATTAGCTATAACTAGTCAGGATGCAGAAGACTTGGTTGCCGCATTTGAAAATAATGGTTTAAAACTCCAAGTGGGGCATATTGAACGGTATAATCCGGTTTTCAAGGAACTGCAGAAGTTGGTAAACCCGGATAATATTTTCTATACTGATATATGCAGATATAGTCCGTTTAGTGGAAGCGGAAGGATTACAGACACCAGTGTAGTAGAGGATTTAATGATTCACGATGTGGATCTGCTTTGCACGTTACTGGGCAATAAGGAAATATCCTCAATAGAATCCAGAGGAGAGATCGTTTTTTCAGATAGAATTGATTTTGCAACGTGCATGTTTGATTTTAAAGGATCAAGCCATGCAGTTGTTCATGCCAGCAGGGTATCTCAAAATAAGGAAAGAAAAATAATCATACACAGCACAGATTGCTGCATCCAGGCAGATCTGCTGGCAAAAACTTTGGATATATATAAAAACACAAATATTACGGTTGATTTGTCTGATAGCAGTTCCTATAAGCAGGATGGGGTAGTTCAAAAAATATATGTGCCCATAGAGGAACCGCTTAAGGCTGAACATGCAGCGTTTTACAATGCTATAGTGCAAGATACCCCAATAGAGGTTGACGGCAGGGCCGGTGTTAACGCAATAAAGATATGTGAACAGATAGTGAAAAACATTTATGACAACAGGGAGAGTGCCTAAAATGATGAACGTTCCATTCCTTGATCTCAAAAAACAGACTGCAGGCATCAAAGATGAAGTAATGCAACAGATTTCTGGTATTCTTGATAATTGCTCGTTCATAGGAGGAACCTATGTTTCCAAGTTCCAAAGTGAGATGGAGACCTATCTAGCGGTCAACCATGTCCTTGGATGCTCTAATGGTACAGATGCATTGGTGATTGGGCTAAAGGCTTGCGGGGTAAAGCCCGGTGATGAGGTCATTACCACACCGTTTACTTTTTTTGCTACAGCTGAGGCGATCGCTTCCATCGGAGCTGTCCCTGTGTTTGTAGATGTAAAAATGGATGACTATAACATCGACGCAGCAAAAATAGAAGAAGCAATTACAGAAAAAACAAAAGCGATTCTTCCGGTTCATATCTTCGGCTGTCCGTGTGATATGGATCAGATTACAAAAATTGCTAAAGAACATAATCTTTTTGTCATCGAAGACGATGCGCAGGCAATTGGATCCGAATATAAAGGCCGAAAGGCGGGGACGCTTGGTGATGTGGGATGTTTTTCATTTTATCCGACGAAGAACTTGGGAGGAGCCGGCGACGGCGGAATGGTGACGACAAACAGGGAGGATATATTTACCATACTCAAGGCTTATAAAGAGCATGGAGCTGGAAAGGCAGGGGCAGAAGCCCTTGAACTGCTGGAAGGTATCAAGGAAGACGTTTCTGTTTCAGAGAAAAAAACAGATTTATATGACCCATATAAGTATTATAACTACCTGATAGGCTATAACTCACGTCTTGACGCAATACAGGCAGCGGTTCTTTCTGTTAAGTTAAATCATCTTGATGAGTATAATAGCCGTCGTTCTTATATCGCCGGGAGATATCTGAACGGATTGACAGAAAAGGTTCGCAAGCCCATGTATTCATCGGAAGTCAAACCTTGTTGGCATCAGTTCGTGATATGCTCGGAGTATAAGCAGGAGTTATGTACGTATCTTTCTGAAAATGGTGTTGGGAACGGAACCTTCTATCCGGTACCGCTTCATAAGCAGAAGGCATTCCTTTACACAAAACATAAGGTGTCAGGAGATCATCTGCCTGCAGCAGAACTTCTTTCTTCGCAGACTGTCTGCCTCCCGGTGTTCCCGGAGATGACAGAGGACCAAATCGATTATGTAATCCAAACAGTAAACAGGTTTTATGAGGGAAGATGATGGGAAATTACTTTGTTCATGCAACTGCGGAGGTAAGTGAAACGGCATCAATCGGAGATGGTACAAAAATATGGAACCAGGCGCAGGTGCGTAATGATGCTGTGATTGGCGATAACTGTATTATAAGCAAGAATGTTTATATTGATGAACATGTATCCATTGGGAATGGTGTTAAGATACAGAACAATGTCAATGTGTATCATGGGGTCACAATTGAGGATGATGTTTTTCTGGGACCGTCTATGACATTTACCAATGACATGTATCCAAGAGCATTTAATAGCGATTGGAAGATTGCGGAAACACTTGTCAGAAAGGGTGCTTCGATTGGCGCTAATGCAACAATTCGTTGTGGTATTACGGTTGGTGAATACGCAATGGTTGGTGCAGGAAGCGTGGTTACAAAGGATGTCCCTGCGTATGCCCTTGTAGTTGGAAACCCCGCAAAGCGTATTGGATGGGTCTGTAAGTGCGGCACAAAGCTAAATGAGAATGGAATGTGCCCGACATGTGGTAAAGAATATCAACTGGAGGGGATGAATAAATAATGGCAAAGTATCCGGTAACAAAACCGTATTTTACACAGGAGGAGTATGACCTGATTTCGGATTCCCTTAAGTCGGGATGGGTGGCTCAGGGTCCGCGAGTGGCAGATTTTGAAAAAGAGATTGCCAAACATGAAGGCGTAAAAGAAGGGGTGGCAACAACATCCTGTACTACAGCACTCCAGCTGGCTATGGTGGGTGAAGGTCTTCAGGCAGGAATGGATGCTATTGCCCCGGCATTTACCTTTGTTGCAACAGAAAACGCGATTGTTTCTACGGGAGCAACACCGGTTCTGGCAGACATAAAACAGAACACTTTTAATATTGACGTTGACGCTGTCGAATCGATTATTGAGAAGAACTACCGGAAGATTGACGGTAGACTTGTCAATAACGAGACCGGGAATCTGTTATGGGGGATTGTCCCGGTGCATGAATTTGGTCTGTGCTGCGAAATCACTCGCTTAAACAAATTGGCGAAAGAGTATGACTTAAAAATCATTGAAGATGCAGCATGTGCGCTTGGTGCAAAGATTGGATATGTTCATGAGGGAGCGTTTGGGAATACTTCATGTGTCAGCTTCCATCCCAGAAAGTCCATAACTACCGGCGAAGGAGGCATGGTATTAACAGACTGTGCAGCATTGGCTAAACGGCTGAGGGAGCTTAGGACACATGGAAGTACGGTCTCAGCTGATGCCAGGGACAAAGGCAGAGGTTTTCTCCTTCCGGAATTTAACGAAGCCGGATTTAATTATCGTATGACCGACATTCAGGGGGCGATGGGGCTGGCTCAAGCGAAAAAGCTTGATTATATTATTGATCAGAAAAGGCAGGGCGCTGCCTGCTATACAGAACTGCTCAAGGATAAAGTCCCGGAACTGATTGCTCCTGTGGAGCCAAAGGGCTTCTTTCATACATACCAGTCCTACGTATGTATGCTTTCTCTAAAAGAATTAAAAATTGATACGATTCATGAAGGGGGGATTTTCAGGAATATCCTTCTTCAGAAATTGGAAGATCTCGGTATAGCTACCAGGCAGGGTACACATGCCATACATTTACTTGGGTATTATAAGAATCGGTTTGGATTTGAACCCGGAGATTATGTCAATGCCTATGCGTGCGACCATTTGTCTATTACGTTGCCGCTTTATGTAGGCATATCGCCAGAGAATCAGGAGTATATAGTGGAGACTATTCACAGAGTTATTAATGAGATGAAAAGCGGGGTAATCTGATATGGCCTGTGTACTTGGAAAAAACATATTGGTGACAGGCGGTGCCGGTTTTATCGGGAGCCATCTGTGTGATGCCTTATTGGAGCGCGGCGCAGGCAAGGTTGTCTGTGTAGACAATTTCTTTCTGGGGAAGATGGAAAACATTGCTGAAGCGATGACTCATGACAACTTTGTATTGTATCGTGATGATGCAAGGCAATTTGGCGTTATGCAGTCAATTATCGAGAAGGAACAGGTAGAAGTGGTGTTTAACATGGCAACGATTGCTCTAAACTACTCCTTCTTCAATCCGTTCGATGCATATATGGTTAATGTGCAAATCGCAAACACGCTTCTGGAGCTGCTTAAGGTTGGCGCATTCAAAACCCTTATACATACATCTTCCTCTGAAGCGTATGGGACGGCCAGGTACTCGCCAATGGACGAAAACCATTCCACTGATCCGACGACCCCTTACGCTGCGGGTAAAGCTGCAGCAGACATGATGGTGCATTCATTTGCCAAGGTACTGGATATGGATATATCCATCATTCGCCCGTTCAACAATTACGGTCCCAGGCAGAATGCAGAAGGGCCGCTGGCGGGTATCATTCCTGCAACTGCAAAGCGGATTTTGTCAGGCGAAAAACCAATTATTAATGGAGACGGCGAACAGACCAGGGACTTTATTTACGTAAAAGATACTGTCCGCGGTCTTATCATGGCTTATGAAGAAGAGGCGTCCCGGGGAATGATTATCAATCTGGGATATGGTAAAGATATTTCAATGAATTTTCTGTTACAGAATATCTGTAATTATATGGGCTATGACGGGGAATGGGATCATCGCGAAGAACGCACAAGTGATGTAAGGAATCTTTGTGCAGGAATCGAACGGGCACGCTCAGTTTTAGGATTTACTCCGGAAATGGATTTTGAAGAAGGAATCAAAGAGACACTTGATTGGTACACAGATAGATGGAGTAAGAATAAATAATGACAGACAAAGAGTTTTCTGTATTGTTTGACAGATACATGGCCGGCAAGCGCGATGAAATGCGAAAAAAATATGACCGTGTACTTCCGAGTGGGGAATATATTTTCAACCGTTTTGATAAAGCTCCGTATCTGAACTGCGGAGAAGGATCATCAATATATGATACTTCTGTTGTTATGGGAGATGTGGAGATCGGAGATCATGTCTGGGTCGGACCGTATACGCTTCTGGACGGCAGCCATGGAAAATTACGGATCGGTGACTATGTGAGCATTGACGCAGGGGTCATGATTTACACGCATGACTCCACAAAGGCATACATATCCGGTGGCGTGGAAGAAGTTAAAGAAGGCGCAGTGATCATAGGAAGCAACACGGTCATAGGAAGTATGTCCATGATAGGTTATGGTGTAACGATTGGTTCTCACTGTGTGGTAGGGGCCAATAGTTATGTGAATGCCAGTGTTCCGGATCATTCTATCGTGGCAGGAAATCCCGCAAAATTGATCGGTAGAGTTGCAATAGATGAAGAAGGTAAGGTCGAGTTTATTTATGACAAAAAGCCATTGAGTTTATAGGAAAGTAACAGAGCAATTCACATGCTTTAATATAAGCTATGCCGTGGCAGGAAGAGGTAGAGTAATTATGAATCCGGAGATGGAAAATAAAAAAGGAATGTCAATTATAGTCCCCTTTCTCAATGAAGAGGATGGAATAGAACTGTTTTGCCGCGAATTTGATCACTTTGCAGGCACATTGGATTTTCCGATAGAAACAGTATTTGTAAATGATGGATCTACAGATTCTACGTTGGAGTTGCTGCAAAAGCAACAATTTTATAATATCCAAAAGGTCAAAGTGCTGAATCTGTCCAGGAACTTTGGATCGCATGCCGCAATACGTGCAGGAGTGCTTCATTCGTCGTACCCCATCTGCACATGGCTTGGCAGTGATCTGCAGGAACCGCTTGAGCTTATTCCGCTTTCATATCATGCCATTGTGGATGACGGTTATGATGCTGTATATGTGGAAAAGAAAACAGTAGCAGTGTCAAAGGGAAACAGGGCGTTTTCGAAGATATATTCCAAACTGATGCAGAAGTATGCGGTTAAGAACTATTCCGATGGCGGAACCAGCACTATCGTTTTTGGTGAGAATATAAAAAATTTCCTGAATGATAATATCGAAGGCAACTCTTCCATAATGCTTCAGATTATGGACGCTGGTTATAATTATAAAAACCTGTCTCTGGACTATAAAGAAAGAGCAGCAGGTACTTCGAAATGGACATTGGCAAAGAAAATTAAGCTGTTTATTGATTCTTTTGTCGCTTTTTCATATATGCCGATAAGAGCGATTAGTCTTGTAGGGGCTTTTTTGCTTTTCATAGGTTCTTTTTTCTCGCTTTTTGCATTAGTCGGCGGATTGCTGCGGCTCGTTCGTAATCGCTCAAGAATGGCCTTTATGGGTTTTATTTCGCTATGTTTTGGGATTACGAATATTTCTCTGGGGATCGTCGCAGAATATCTTTGGCGAACATACGAGGCGGCAAAAAATAAGCCTGTTTTCATCATCAGAGATGAGTTTGAGTTGAAAGGATAAATTATTTCATGAGAGCGGATATTAGAAAATACGGAGCATTTATAATATGGACGCTTGTTATTGTTATTCCCATCATTATCTTTGCAAGTAAATCCGTACCAGCAGCAGATGACTTTTCTAATGCAGTAAGGCTCTTAGAGCAGCAGGATGAGTATTCCAACAGATTTTCACTTGCATTTGCGAGAAGTATTGATTTGTATAAAAACACCAGTGGATATTTTTTTGCGGCATTTCTAAATTATCTGTTCACACCTTATTTGCGATGGGGATTAAATGGGCTGCGTATCTTTAATATTCTTGCAAATATTATTTTCTTCCTATCCTTATTTTACTTAGTGCAGGTTTTCACGAGAAAAGCACTCAAAATGGATCAGTTGTTTACGTGGGCTTTCTTTTGTATTCTGCTCACTGAGTTAATTAATGGTTATTCAAATTCGGAAATCTATACGTGGTATTGTGTCCTAGTGGCATATATCCTCCCTGCGTCATTGATGTTCATTTCACTTGCCCTATGTATAGAATCAAACACTGACAACAGGTTTCTGATTATACCGGCTGCAGTGCTTGGATTTCTAGTTAGTGGGTCAAGTCTTAACTTGGCGGCCCTGAATTGCGGGTTGATTTTTATAGCGTCTGCATATATGGCGGTGTTTCTTAAAAGAACAACGGCAGGAGCTTTTTATTTTTTGTTATCATTGGCGGGCGCTATAATTAATGTTTTGTCACCGGGAAATTATATAAGACACGATTCTGTAAATCCCAATTATAATATCCTGTGGTCAGTAAGAGATGCTGTCGTGTGCACTGCACGAATGGTAAAGGGAAGAATACAGGACTTCCCCTTAATCGCACTTTGCCTGATTGTATTAGTTATATGCTTGGAATATATAGATTTTTCTAGGATAGAACTAAGTTTTCGCTTTCCTATTTCTGCCGCATTTGTTGTGTTTATCGGTGTTTTTATCGTGAACTTTCCTGTATGTTTTGGGTATTCGAGGAACGATATTCCTGATCGTGCATACTTTATTGCGGATATTGCGTTATACTTGCTTGTTTTTTTGTGGTGTATTTATTTTGCAGGATTTATAAAAAGGTATATCTGGAAAAAGCTCTTACCTTCAAAGTTCGCTGCTTTTTCATCGATTTTTCTGATAGCTGCAATAATGTTTCATGTTGGTTTTTGTGGCGGACCAAATGCCTACACTACAGGTGGAATGATTACATTGATCTCAAATGGCAGTCTTGACTATTTTTCAGAATATGAGGAAAACATTCTTTCGGAAATAGAGGACAGTCCTGATGATTATATAGTCTTGGAACGGCCACATGAAGTTCGGATGCCATATATGAAATCTATAGGAATTACAGCAGATCCTTCTTGGGTAAATATGAGATTGGCACAGTATTACAATAAAGAATCTGTTGCAATTGTTTACACAGGAGAAGAATAGATTGGGAAAACGATGGATGTGTTGATCCGCTGCAAGAATTTTTTACGAACGGTTCGAGACCAGCGATTACGTGGACTATATTAAAGTGTGGGCAACGCAAGATATGTGATGACATCCGATGATGTATGTGAAGAACACTACTACCTAAAGCCCGAAGAGATGAATGGAGCAAATGATGCCGCATCCAAGGAGATAAAACCGAATGGGTAATCGGCGACCGCCTTTCCAGCACATATGAGGCTGAGGATAAACGGCGCTTCCATAATTGTGGCAATAATCTTGTGCGGTCTTCAATAAATCATTTGTTCCACACGTCAATCAGGGACATCATGACCGGATACAGGGCATTCAGCTATGAGTTTGTAAAGACATTTCCTGTGCTGAGCAGCGGTTTTGAAATTGAGACAGAGATGACGATCCATGCAATTGATCGAAAGATGCAGATGGAGACGGTCGTAGTGGAGTATCGCGACAGGCCGGAGGGGAGTGAATCGAAGCTGAATACGATACCGGATGGGATCAAAGTGCTTCGGACCATCGTGAAGCTGTACCGCAGTTACATGCCTCTGAGGTTTTTTGGCATCATAGCGGCTATTCTGGCGGCGCTATCTGTTATATTTTTTATTCCCGTGTGGATGGACTACCTTCGGACCGGGCTGGTCGCACGGTTCCCCACGCTGATTGTCTGCGGTATCGTAATGGTGGTGGCTTTGCTCATGTTTGTCGCAGGCGTGATACTCAGCACACTGCGGCAGAAGGATCGCAGGGACTTTGAGTTTAAGTTGGTGCAGGCGGCGTGGATGAAGAAGAGATAGTCGGTATAACAAAACTGAAGGATGTAGGGATTACCGATTAGTATTACGGAGGAAGTATAATCTGATATGCCAGGTAAAGAGTCTTTACAGGATGTTTTTGCTAATGCATTGGATACAGCTTTGAGAGAAAAGCTTAATGGTGTTGAGACGCAGGAAAATCTTAATGAAGCACTACAATCAATTGATGTCACAAGCTTATTTATACAGTTCCTAGATAAAACAAGTGAAAGAATCTTTCACTCTATGAAGACTACAATGTTTGAAGAAGTAATGAAATTTCGCGCAGATGAGCAGGAGTTTATTGCGCATCAGGAACAGAAGTGGTTTAGAGCTCTTGCTGCATCAGATGCGATGTATATTATGACATTGGAAGCTGCAGAAACATATTCATAGTATGTTCAGAAACTGAATGAAGAAGAAAGAGTGCCGCATGCATGGACTTATTTAGCGCTTCAACATATCCATGGCAGAGCCATGCAAGAATTTTTGGAAATTGTAACGTTGATGAAAAATGGATTTGCCGACGGCGCATATGCTAGATGGCGTTCCATGTATGAATTATTCTGTATTGAATGAAAATGAGGTTATACCTGGCTTTTCTTATAAGCCTTCACAGAGTGGCCAATTATTAGAATTTGTGAGGAAAAATGAGCTCCTTTTCCATAGCAAGGGACGGTTTCTTGGGTTACTGGATGTTCATAAATTTGTTGATATGTTCAAAAATAGTACTCCAATGGAAATGGATAATCTGCGCGGAGTTTTTGGCGTAATCTATGGCAATGGATATGCAAGAAGTTTCTTCGCTTCTGATATCCCTTTGCTGATAGAAATGAAGAATAACATAGAAACTTATTATCAGGAGGGCTCAATCACAGATAAAGTACAAAAGCTGCAGACTGAGTGGTTCATTGATAATCTGAATGAGTATATTCAGCAGGGAGCGTCATAATTGAAGTGCAGGCTATGCGCAAGGATGCAAAACGCAAAGCGCAGCAGGACACGACCTGTGCGTATCAGCATCTGCAGACAGGTGTTCTGTCGCACATAAGGCGCGCGGAAATGAGCGATTAAATCTATGTTGCTGCTTCTTAAAGAATACAGGACGGTGACCTGAAATGATTATATATACCTACCAACCGCTATCTCTGATTGACGAAATCAAGTCTCATGGACATGCCTTTGTAGAATTCACAAAGACGAATCTTTACCGTCAGAGCCAGATCCCCGGAAAGAAGATGGACGCTTATTATGAAGCATATCTTTGGATGGGTATGAAACTATCGGAAAAGACCGGTGTATGGATGAAGGGTGTTTATGGGGATGCTCTGGATATGCCCAAAGATAAAGATGGTGACTATATTGATGATTTGGGGAGAAAGATGCCGCTCCTTCCCTTTTGGGGATGGTATATCACAGATGGGAAAAATCAGAAACCTGATAGAAGCTACTGTTTCGACGGGGGCGGAGAAAATGACGTGATGGATTGGAATCTGACTCGAGGTGAAACGAGGCTGGTCACACTGGAGATTCCGGAGAGGTTAGTTCTTCTATCTGATGCAAATGCCTGGTACTGTGCCCTGGAGGGGCACCCCTGCTATGAATTTGACGAAGATGAAGAAGATAAGAACAAAAGATACTATGATCTCCTGAACAGCATGACGAACGAGGCGGACATAGAAAGAAAAACGGTGATGGCACAAAAGGTCTGGGATGAAACTGTATCCAGCTGGGATAACATCCTGCGGCTGGAAGGAAGACGGCTGCGAAGTTTTTCTACACCGGTCGGGATTGGTTTGGAGAAGTATGACATCCAGGCGGCCTTCCCAATAATTATGAAAGATTGGATAAAGAGTGTAGAAGATGTGTGGTAAGAGTATGCGTCAGTCAGGTGTGTCAATGTCCGAGATCATCGGCAGATGCCAGTCCTTAATGTGCTGCTGTTATAAGGGCGGAATAATAACTGTAGAAAACCGAGTAGACAAGTAAAAGAGTGAAAAATATGTTATCTAAAACCGAACGCATTCTTGCCATCATTAACTATTTCCTGCCGCATGAGAGTCTTTATCAGTATCACTATGAAGCGGATTCTATTGCTTATAACACACGGAAGAACAGCTCGCTGAAAACGGTTGAAATGCTGGTCCGTGAATACCTGCCTGATGTGGATGAAAATCTGTATCATCAATTGGCTGTGGCGATTAAAGCGAGTTTGTGAGACCGGCACTCGGTCTACATCGATAGTATCTATTTGTGACCAAATCCAGATTTCAAGAGTTAAACGGGCCTTGCACCACGGATAGGGATGCACTATACCCTCGTACACGCCTCACCGACATTTTCACCATTATTCCCATTTTGTTCGCTGTCATCGCATACCACTAGGATGTATAATGGATCTATTCCGGTCAGCCGCCTGTCCGGCGGTGTGAAAACGTTGATTCAGATCGCGCATGATCCGGAGCATGTTTATAATGCATCTGCGTGTGGGGACAACTGCGCCGCTTGGCTTTTGAGGATAGGGAAGGAAAAGGATGTCCTCGTACGCCTTGGCCATCAGATGCGTTTTACGGAGGAGCCATTTGATATCCGGATTGAAAACACGGGGCAAGTTGTCCACACCCGAAAGGAACTCGTGACGGCGGTGATCAGCCAGGGGTTATTGGAGGAGACTCTATGGAAGGACGATATGACGTAGTTCTCTACAATAATACAGAAAGCAGCGATAAGAAGAGCTTTACCAATATAACCAGCAGATACGAAAACGGCTCACTCGTCTACTACATCCCTGCGGGGAAAGCCGAGCTCACTACGACCGCGGCGACGGGACGGGGGCTTATGCGGTCCTCGGATCGGTGCTGGCTTTGGGAGCGGGATGGCTGCTCTTTAGGAGACGCATGCAGATAATGTGATATTGGATTTACGACAAAAGGGCTGTCGCACAATGTTGTGCGGCAGCCCTTTTGTCAGATTTTCGTTTTGGCCATCTGTTTGAGTTGGTCTCGTTTGTCGTAGATGATGTTAAGGATATATACGCGCTTCGTAGGCTCATCGACACGAAAGTATACGTAGAAATTTTTCGCGTTGATCTTGCGGAGCCCGCGTGAATGCCAGGGTTCTTCATCAACTGGTTTGATTCTTCCGGGCATTTCAGAAAGCTTGGCAATCTCCGTTCGGATCGCCCTGATATAGGAGATAGCGGTATCCGGAACAAGAAGAGTATCAGCTATATAATCGCGAAGTTCCAGAAGGTCGGTCTCAGCATCCGGTGTGATGATGATCTCGTAAGGATCCATTAAGTAAGGCTCCTTTCCAACTCATCAAATACCTCATTGAACGGTCTGCCTTCTCCGGCAAGGGATTGTTCATAACTAGACTGGAGCTTTCTGTCGAGTTCTTCCCGTGTCATGGTATCGATTGTCTTTGGCGCTGCCGGGATTGTTAACGGGAATGGTATACCGTGCCGGAAGATGATCTGGCGGTACAGAGAGTTTATTAAAACGGAGACCGGAACACCAAGCTGCTGCAGGATATCTTCTGCTTCGGTTTTAATGTCGTATTCAACGCGTGCGCTGACGTTTGCGTCTTTCATGGAAATCACCACCTTTCACTCAAATTGTAATGCAATGTCTGGCGGATTGCAATACAAAACTCAAGTCTCGCTCGCGAGAATTGGCGTATCATTATTTGGAAGATGATGGAAAAGTACGTTAAAACTTTGTAAAACGTAAGTATTAATGAGTGGATTTAGACTGCGGAGCATCTGGTCCCGAAGAAATTGCTGGCAACAGAAACTGACAGCAGTGTATATGACCATAATGGCGATGCCCTGAAAAAGACGACTTAAGTGCCGTTCGTTTACACGCTGGAAGAAGATTTTGCGTCTGCGGATGCGGATGTCGCGGCGATCCTGAAAAAGTACGGAGCGACTTACGAGTATACTGCGACAGAAACTGCGGACAAATCGTCCTTTACGAATATCACAAGCAAGTATGAGGGCGGGAAGCTCGTATACTACATCCCTGCCCAGGGAAGTACGCCTGCCGGTGATAAGGGAAAGGCAGTTGTTACGAACAGGATGGTTGTTGTAGATATTACGATCCTCAAGGTTGATGATAAAGGCAGGCCTCTTGACAGTGCTGTATTCACACTTCAGAAAAAAGAAGAAACGTATCAGAATATCAAGTCAATTAAGAAATCCGGCGGATCCTCGGAGCTGATGTACCCTGATGTCACGGGGGTCGACAGCAACAGTTCCTTTACTTCGGGGACGGCAGCGGTCACAATAGCGAACCTGCCGGATGGAGATTATAAGCTGGTGGAGGACAGCACGAAGCCAGGCTATATAATCCTTCAGAAAGAGATCAACTTTACGATTACGGACGGCGAGATTGAGGGTACAGACGTAGATGGTGTCGTGAAATTTGTCAAGGCCGGCGATGAGACGCTCGCGCTTATTACAATTACGAATCCGCAGGGCGCGGCCCTTCCGAACACCGGCGGTCCCGGAACAGTGCTCTTCGCGATTTTCGGATCGCTTTTGATTGCGGGAGCGGGAGGGGGCCTTTTGAGGAGACGACTTGGAGGTATGATTTGACCTGCGCTGAGGAAGAACTGGCCTGAGAAAACGGACCGGAAAGTGTAAAAAGAAAAGAGATTGGCAGATGCCGGTCTCTTTTTCTATTGTGCGGGCATCAGTGTCAGCTTATCTGTGGTAACGGCAAAATTTGTTGAAAATAAGCGGTTTTTAGGAAGTATTGACGATTTTATTAGTAAATCATAAGTTTTTATAAATGGTATCTGCACTTGCTTAGATGTAAAATATTAGTAAAGATGTGATATAATGCCTTTCGACTTGGCTGGACATTTCTGACTTAAATGGGCAAGATGTTATTTCGGCATTATTCTGATTTGAATAACGAACAGGCAAGAGGAGAGGAATACCTGTTCGCTTTTGGCGTGATATTCGATGTTTGAATTCTTTTCCGAGGGGACAGGCATGAAGAACTTAATTATATGGCTCAACAGGATTATTAGTAAACATAAGGCAATGAAGCGCTGGAAGAGAATTGTGACTGTGCTCGCGGCGATATTGACATTTGCCACCACATATGCGCTGATACTTCCCGCTATCACTGTGGAAAGAAACAAGACAGAGGACGTAGCCGGCTTGTATCTGGAACAGGAAAAAGACCGGGATGACATGCTCCTTGAAAATGCACTGGAGCCAACCGGTATCAGCATAGCCGCGGAACACGAGAACGCGGTTACTTTCTCATATGCTGATGACAGCATGACGGCAACTGCCATCTTCGGCACCGATGAGTATATACCGGAAGGTGCTGAACTCGTTGTGAACCCTGTTGATACGGAATCCAAAGAATATGCTGATCTCAGCAGCCGGTCATTTGTACTTCTCGACAGAGAATTCATTTATGATGTGACGACCTGTTCTTTCTACGATTTTGCTCTTGTCTGCGATAATGTCGATGTGACCCCCAAGACAGGCCTTGTCGATATCCATATTATTTTCCATGATAATACAATTGAACATGAAGGAGAAGCACTGTATGCAGGAAGATTTGCAAGACCATCTGAAGAAGCAGATGGTTTCGAGGCGATGTCTGAGGATGCTAAAACTGCGTCTGCTTACATAACCGGAGATGAGCTTGTTTGGTCTAACCCGGATGAGTATCCGGCAATCGAGCTCACCGATGGAATCATAACGGCTATTTCCCTTAAGGGAAGTGACCTTGCACAGAGTGATAGTCTTGTCGGCGTTCTTGCCGGTTATATTGATGAGGAAATCAAGGCTGCGGCGATTGAGACTGATGCAGAGATTCCGGATTATGATGATTCACAGGAAGAAGACGCTGTGGACGACCCCGAAGAGGCAGACGGAGAGGAAGCTGTGCCAACTGATACGATTCAGGACTATATTGAAGAGTCGAAGGATGAAGACGGTCGTAACGCAGAGAGAACCGAAAAACGATCTGTTTCAATGCCAAGACTGCTTGCTGCAGGCAGTACCGGCCAGTTGGACGACCCGGATCCACATAAGAACCTCGTTCCTAATGAAAAGGAAGACCATACACCGGATGGTACGTATACTCTTTCTTTGAGCGTGAAGGGAGACCGTAAAACCGGGCAGGAGACCAGAAAAAAGAACGTGCTGTTCGTTATGGATCGTTCGAGCAGTATGAACCGTGCTATCAGATATATGGGACCTGTTGATACCAGCTCTACAGATTATCGTGGCTCTACGGATAACGGTAGTACTACTTTTCCGGTGCGATATCAAAACGGCAGGTGGGAAAGGCGAAATATGTTTGGTCAATGGACTGAATACGATGCAGAAAGATACGGCCTTTACTTAGAGGAGGCTCGTCTTCCGGAGGAGCAAAGAGTGCTCAAAGATTTGTTTGAGTCTCTCTTGGGTAATAATGAAATCAATGGTGAAAACAGCGAAGACGATAATGTTGAGATAAAGGTTATTAGCTTTGCCTCGAAAACCGGAGTTGACCAGGGATGGCAAGGTACTGAGTCCGGTTGGGTCAGAGGAACAAACAGTGCCTCTTTGGATAGTGCTGTGGATAAAACTTCTACTGATAGAGGCACAAACTGGGAAGAAGCACTGAAGTATGCGAAACGGGAAATAGATACAAAGAAGCAGAGCGATGGATCGAGAGAAGATTACATTATTGTTTTTCTGACAGACGGTGCCCCAACCGCTACAACTGCTCATAAAGAATACTATTATGGTACGGAAGGTCATGATGGTATGGAGGACAGTGACCATCGCCCCCGCAATTCCTGCGAACCGGCTTATGAAGATGCGACTGACGATGCTCGTAGTCTAATTGTTGACGCGAATGGTCCTACTGGGTATGAGTTGTACAATATCTTTACATATGGTACCAATGACGACTATAAATATCTTGTTCGTCTGACAAATTACGCATATGGAGATTCTGATTATATATATGACGATGTCTGGGATGATGATGAACCTGAAGATTATTTCCCGGATTCAGAGAATGCGAAAAAATATTTCACCAACGCACAGGCCACCGAAGATCTGGAGACAGCTTTACGGGATATCTTCAGAGAAATCGCTGTGCAGAAATCTTACGGCCAGACCAAAATCACTGACGGTCTCAGGCAGGATGCCATGACATTCAATATTACTGATGGCAAGCCCACCAGCGCCGTCTATACCGTCACTCCGGAGGGAAGCACAGATCCTCTCTACACTGTCACGGCCTCTATGCCGGTAAATGGCGGTGATCCGGTCGTAACCTTTAGAATCTACGATTCGACTCATCCGGATGGCTTCTATGAAATGCCGGGGGTCTGGAATGAGAACGTCGCGAATCCGGACGATCCGCTGAATTCTTACGATTCCGGCGTGTATTATTCTGTCACAATACCGTCGCAAGATAGCGGTCCCGATACCGTGTATAAGATGGCGCTGGCGGAGATCCAAAACGGCAATCAGCTTGTCTGGGATCTGCAGCCTGTCGGAGAGCTGATGGACGGATGCACCTACAAGGCGGAGTTCATTGTCTGGCCAAATCAGGATGCCTATGACTATGTGTCGGCGTTGAACAATGGGCTGGGGACGATTCCGGATTTTAATAATGTTCCGCAGGGAGCCTCTGATACCTGGGATCAAAACGCTGCCACACCTGTTATGGATTCGGAAGGCAATGTTTTGTATTATAAGAGCGGATCTACAGAACATTCAAATCTCGTCTATTATCCCGGAGACGATGACGATTACGATAATGGTGTATACAACGGAAGGTACGCAGTCCTGATTCCTATTGTTTGGGACCAGGATAATGCAGAGCTAGTGGAGGATGAGGACGGAGATTATTATCGGGCAAAACCGATAATGGATGATAACGGTAACATAATACGTTATGAAGGCGGCTGTTCACAGTATCCGAGCATCGCCTATTATCCCGGAGACGGAGACGATTATGAGCATGGTATATACAACGGAAGATTCGCTGTTCTGACAAATGACGGGCAGCAGCTGGATTATTCGATCGTAACCAGGGAAGATGGTGATGTGACCAAAGTTGAACCGCAAACTCCGATCGACTTGGAGTATCCGGATCCCATGCGTCTCGAAGATACTAAATCAAAGCTTGCGAAGCAGTGGAATGTGGACAGAGATCCGGGCCTTATGGCACAGTACCTGTATGAACCGGATGGCACCTCCAAAAAGTTCAAGATTTCGTTCGATATCTTTCAGGGGGATAGTACGGTTCCATATAAGACTGTCACCATAGGCTGGAAGGATGATCCGACCTATCCGCAAGGCGGGTATTATGACTGGGAATCGGCGCCAATGAAGCGTGTAAAATATGGTGGCCAATGGTATAACATCGGTACCCGCTGGGCAGCAGACTTCTCGATTTCTGCAGGTCTTATGCTGAGTTATGAGCAGATGCTTGCCTATAATATGGACCCGCAATATTACGATTATGATTATGTAGAGTATGAAGGTACGACGTATTACATTCTTGAACCGGGGCATGACTATACGATCAAGGAGCAGGGGGAGAATGTTGGCTACGAGTTCGACTTTGATGCACCGGTGTATCATCCGATGCTGGTCGACGGCGTTCTGCGAAACGTAGAATTCAAATCAGACGGCACTGTAAAAATGTCTCCTGCAGGAACAAATCTTTCTGCACTGCAGATCGATAACAGTTTGCGCGGTTATATCAAGCTTGATAAGAAAGTCGTTGATAAGAACAACAATGAGATTCCGTATGACGATACGAGATTTGAATATGAAATCAAACTGCAAAGTCCAACGGATCCGGGTCCTTTTGTTGGAACACATATCCCCTGGTTTGGCATAGGCGGTCTCTATTACAATGATGGACATGACAATTATTATCAGATTGATAAAGATACCGATGCGGATAATAATACTATATGGGTTCTGACGAATGAAAACGGTGACAGGTATAAAGTCGCTTCAAGCTATTGGGAAGAGGAGGACGATGGAGGCAATATCATAGTACACACAGAACCTAATCCGGATAGGGCGGAGGCTCAGACTATCACCTATTATCTCAGCGAAGATCCGGTGGAGACTGCCGAGGTCACAATCTATGGCAATCAGATGGTGCCCGAAGTTACACATGGGGTTGATGACGATGATGAGCCATATGATATTGTGTCAACGACAAAGTGTTCGGCTATTATATTGATAACTCAAGGCGAGATCCTGAGTATTGCAAATGTTCCGGTCGGAACGACATACACTATCACAGAGATCCTTGATACCGATGATGACAGATACGAGGAATATGATCTTATTAAAATCCTGAGGCAGATAAAGATAGTGGAAGAAACGATACGGGATGATGGCAGCACAGAATTAATAGAATTATATGATCCGCTTCATCCCGACGTCATCATTCAGAGAACACCCATGCCCGAGTCTTATGACGATCATATCATTGGAAACAGGGATAACCATGTTACCTTTACGAATAAGGTCAATACGTATAAGCTGCAGATCACAAAAAATGTAACGGTAGACGGGCAGCCAACGACCACCGACTGGGCAGACGGAGAGTATTCCTTCACTATAGTAGATGCTGACGGAAAACCTGCGCATGGTAGAGTGAACGGAACACTGATCGAGGACGGCAAGGTCAGCATTACAATAAGAAACGGGCAGCAGAATACAGTTACAGTAACCGACATGCTTCCGGGTGTATATACGATCACAGAGGATACACCACATAACGGTACGGCGCTGGTGGGCGCAAACGGCAGAACAATAACAATGAATAAAAACGTAATTAACGATGACACGCCCACGCCAAATGCATCATTTACCAACAATATCAATACCACCCAGATCGAGGTTCAGAAGGTGTGGACCGATGACGGACAGCCTGATGTCGATCATTCAGGTCAGGTAATTAATTATGAGATTTACCGCACTCCGTATGTGATGGTTGAAGACCCTGATAATCCGGGAGAAATGGTTGAGCAGGTTTATGGCAACCAGGTCAGGGTGGATGGGGAACTCGTGCCGACGATGCAGGGATATACCGGATCGCTTCAATACAGCAATAATCCATTAACACGCTGGAAGGAGGTCGTCACTACGCTTCCGAAAACGGGTGTCGAATGGGACCAGGATGAAGAGGAGTTTGTTTACATCACATACAAGTACACTGTCAAGGAAACCACTATTATAGAGGGATATAAAACCATGATTACCGGCGGTGAGATTGCCGACTCGCAGCAGCCCGGTGAGTATTCTTACGCCTACACTATAACAAATGAGCCTCTTGGCCCACTGGACCAGGAAACGCATATCGACGTTAAGAAGCAGTGGAAGAAAGCAGATGGAACTTCTGACTCGGATCCTCACAGGAACGATATAGTTTATTTCAAAGCAACGCAGAAGAAGTATGAAGCACGGGTGACGTATGAGTATAATGATGTTACCTATGAGAATATTCCGTTGTACCCGATTACTGTTGTACTGAAGGATGAGGGCGGAGTCCCCGGCTCAGGACATGATACCAATGAAGAACTTTCGACAGTCGTGTATGTCCCCGCCGGAGCTGAGTTCAATATTACTCCGACGGAAGGTCCGGGTCAGCCAACGGTCCCCGGCGACCACTACGTACGGGGCTATGGGTTCGGAGTAGGAAGTGAAGTTGTAAATCATACCTCCGGGCAGACCTACACAATAGACCATGTTAATTCCGCGACTGAGATAACCCTTGACCTCAATGCCGGCAATGATACATGGGTCGCCAGTTTAGAAGTTAACGATAACTACCGCAAGTGGATGGTTACCATGGATAGCCCGCAGGGCATCATCTGGCATCTGGAAGAGCTTCAGGACAGAGTCCTTGAGAACATTAAAAATGCGACCCATGCTGACCCGGTTCCGTATGCTGACCCGGTGGAGTACAGTTACACTATTGAACTAAAGGAAGGTGCAAATGGACTGTACACGTACATAGATATCGTTGGGAACGCACCGGGGCATGGCGCCGGATCCGCCACTGTACTCTGGGAAGGCAGCGTGACACATCTTCCTCTGTATGAATACAAGGAAGGTGAGAACGGCGCGGGTGACACCTCTTACATCTACACATATGAAGTGGCAGAGACGGCAATCAACACAGATGCAGTCAATACCACAGATCCGCCGGCAGACTGGAAAGGTCAGACCACATACTATCTCGCGACGTGGGATCAGAATAAGAATAAAGAGTCTGAGGACTATAATCTGTGGACACTCACCAACCAGAAAAAACCTCCGATTGATGTTACCCTTTATAAGGTCGACAAGAATAACATTCCGGACAGTTCGACCCGGCTTGAAGGGGCTAAGTTCAAGCTGGTAAAGAAAAAACTGGTGAGGGCTGCCGAAGAGGGAGATCATCGCTGGGTCTGGTCCAAGGATACGGATTGGGGCACAGCAGGAGAATCAGAAGAGGTTTCTGAAAATGCTCAGAATCCCGGCATTTTCTCTTTCGGAAATCTGGATGCCGGATACTACGAGATCGTCGAGACTAAACGTCCTTTAGGCTACATTCAGGCAAACGAGAACCCGGTTTTCAAGGTGCGGTATAATAACGGATCCGTTGTACCGGAAATCGTGCTCGTATATGCAAGCGGCTCGGATATTGGTCAGCCTGTAACAGGCAATGCGACCGACATGGTGAGTGTTGCAAATAAAGCTATTGTTGTTGGCAATGAACTCGGCGCAGCTCTTCCACATACCGGTGGTCTCGGAACCAACTTGTTCTATCTTGCCGGCATCTTGCTCACAGGTATTGCCGGAGCAAGTCTGCTGCTCAGGAAACGTAGAAGGACAGTATAGCACTGGGAACTACATAATTTGTATTATGAAGAGGCTGCGGTACTAATCACTTAGTGCTGCAGCCCCTCTTGCTGCCTGGGAAACTCGCACATTGATGTATTAGTCCAACTTCCAATAAGCTGAAAGTTAACAGTAAACTAAAAGAACGGAGATCGGACCTGCCGATCTCTTTTCTTAATTTTTATTAAGAAATCTTTAGTAATGGTTTGTGGCGATTTATTGTATCAAAGTGTATAATTAATATTTAGAATACACTGGGTGTATTATTGACTTCATGTAGTGGCACAACAGCTATCAGTATGGAGTTTTTTTGTATTATACAGGACTTGACGTTCTCGTGATTAAAATAGATTAAGTCTCGTACGCAAGACTTGGCTCAGATTATTTACCGGAATATTCATATTTCAGAGGGATTATCGCATGAAACAATTATTTGTCTGGCTGGATAAGCTATTAGTGAAGCATAAGGCGCTAAAGCGTTGGAAACGGACAGTTACTGTGCTGGCGGCGATTATAACATTTGTTACCACATACGCACTGATACTTCCCGCGATAACTGTCGAAAAGAACGAGGCCGAGGAAGTAGGCGGCATGTATCTGGAACAGGAGAAAGAACGTGATGAACTGCTTCTGGAAAATGCTCTTGAGCCTACAGGAATTCCTATAGCCGCGGATCAAGAGAACGCAGTCACGTTCTCATATGTTGATGAAGGAATGACAGCAACTGCCATCTTCAGTACGGACGAAAAGATTCTGGATGGATCGGAACTAGTTGTGACTCATGTTGATCCGGAATCCGAAGAATACGCGGCTCTCAGCTGCAGGTCTGCAGAACTTCTTGACAAGGAGTTTATTTATGATGTGACGACCTGCTCCTTCTATGATTTTGCGCTTTTCTACAAAAATGTCGATGTGACTCCCCAAACGGGTCTTGTCGATATTCAGATTATTTTCCATGATAATGTAGTTGAACATGTAGATGACAATCTCTTCGCTGGGCGTTTTGCAAGGCTGGCTGATAAGGAAGACGGATTTGCGGCAATGTCTGCGGATGGTAATATTGAAGAAGATGAGACTGATAATCTTTTTGAAGCCAACGATGAGCTTATAAGCACGAATCCGGATGATTCTTCAGTGATTGAGCTCACCGACGGTATTATTACAGCCCTTTCTCTGAAGGGGAATGACCTTGCCCGGAGTGACAGCATTGTCGGCATTCTCGCCGGCTTTGTGGATGAGGAGATAAAGGCTGCGGCGGCCGAGACGGATGCAGAGGTCCCGGAGTATGACGATCCGCAGGATGATAACTCTCTGGTTGATGCCGTTGAGGGTGGCGAGGAGGAAGCCGCGCCGGCAGTGACGACGCTTAAAGCCACGGGCAAGGATTATACGGTTACCCTTACCTGCGATGAGTCCTCCGGCATTCCGGAGGGGGCTGCTCTTACTGTCACTGAGATTGATCAGGACTCCGAAATATATCAAAATTACTTGAAAGAAGCTAAAAAAGCCATGGGACTTGTGGAAGAGGAGACTCTTCCACGCTTTGCCGCGCGCTTTTTTGATATAAAGATCATGGTCGGCGAGGAGGAATTCAAACCTGAAGCAGGCGTATCCGTTGAAATCACGTACACGGAGCCGCTGGCAGAGACGCCCGATGCCGAGGTCAATGCGATTCATTTTGCGGATGAAGCAGCAAAGGCTGAAGTGATCGAGACTAATACTGCTGAGATTAAGGATGACGGAACTGCGACAGTCGAGTTCGTGGCTGAGTCTTTCTCAGTATACGGCATAATTTATACGGTGGACTTCCATTGGGAAGAGAATGTGGTCGGGAAGAGCGGCGAGACCTGGGAGATTGTCGTGTCTTACGGCGAGGAGGCGAAGATACCGGCGGGGGCGTCGCTCAGCGTACGCGAGATTGTTAAGTGCGAACCCGAAGATGGGACAGAGGCTGAAGAAGCTGAAGATGAATACGCTGAATACTTGACGCAGAGTGCGGAGCGTCTGTGTCACAGCGAGGAGGATATTGTATATGCCCGCTACTTTGACATTTCAATACTGGATGCTAACGGAAATGAAGTAAAACCGAAGAGTGAGGTCCAGGTAGAAATAAGTCTGGCTGACAAGAAGAAGGACGACAAAGTGAATTTGCTGCATTTTGCAGAGGAGAAAAGTGAGGCGGAACTGCTTGAGTCTTCCGATGACGGAGAAGCCATCAGTTTTGACGCGCCCGGCTTTTCAGTGTACGGCATCGTTGTGATCGAGAAGGAAGAGGGAACATTCGTCTTCAAGGGCGATGGCTATACGGTCAGCGTCTCCTACACTAAGGACGCGGAGATCCCGCTGGGGACGGTGCTTGAGGTGAGTGAAGTCGAGGAGGGAACGGAGGAGTATTATCAGTATTTTGGCAGGACCTGGGATGAGGTCAACAGAGAATACTATGAGGTGCAGAAGCAGATCGAAGAGTATGAGGAGTGGATGGGCGATGTACCGGTAGCCTATATGTCGAATCTGGATTCTGTGCGCTTCTTTAAAGTTTCGCTGGAGCATTCGGGCAAAAAGGTGAATCCCGCTGTTCCTATTCAGGTCACAGTCGATTATGAAGAAGGTCTGTACTCTTTCCCGGCAGCAAAAGCCAGTATGGTGGAAGTTACTGAGGAAGACACGATCGTAAAGGATGAGGCGGAAACTGTCGTGGAAGACGGGGCAGCTGTGCATTTCAGCACCACTCAGGATAGCCTTAATGTTATGGGAACATTTATAAGCCATAACACATACGATATGGAGCATCAGAAGAAGACAAGGTCCTCCTCCGAACTCGCAAATACGGAAGTAAGCGCTCCTTCTCTTATGCTTCGAGGCGGCGAAGGAGAAGAACTTCCGTACGATCAGGATCCTACGACAGAGTTCGACCGGCCGTCCGGAACGAAAACGCTGACGCCCAATACCTATGGGGATGATGAAGATAAAGACGGCACCTACACATTGACATTGAGTGTAAAAGGGCACTCATCTTCTGTTGTGCAGCCGAGGGACAGGAATGCGAATGTCCTGTTCGTCATGGACCGCTCGAGCAGTATGATCACGAACTTTGTCAACGATGGGGAAGAAGAAGATTATTGGTATTATGGGACGAGGGCAACTGCTGAATTCAGGCAGGATATAGGTGATCCTAATCATGAGACCGGTTGGCAATATCAGTTCTTTTATAAAGATGGGGAAGGCAACTATCAGCCACTGAATGTTTCGTTTAATGGCTGGAGTAATCCAACCTTCACTTATCAAAATGGAGCTCCGTATCCGAATGACGGCGATCTCTGGGTCAAAAGTTTGACGACACGACTTAATGCCGAGCAGGATGCGCTAGACGATGTGATAAGGCGCCTTATGTCCATGAACAGCGCGGAAAATCCGGATAATATTGAAATCAGTGTAATCAGCTTCGCTGATCACAGGGGCGATAATAAAACCTGGGCCGGGGATACGGACATGACAACCTGGGCTCAGGGAAATAATCCTGACTCGGTGATGCAATATGTAAACAGTACTCATTATGCCAGTGGCACCAACTGGGAGGAAGCGCTACAGTATGCGTACAGTGTAATGCACGCGAAAAAAGGAAATGATAAAACAGAAGATTATTTTGTCGTTTTCCTGACAGATGGCGAACCTACAAATGTAGTAGGTGATACTTCGGCAGCAGCACACACTGGTACGGAAGGAAATAGATACGCATATAACCAGGCGAAAGATGAGGCCCGGGCTATCGTGGGTGATGATGTTGAATTCTATAATATCTTTACATTTAGAAATCCCCAGAAAGAAACCGATACATATTCAGTTTACCTGACGAACTATGCCTATAGTCAGGGGGCCAATGAAAATCCTGACAGGACAAATCCAAAGGTCAGAGAATACTATTCAGATGCTCAGACCATAGAAGAACTCAATGATGTATTCGAAAGGATTTTCGTCACCATCGCGAACACTGTCGGACACAACAACGTAAGCGTTACCGATACGCTTACTACGGATGCCATGACCACGACGCTCGTGGAGGGGCAGACAAGCGGTTACGAATACGAAGTAAAGAACGCAAGCGGCACCACGGTATATAAGGTAACTGCTGAGGGACCACTTCCGAATCCGGAGGATGAGGAACCTGTGTATCCTACGGTCACGTTTACTGTGCCGGGGTCCTCCCAGAAGACATATACTGCTGAACATGAAACAGAAAATGGTAAGACGGTATATTATACTACGACCGTAGAAGGCGATACTTACAAAATGGCCCTTGCGGACATCGATGAAGATACGGGAGAGCTTGTGTGGGACCTCGCTCCTGTCGGATTTTTGATGGATGACTGCACCTATACGGTCAGTTTCATCGTTTGGCCTGATCAGGGGGCTTACGACTATGTAGCCGGCCTAAGCAATCACATGGATGGGTATATCTGGGACACGAGCCTGGATACCTATGAGGACCTTACGGACACAAAGGGGTATGAGATTGGCGGCGTCGATGGTTATTACTCCATCGTCAGGTATCCGGACGGAACGTTTGCTGTTTTGACAAACACTGAGCAGCAGATTCATTATACAGTTACTGAGACCGAGGAAATAAACGGACATCCTGACGAAGACCCGGATGTGTCCGGTCCTTACTATATTGATCTCCCACAGCCCGATCCCATGCCTCTTGAGGACACCAAAACTTACCTTGAGAAGCAGTGGAGCGCGGAGCGGAATCCTGCGCTGCTGGCGCAGTACCTCTATACTCCGGAGGGCGAATCCAAGGAGTTTGTCGCCGAGTTTGATATTTTTGAGGAAAACGATTACCTGAACAATCCGGAAGCCGTTCCCTACAGGACGGTAGCCCTCGGATGGGACAGCGAAAAAGGTGAATATGTCTGGGCGGAAGGCAGCCCGATCAAGACGGTGGTCTACAATGGGCGCGTCTATCGTATCGGTATGCGCTGGTCAGATAAATTCTCCATACCGAACGGACTCATGTTGAGTAAGGCGCGCCTGGATGAACTGGGGCTCGATGAGGCGGATTACCCGCATGCTGTGTACAAAGGGACAACCTACTATGTCCTTGAGCAGGGTCATGACTATAACGTTGTGGAGAAGGGCAACCTTGGGTATGAGTTTGATTTCATTGCGCCGGTCTTCCATCCGATGCTGCTCGATGGTGTGCCGATGAACGTTACATTTAAAGAGAAGATTATTGGCGAAATGGTTCCCGGCCAGACATACGAACTTGAAGACATCACTGCAGCCCCGGGCGGCATCGGAACGCTGCTTGTGGAGAATAAACTGCGCGCTTATATTAATCTCGAGAAAAATGTTGTGGAAGCGGACGGCGTGACAGCGATTCTTGATGACACCACCAAGTTTACGTATGAGATTGCGCTTTACAATGGAATTGATCCGGGACCGTTTGTGGGCGACAGTGTTCCCTGGTACGGTATCGACGGTCTTTTCTATCACACATACGACGAAGCGACTGAGACCTACACTTACTATCAGGCGGAAGTAACGAACACAATCAATAACAAATCCCACACGTTGACGCTTACGACGGAATCCGGAGAGGTATACAATGCCGTATGTACCGATGAGGAAGGGAATGAGCTAAATGACGATGACGAGGAGTACATTTTTGATGAAGATGTCCCCGGACCTTCCTTTGTTAAGTATAATGACGGAACGTACGATGTAATTCTCAAACTCTACGGCAATGAAATGGATTATGAGGAAGGAGATCAGAATAACGTTCACGCAAAGCTTCAGATTTCGTCCAGTCAGATGCTGAGTCTTGCGAATATTCCGAAGGGAACGACTTATACCATTACAGAAAAGTCGGAGACCGGGTATAGCTATGTCAGTGTCCGCAGGGAAATCCGGAACGGAGATACCGTAGAACGTAGATCTACGGAAAGGGGAGGAGATGCTGAAGTCGAAGGAACGATCGTAGAAGACAGAGATAACCATTTTATATTTACCAATAAGGTCATCTCCACAGATATCTCCGTGAAGAAGGTGGATGAATACGGAAAGGCTCTCCCCGGCGCGGTATTTACGCTTACAAAAGCAGCGGCAGGAGAAGATCCCGCCGTGGAGATCACTGAACCCGGCGAAGGAGAGGCTGACACTGGGACGTATACCTTTGTCGATCTGAAGGACGGCAGCTATACACTGGTGGAGACGACGGCGCCGGCAGGTTACACGGGTATCAGCGGCAACGTGGCGACATTCACAGTCAGCGGCGGTGAGATTAGAGATGTGAGTACTGCAAATTATGTGAACTGGGAGAATGGCACGTTCACAGTTGTGAACAGAGAGTCGGTGGGTCCGGGCGAGCTTGTAGTGCGCAAGATGTGGCAGGATGCTGAGGGAAATCCGGATGCCCCTGGCGCCAAGTCGGTAAAACTAATACTGAAAAGGTGGGTGGATGAGCCGCAGACAAAGAGTTTGCGAATTGTTGTCAGAGTGGGAAATACAATAAGAATTGATAGAACTGAGACCATAAGCAATGATACTGTGGAGGTTTCCTGGTATGACAACGCTCAGGTAAGTTGGAACGCAGGCAGAGTTTCGATAACAATGAACAATGGTTTAAATGTGGAATCGATTACTCCTGCCGGTGGATCTTCCAGTAGAGCAGTCTATAGCATTTCTAATATTTCGAATGTCACGGGCAACCCGCTTACCGTTAACTTTAATTATTACAATGATTCGTGGCTTGCAGGCAACGATCAAAGTAATAGACCTTGGATTCGTGACTTCAATATAGTAGGTAGAGGCAATACTTTTAGCGGTGGTTCAATTGTTGATCCTTACTGGGAGGATAGGGAAATACTTCTAAATGAAGATAATAAATGGAGCGACATAGTTACGAACTTGCCTTCTAAGGATGCCAACAATAATGCATACCACTATCGCATTGCTGAAAATCTGGAGCTTGATGGTTACGATGTCACCTATTCCGAGAACAATCAAAACGGCATCACTTCCGGCATTATCACCGCCTACAACAAAAAAACCGAGCGCGGCAGCCTGGCCATTAAGAAGCTCCTCAGTGTAAGTGCGGACCCGCCGACCAACGGCAACACGTCGCTCGCCAACGGTAGGTATAACTTTACCATATCGAAGCCGGCTCCGACGCAGGAGGATCCCGATGCGACGGAAATCATTAAGTATGTCCAGATCCGAATCAAAGATGGCAGGGCCGCTTACAAGGTATCTGATTCGCCAATATCTTTTGAAGATACGACGGATTTCGAGCACGTCTACTTCGAAGGCGCAATCGTCGATGACCTGATTCCGGGCACATATTACGTGACGGAGACAACGCATCAGTTGGACAATTCTCTGGCATATAATATGGAACTTGTAGATATAGACGCAGATGGGAACGAGGAGAACGAAGCTTCACTGGCAGACATGACCACCAAGGTAATCGTCACGGCCGACGACCTTCCGAAAGTTTTCTCATCTTTCACCAATATGCTGATCCCAGAGGTGGATGTGCCGGTTGTGAAGACCTGGGTCTGGTCAGGCGAGGATAACGGAGAGGTCAGTAGCTGGAGCGCGATATTCAATCTGGAGTACCGCGAGGTGTTGGTCAGCGGTGAAGCAGACCCGGATGCGGTTAATCGATGGACGCCGGTATATGAAGATAATGCCGGTTCCGGAGAACCGGAACAGCGGAGTGTTACGATCACTTCGAGCAGTGCCGAGGGAACCGGGTATTTTACGGATCTGCCGATTTACAAGATTCATGATAACGGGAGCGTGTACCGATTGATTTATGCGGTGGATGAGGTCTCCTATACTGTCAGCTTTAATGATGGCCGGCAGGACAAAACCTGGTCCAAGAATACATCAGGACACCTTGATCAGCACTATTCACCGACCTACGAGCAGGATGCGGGTGAAGATGAAGAGCCGGAGGATCTGGTTTCCTGGTATACGATCACACTGACAAACGGCGAATCGACGAAAGAGACAATCAATGAGATTGACCTTTCAATTCTAAAGACATGGGAAAATGACGACGACAATGTTATTTCCGGTGACGCCGGCAATTATGCGAAGTTCAAACTGATGCGGACATACCATGAGGAGTCGTTGGATCTCAGCCAGAGGGGATTGGCAAATGTTGATTCGGTTACTGTAAAACTGATGTCGGGCAGCGAGACGATCTCGAATCTTGTGGTTCCGGGCGGTGCCCCGGTTTATGTTGTCGGACTTGTCGAACCAGGGGAGACTGTTGATTTGACCTTCAGCGACGGCAGTAGCACGGTCAACCTGACAGGTGGTTCAGACATTTCCGCAGGTCAGCAGTTTGTTGTATCGAGTTCTTGCTTTACAGCGGCGGCGAATCTTGTCATACAGCTCGGTGCGGGCAATACGGAAGTACTGGTCGGAGGCATGAACGGACTCAGGCTTGCGAGCTTTGACACGGCAGAGAACGGAGGCTACGATATATCTGAAGAATATCCTGACGATTCTTTCAACAATCAGCCGGCCGGTCAGGAATTTACCCTGAGCAATGCAGATGAGTGGCAAAAGAATTGGGTCAATCTGCCGCAGGTCGTTGAGGAGCGGACGGTCAGCGGAGAACATGTTGTTCTGAAGACAATCGTTTACAGTTATTATCTTGTGGAGACGGAGTGCAATCCGGTCAACTTCGATGCTGTTTTCACGGATGAGGAGGGAAATCCAATTGGCGACGTGAGAAACCCGGTATCCTCGGACACGAAGATTATTGCGGAGAATCGGGAAATAACGGAAGCGACCGTGAGAAAAATCTGGGACGATGATGATGACGAAAGGGAGCTTCGGCCATCCACGCTTACAGTGGAGCTGTACGCGAACGGAGAAGATACGGGCAGGTATGTCACGCTCACATCTGAGAACTGGACGACAGGGAAAACCATTTCCAACCTGCCGAAGTATCATAACGGTGCAGCGATTGATTACTACTGGATCGAGGGAAGCTTGCCGTCCGGTTATTTCATGAAGTCGATCGCAAAGAGGGGAACCATCACCACGCTGACAAACTCTTACTCTGAGTACGACCTGAAAACATTTTATAGTGGCACGAAGACATGGGTCGATTCCGATAATCTGTATAACGTAAGACCCGAGGAACTTCCGGTCAAGCTCCAGCGTAAAGTGGGCGACGGCGAGTGGGAAGACTACAGAGATGACCCGAGCTGGGAGAAAACAGGCAGCAGTTGGACATATACATTTGACGAACTTCCTGTATTTGATGAAAGCGGAAATGTGTACCTGTATCAGTCCATCGAGAGTAAACCTACGGGCTATGACGGAAGCACTTCCAATACAGCTACGGAATATCATTTTGGAGAGATCACATACCTGTCACATGAAGAAAGCAAGCACAGAATTACCGAGGACAACAAGCTTGTGTGGAATCTGGAGTCACTGATTGACCTGGCATTTGCCGCAGTGAAGACGACCGGAAATGATCCGACAACCGTGTGGACCAGTAGAACGCCGACTCCGCAGGAGCGGGAAGCGATTGAAAACTACTTGAATAACAGCCAGTCGGATCCGCTGCCGGGCCACAATCATCGGTTAGTGTGGGTCCATGGTTCAGAAATCGTGGATGACTCCCATGGTGTTATTGGATTTGAGATGAACGGGCTCACGGTAACGATTTCCTTCTCAGGACCAAATGTGTGGTCACAGTTTGTGTACGGCCAGTTCAACAACGAAGGCAGGCCGGACAGCACATATAATATTGGAAGGACTGATTTTACAAATACATTGGAGACGGCAAGTCTCTCCGGTACCAAGACTTGGTACATAGAAGGAGAGGATATTCCGGCGGATCCTATACTTGAACTGACGAGGACATACCAGATCGTGACAATTGTGGATGAAACCATGACGGTGACGGAGTCTGAGCCGGAAGTGGTGACAGTCCCGGTAAGTGGAGAATCTGTTCCTCTTCAGCCGACATGGGAAGGAGAGGGTATCACAAGGACCTTTACCTATAGCAATCTGCCGAAGTATGATCTGCATGGACGGCAGTATATATACCGCGTCAGAGAGACTCGGTTTGTGATTGGTGAAGGGGAAGATGCCATCACCTATACAGTACAGAAGAACCTGGACGGAAGCTTCACGGCAGTGGCAGACAAACCGGAGGCGGATTCTTTTAACGTAACGCAGGATGCTCATAATAATATTGTCAACAGTTCTTTGATAACGAACCTTGAGATCATTAAGGTGGAGAAGGGATACTGGGACAATTCGCACACGATTGATGGGGCCGTATTTAAGCTGACGCTGGTAGACGAAAACAACCACGATATAGTCGGAGGAGGTGCGTACACATCCGGAAATGTTACAGTTGAAAACGGGAAGCTTATCTTTGAGAATTTGAGGCCTGGCAGGTACAAACTGGAAGAGATCACACCACCAACCGGATATGTTCTGGTTGAGTCGCCGTGGTATTTCGATATCGACAATTCAAGCAAAGCGAGCCTGGACAAATCGTATATAATGGCGTCTGCGAACAGTACAGCCGATAATTCCTTCTATATTCAAAATGAACGCGGCGCAGAGCTGCCAAGCACCGGCGGATCCGGCAACATGATTTTCTACATGGTCGGCGCTGCTTTGATCGCGTTTGCAGGCGTGATTCTGAGGAGAAGAATTAGAGGCTAAGGAAAGAAATGTAAGTTTGAAAAAGAGTGTACCCAGTGCGGGGCACTCTTTTTTTATTCATTATATTTAAGTTTTTGTATTAATGTAGATATATCAGGTATCTGGGTGTATAAGACTTTAGTGTATGCATAGCGGAAAGAATATCGATATATACTATCAATAGTTTGACTATAAGCATAGTAAATTCAAATAGAGGAAATACCGCTCGACCTGTTTGCATGCGGGTGGAGGGGCGTGAATAATCTGAGATCATCATAAGATCTTTTTGAATACTTGTATTGCAGAGGGGCACTACATGAAACGATTATTTGTATGGCTAAATCAGATTATTAAAAAACATAAGGAAATAAAACGCTGGAAGAGGATCGTCACGGTTCTGGCGGCCATGATTACATTTGTTACCACATATGCGTTAATACTCCCGGCGATTACTGTTGAGAGGAATAACACGGAAGAAGTCGGCGGTATGTACCTGAAGCAGGAGGAAGACCGAAATGAGCTGCTTGAGGAAAATGCGCCTGAGTTTACAGGTGTCAGCATAGCAGCAGACCAGGAGAACGCAGCCACATATGAATATTCTGACGAGGATATGACGGCTGTTCCTACCTTCGGTACAGATGAGGAGGCCATGGCTGCAGCGGCTGAGACGGATGCGGAGATCCCGGACTATAACGATATTCAGGAAAAGAGCGCTCCTGCGGATTCCGCAGAGACAGACGGAGAGGAAGCCGCGCCGGAAGTAGGGACACTGAAAACTGCCGGCAGTGATTACACCGTCACCCTTACTTATGACGCGACCTCGGAAATACCTGATGGGGCAAGCCTTACCGTTTCTGAGATTGCTCAGGACACTAAGGAATATAAGACATATCTTGAAGAAACAAAAAGGGCGATGGGACTTACGGAAGAGGAAACTCTTCCTCGTTTTGCTGCGCGCTTCTTTGACATCAAAATCATGATCGGCGATGAGGAATTTACTCCTAAAACAGGTGTGTCTGTTGAGATTACATATGCAGAGCCGCTTGCGGAAAATCCAGAAACAGAGGTCAATGCGGTCCATTTTGCGGATGAAGCAGCTAAGGCGGAGGTTATTGATGCCAACGCATCCGAGGTTAAGGATGATGGAGCTGCGACAGTTGAGTTCATGGCAGAGTCTTTCTCGGTGTATGGTGTTATCTATACAGTGGATTTTCACTTCGAAGTGAATGGCAGAGAATTTGAGTTCAGTATTCAGGGTGGTGAGACTGTTAGCCTGAGGAGCATCCTTGGTGCACTGCATGTAGTGCCGGGAGATGATATTCTGTCGTCTGACGATGTATCTGAGGAGAATGCTGAAGATCCTTCGGATTCCAACGCTGATTCCCCGGCAGACAGCAATGAAGAAACGGTCACACCGCTCTATGACGACGCGGAAGAATTTATTGCAAATATTGAATCGGTGATGTTCACTGATGAAGAGCTGCTAAGGGTAGTTAAGATCACCGAGAATACAACAGCCGCAGCGTTAAAAGAAAAGCTGGGGCTTGTCACCGAGCTGTCCGCGGAGCTCACAGAGGAAGATCTGGCGGAGTTTGACGCCCGCGAACTGATTGCTCCGGATTGGGCGCTTATCAGTCTCAGACCATTTGATTCTGAGGAAAAGTTGACCATTACCATGAAGGATGGCGAGGTGATTACCATCATCGTGACCGACTTGAACGAGAATCCTTTTGGGTTAGATGGCAAATCCTTCAAGATTGTTAATGGCAGAGCTATGACCGCTAATAACGGCACTAACCACAATACGTATCATCAGACATTAAGCTCTAATACTAATGTTGCAAATGGCGAAACTTGGACATTCGAATATACCGGTACCGGTACGGGATACCTGATCAAGGACAGCCGCAGACGTTATCTGTTAATGGATAGAGCTACCGGTCTCACTTTTACTACAGACAGAGATACAGCTTTAGAGCATCCTATTGTTGTCGAGAGTACCATCGACCAGAATGGCAGACGCGGCTATGTTTTCTATAATTCGACAAAAGAATATTGCCTGATCTATGGGTCCGTAAATAACAGTAATGTGTTTTACCTGAATACTGCGAATCCTCAAAATCCTGTCTGCTGTATGGAACTGCGCAATCCAAGTGATACTTCAAACCCCGGTCTGATCAGCACGGCGGATACTAAAGCAGAGGGTATAAAAATCAATCTGTTTGACTATGGCACGGATGTGCTTGATGAGGAGTCGAATGCCTGGACGCATCGCACAAGCGGTCTAAATCAATACGATTGGACGTATGTCAGAGACGGAAGTAACCGCATCATCGGTGCCATCAGGAATACTTATAACACAGGAATCAACGCAAACCATAGATTGAAGTTCATGTCGCACGGCACGCCAAACTACGAAAATATTACTTTAGAACCATTCACCTTTACTCTTAACGGAGATGGGACGGTGACGCCTTCGGACACAAGCAGCGTATTAGTTGTGCCCCTGCTGAAGGACAATGACAATCCGGCAGGATTGCAGATTGGCAATGGACCCGGCGCAGCACTGCCGAGCACCGGCGGCCCCGGCACAAGACCATTTACTATCCTTGGATTGATTCTAATCGCAGGAGCGGGATTGCTGCTTTTGAGGATACGCAGAACAATTTAATATGGGTCACATAAGAGACCAGTTCACTTCGGTGGACTGGTCTTTTATTGTATTTTCTGCAGGTTGAGCATTGATAATTGCGTGGCAATGGAAAAATTTGTTGAAAAAATGCGGGTTTTGGAGGAGTATTGCTGATTTTTCTTTATAAATCATAAGTATTTGCAAGTGGAATCTGCACTTGATTGGATGTAAAATGTAAGCTAAATTATGATATTATGCTCTACTGCTGACCGAACATTTTTGACTTAAATGGGCAAGGTGATATTTCGTTATTATTGTGATTGAATAATGAACAGGCAGGAGGAATTGCATGTTCGTTTTTGGCGTGCAATTTGACGCTAGTATTCTTTTTTAAAGGGGACAGGCATGAAGAGTTTAGTTGTATGGCTTAACAGGATTATTTCTAAGCACAAGGCGCTGAAGCGATGGAAACGAATAGTGACTGTGTTGGCGGCGATAATGACATTTGTTACCACGTATGCGCTGATACTTCCTGCGATTACCGTTGAGAAGGAAAATACCGACAAAGTTGCGGGTATGTATCTGGAACAGGAAGGTACTCAGGATGACCTGCTTGAGGAAAACGCTCTCGAATTTACCGGTGTCAGTATAGCTGCGGATCAGGAAAACGCAGTCACATACGAATATGCTGACGATGATATGACGGCTGTCGCTGTCTTCAGTACAGAGGAGGAGATCCCGGAGGGCGTAGAACTTGTTGTGAACCCTGTAGATACGGAATCTGAAAAGTACACTGAGTTCAGTAACCGGGCTGCATTGCTCCTTGACAGCGAGTTTATTTATGATGTGACAACATGCTCGTTTTATGATTTTGCGTTGATCTGTGACGGCGTCGATGTGACACCTAAGACAGGTCTTGTTGACGTGCAGATTAATTTCCTGAACAATACAGTTAGCCATGCAGAGGATGTTGTGTATGCGGGCAGATTTGGAAGAGCGGCAGAAGCGGAAGATAGCTTTGTTGCCATGGCTGCGGATATTACTGGTGAGACAGCAGATACACTTGCAGGCTCTGCAGAGGATGAGCTTGTATCTGCTAATCCGGATGAATCCTCAGTGGTTGAGCTCACCAACGGCATCATTACTGTCCTGTCTCTGAAGGGGAACGATCTTGCCCAAAATGACAGCATCCTTGGTATACTTGCCGGCTATGTCGATGAAGAGGCGAAGGCAGCTGCAGCTGAGACGAATGCGGAGATTCCGGACATTAACGATTCTCAGGACGAAAACCTTCTGTACGATCCTGCGGAGACTGGCGTAGAAGATGCGCCGGCAGTTGGGATTCTGAAGGTAGCCGGCAAGGATTATACGGTGAACCTTACCTATGATGAGTCCTCCGGAATACCCGAGGGGGCTGTTCTTGACGTATCTGAAATTGCTCAGGACTCCAAAGAATATGAGACCTATCTCGCAGAAGCAAAGAAAGCAATGGGACTTAAGGAAGAGGAGACTCTTCCCAAATATGCGGCGCGCTTCTTTGACATCAAGATCTTGGTCGGGGGTAAGGAATTTACGCCTGAATCAGGAGTGTCTGTTGAAATCGCATATACAGAACCTCTGGCGCTAAAAGCTGAGACTGAGGTCAATGCGGTCCACTTCGAGGATGATGCTTCTAAGGCGGAAGTGATTGAGGCTAATACGACGGAGGTTCAGGTCAATGGGATTGCGACGGTCGAGTTTACAGCAGAATCTTTCTCTGTCTATGGTGTTATCTATACTGTGGATTTCCATTGGGAAGCAGATGGAAAATCATATGATTTTTCCCTTCCGGGAGGCGGATTTATGAGTTTTACGAAACTCATGCAGATTCTTGGAGTGGCAGGTGAGGAATCAGAAGGCAGCAGCTATAATACTGACTCTGGGGAAATGACGGATTCGGAGACAGCGCAGAGCTCATTTGTGGTGAGGACACAAGCTGTCGCGGTAAGTGAAGAGACGAAAAATTTTGTTGCAAATGTTGATTCTGTAAAGTTCAGCTCACCCGGACTGCTGTCAGTGAGCAAAGTAAATGAGAATACGACGGTAGGGAATATTAAGGACGAACTCGGTTTGGAGTGTGAGTACTCGGATGAACTGACAGAAGAAGATATTGCCGGGATTAATGCTGAGGAAGTCGAAGGCGGGGATTGGGCACTGATATCACTGAAGCCGTTCGACACAGAAGAGACTCTCACGGTTACAATGAAAAACGGAGACGTGTTTGTTGTCAGAGTAACAGATGATCGAATTGGAAACGAATTAAATGGTATGAAATACATGATCGTATCTCAGGATAATCTGGTTATGACAGCAGACAGCAGTTCTGTGGGTAACGGATACTTGAGTGCCAATCCTGCAACCGGTAACGGTAATCAGATGTGGGTGTTCGAATATGATGGAAGATACGAAGATACATATCGAATCAAATCTGAGACGGAAGGCAAGTATATAGTTTTAGACAATAACAGCAATATTAGTTTTACAGATTCGGAGCAAGACTGCACACTGTTCTGGATAGATGAACAAGATGGCACTTATCAGTTTTATACTATGCAGCCTCCTGCATATAACTGGAGGATTTATCTGAATACCAATAATTCTGACGGCACGACTCGTTACAGGATGGGTTCAGATAGCAGTCAGCGATTTACACTACAGGAAGCAAAGACAATTAACAAAAAGGGAGACTGGCTCTTGTTCCAGGATGAGGAACAGGATGATATTTATATCCACGTCGGGGATACAATTACTCTGCGTCCATATGACAAGTGGACATGGAAGAAGGAAGATGAGGATATACGAAATGTACATTGGCGGTTCTATACAAATGCTGAAAATGCTGATAACAATATTCAAGACTCTGCTGCTCCGCTAGATAGTGACTGGGTTATTCCCGCCGGCGCAGCTAATGAGTCAGGAAGTTCGTCAGGACGAAACACCTGGACAACGACTGGCGGGGTTTTTGAGTTCAAACGACATATAAAGTATGATGATCAGCTGGAGACCAGGTATTGGTCCGTTCAGGGAGAAGCTAAAAAAACGGGTACTTATGTGCTGACAAACACTGCAAATAATCACAAGATAACAGTACATGTTCTTCCGGCAGATGATCAGTCCCATCAGCTTGGTACATTTACAGGCACAGACAGGATCAAGGTGAATCTTTTCGACTACGATAGAATTCCGAGCCTGGATCCGCTGAATAATGGCAATGCCAATGGTTCGTATGAGCAGGCGATTAACATTTATCGAAACCAATACAATGGATGGTCGTTTCATGATTTGAGATTTTCAAGTTCCGGTGGAGGCAGTGGAATTAACCGATATACAAGAGATGACGCAAATCCGGGGATTGTCGATCCAAAGCTCGGAGATGACAATTTTCCGGTCCTCGCAGGTGGATCAAAGGAAAGTCTGGCCTATCTTTTTGACACAAGTAAAACGACCTGGTCCGGAGGAAAGTCGAACGATGCAATCATTGCCTATCCGGAATTGACGGGTCTCTTCCAGCAGGATAATGCTGGTTACTATTATTATAACAGTAACAGTAATTATGCATATTATACTCCTATTGACCCCGATGACCCCACTGCCGTTAATAAGCAGATTACACTTTATGAGCATACGTATACGCAAACCAGGACACTGGAAAGGACAGTAAACGGTCAATTAGAACATTATTCAGGTCTATTCAATAGTAAACCAATCGGTTTTTTCCCGTTTCATGATTATGACTCACAGAATGATCTTTGGGTAAATCAGAATCATAATCTGAATCATCATTTGGGGATGAGTATGGAAGTGAAGTTTGCGCTTCCATCCGGAAAGGTTACGAAAGACGGCAAACCTATAACGTTCGAGTTTACCGGCGATGATGACATCTGGGTATTTGTTGATGATGACCTGAGTCTTGATATGGGCGGCATTCATCAGCCTATTTATGGAAAAATTGATTTTACGAACGACGACCGTTTTGAGGCTGGTAGGGAATACACCTTGCGAGTATTCTATCTTGAGCGAGGTGGCTGCGATTCCAACTGTGCGATTCGATTCAATATGCCTCTTACGATCGGTACTGCTGATGTCAATGTTGTAAAGCATGACAAAGAGGGGAAAACTCCTTTGCCGGGCGCTGAATTCGCAATCTGGGAAAAAGAAGACTGCGAGGGGGAACCGCTCAGAAGGGAAACATCAGGTCCTGATGGCATAATTCACTTTGAAAGCCTGCCAATATTTGAAGTCGGACAGGTCTATTACATGAAGGAGACCAAGGCACCGGGAAGTCATTTCCTGGACAGCACTGTATATAAGCTTACGGCAGAGAGAATCGGTCAGACTGATAACTTCCGATTTGTCATCACTGTTAATAAGCCCGGTGCGGATCCGCTGGCTACGACAGATGGAAATGACCCGTTACCAATCATTGATAATACGAGGGCGGAACCGATTGACCTCACGATTCATAAAGAGTGGCAGAATACTGATGGCACTGAGCATGTGCCGGATGGGGCGAGCGCAACATTTAAGATAAAGAGGTGGATGACATATAACCTGAATAATGAGGAACATGCATATAAGGTCAATTTGATAAATGCAAGTAATAATCAGGTATTAAGTAATGGTTCGCGGTGGGCATTTGCAGGAGACACACTTGATATCAGTTACACTCATGGATATGATCCAAGTCCGTGGAATTATATCCCTAAGACTCGTACCGGGGATGACGCATTGACTATGAATACATCGCAGGGAAACCATACGGTACAATATAGCGTTAACAAAAATCATGCAAATGCAGATACACGTACAATAGACATCCTGATATCATATAACGATTTTTTGCGATGGTGTAATCCTGTTCCGTATTTTACATCAGGTTCAACAACAGAACCTGCTCCACGCATTACCCAGGGAGACTCTGTTCATATACTAGACAGGGAATATAATGAATCTACAACTGAGGGCATTGTAACGCTTCCCTATGATAATGATTGGACCAGGGTAATTGAAAATTTGCCGACGACCGAAGAGCGAGTGATCGAAGGAAAGACATACACATGTTATTACGACTACTTCATTGTAGAGACAGAGGCGTCGCCGAGCGGCTATGAAACGATTTATATCGACGGTCATAATAACATAATTCCTTCTTCAAAAGTTCAGGATATTGCTGGCCATGAAGATGGGAGCCAGACGATTATCAACCGCAAATTGATAAACGTTCCGGTAGAAAAGCGGTGGCCGGATTATGAACACGAAGGTTATACGTGGGAAGCTGTCCTTCATATGGACTTCAGAGAAGTGCCGCTGGATGGGAGTGCCCCTACCGTGTGGGCTCCTTACCATGAGGGGGAGGATGATGAAGATGATTATATCATTACCCTGGGCAATACCGAAGGTCACTCTCTATCCGGTCAGTTCCGGAACTTACCAATGTATGTCACCAGAAATGATGGCAAGGTCTGCCGCAGAGAGTATTCGGTCATAGAGCAGTCTTACATTGTCTGGGAAACTGTACCGACTTCTGTTGATCCTACCGGAAAAAGGGTAGTAGCATCGTTTGACGGAACTACGTATTATCCCGATGAGAATCATAAGTATGCGCTCTGGTATCAGCATGATGCGGGCGAAGACAATAACTACGGCGATAGTAATTATCCGGGTGAAGAAGACTATAATATTATGGTCTACAACATGCATGAGAACCGAACGACAAAGAAGGATATAGGATTAACAATTAATAAAATATGGAAGGACGCCGATGGGCAGGTTATTAGTGAAATCCCGGATAACTATAAGACAAAGTTCGTTTTAAAGCGGAATGTTATAGTAGAGTACAGAAATTATGAGAATGAGACCACGCCGCGTGATCAGTGGGTATGGGTCAAACTCGTTGCCGGAGAACACGAGCAGATGCTTCAGGTTCCTCCTGGCAGACAAATGTATATCCGCGGCAACCTCATTAAAGGGAGAGATCCGGGACTAATTGTATTTCGTGACAGTAATAATGCTGAATTTGTGGCAATCATGGATGATGATCCTGGATTCGATGCTTATAACCTGTTCAAAGCGTCGTTCAATGCTCCTACTGAAGGATATACCAGTGAGTCAGATCCGTTTGTAGTGACGTGTATAGCCGGTGATCGGCATGCTGTTGGCGGAGACGATGGATTCCTGCTGTCTGATTCAAGTGACAGGCAGATAATCGGACTCGACAGTACGTTCTCGAAGGAATTCGAACTGAGCAACGAAAATGACTGGACTAAAGTGTTTCCAAAGACAGGTTCCGGTGAGGTTTCAGACGATCCTCAGGAACAGTTTGAGAATGAGCACCCTCTGCCGGCTATCGAGGTGAGCACATTAGATGAAAGCGGTAATACTGCCAATACATACATCTATACCTATTTCTTTGAAGAAGTATCCTGCACACCTGACAGCTTCTATGCTACATATACTGACAGCGGCAACAATATAATTGGAGACATCAGTCAGCCGATTCATTCAGATGAAACTATAACTGCGACGAACAGACCGATTATCTTCAATATCCTGAAGATAGACAAAGATGATAATAATAAGAAGCTGCCGGGCGCGGAATTTGAATTCCGTAAACTTGCCGGAAATCCACCGACAGCGGCAGCGGGCGGGACGTTTGGAACAGATGCTTCATTTGGAACACTGGAGCTGCCTTCAACAGATACTAACGGTGTGATTACGATTTCCGGCAATCCAGAGGGTTCCGGCCTTAAACCTGGCTATTATGAAGTCAAGGAAACTAAGCCTCCGATAGGTCATATCCTTTCTAAAGATGTTGTTATTTATCTGAAGGTCGAGGAGAACGGAGATATCAAGCTGATGGAGAAGGCAAACGCTGATGGCGGTATAGTACTTGTCGATGGCGGAAATACTACAGCTGATGGTTATGTAACATTGAGTTCTGCCTCAGGTATAAATGGCAGGACCATCACCTTCAAAGTGGAAAACGAACCCGGTGCTGAGCTTCCGCATACGGGTGGACCCGGCACAATGCTTATCTACCTGCTCGGCAGCATGCTTACTCTGGCAGCGGGACTGTTGCTGATGCGCCGAAGAACAATTTAATATGTTTCAAAGAAAGGCTGGTCCAGAAAAGGACTGGCCTTTTCGTTTGTAAAAAGTATTCTGTCAGGCAGGGAACTAAAGCGGTGGCAGCGAATTGTCACTGTGTTGGCGGCAATAATAACATTTGCCACGACATATGCTTTAATACTCCCTGCGATTACTGTCGAAAAGGAACATACTGACGACGTTGCGGGTATGTACCTGAAAGAGAAAGGGACTCAGGATGATTTGCTTGAGGAAAACGCACTCGAGTTCACAGGTGTCAGTATAGCCGCGGATCAGGATAATTCGGTCACATATGAATATGTTGACGACAATATGACAGCTGCTGCTGTATTCAGCTCGGATGAGGAGATTCCGGAAGGCGCTGAACTAATGGTAACCTCTATTGATCCTGAATCCGAAGAGTACATTGATCTCAGCAGCCGGGCGGCCATGCTCCTTGACAGGGAGTTTATTTATGATGTGACAACATGCTCCTTCTATGATTTTGCACTGATCTGTGATGGTGTTGATGTGACACCTAAAACAGGCCTTGTTGACGTGCAGATCAACTTCATGAATAATACGGTTGAACATGTAAATGAGGCTGTTTATGCAGAGAGATTTGGAATAGTTGCAGAGGATGAGCTTGTATCCTCTAATCCGGATGAATCCTCAGTAATTGAACTCACCGATGGCATTATTACAGTCCTTTCTCTGAAGGGGAACGATCTTGCCCAAAATGACAGTATTGTCGGCGTTCTTGCCGGTTATGTGGATGAGGAGGCTAAAGTAGCTGCAGCTGAGACAGATGCGGAAGTGCCAACCGTTGATGACATTCAGGAAGAAACCTCAGCTCTCGAAGTAAAGGCTTTGAAGGCTGCCGGTGAAGATTACACAGTAACCCTGACCTATGATGAGACCTCCGGTATACCGGATGGGGCATCTCTTGCTGTTTCTGAGATTGCACAGAACACTAAAGAATATAAGACCTATCTCGAAAAAACAAAAAAAGCTATGGGGCTTACGGAAGAGGAAACTCTTCCAAAGTATGCTGCACGTTTCTTCGACATCAAGATCATGGCAGGCAATAAGGAATTTAAGCCTGAATCGGGTGTGTCTGTAGAGATTACATACGCAGAGCCGTTGGCGGAAAATCCGGAGACAGAGGTCAGTGCTGTCCATTTTGAGAACAAAAAGGCTAAGGCTGAAGTGATCGAAGCCAATGCGTCTGGTATTCAGGAAGACGGAGCTGCAACGGTCGAATTTACGGCTGAGTCTTTCTCTGTGTATGGCGTTATCTACACGGTGGACTTTTACTGGGAAGTCAACGGGAAAGTTTATGAATTCAGTATGCCGGGAGGCGGATTCTTAAGCTTTGAGGCACTCATGGAGGTTATGGGAATTGCTGACGGTAATTCAGTGGACACTTCCGATGACAACGGGCAAAGCACTGGCAGATACTCAGCTGATGCTCTGAGTATAAATGACTTAGACATTTCAGATACAACAAGGAAATTCGTTGAGAATGTAGAGAATGTGGCATTCAGCAGTCCTGAACTGGTCTGGATCGGAAAGATAGACCATTCTGTCACGGTCGGCGAGATTATAGAGAAAGAAGGGCTGGAGGTTCAGTACAGTGCTGATCTGACAGAAGAACAGATCAGGCAAATAAATAGCGCAGAAATCCGGGCAGGAGATTGGGCTTTGATCAGTATGCTCCCATTTGATACGCAGGAAGCCCTGACAGTTACCATGAAAGATGGGGAGACATTCACGATCCTGGTAACGGATGATCAGGAAAATCCATACGGTCTTAGCGGAAAAGAGTTCGTCATAGCGAATACAAAAAACGGGACAAACTCTGCGATGACTGCTCAGATAAGAAATAATCTCCTTGTCGGGCAGAATATCAATAACGGGGGAACTGCGCCCGGATGGGAATTCGAATGGACTGGTACGGGAAAAGAATATCTGATTCACCGAGGGAGTCAGTATCTTGTTTATACATATCAGCAGAAAGAAGTCGTCTGGAATCTGGGACACAGCGCGCTCCTTGAAGGCGGCGGAACATATTCTGTCAGTTTTATTGTATGGCCGAGTCAGGAAGCCTATGATCTGGTATCGGATCTTAACAACGGCAAACGTGAATTTGATGAATTGAATCCCGTGGAAAAGGAGCAGGTGGAAATAAAGAACGGAAAATACGTGCTGAAGACTAACACCCACGAATCCGCTAAAGGGAAGCCTGCTACAGAAGAGAGCGACCAGGACGGCAATACAACTATAACTCCCTCGGAAGAGTATAAAGATATACCGATGGAGAAGGATGTGGATCCGATGCCTCTGGACGATACGATAGTCTCTGTGCAGAAGGTCTGGAATGATTCTCTTGATCCAAAACAGTTGGAAGAGCTTCTTCAGGCTAACCCTCAGTACAAAGCGCAGCTTACATTGGAAAGAATGGTGGGCGCAGCGGAGGAGGATTATATTACAGGGATTGAAATCGGGGCACCATCCACGACGTCGCCTGTTCCGAGGACCTGGCCGGAGCTGGATGTGCAGGGGAATGTGATATACCATCATATTTCCGCAGGCCTTATGGTGAGTGAGACAGACGCGCGGGCCAGCGGATTATATGATGTCGTAAAAGATAAGCCCGAAAAGTATCCTGTGACTACCTATAACAATGTAAAGTATTATATTATTGAGGAGGGACACGATTATTACTTCAAGGAAAGCGAAAACAGTGATTATCACTTTGAACTGGAGGAGAAGACCTGGCATCCTATGGTTGTCGGTGAGGACGTTATGAATGTGACATTTTCCTCCGACAAAACAACGGTCACCGGTATGGCACCGCTTTCCGAGCTTACTGCCACTAATAACCTTAAAGGCGGTATTCTGGTCTACAAGAAATTGTATGATGAAAACGGCAACGATATAACCAATCAGGCAGACAGTAATGTATTCTCTGTGACCGTGACTCTGACGAACCCTGATGGAACACCGTATATGGTGACTGCTGATGAAGGTGGTTATCGAATTAATTACGGAACGAATAACCCGGCGCACGGCGAAGCAGTATATGATAACGGCACGCTGGTCAACTACGGAAGAGAAGCAGTGAGACATGATATTGCCAACGGCACGTTTACTGTTGAATTCTATGCGGGCGATTATGTTCAGGTTTCAAATGTAGATGCAGGCGTTATCTATGCTGTAACAGAAACCGATGTTCCGACCGGATATGAGAACATCGGCATCGACTATAAAGTTAACGGAGCGACTAATACATCGAGTCCGAAGGCTGTGACGTCGAATGATTCTCATCAGGTGTATGTCAAGAACAAAAGACTGGCACCGAGAACGGTCGATATCACACTCAGGAAGATGGACGTTGAGGATTTGGACAAAGCATCGGCTGATCCTCTTAAGGGAGCTTCCTTCACAATTACCAAATATACTGACAGCAATTTTAATGTGAAGGATACGACGACGCCTTTGGCACAGACTTTGACTGATGAGAAGATGGGAGAGAATTATTCACTAAATGGTATTTTTAGCTTTACGGACCTGCCAATCGGTTTTTATCAGATCGAGGAAAATATACCTCCGAAAGGTTATGTGCAGACCGGACATGATCCCGCTTTTGAGGTACAGGACGATTTAAGTATTGTACTTTATGAAAAAGACAGCGAGGGCGTCTATCATAGAGTGACGGGAATTCCCAAAGGTCCTGTCCGCCTCGTTGATGGGGAGCTTACGATTCTCATCGGAAATCAACAGGGAGCGGCTCTGCCTTCGACCGGTGGTTTCGGCACTGTCATGTACTATCTTCTCGGTGTTATGCTCATCGGGCTTGCAGGTGCAGGTCTTGTGATGAGGAAGGGATGTAAAATGCGATAACGCAATAATTAAAAAGACGATCATTATCAGTTCGCTGTTTATAGGATTCTGATAATGATCGTTTTTTAATTATATGACATTTGTTAAGTAATACTTCACAAATATTCAGTATTTAGTTATACTATTTTTGAGTGTTTTCACTATTTGTCGTAATGGTAACGCTTTGTAGTTTATTGTTTTAGGGCATTGATGTCGAAACATGACAGGAGAGTAATATGCGTTGGATTTATGCACTGATGAGAAAATCTACATTGTGTTTTTTGCTGGTTGTTTTGTTGACAGCAAATCTTCCCCTGACTATTTATGCAGAAGGTGGATCTGTTGATACTTCCATACCGGCAACCGCCGGCAATGTGGTTACGGTGGAGACTCTTGCATCTACATTGAGGAGTAACGCCAGGAATTCAAATTCCGCAAAAACCAATGGCGGTTTTAGCTGGGATACAGAGGGAAAAAGCAGAAGCTGGACGTATTATAACGGCATCATGATGGATGCCTATCTGATGTTGAACAGTTCAACATATATATCCTATGTAGATGATTTCTATAATGCAAATATCGGCACACAGATTGTATACAGGAATGGTGTAAACTGTGGCTATGTTGACAATACTCGCGCCTCTGATAATTATTATCGCCCTGCAGAACTGGATTCAATTCCCCCTGTCCGAGCTCTTTTTGATCTGATTCGAAGCAGATCTGATAATAAAAATAAATATATCAAAATGATCGATTATGTTTACAACGTCATGAAGCACTATACGCCCGGCGTTGTCGACGGGACAGATGGCAATTTTAAACATAAAAGCAGTTGGGACAAGTATTATGTTGCGTTGGATGGACTATATATGGCGCAGCCGTTCTTTATGGAAGTGGCTAACGCACTGAAGGATAATGTACTGAGCGATGCGGACTTCCAAACACACAGCAGCGGGAACAAGCCAAATGCTGATACAATCTTTCGTGAAGTCTGTAACCGCATGATCTGGGTCGGTAATAATCTTTATGATACGGATGATAAACTTTACAATCATGGGTGGGATCCCCAAAATGGTGTGAATGGACAGTATTGGCTTCGCGCCATCGGCTGGTATGCCGCAGCCCTTGTAGACGTGATCAGTATGTTACCCAACGATTATGCTTCACAGAAAAGCGAGCTTATCCGCATTGAAAAGCAGCTGTTCGACGGGATGATCGAAGAGCAGGATGAGAGCGGACTTTGGCTTAATGTGCTCAAATATCTTCCGTCGAACGGAAATAGACTGGAGACCTCCGGTTCCGCTCTGATGGCATATGCAATGATGAAAGCATATGCAGAAGGTCAGGTGGATGAGGATAAGTATGGAGAAGCCGGTCTTCGTGCCTTTAACGGAATTGTTACAGGATATGTTTCGAACAATACGCTGGAGAATGTATATATGTCTTCCGGTGCTTCTTCATCTGCAGAGGATTATATGGTTGCATCCAAATATGTACCTAATGAAGCCAAAGGCGTCGGTCCCCTGATGATGGCTGCCGTTTATGCCAATGACGCTGCTGAAAAATACAACACTAAGACAGAACCTGTCTGGACAAAACCTGCAGCAAAATCAGGACTGGTTTATAGTGGCAACAATCAGGCACTGATAACGGACGGAACAACGGAAGACGGCACTATAGAATATGCACTCGGAACAGATGAGTCGACAGAACCTGGGGAAGCTGCCTGGAATACATCAATTCCTTCAGGCAAAGATGCCGGGACCTATCATGTATGGTATCGGCTCAAGGGGGATGCCCATCATAATGATGCCGGACCGGAACATGTCTCCGTTCAGATCGATAAAGCTGACCAGACCGCTCCGGGTGCTCCGGAATCAGAGGCAGCCACAATAAACAGCATCACGCTGAAATCTACGGACGGTTATGAATACAGCAAGGACGGTCAGAACTGGCAGAGCAGCAATGTGTTCACTGGTCTTGATATGGATACCGAATACAGCTTCTATCAGCGCATTGCCGGGGATAAGAATCATAATGCCTCTCCGGCAAGTGCACCGGCAGCATTCAGGACAAGTCCGCATGTCCATGACTGGCAGTATTCAGCAGCAGGGTCTGCCATAACCATCACATGCCAAAATACTGACGGTGGCCACAGTGGCGAACTTTCCGGCACGATGACGATCACTGCTCCTGCTCATACTGTTTACGGGGACGGAAAAGAAGCTGCAGCGACAATAAGTGACTCCATAGAAGGGGTCTCCACTCCGACTGTTGAATACTCGGATGGACATGAGACCCTTACCTCTCCGCCGGTTAACGCCGGAGCGTATACTGCAAGTATTACGCTGGGAGGAGCAAAAGCAGAGATTTCTTATTCTATCGCGCCGAAACCTGTGAAAATAACAGGTCTTTCCGCTGCCGATAAAACTTATGACGGAACAACAGCGGCGGAGATTACCGGAGAACCGGAACTTGTCGAGGATAAGGGCACTGTAGGTCTTCTGGGTGCTATCAGAAACTTTTTGGTAAGGGGTGGTGCTGTTGAAGACGGTGATGAAGTGTATGTGGAGTATGGCCAGGCGGCATTTGTAGATGATGATGCCAATGATGCCAATGATGCTGATGCGGGAAAGAATAAGACCGTACATTTTACCGGCTTTTCTCTTTCGGGCAGATCTGCGTCAAACTATGACCTGTCAGGACAGCCCGAAGATGTAACTGCCAATATAGAGGCGAAAGACGCGGCTGTCGCAGCAAACGATCAGGTGATTAAGGAAGGCGCGGATATTGACAGGAATGTTAATAAGGCAGTGCTGGATGGCGGTCTGCAGGGACATTCTCTTAGTTCGATAAAGTTTGATTCCAATACGGAGAGCATCAGACCATATGACGCTGTCATTCAGGATGCATCAGGTCGTCCTGTAACACAGAATTATAATATTACATATACTTCCGGAAATCTGACTGTGATTAAAAAAGTAAGCTATACAGTTACTTTCCGGGTGGTGAATGGTTCCTGGGATGATGAGGATAGCGATGAGAAGACGGTTGTGCTGGAAGGTTATGAGGGGGATGATTTAATACTTCAGGCCAGCAAGGTTCCCGCCGTTGGAACTAAACCTGCTGAAGGTTACGAGGCCGGCAATTGGGATACTGAGCCGGATACAGAAAATCCCATTGCGGAGGATAAAGAGTATACATATACATATGCCAAGATACAGCAGGCAGATCCGACATCTATTCCGGAACCATCAATAACTCCGGATCCGTCAGGGACGCCGGATCCGACAGAGACCCCAGAGCCCACGACACCGCCGGCTCCGAGAGACCTTACTGCTGACGGAACTATTTCCGTCTCCGGTCTCGAGACAGGAGACAAGGTCAGTTTCTATCAGGTTCTTGAGTTTTCACCGGACGCAGAATCTACCGGCGGCTGGAAAGCGGCAAATGGATTTACAGGGCTCTCTAAGGATGATATTCAGAAGATTTTACGCCTTGGTGACTATGCCCCTGGAAAATCAAAGGCAGATCAGGCGGGTATTGATGAGGATCTGGCTGCAAGGATCGCGGATATGGCGGAGCAGACGACTGCGAAGTATCCGGGAATCAGCGAGGTAAATGGAACGGCTTCTCAGGCGGATCCTAAACCTGTGCCGGGTCTGTATGTTGCGCTGGTCACTCCCGGAAAGCTTGGAACGGTCTACAATCCGATTTTTGTCGGCGCTGACTACACAGGAAACAATCAGAGCAGCAATTGGCCGGTCGATCTGATGGACAGCTATGAACCGGCATCCATGGCTAAGAAGGGTGTGATTACCCTGACAAAGACAGCGAGCACGGCAGATGGCAATCCTGACGGCGTATCGGCGGGAGATCTTGTCACGTTTACTGTGAAAACAACGATTCCGGAGTATGGCAATGATTACACGAGCGCTGTATTCAAAGTCACAGATACGATAAGCAGCGGACTGGAGTTTAAGCAGCCGGTTACGATCAATGTGTATAAAGATTCTGTAGATCCTGCCAATCTTCTCGCCTCAGCCGATGAATATTCTGAGGACAAGGCGTATAAGCTCACAACAGATACGTCAGGCGATGATACATTCACAGTTGATTTCTTCACCCAATACATTCTCGGCCTTACCGCTGCTCAGGACATTGTAATTGAATATCAGGCTTATGTGACAACGTCCGCACCGGCATCTGTAAATCTTGAGAAGAACACGGCGACAGTGAACTACTCAAATCACCCGACGGATGGATCCGGGAACGGAACTCTCCGGGATGAGACAAAGCATTACACGTTCGATATTGACGCCAATATCCTCGGTGACGATCAATGGAAAACAACGGAGGTAGTCAAGGTCGGGCTCGGTGCTGACGGACAGGAGCTCGAAGAAGTGGTTTCCCTCCACGAAGGTCAGGGCGTCGGAGCCCTGGAAGGAGCGGAGTTCAAGCTGTATGTTCCGGTGGCCGATGGGACACATAAGTTCAAAGACAGTGAAGGAAACACGATATTTACAGAGCCGTATACCAACTCTATCCTGACATCAGGAAAGACCATTGTTTCTGATAGCACCGGCCGCCTGACCATTCAGGGAGAGACACTGCCCGGCATCAGGGGACTTGACCTTGGAACCTACTATCTCGTGGAGGAAAAGGCACCGGCAGGATATGTCAAGTACAGTAATGCAGTTAAGCTGGAGATATTGGCACCCGATGACGCGGACCATTGGGAGACGAAGACCTACTCGGAGGAAAGAGGCGGCTACACATACACATGGGATGTGAAAGAGCTCAAAAAGTATGAAGTTATGATTAACGGTGTCAAAACCGCGGAATACACCTTCATTAATGAAGATGAAGATCCCGATACCCTGGGTTCTTCCACTGATACAGCTGCCAAGGGAGATACAATAACCGGAAAAGAAAGCGAAGGTTATATTGGCAGACCCGGAGCAACTGCAAATGCAGGCACAGGTAAAATCGTCAACACGCAGGGAGCTGAGCTTCCCTCGACCGGAGGTCCGGGAACACTGTATTACTATCTGGCCGGTATGTTCCTTCTGATTCTGGCCGGAACAGGCTTCGTGCTGAAGCGGAGCATGGCTTGATCCTAACGGCTGTGTGTGACGCGGCTAAAGGTACAGATTCAGGCGGTTTAATATGATTTGCATAAAAGGCTGATCTCAGAAATGAGGTCGGCCTTTTTGCGTGTATAAGGGAATAAGTTTTCAGTAATCTGTTAACGGTGCATTGACAATTAAGATTTAGAAAAATTTACCGAATGCCCAAAATTTGATATGGATATGGAATGGCTTGCGTTGTATAGTATAAGAGGATGAGTAGTTGCATTTATTGTGCGAAACTTGAATGGAAAATGCTGACATCGTTCAAGACAATATTCAGCTTATAATTACCTATAACATACATAATTCTGCATAATTGAGACTTGATTGAGGGGCATCATGAACAGCTTGAAAAAATGGTTTAATATTCTTATAAAAAAACGCAGGGAGCTAAAGCGTTGGCAGCGGATTGTCACTGTTCTGGCGGCAGTGATAACATTTGCTACAACATACCTTTGATACTCCCTGCGATTACTGTTGAAAGGGACAAAACCGGAGATGTCGGAGGTATGTATCTGGAGCAGGAAGCCGGTCAGGATGAAATGTGGGAGGAAAATGCGCTTGAGCCCACGGACGTCACCCTTGATGCGGACCGGGAGGATGACGCCGCTGACCCGGACGCCGCCGGTGACGAGATAACGGCTGCACCGGCGGTCAAAATGCTTAGATACCATGGCAGCGACTATACTGTGATCCTTACGTATGATGAGACCTCCGAAATACCGGCAGGGGCGGTTCTTGAAGTCTCTGAGATCACAGATGATAAAGATGAATATTGGATGTATCTCGAGGAAGCGAAGAAAGCTATGGGGCTTACGGAGGAGGAATCGCTTCCCCGCTGTGCTGCGCGCTTTTTTGACATCAAGATCATGGTTGATGATCAGGAGTTTACTCCGAAATCAGGTGTTTCTGTTGAGATTACGTATGAGGAGCCGCTGGCGGAAAAGCCGGAGACAGAGGTAAATGCCGTTCATTTCTCGGACGAGACGGCCGAGGGTGAAGTCATTGAGGCCAATACAGCAGCGGTGCAGGAAGATGGTACTGCGACTGTTGAGTTTGTCGCCGAGTCCTTCTCCGTGTATGGCGTTATCTATACAGTCGACTTCCATTGGGAAGTGGACGGGAATGTCTATGAGTTTACACTTCCCGGCGGTGGATTTGTCAGGCTGGAAGCGCTCCTTGAAGCTCTCGGAGTCGTGGATGCGGATATGTACGGGACCAAAGAGGAGTTTATTGCCGATATTGACCGCGTAGAATCCAGCGACCCTGAACTCGTGTGGGCAGGACGAGCCGGAAATAGTGAATCCGTCGGTGCACTGAAGGACGCCAACAATCTTAATTGCGAATATAGTGCAGAACTGACGGATGCGCAGATAAGGAAAATTAATGATACAGTGGTCCAGGAAGGAGACTGGGTCCTGATTGGTCTGCGGCCATTTGAAACGATGGAAGCTTTGACTGTGACAATGAAGGATGGCGAAGTATTCACCGTCAGGGTGACGGACGCGCAGATCAGGCAGATCGTGGTTGACGACAGCGGTAATTCCTGGGAAATTAAGGTTACTTACGATGATGCCGCAGAGATCCCGGATGACGCGGATCTTGATGTTGAGGAAATAAAAGAAGGTACTGAAGCGTATCAGGGGTACCTGGCAGATTCTGCCAGGGGGCTCGGTGTGAGGACAGATGCCCTGTCCTTTGCGCGTTTCTTTAATATTACGATTGTTGACAGGAACGGGGAGCCGATTGAGCCGAAGGCGGCGGTTCAGGTAGAGATTCGCTATAATGAGGCTGCAGCAGGCGCGGAAGATGAGAACCTCAGCGTTGTTCATTTTGCAAATGACGGCACAGAAATAATCGAACCCGATGTAGCTGATGAAAGCTGGAATTTTGAGGCGAACTCATTTTCCGTTTATGGCACGATCGTCGCAGAGTCGTCCGGTAGTCTCGCCGGGAGTACCTTTACGATCAGTAAGGGCGGCAATTATATGACGACAGAGTTCGTGACCGGTGACTCGGGATTCGGCTATACACAGCAGTTCAGAAAGGATCCTGATGAGGCCAATGCTGCCGTCTGGGAATTTGAGGCTGCTCCGACAGCAGGACAGTATTATATATTCACCTACGTTGATGGTGTTAAAAAATATATGAGTTTCAGACAGAACACTGAACAAGAACCCAGGCGAGCACATGCACAGCTGTCTGATACTCCGCTGGCTTTTACGGTCAGTCAGAATGATGACGGAACTTATAAATTTAGAACACACGCAGGTGACAGGGATTTCTGGCTGAATGAAGATGGAAGCCAGGAAGGTTTTGCCGCATGGCATGCGGAAAGTTCGAGTACCAATGACCGTTTTAATATCAACTTCACACAGCCTATACTGACACCTAATGACGAGTATATGGTGCTGGTCAAGATTGACGATCAGTACTACATTGTCCTGAATAACGGAGAACTTCAAGAGACAGAGTATCCTGTTGAAGGATATCCTAATACTGTCGGCGCGGAGACTCCGATGCTTTGGAAATATAACGGCAGCGTCCTTTATCATGAAGCGAAAGAGGTAGCCTTTAATCAGAGGCAGGTAGCATCGGATTATTATTACAGGTATATCGATCCGAGATCAGATGATGGCCTGGCAATGGATGATGAGGGAAACACTGAGCGGGAAGGCGTCCCTTATAATCCTATGTATGGTCAATGGGGCGGCACAAGGGTAACTAGCCGAGAACTGATGGAAGATGCAAAGATCACGTATAGTGATCATACAATCGCATCAGAATCTGATTCCACTAAGGTACTCAAGGTCGTTGAGAAAGACGGCAAACTGATGATTGCCGGAGGTGATACGGAAGGTGAGACAGCGGAAGTTTATCTTGCCAAATTGACAGACTATAATAATCTGAGAATCGGAGCGAAGTATCATGCGGTGGATCATATCGATATTTCCGTTGAAGGCAGGGCAGGATTGAATGCGCCGCTTGCTTATGGTACCTATTATTATATGGAAGGCGGGCAGCTTAAAACTCTGGTCGTAAGTAAAGAGAGCCCGGTAACGCTAAGTCTGTCAAATAGCAGTGTCAATATCACAAAAGACGACATAAAGAGTGGAACAATCGTCGCCTACACAAAAGGAGAGGACGGGTCCGTAACGGAAATAGATGATGCTTTTGTGATACTTGGCTATTCGGGAAATGCTGAGGCTGACAGCGGAGCGGGTCACAGTACTGCGCAGGTGCGTATAGACGGAACTTTTAAGGTTGCTGATCTTCCTCCGGTTTCAAACGGCAACGGAAATGACGATGAATATATTAGACAGCAGCGTTTAGCGAACAGGATTTACTATTCATTTTCCACTGCTAAAAAAGTGGATTTTGATTTGATATACAACGGGCATCAGTTGTATGCAACAGCCGAGGATGCCCAAAACAATAATGAAGAGCATAAGCTTCAAACCAACGCAACAATCACAATGTCGAACAGCTTTGACTACTGGGACGGAAGAAATGAGTGCCCGGGTATCTGGATGATCGACAGTGACGGCTGGAAAGATGGGAAGGTGTTGTGCAGTACCATCAGAGATATGAATGAAGGCAACAGTGGTATGGATTTTTCCCTGGGTACTGCTGTCTTCGGTGAGAACGGAATACTTGCTGTAGAAATAACCAAATTTGTTGTTGACCAGAATGGTCAGGCTATTACTCCGAATCAGAAGATCAAAAATCTGTTCCATGTCTATCAGAAAATAATCAACAAAGACGCGAATCCGAATCCTGTAGATGAAGTCAAAGACCTAGACGTAGACGCGTATGATGAGGAAGCGGACCAGCCGGATTATACGACCTCGTATGTACAGACGCTCGATAAAGAGATTGTTGTCGGGGAAGGCGGCATGGGTGCCGTCTATGATTATGACGTCAGCGCTGGTATGGTTTATATAGAGGAGGACACATCCGAGAAGAACCTGCCACGCACTATTACAGATGAAGACGGGAGAATCTGGTACTATAAGCAGACGCATCTTGAAACAGAATATGTATGGCGAGATGATGGTATTGAGGAGAGACGCCATTTCTCCAAGGATTACACTCTGTCAGATGAAAATCAGGAACACTTCTTCAGTATACCGGATGTGCTGGGTGACTATAAAGATGTTAACGGTATTGACCGGTATAACGGCTTCCTTGAATTCTATGTATATAATGTCTATGAACCGGAACCGACCGATATCAAGGTAGAAAAAGTCTGGGAATACCAGGATGGAAGTTCGGCGGATGCTCCGATCGGTGCAGTCGTCACAGTAACACTTGGCCGTTATAAACTGATCGACGATCCGGACAACCCGGTAACAGGTGATCTGGTCATTCATCAGACGGTTCAGGGGACTTCCTCAGCCATAGCAGCATTTGACGCTACTTATAAGGTCAAACAGGGAGATACCGTCGTCAGGACCGCAAAATACGATCCGCAAACAGGTGGAGCGGTAATAACCGGACTTCCCGGCGGAAATTACACGGTTGAAATCAGCAGCTCGGCAGAAGGCTACGATGTAACGGATACACCAGCCTCGAATACTGTGACGATTGTCAACGGTCATACGGTTGCAAATAACAATGCGGCCGAGACGAGCTTCAGCAGTAACGTGACAGAAATCGTCAATCCGGTCAAGACCGTTAATGTCAGGGTGACGAATTCTATAAATGGTGTTCCGAACTATCAGGACATGACATATACCTTCCCCGGGGGTTCTCAGATTGTCGTCAATATTACGCGACCCGGACCTGCACATAATAATAGTATCGGGATCACTGTCAATACTAATTCGAATGGACAGTATGCTTCATATCCCTATCAGGGACCGACAGGGGATGGCTATGGAAGTGTGAACCAAAGCCTGTATTTTACACTTCCGGCAGAAGGCAATTATGAAATATACATAAATCACCAATGGGGAACGTCTGATGTCTGGGTCAACTCGGTCTCCATATATGCCAATTCCGTAAACGGAACCAATTCGAACAGTCCGCTGCTTTTTGGAGGAAGATTGGTGAGAAATCTTCTGGGGGCTTCGAGAGGACAGAATAATGAGGAAGTGCCCCTGACAGAGACTACCGCTCCTGATTCGCCGATACCCGGAATGAAGTACGTGGTGGATGAGGATTGGAGTACGGAGGATGTTCCGGTCAATGTCGAACTGAGCGGAATCACCTGGACGAGGATAGTGCCTGATCTTGAATCAATCGATGAGAACGGAAACAAGTACCTGTATTTCATCAAATCCGTAAATGAGGAAGGCGTGCCTGATGGGACGACCATGATCATCGAGATGAACGGTGAGAAAGTATTGACTTCCTCCGGCGAAACAACGCTTACTGTGACCAATAAAGTTCCTGATGAACCTCCGGATAATCCCATAAAGGAGAAGGCTCTTGAGGTCGAGAAAATGTGGGTGGGAGATGATGATCACCCTGCCGAAGTCGTGTTCACGGTTAACGCAACGTATGACAATGGAAGCGGCCTGCTGCAGCCTTATACGGTCCCTGTCCTTAAGGAGACAGATGGAGTTACCGACAGGCAGTTTACACTAAATGAGACAAATGGATGGCATACAGATATTGATCACCTGCCGTCCGAAACCACTGACGGAAAGTTTATCTTCTATAATATTGAGGAGGAACATGTCGACGGTTATGTGCTGACGGAAGTGAAGGATCTTACCACCGAGACGTACCACTACTGCAATGTGGATGCAGTCAAGCTGTGGGATGATGGTTCGGCACACACAGAAGTTATAACGGTGCGCCTGAAGAATAGTGCCGGTGATTACTATTCAGGTGTCGATGCACAGGATGAAGCGGTATTCGGTGCAGTGGGTTCCGCACAGACCTTCACGTTGAATTCGGATAATAATTAGGGTATGCTGAATAGACTCGATTTTTACGCAAAACGCATGTATCCGAACATGCTTTCGTCCTGGTAGAATTGTATATGA
>JBGUIK010000007.1:0-2092 GCA_045112915.1 Lachnospiraceae bacterium
CCGTTCGGGATTGTGAAGAAAACCTTGGAGTTAAGGCCCGGCTCCTTGCGGCAGTTTGCGTAAGAAACTGCATCGTTGTGTACTGTATGTGTCTCATATCCGCCTGCTACGTTCTCAAGTGCTTCAACATTAACTTTGTTCATATCTGTCATGGTTTTAATCTCCTTTATTTATCTAATAATTTTGAATTTTTCTTTTTTAGCGGGCTTTCTCTTTTGCCCTTTCATCTTTTTATACGAGGGACTTTGGGGGAGGGCTAAAAGTTTTTGCCAAAGTTAATTAGAGGTTAATTAGAGGTTGCCCAATCGGGCCTCATTCGGCTGCCTTCCCTTTGAGCCAAGTGAACCATAACCAAAGGCAGCAATCGCGACTCAAAAGCAGGATTTTGCTGCCTCCGCCGAAGACCCGATGAAACTCGCCAGGACCAAAGGCAGCAATATCGCCTCGGAGGCAGGAATTTGCTGCTTCCGCCGTCGACACGATGAAATCAGCTCTGCTCAAAGTATAATCCGGAACTTCCCCGGTGCAACTCCGGTTAATTTTACAGCCACTTATACCTCACATCCGCAACTTAAAACCGTCATATGAATATTATATAATCTAAATGCAATATATACTTGACATTCCATCCAATGCAATATATACTGTACATTGTAAGGAGGAAACACACGCATGCGAAACCTTAAAATGAAGTTCCGGCGCATAGAGCTGGGAATGTCACAGACAGAATTAGCCAAAAAGGCCGGCGTGACCAGGCAGACAATCGGTCTCATCGAAGCCGGCGATTTCAATCCATCCATTAAGCTTTGTATCGATATCTGCAGGGCACTTGGTGTCACATTGAATGATCTCTTTTGGGAGGAAACAGAAAATGAAGAAAATTAACAGTGTATTAGATGAAAGACAGGAAGCGGAACTGCTCAAAGTTGAGCGAAACGGATGCTGGGGCGCCTTCTGGGGCCTGCTCGTAGCAATAACGGTGCAAATGTTTATGTACCCCGGTTCTTTCTCTCACATCGCCGGTGAGTGGATCGTATTCATGGTCCTGGCTCTGTACATCACAATCGCCTGTCTCAGAAGAGGAATCTGGTCAAGAAATTTCAGACCGGATGCCAAGACTAATCTTGCATTCTCGGGAGCAGCGGCCGTCGTAGTTATGATTCTTGTTTTCTTCCTAGGCTACCTGCGCCGCCCGGAAGCCTTTAAGACCTGCCTCATGCTGGGAGGCGTCACAGGCGCAGTCATGTTTGTTGTCATCTTTATATCCCTCTCCATAGCCGCAAAGTCTGTAAAGCACCGCCAGGAGGAGCTGGACCGGGAGCCGGAAGATGAGGATCTGGCCCTCTAAATTCAAGTCTCGCTCGCGAGACTTGGCGCGGGATTCGGGGCAACGCCAGCTGACATAAATAAATTACCGGCGCGGGTTCCACGTGGACCCGCGCCGGTTTTATATCACTGTTCACTACAGCTTTGCCAGATATTTTTCTCTCTCCTCAGCTGGGATCTTCACTAAGTCCATCGCTTTTTCCGCAGAGATATCTAATGTTTCCATCAGATTTTTTATGCTGTTCAAAATGGCTATTTCCGTTCCTTCTTTTCGCCCTTCTTCTCTGCCCTCTTTTCTGCCTTCTTTTCGCCCTTCTTCGCGCATCCGTTCATCCCGTTCCTGCAGCGTCATATATTCTCGCCTCCATTTCTCATATGAACGCGCCGCCAGAACCCTCTCGTTCAGCCTTTTTGTGAAGTCTGATTCTGTCCTCTGATCCGTCAGATACAGAAGGAACTTGCTCATCTCATCAGTGACATCTCCCTTGTCCCCCCTTGCTGACAGGATGACCTTGAAGATACCGTCATCATAGTCTATCGTCGCATCTTCCTCGCAGACAGACCTGATACTGTATTTATGAAGTCCTGCTTCCGGATATGGGTTTTTCAGGCAGATGAAGATGATAAAGCTCTTCTTCAGTTCTTTATATCTGGCGCCGCGCTCTATCATATTCAGATCGATCATTCCCTGATAATAGCGCATCCTTTTCGGTAGATCTTCTGCCACTGTAGTCTGCATCTCGATGTCGTATACCGTAGATTCATC
>JBGUIK010000008.1:0-28842 GCA_045112915.1 Lachnospiraceae bacterium
ATGACTTGCATATTTAAATAAATTCTCCGCATCGCTTTCTTCCCACGGTCGGAGGATCAATCTTTTCGTTTCAAGTATCATGGCATACCTCTCTTACCAACGGCATCTCTGCAAATTTGCTGCTCACTTTACATAAGATACCGGGATCAATTCTAGTTTGACTGTCCTTTCTTCCATCTCTTCATCTGTATATCCGATTAGGACTGATGCCAAAACATCAAAGCCTTCAGGTATACCCGCGGCCTTCATGACTTCAGGCTTATCTCTCATAGCTACGATCGTTGCATTCATGCCGCAGCTTGCCAGGCCAAGGGAAACTGCCTCCAATTCCATATTCTCGATGATCGATCCTACATTCCAGAACAGATTATCATTCTTCATTTTTTCAGTTGCCGGATCCGGATCCGTGTGTCTTTCTCCTGACAAAATGATCCATACCGGAGCACCATACATAAATTTTTTCGGTTCTTTCGTTTTGGCATACTCGTTTGCAGCAGTCTCAGCCAACTGGATCACTTCTTTATTCGTTACGACCGAAATGTGAAATTTATGCCAGCGAACAATCGGTGAAAGCAGGGCTGCATCAATGATCTTCTGAATAGTTTCATCATCCGGTATCCGATCATTATATTTACGAATCGAAGCTCTGTTTCTTAATACTCTTTCAAATTCCATTATCTCTTTCCTTTCTGATCTCATTTAGCTCATTTGTCCGATAAATCCCGATTTGAATTCCTCAAAATCATAGGCATCCGCCAGTGATTATAGGGCTTTAATGAAATCCTCTGAAACCGCCCCAAACAAAGGATTTTCCGCAGTCTGCTCACCGAATCCCTTTATTAAATGTTACACCTTTTCTACAACACCCGCGTCGCTCATAAGGGCAAAAACAAGGGCAAGAAAATCCCATAACAGAATATAACAAGGTGTGGCAATCGGGAGCCTGTGGCATATGTGCGAATACATCAATGGAGCTATTATACAAGAGGATTTCACAATGGAAAAACCATTTATGACGAAAGCAACGGATTGTGGTACGAGCTTCGGGGCGACTATTATTACCCCTGTCTGACTGTACCCGCCGAAGAGGAAAAGCCTATCGGGATATGGGCACAGCGGCACCTGCGGTACATCAAGGCGGAGCGAAAAGCCCTGTACACGGAGCTTTTGACCAGTGGCATACTGAATACCTATCTGGCCGACATAAGCGAACAGGCGACGGAGCAAATACTCCTGCTGGCAAAGCAAATGGCAGAGCGTGAGGACGTCACCGAACAGCTCAAAGCACAGGATCAAATGCTGTGGGTACAGCGAATGAACAGCATCCGAGATAGAGCAATGGAGATCATAAACCATGAACTGATTTACGCATAAGGTAACAGACGGCGGGGATCGCTCCCCGCCGCTATCACTATATCAGATGTTCTTAGTATACACCATTCGTACTACCGGAATCCCATCACCTGGGCATATGAAAGGGCTGTAGCGTTTTTTATTTCGCTACAACTCGTTTGTTTACTCGGTCATTATTATTAGTAATACAGATATTCGCACAATCAGTCTGCAACGCCTTTTGTCAGGTATTCCTGCAGGTCAAAATTGGTATCCATATTACTCATGTATGTGCCTCCATTCGGATCAAGGCCTTATCCAGAAGCTGTTTCAGCAAAAGCAGTTCCTCTTTCGGCAGATTGATGCAGCCCTGCATGGCTGCGGGAACGCAGATGGCTCTCTCCTTGAGAGCTTCGCCTGTCTCCGTAAGAGAAAGAAACAGCTTTCTCTCGTTGTTCTCCGGCCGTACTCGATTGATATATCCCTGCTTCTCAAGGCGTTTAAGCAGCGGGGCGAGGGTGCCGGAGTCGAGGTGCACGATTTTGCCCAACTCACCCTCCGTCATCCCACCGTGTTCCCAGAGAACCATCATGACAACATACTGCGTGTACGTCAAATTCAGCTCTTCCAGCGGTTTTCGGTATTGCCGCACGACCTCCTTGGCACAAGCGTACAGAGGAAAGCAAAGCTGGTTTTCGAGCTTCAGCGCGTCACAATCGTTTTGCTTTGTCTGTTCTATCATCCAAAGCTCCTTACGCATTTTGAGGTTCGATTTCCTTGTCCCGTACCGCAGAGCTTCAAAATAGCTCTTTCGCCCTTGCCTGCAGTGAAAACCTGTTCGCCGATGATCATGCCGCTGGGGTCAACAGTGTGCAGAGCGTACTGACGATCATATAGGTCTGCGTGGGGAAGGCAAAAATCATATTTCGCAGGTCTGCTCCCGTCAGCTTCTGATTGATCACTAAGGTGAGGAAATCGATCCACGTACCCGCTTCGCTTCCGTAAATCGCTGCGCCGCCCAGATGTCCATCCTTATCAATAATAAAGGTAATGTCGATATCAAGCTCACGGTTATTGACCCACTCATTCTGCGAGCCATAAGGAACGCTGACAACCCTGTAATCGTCAGGGCAATTTTCTGCCACATCTACTGTAACACCCACCTGTGCGATACGGGGGAGCGTAAACACCAAATTAGGAACAGCAGGATAGCAGATCGGGGCATTGCTTTGACCAAGGATCTGCGAAGCGATGTAATTCGACTCAAATTCCGCCGTAGGCGTCAGTCGGGGAATCTTTTTGTCGATGGCATCGCCGCTCACATAGATATTCGGCACACAGGTACGCAGATGGTCGTCAACCTCAATGCCCCGACGGCTGGCGGGAATCCCCAACGCCTCAAGACCGAGATCTTCCACATTTGCCACGCGGCCAGTGGCGTCAAGTACATAGTCTCCTTCAATGCACAGTCCGGATTTTGTCATGACCTTATATCCGTTTTCTGTCTTTTCCACTCCGCAGACAGCTTCGTTAAAGTGAAAATCTGCGCCCTGGGCAGTCATTTTCTCTACCAGTTTTGAAACATACTTTTCCGGATATGCTGCCAAAGCGCGAGGCATAAATTCAAAGAAGGTTACCTTCTTGCCCAGCGTCAGCGCCATGGACGCAAATTCCATAGAGATGATACCCGCGCCGATGCAGATCAGGTGTTCCGGCATTTCCTCGATGTCCAGAAACTCCCGGCTGCCATGCAGGTATTCCTGGCCGGGGATATTCAGCCGGGCGTTTCGCTGACCGACGCCCAGCACGATGTTCTCTGCGGTGATTGTTCTATCGCCCGCCTGAATGGTATGCGCGTCCAGAAGTTTTCCCCTTTCGCGGATGAAGTCGATACCGGAGCGTTCCAATAAAGCCGGGATTGCCTCGGCAAAGGGGGCCAGATGCTGCTTCTTATACGCCATCAGCTTTTTCCAGTCGATGGTTCCGGCATGATCCACGCAGACATTCTCATAACGCTGCAGCCCGTCCACAAACTCAAACGGGCCGTCCAGCAGAATTTTGGCGTCACAGCCATAGTTGGTACAGGTGCCTCCCGGCAGATCGTGATCCATGAGAACGACCTTCTTACCGGCAGCCTTAAGCGTCAAAGCGCCGTGCCAGCAGGAATGTCCGCTTCCCAAGTAGGCAACATTATAATCAAACATCGTTATTCCTCCTTGTTTTCGATTCATTGCAATTATCCAAGTGCCACGTCCAGCACCATCATCAGCACAAAGCCCAGGGAAAAGGCCACCGTGCCCAGGTTGGAGTGCTCCCCCTTCGACATCTCGGGAATGAGCTCCTCCACCACCACGTAGAACATAGCCCCGGCGGCAAAGGCCAGCAGATAGGGCAGAATAGACACCACCGCGCTGGCAGCCGCAAGGGTGATCAGCGCCGCGATAGGCTCCACAACGCCGGACAGCACGCCGTACCAGAAGGTCTTCATCTTGGTCATTCCCGCAGCCCGCAGGGGCATAGACACGATGGCGCCCTCCGGGAAGTTCTGCAGGGCGATGCCCAGAGCCAGCGCCAAGGCGGCCGCGTTGCTGACGCCCGCGTCGCCGGCGATCCATCCCGCGTAGACCACCCCCACCGCCATGCCCTCCGGGATGTTGTGCAGCGTCACGGCCAGGATCAGCTTCGTCGTGCGCTTGAGGCTGCTCTTTGGGCCCTCCGTCTGCTCATCCATGTGCATGTGGGGTGTGATCACATCCAGCAGCAGCAAAAAGCCGATGCCCAGAAGGAAGCCGATGGCGGCGGGAAGAAAGGACAGCCTGCCCATGTTCTCCGCCCCGTCCAAGGCGGGCTGCAGCAGACTCCAGAAGGACGCCGCCACCATTACGCCCGCTGCGAACCCCGTCAGCGCACGCTGCACGCCGTCGGAGATCCTGTCTCTCAGCACAAACACCATCGCCGCGCCAAGGCTGGTGCCCAGAAACGGCAAAAGAATTCCCAGCCAAACCTGTGTGTTCATCTTAAGCCCCTCATCGCGTCATGTGACGCAGGAAATAATCAAATGATTTTAGAAAGAGACCGGCGCGCATTTTCGCAGCGTCAGTCTCCTTCCGTTCTTGCGTTTTAGCTTATTTACTTTTCCGCCGGCTCCCACTTGCAGCGGATCGGGGAAACGATGCTGCCATCCTTTTTCATTGCGGCCATGGCCTTATCCACGACCTTGCGGTCCAGGCCGGTCAGTTCCGCGATCTTTCCCGCGTTCAGAGGCTCGCCCGCCTTTTTCATTGTTTCGAGGATCATGGTTTTCTCTTCCATTTCTACCATCCTCCTTATTTGATCGTGGCGGCCCAGGCCTTGATCTCTGCCATCTTTTCGGCCTTTTTATTATCCTCGCCAACGACCTTGCAGACGCCGCAGTTTTCCATGCCCATAAAAGCAGTGATCTGCTTGAAGTAGGCTTCCGCCGCGTCGGTCTGACCGGACGCGGTGCTCAGAAGCAGAACGGCCTTGCCCGCTGCCGGCTTTCCAATGCAGTACACACGCTGGATTGCGGCGTGCAGTTGGGCCGTCATGGCAGAATAGTAGATGGGAGACGCAAAGACGACCATGTCCGCCCACTTGTAGGCGTCAATGACCTGCCCCATGTCGTCCTTCTGGACGCACTGGCCCTCGCCCTTGCTGTGGCAGTATTCACAGCCGAGGCAGCCATTGATCTTCATCCTGCCCACATGCAGCACGCAAACCTCGTTGCCGGCCTCCTCAGCGCCCGCTTTGAAGGCATCCACCATAGCGGCGGTGTTTTCCTTCCGGGGACTTCCGTTTAAGATCGCAATTTTCATCTGATAACCTCCTTCATCACTCGCCCAGCATCTCGATGATGTAGTTCTCCATGCCGATCTGCTCGATCAGGCAGAGGTGACCCTTGACCCAGTTTAAATGATCTTGCTCGTTAATGATGAATTCCTCGATCATGTGCCTGGTCACATAGTCATCGTCAAACAGCGCCAGAGCCTTGCTCATCATGGGCAGCGCCTCGGCGGCGTCCTTGCAGTCATATTCCAGCATCTCCTTGATGTCGGTGATGACGGGATACTCTTGGAGCACAACAGCAGGGGTTTCACCCAGCTCAATAAGGCGGGCATTGACCTTTTTGGCCTCTTCCCATTCCTCATCGGATTCTGCCATGATCTTGGCCGCCAGCTTGTTCAGGCCGCGCGCCTTCAGAAGCTGCGCGTGAATGGAGTGCTGCTGGGAATTGCCAAACCAGCCCTTCGCCAGTTCCTTCAAAAATTCGATCTTCGTCATTTCAGCCCACCTCCGTTACTCATTAAATTATGTTGTGATTGCGCACCGTCATATTGCACGCAATTTTTATATATAATTATAAGCACAGAGATGTTCATTTCAATTCAGAATACAGCTCTCGTCTCTCATAACGGGAGAAATACGCCGTATTCTATCGTAATTATCAGAGCAGATAATATCGCAGCGGCGCTGGAAGCGAATGGACGTAGACGTCTGCTATTTCTCCGGTTGTAGCTTCATGTAGTCCAAGAATCCACTCGCAGGTCAGGCTGACGGCGCCCAAGCAATACGTTCGGACGTACAATTCCTCCTGCCGGGTCAGTTTTTCCTTGCCGCCTGACGCCAGGATGTGCTTTTTCATTGCATCGTAGCTGATCTCTGTCATGTACCGCACAAAGGAAACGTGCCCGGATGTGTGCTGAAACAGGTTTGCAAGATACTCCTTCTCTGTGTGATACCATTCTGCGGCGTCAAACATTGCCTGCTTCCAGGTGTGGGAAGGATCGATCCTGCCCATGATCTTCGCAACACATCTTGTATGCTCCCACGCGATCAAATCGTATTTGTCCTTGAAGTTGCGGTAAAAGGTGGCCGGAGAATACCCGCAGTTATCAACAATATCCTGAATGGTAATCTTGTCGATGTTTTTGCTGTTTGCCAGCTCATGGAAGGATTCCGCCAATATCTCTTTCGCTGTTTTTCGTTTCATATCTTCACCCAAAATATCAGTTATGTCATTTATCTATCTTCTCATAGGTAAGCCGGACATGATATCCCAGTGACTCCAACATGGCGAGGAACGTCTTGTTTACGATCTGTTCCTTACTGTTCACGATTCTGCTGATATATCCGGGTGATGTCCCCAATTCTTCAGCAATCCGCGCCTGTGTCTTCGATTCTTCTATGCATTTCGTTTTCACATCAAGCTCTATATTATTCAGCAGCATTGCCTTTTCCTTCTCGGCAATAGAACTTTATTCCCAGGCAGTTATCAGTACAGCTCTGCACGGGAAGCGCCCGCACCTGATAGGCACAGCGGCGCCGCGCCTGGAAAAAAATCACCCGTTCAGAACCTGAGCCTTTCTTCCTGATCCAACCTCAAAATGGTAAGCCACAATTCCGAGATCTGTTTTTGTGTAAGGTCCCATCCCTTTGATCTTCACCGCAGGCTGTCCGTCTTTCATACCGAAGACAAATTTCTGTTGGTTCATAGCAGTCGGAGCTTTTAGTGCCGCTTCTACCCCGTTCCGGAACCAATCCGGTATCGCTCCTTTGCTGACAATGACATCGGCAGCATTCTTACTTTTCCGTAACGATAGTTAAAAAATGCTGCCTATATAATCAGAATCATGCCTCCTCGATTATACATTTATGATGTTTGAATTCAGAGCTGGTGTTTGAGATATCCTTATCATAATCAATCGCCACGAGCAGCATATTTCCTTTGTAGTGCATGAGTCTGTCAGGATATTTCTGTCTCCGGATCTGCGACATCGCTGTCTCTGCACTCCGGTTGTATTTCAGTTCTACAACCAGGGCCGGTATTGTCTGGTATTTCGGTGCCGGCAAATATGCAATGTCCACGTATCCCTTGCCGCTGTCCATTTCAAGAATCGTAGTATAATACTTCTGGGCCGCATAGTAGGCAAGCTGCACTGCATAACTGAGCGCAGCTTCATCATTATACGTTTTATTTGCCGCAGTATTATGAGCTTCCTCCAACAGTTCAGCAACTTTACCGGCATCCTTGTCCCATGTGGCTTTCACGATTTCCTGAGATCTGGCAAGTGATCGAAAAGCCGGCACCCATTCATCCCCTTTCGTAGACGTCCGGAACTCGTCTAAAATCTCACGGTTAGGAATAAACACTTCACTTTCTTTGCTATCGTATCCAAGATATCCTAAATGAATCAGCAGCGATAGCACGTCATCCCGCCCATGGAATGTTGTCATATCATTCTGATAAGTGGATGTATCTATTACAAGCCTCCCGCCATCCATCAGGTACGCGACCGCTTCTTTCAGACCATCATAGTCCTTACGGATATACTCAGCCAAAGCTTCATAAGTTTCTGTCTTGTTCCAGTAGTTCTCCAGCCTTCTGAATAATGCTGCGCTGACTACGGAAAGAGGACTGTATATTTCATATACATCCTGACTATCTTGTTCCGCCTGTTCATGATTCAATTCTGCTGTAGGTACGTTTGAAATACGATATCCATCATACCACTCCTTCATGGCATTAAAATCCAGCTTCTTATCTTCACAGATTGTCCGGACCTCATCACTTGTAAAACCGACATATTTTGCCAGATTTTTCGGTGAGACCATGGAATACTCCGCAAACATGTTTAACGCAGAATGCTCACCATATTTCTTTATAGGAAGAATCCCTGTCATATAGGCAAGGGCAACATAAGGTTTATCTTTCAGCCAATCGCGAAGAAAATCAAGATACTCCGTCTGCCCAGCAGTGTCATCTTTCCATGTTCTGAATATCGCATCCCATTCATCTATGACAATCACGAACTGGCGCCTTGTTTTTCCGTAGATTTTATTCATAACGGTGCGCAGTGTGATTCTATTCCCGTATTTAATATCCGGGTTTTCATCTATCAGTTCTTCTGTAACCTCATCCGTCAGATACCGGAGCATTTCCCGAACCGTATCACAGCCAGCCATAAAATCTGTCATTACAAGCCGGACAACATCAAACTTTCCGAGATACGTATCCCAGGTAAGTTCTTTTTTCAGTGTTTTGTCCGTCTCGCATTCAGCAAGCTTTCTTTTTTCAAATAACTCTCTGCTCTCAGCCTCTCTGTCATAATAGGCGCAGATCATGTCTGCTGCCATCGTCTTCCCAAACCGTCTCGGACGTGAAACGCTGACGAATCGCTGCTGTGTGTTCACAAGAGAATTAAGATACTGTATCATTTCCGTTTTGTCCACAAATATCTCAGAATTCACAGCCATCTGGTAACTCTGTTTTCCCGGATTAAAATACGTTCCCATGTCATTCCCCTCTTCAATATGCGTCCCTATGTAGAGCAAATTATCTCACAGTAAATCCATTCATCGTTTGAGCTTTTCAAACTTTATTATATAAAGAAAAAGGCTGCCACACAAGTGAGCATATCAGTTCTCAGCTGCTGCTACTTTTTCAGGGTCTTATGTTTTCTGGTTTTTTGTTCCCTCAACTTTTGTTTAATAATTAGTTCAGGTAACTGGAAGTTGAACATCAGAGGTCAAGGACAAAGAATTCCTTGCCATCTTTAATGTCTATCGATGTAAATCCCAGCTTGTTTATCAACCCTAACGACGGCTTGTTGTAAGTCAACGCATTTGCAAGGACTCTCTTTACTACAGTGCTTTTCTTTAACATCGAAATAATGGTTCCTATAGCTTCATATCCATATCCTTTGCTTTGGTATTCCGGAACTATACTGCATCCTATAGTAATTGCACTTTCCTGTTCCTCAGGATAATTGTTTAGCAAAACATATCCGATGAAATCGTTATCTGTCTTATCAGCAGTAATAAGAAAAATAAGATCTCGGTTTTTTATCATTGAGATACGGTGATAAAATACATCGTTTTTTTCCATTATCACCTTATCGCCATCCATAGACATAGTTCTTTCATCTTGAAAAATGGATAAAAAACCATCTTCGTCAGAATCAATGTAGTTCCGTATCAATATACGGTCTGCCTCAAGACGAATGTCTTTCAATTCAACCTTTAGTGCATCATATCTTTCCTTGTTCATGATAAACTATATCTCCAATTACACCCCATAAGATCCTTATGATCTTCGATTTACTAACATTCTTTCTAACTACTGTGATTTAAATTGACCTTTGACAGGACATTTGAATAAAACCTACTACATAACCATATTTTAGTTCATTAGAATAATCAAGCGAAAAATCCCTCTTGGTAATTATTATATTTTCATTGTTAGCTCTTCCCATTTGAAACAATAAAAAAGGCTACCACCTAAGTGATAACCTTTTTCTTTGCATCAAATATAAATGTTTACTTTAAAGTCCTTCCATCCTTGAATCCGCCGCCGATTATCGATAGAATATAGATAATCTATAGCATCATCTCTGGAAAAACCCATCTCATAAACCTTTAAATATCCACTAACTTTCCTTATTTTGCCTGTTTTATGGCTGCCTGTGCCGCTGCCAATCTCGCGATCGGTACACGGAACGGTGAGCAGGATACATAGTCAAGGCCGATGCTGTTGCAGAACTCGATGGAAGCCGGATCGCCGCCATGCTCGCCGCAGATACCGCAGTGCAGATTCGGGTTCGTGCTGCGTCCGCCCTCGACTGCAATCTTCATCATCTTGCCAACGCCTGCCTGATCCAGCTTAGCGAACGGATCATTGTCAAGGATCTTTGCGTTCATGTAAGCTTCAAGGAACTTGCCGGAGTCGTCGCGAGAGTAACCGAACATCATCTGTGTCAGGTCGTTTGTACCGAAGCAGAAGAAGTCAGCTGCCTTAGCGATGTTGTCAGCCATGAGAGCAGCTCTCGGGATCTCGATCATTGTACCGATCGTGTACTGAAGCTCGATGCCTGCAGCTTTGATCTCTTCATCAGCTGTATCCTGAACGATCTTGCGGACATACTGAAGCTCACGCTTAGCGCCTACAAGCGGGATCATGATTTCCGGAATCAGTGCCCAATCCGGATGCTCGGAGCGAACCTTGATAGCTGCGCGGATGACAGCTCTTGTCTGCATGATGGCGATTTCCGGATAAAGGACTGCCAGACGGCATCCGCGGAGACCCATCATCGGGTTGAACTCATGGAGACCTGCGATGATATCCTTGATATCCTGTACAGTCTTGCCCTTGCGAGCTGCAAGCGCTGCAATGTCTTCCTCTGTTGTCGGAACGAACTCATGGAGAGGCGGATCCAGGAAGCGGATGGTAACCGGTCTGCCTTCAAGGGTCTCATACAGCTTCTCGAAGTCGCCCTGCTGCAGCGGGAGAATTCTGGAAAGTGCTTCTTCTCTCTCTTCTACTGTATCGGAGCAGATCATGTCGCGGAAAGCGTCAATTCTGTCGCCCTCGAAGAACATATGCTCTGTACGGCAGAGGCCGATGCCCTCAGCGCCGAGCTCAACAGCCTTGGCTGCGTCTGCCGGTGTGTCGGCATTTGTACGAACTTTCAGTGTACGGATCTCGTCTGCCCAATCCATGATGTTCTTGAAATCATCGTCATCGATGGAGCCTGCGATGACCGGAAGCTCACCGTCATAGATATTGCCTGTGGAGCCGTCGAAGGAAATGATGTCGCCTTCTTTGTACACATGGCCGCCGAGCTTGATGGTCTTGTTCTCTTCGTCAACGATAAGTTCCTGGCATCCGGATACGCAGCAGCTGCCCATACCGCGGGCAACAACAGCTGCATGAGATGTCATACCGCCGCGGGCTGTAAGGATACCCTGAGCAGCCTTCATGCCTTCGATGTCTTCCGGAGATGTCTCAAGACGTACAAGAACGACCTTCTCGCCTCTGTCTGCCCACTCCTTAGCCTCGTCAGCTGTGAAGACGATCTTTCCGGAAGCAGCGCCCGGAGCTGCCGGGAGGCCCTTGCCGATCTGCTCTGCCTTCTTGACAGCGTCCTTGTCGAAGGAGCCGTGAAGCAGTGTGTCAAGGTTACGCGGATCGATTGCGAGGATAGCTGTCTTCTTGTCGATCTTGCCTTCCTTTACGAGGTCATTTGCGATCTTAAGAGCAGCGCGGGCTGTTCTCTTGCCGTTACGTGTCTGCAGCATGTAAAGCTTGCCATGCTCGATGGTGAACTCCATATCCTGCATGTCATGATAGTGGTCTTCAAGCTTATTTGCAATACCGATGAGCTGATCATAGATATCCGGAAGAGTCTTCTTGATCTCATCGATTTCCATCGGTGTGCGGACACCGGCAACAACGTCTTCGCCCTGTGCGTTCATAAGAACTTCCGCGAAGAACTTGTTCTCGCCTGTAGCCGGGTTACGTGTGAAGGCAACGCCTGAACCGGAATCGTCGCCCATGTTGCCGAATGCCATCATCTGTACGTTGACTGCGGTACCCCAGCTGTACGGGATATCGTTGTCACGACGATAAACGTTAGCGCGCGGGTTGTCCCAGGAACGGAAGACGGCCTTGACTGCCTCGATGAGCTGTACCTTCGGGTCTGTCGGGAAATCTTCGCCGATCTTTGCCTTGTACTCAGCCTTGAACTGGCCGGCAAGTTCCTTCAGATCATCAGCTGTAAGCTCGACGTCCATCTTAACGCCCTTGGCCTCTTTCATTTTGTCGATCAGGACTTCGAAATATTTCTTTCCGACTTCCATAACGACGTCTGAGAACATCTGGATAAATCTTCTGTAGCAGTCCCATGCCCAGCGCGGATTGCCGGACTGTGCTGCCATTGTCTCAACAACTTCTTCATTCAGACCAAGGTTAAGGATCGTGTCCATCATACCCGGCATGGAAGCTCTTGCACCGGAACGTACGGAAACGAGGAGCGGGTTCTGCTTGTCGCCAAACTTCTTGCCTGCGATTTCCTCAAGTTTCACAACTGCTTCCTGGATCTGCTGTGTGATCTCATCATTAATTTTCTTGCCGTCATCATAGTATGCTGTGCAGGCTTCTGTAGAGATTGTAAATCCCTGCGGAACCGGAAGACCGAGCTTGGTCATTTCCGCAAGGTTAGCGCCTTTACCGCCGAGAAGATTGCGCATGCTGGCGTCGCCTTCACTGAACATATACACGTATTTTGCCATAGAGTTCTTTCCTCCTGAATGATGTAGGATTAGTGTTTACCTAATTAAGTATTGTAACATATTACCAAATTCTTTTAAAGAAGTATCTAATTAATTAATAAAACTAATTTGTTTTTTGGTATTATTACCCACTTGCAGTATACATAATGCAAATGATTGGTAAATCTCCGCATGATCTTTATGGCAACATGACAAAAACTCTCAGGCAGCGTCGCCGACCGCATGTCCGTCAAAGCGAAAACCAAAAAGACCGCACACTCTCGTGCGCGGTCTCATTGTTATTGATAATTAATCTTTACTGCTTATCCTCGAAATACTTTCCGGAGATAATGTCCTCATATCCCTTTCTGTAAAGGTGACGCGGAATACCATCGACCATGATGGGCGGAACATCGCCGCGGATCAGCGGACGTACATATGTGATGAAGTCATCTGTTACATATGTGCCTTCCTCATTGACCCATGATCTCGGAACAAGGCGCTCCTCGTTAGCGATCTTATGAACGTCCTTGACCTCTGTGTTGGCCTGATACGGATCATCGGATGTACGTACGAATACGACCATCTTGCCTGTATCGCCTTCGTCAGCTGCTGCAAGAGCTGCGCCGCCGACTTCGGAAGCCTCGAGGATGTCGATACGGGATGCGCAGTGGGAAGCTGCTCTCTGAAGTGTGGAGAGCTCGATAGCGCGGGTCTTGCATCCAAGGCGGTTGGAAAGGATATTTGCAAGAACGCGTGCTGTACCGGAAAGCTGCTTGTGGCCGAATGCGTCGACGTAATCAATGCCGTCGCCGAGCTCCATGACGAACTTACCGTCTGCTGTCTTGATACCTTCGGATACGCAGACAACTACAGAGTTCTTTTCCTTGAGCAGTGTCTCGCATTTTGCGACGAACTTGTCAACATCAAATGCGATCTCCGGAAGATAGATAGCATCCGGTCCCTGGCAATCTTCGCCTTCAGCGAGGCATGCAGCGCCTGTAAGCCAGCCTGCGTTGCGGCCCATGATCTCAACGACTGTTACTGTGCCGTGTGCTGTCATGATGGACATACCGTCGCGGATGATTTCCTTGATGGATGTGCCGATGTACTTGGCAGCTGAGCCGTAGCCCGGTGTATGGTCTGTCAGAGCGAGGTCGTTATCGATTGTCTTCGGGCAGCCGACGAAACGGACCTTGGAGCCTGTAAGCATGCCATAGTCAGACAGTTTCTTGATTGTATCCATGGAATCATTGCCACCGATATAGATGAAGCAGTCGATCTCAAGGTCATCGAGAATGCCGAAGATCTTGTCGAATACTTCTCTGTCTTCATGAATTTCCGGAAGCTGGAAACGGCAGGAACCGAGGTATGCAGCCGGTGTCCTCTTCAGAAGCTCTTCGTCAAGTCCGCTCTGGATATGCTCGGAAAGATCGATGTAATGACCCTTCATGAGACCCTGAACGCCATGGACCATGCCGTAAACTTTCTTGTAGCCGCGCTCTTTAGCTGAACGGTATACGCCCGCCAGTGAAGAATTGATAGCAGCTGTAGGGCCGCCGGACTGACCGACAATGATGTTTCTCTTCTCTGAGTTCATAATATCCTCCTCAAAACATATAACGCATGTGCGCCATTTTCAAATGTTCTGCGCGGCGCTTTTATGCAGTAAACCTGCGCAGTCTTAGACATTTTAGTCTATCCGGAATAAATATTCAAGGGGATTCATAAAAAAAGCAAGTAAAGTGCTGTTTTCTTGCTGAATGCTTCATGACCGGGCACGAGGGATTGTCCCTTATGAGCAAGAGCTTACTCGTGCTAGCACGCCTCGCTCTGCCAGGTTGGTGCAACAGAAAGCCCGGCCGCGTAAACGACCGGGCTTTGTTGTTTTTCTTCTGCTTTCCTTATCCGATTTTTGTTCCGCAGTTCGGGCAGAATTTCGGCGGATTAGCCGGATCAGGGAACGGCTGGCCGCAGTTCGTGCAGAAAGCTGCTGCCGCTGCCTGCGGCTTCGGGCTGCCGCAGTTCGGGCAGAACTTGCCGGTGTTCACGCTGCCGCAGGAGCATGTCCATGTATCACCGCTCTGTACTGCCGGCTTGGCTGCCTGCTGCTGAGCACCCTGCTGCATGAGACCTGCGATGTTCGCGCCTGCGTTGTTCTGGCCCATCATGCCCATGGCGGCGAAGCCTGTGATTGCGCCGGCTGTATTGGCAGCCGCTGCCTGAGCCGCCTGTGTCTGGCCGATGCCCATGTAAGCGCCGAGCATGGACGGATCTGTGTAGCCTCTGGTCTCCTGGAACTTCGTGATCTGAGCCTTTGATTTCTCGTCGGCGTCAAGCATATTGATGGCGATCTTGAAGATAGAAATGCCGCGAGCTTCATGCCATTCTTTGTCAAGTATCGCGTCAACGTCTTTGGTGAGCTGATACTCGTTGGCAGCGATATCCTGATAGCCGATGCGCAGCTTATTGAGTCCGGCAACGCCCTGGCGGATCGCTGCGATCGCCTCCGACTTGATCTGCGGCTCGATGTCCTCTCGTCTTACGAGACCTGATCCGTTCGAGCCGGTCGCCTGCGCGCCGATGACGGAGAAGAACTTGCCCGGATCTGTGACCTGGATCGAATATACGCCGTTGCCCATGAGGGTCGTAGCGATGTGCCAGATCGGCTTATTTGTCGTCCAGTCATTCTCCCAGTGATCGAATGTGATATTGCCGGAGCCCCACTTAAAGCCCTGGATCTCGCCGAGGTTGATGAAGTAGACGCGCTGTGTGTGCACTCTCTGTCCGCCGGCTTTGAACTGCTCTACAACTGAATTAGCGAGGGCTGCAAATCCATGATTGCTTCCGGAAAGCGCTGACGGTGCCTGGGAAGCGTCGAACTGATATCTGCCCGGCTCCGCGCAGAAATCCACGATAGCGCCGTCCTCTACGAGGATCATGCACTGATTTTCCTGGACATCAATAATGGAGCCCGAGGAGATGATGTTCTCATCGCTGTTCTTGTTCTTGGATCTCGGTCCGACGATTCTGTTAGCTCGTTTCTGGATGACGCCGCCCGACATGTCGCCGCTCTCGAAATAATCGATCCAGCTGTTGCCGAGTGTCGTGTTAAGTGATGCTGAGCCTGCACCAATCACTGCTGCCGCTATTTTTAATAAACCCATTATGTAACTCCTTTCTGGCCTTTGGGCCATTGAATGAATTCTTATTCATTATCTGCGATGCCGCGTCATTTGCCGCGCACCTGCAGCCTTAAACTGTTTTGTCTGTTCTTTCCTGTCTTTTGACATAACCCGCACAGGGACCTCTTGCCGCCTCCGATCAGAAATGACCGCCTCCGCCGGAGAAGCCTCCACCGCCGCCGGAGAAGCCGCCGCCCGAATGCGTGCCGCCTGAGAAACCGCCGCCTCCGCCGCTGCTGTGGTGCTCCTTGACGATTCTCCTCTGGGATGTATGCTTGCCGAGGAAGATGGCGTTGTGGCCTGTCTGCCTGAAGTTGAGCGTCTTTACCGCGATCTTCGCGTTATTGACCGGCTGGCTGCTGCTGTGCTTAGCGAGCAGGCTCACCAGCGTGATGAGAGACAGGACCGCGCTTATGATCAGTGAGAACGGGGTCGGCATCATTGCATAGGCAACGTTATCGAGCTTATAGACATCCTTGAGGAATGTGTTGCAGACGTCATAGTATCTCTGATTCTTCATGCCGTCCAGCACGTCGTTGTAGACTTTCTCCTCAAAATCGACGTACTTTTCAGCCTTGTATTTGCCGCTGCCCGCCGTCCAGATTATTTTGTTATTCATATCGAGCAGGAAAATGAAGCCGTCATCCGTGATGGAATTGTCCATGTAGAACTGCTCGGCATACTTCATGGAGGTCTCAGTGCCGTAGTTAATATCAAGCGGAATATCGGTGGATGTGAGGATCATGATCTCACACTTCTTTTTTCCCTCAAGTTCCGCTATATAATCCGATAATGACTTCTCCTCCGAGGTCGTGAGCAGATCCGCGTAGTCATAGACTCTCTGGGAATTGTCTTCCACATAGGGCATGTAGATGACCGTGTCGTTGTTGGTCGTATACGGTCCGCTGCCGTGGGGTCCTGTCGGCTCAGGTGCCGCTGTCACCTGGGCATCCGCCCCATCCGTCTGAGATTCTGTATCCGCCGTGCCGGCATCCGCACCGCTTAGATCGATCTCACCTTCGTTATCTGCGGCGTCTTCCTCGGTGTCTTCCTGCCAGTCAAGATCGCCCGCATAAGCGTCCGTTCCCTCATAGGTATCAGCCTCTGTCTCATCGAGGACAAGGCCTGCCCCGTAGACAGGTGAGATGAGCCCAATCACGAGGGCAAGGACTACAAGAAGGACTGATACTTGTCTAATTCTTCCCCTCTTCATCAAATCACCCCCAATACACGGATGATCATCATCACGATCTGGCTGAAAAGGAAAACTCCGCCGCAGATCTCCGCCAGCCGCATCGGATCCTTGGGAATCTCGCCCATGATCTTTCCGGTCTGGCCGTTCATGCCGAAGATGTATTTCTTTCCCTTGTATTCGGTGTACATCATCCAGACCGGAAGCATCGCGTAGTGTACCGCGTTATGTGACCAGGTGAATCGCTCCGACTGGATCTCAGTGCCTCCGTTGTAGGTCCCGACATGGTCGAGAGCGGCTTTTGTCAGTGATTCTTTCGCCCTGATCTTGGCCCTCGGCTCATTCTTGGCTGCGTCCTCATCCCATTTCTGGGTGTAGAAGCCTGCAAGATATGCCGGGTTGAAGTTTTTCATCTTGCTGAAGTCAAAGGGCTCTATGGAATCCATGAGAGTGTTGTCCATCTCCTTCAACGCGTCCGCCGGTATGTTGCGGAATTCCCCGTGCGCTCCCTCGTCGATCTGATATCTGGAGATCTCTGTGTACTCGACATCGGCCGTAATCCAGGTCCTTCGCCTTTTGGCGATGACTCGGATCTCAGCGTCTCCGTCAAATGTGTAGAGCCAGTAGGGAACGTACATGCCCTTGATTTTTTCGATTGTTGATTTCTTTGTGAAGAGTCTCGGCGTCAGGATCGACTTCTTGCAGAGGGCTTTGTAGGCAGCCTCGACGTCTTTTCTCTCCTTGACAAAGGGAAGTACATAGTCCGGCTTGAAATTGCCGCTCAGGTTTCCTTCCAGCGTGATAGCGCGGTTGCAGTATACGCAGGTCGTCGCTGCCGTATCCTTTGAGGTGATGACCTCAGCGCCGCAGTGAGGGCATTTGTAAATTACGAGTTCACCCGTGGAGTCATCGGTCGATGCTTCCGTGACAGGTCCGTCCACATATGCCGCTTCCTGGACTGCTCCGCCGTCCTGCGCTCCCTGACCTTCCGGCGTGTAATTGTATTCCGCCGGGTCAAATGTTGATCCGCAGTACTCGCATTGCAGCTGTCCTATTGCAGGATTGAAGTAGAGCTCAGCGCCGCATGTTTTACAATTGTACTTCGCCATATGCTTCCTCCTTTCTCCTGTCACCCACAAAATTCAAATCCCGGAGTCGGGAACTGACCCATGTCGATAACAGGTCTGCTTTCATACTAAGTATACAGATTATTTGTTACAGTTGCATTATTTTTTAGGAACATTTATGAAAATTTTATTCTGAACGCTTAACAGTTCAAACGAGCTGTTCTTATATTACGCTTCCGGCAGCAAAGCATCCATCTTCGTGAGAAAAACATTGTTGGTCCGACCGAGAGATCAAAAATGCGTATGCATTTTTAAGCTCACAGGGCAGGACCAACGTTTTTCGATGAAGATGATGTTTGCGCCGATATATAGAGCTCAGTTGCAGCTCGTATGAACTTTTATGGTACTAAATTAGGGACGGTTCATTTCGCGTGGATTTTTCCACGTGAAATGAACCGTCCCCGACTTTTTTTTAGAATGTAAATTTATCGGCGAAGTAAGCGTCCAGCTCATCGATCTTGACGCGGACCTGCTCCATTGTATCGCGGTCGCGGATCGTGACTGCATTGTCCTCGGCGGAGTCGAAGTCATAAGTGATGCAGAACGGTGTTCCGATCTCATCCTGTCTTCTGTATCTCTTGCCGATGTTTCCGCGGTCATCGTACTCGCAGTTGTACTTCTTGCAGAGTGCTGTGTAAATCTCGGTCGCCGGATCCGCCAGCTTCTTGGAAAGCGGAAGAACAGCAATCTTGACCGGTGCAAGGGCCGGATGGAAATGAAGAACTGTACGGACATCGTTCTTTGCCTCGTCCAGCACTTCCTCATCGTATGCCGCGCACAGGAAAGCGAGAGTCATACGGTCAACGCCGAGCGACGGCTCGATAACGTACGGGATATAGCGCTCCTTGGTCTCGTCGTCGAAATAAGTCATATCCTCACCGGAGACTTCCTGGTGACGTCCGAGATCGTAATCTGTACGGTCGGCGATGCCCCACAGCTCGCCCCAGCCGAACGGGAACAGGAACTCAACGTCTGTTGTGCCCTTGCTGTAGAAAGAGAGCTCAGCCTGGTCATGGTCGCGGAAGCGAAGCTCATCTTCCTTGAGACCGAGGGAGAACAGCCACTTCTTTGCAAATGCCTTCCAGTACTCGAACCACTCAAGATCCGTATCCGGCTTGCAGAAGAACTCGAGCTCCATCTGCTCGAACTCGCGTGTGCGGAATGTGAAGTTGCCCGGTGTGATCTCGTTACGGAAAGATTTTCCGATCTGACCGATACCGAACGGCAGCTTCTTTCTGGACGTGCGCTGTACATTCTTGAAGTTGACAAAGATGCCCTGTGCGGTCTCCGGACGGAGATAAACTGTATTCTTGGCATCCTCTGTGACTCCCTGGAATGTCTTGAACATCAGGTTGAACTGGCGGATATTGGTGAAATTGTGCTTTCCGCATGTCGGGCACGGAATCTCATGCTCAAAGATGAATTTCTCCATCTCCTCGTTGGACCAGCCGTCGACGGAACCGAGCGGCTCATCGTCTGTGCCGTAAGCTTCCTTATCGGCTGCGGTAATAGCGATCTTGTGCTCATGGCAATAATCCTCGATCAGCTTGTCCGCGCGGAATCTCTCGTGGCATTCCTTGCAGTCCATAAGGGGATCGGAGAAGGAGCCCAGATGTCCGGACGCGACCCATGTCTGCGGATTCATGAGGATAGCGCTGTCAAGACCAACATTGTATGGATTTTCCTGAATAAACTTCTGCCACCATGCCTTCTTAACGTTATTCTTCAGTTCAACGCCGAGATTGCCGTAATCCCATGTATTTGCAAGTCCGCCGTAGATCTCTGAGCCCGGGAAGATAAATCCGCGGGATTTTGAGAGCGCAACAATTTTATCCATCGTCTTTTCCATAATGTTCAAAACTCTCCTCTTTTTATTTATATATGATATAGCAGGGTTCATCAAGCAGGGTCGTTAAGCTGCCTACGCCTGTTATTGCATATCCGCCTTCCATGGTCACGTCACCGATCGTATAGCTGATCTTTCCCGGCACCTTGATCATGAGCGGTTCCTCCACAATAAGCACCTTCAGGTCATTTCCTCTGCGCGAAGCCGTCTTACCGCCGAACTTGCTCTCAAGCTCGCCTATTGTCGTCTTCAGGGTACCGTCAGAACTAATGACTGCAGTGCCTTTGTCAAAGTAACCGTTTTCGATGGCCGCTGTGAGCGTTCCTGACCATGCCAGAACGTTGTTGAACGATGCGTAATCCTCAAGCGATTTATATTTGAGGATTACACGCGCTTTCTTTTTACTTACTTTGCACGAATTGAGACTGATCCGCTCATCCTTCGCGCTTTCATTATACTCGCTGACGCTGTCCAATATCTGTTTCCTCAGCTCAGTGCCGCTGTAGTATTCCTTGTCAAATTCACTTATAGAGAAAGCCTTGACGTATCCGCCGCTGTCGATCTCCAGACTGTTGACTGATTTCAGGAATTCCCCGCAGCCACTCAAAGAGAAAATGAGGACAAGCGTCAGTATTAACACAGTGAGCCTTCCGGCTTTTCTCATACTGTCTGCCTCTGAAAAATTTTCAAGAACTTTGTTTCCTGATGCCTTAGGCTTTTAACCGCTCCTTCCGGGTCCTGCCCGAAAGTCTTCAGGAAGTCTTTATTCGATAATTACAAACTACGACAATCTTATGTATTATACTAAAATACCCTCTTATCTGTAAAGATTTTTCTATTCTATCATCATGAGGGAGTGGAACTTCCGGTCAACACAGTTCGCAAGTGACTTTTTCACATACCTTGTGAAATCTCTCTCCGCCTCAGGACTCAGGGAAAATGTAAAGAGCTCTGTCAGCTTGCATGAGGCCGCATATAAGAGCGCGTACCTCGCGCTTGTATCCATGCCGCTTGCCTCATCAGGCGGTGCAAATTCACCGTTTTCCGCCATCATACGGCACTCAAAGATCCTGCGAATGAGATTGATCGGCACGCTGCCCCTCAGTATCGCCCGAAGTGCTACATAGATGAGATTGACCATTCCCTCCGCTCCCAGACCTTCACGGCCATAATAGCCTGCAAGTTCCAGAAAATAAAATCCGTAATAGACTCCCGGCTGGCAGGATGCCAGCTCCGTGAAATAATTTATCACAGACGCGGAGCGCAGCGTATAGGCATTTCGTCCCTCGTAAACGCTGAATCTTCCGAAAACAAAAGGATTGGACGCAGCCAGCAGCGGGCTGGTCTGTCTACGCACACCTCGCGCAAAGGCAGTGATCTTCCCTCTCTCCCTCGTCAGAATGACCAGGCGTTTATCAAATTCCCCGATGGGCTGCGCTATGAGCACAACGCCTGTCACCTCTACCGCGTCCATTCATGTTCCTCTTTTACAGCTTTTTACGATCGTATCCGTAATCCCGCAGGTCGCTCTCGCTGTCCCGCCAGTTCTTTCTCACTTTGACAAAGAGCTTCAGGAAAACGCGCGTCCCGGTCATTTCCTCAATATCTCTCCTTGCGTCAGATCCGATTTTCTTCAGCATTGAACCGCCCTTACCGATAATGATGCCCTTGTGGCTCTCCTTCTCGGTGATGATGCTGGCTTCAATTGCTGTCAGGTCTTCTGAACGCTCCTTGAAGGTATCGATCACGACCGCTATACCGTGGGGCACCTCCTCGTTCAGGGCGCGAAGTGCCTTCTCGCGGATAATCTCGGCCGCTATATCTCTCATATTCTCCTGGGTGACCGTCTCCTCATCATAATACAGTGGACCTTCCGGCAGCTCCCTCATAATGCTGTTTATGACCTCATCCATGTTTACCGACCTTAAGGCTGAGACCGCAATGATGTCTTTAAAACGGCACACGCCCTTCCAGGCCTCGATGATCTCGGCAGCCTTTTTCTTATCGATCGTGTCCACTTTATTGATGATCAGGATGACCGGCTTGCCGCTCTTAGTCAGTTTCTCTGCGATCATCTGGTCACCCTTTCCTATATAGGCAGACGGCTCGATCAGCCAGAGAACAACGTCAGCGTCGCCGATTGTTTTATTGGAGACGTCGATCAGGTATTCGCCGAGCTTGTTATCCGCTTTTCGGATCATGCCCGGAGTATCTAAAAAGATGATCTGACCGCGCTCATTGGTAAATACTGTCTCTATCCTGCCTCTGGTCGTCTGCGGCCTGTTGCTTGTAATTGCGATCTTCTGGCCGATCAGATGGTTCATGAGCGTGGACTTTCCGACATTGGGGCGGCCGACAATGACCGCATACCCGGATTTGAACATATAATACCTGCCTTTTAATAATGTTGCTTCCTGCCTGTTATTTTACGGAATTCACGTGGTTTCCCGCCTGCATGCGCAGGGAAATCACGCGCTGTCCTGCCTTGTGTTCGCTGAAACACGCGGCCTCCCGTCTGCGGCTTTTCAGAAGTTTAAAATCGAATTTATACAAGTGTCTCAACAGAATTGAACAGCTCCCTGTGTTTCTCGATCTCCGTCTCACTGCCGACAACGCAGATGTACCTGTCGTCGAGCGCACTCTTTACCGCCGGAGCGAGGGCACGGATATCACAAGCCTCGGCGCTCAGTATCTCATCCCTCATCTTCTGTCTCATCTCCTGTGTGGCGCCGTTGATGTAAGCCCGCATGCTCAGGCTGCCGAACAGGGACGGTGTGAACGGAATGTCAAGTCCGCTGAAGGTCCCGATGATGTACTTTGTCATCTCCTGCTCAGAAGCCTCGAAGTTCTCAAGGAACTCAGGAATTCCCGCATATACGTCAAGTGTTCTCTGAAGGTGCGGATCCCTGTAGGAGCTGAACACAGCGCATCCGGTGCGTCTCATGGCGCCGGAGCAGCCGTAAGCTCCGCCGAGGACTCGCACATTCTGCCAGAGATACTCGTAGCTCAGGATCTGCCTCAGGATCTGCATAGCTCCGTTGAATTCGTAGCCTTTACTGAGGAAGTCGCCCGACTGCGCGACGTACTGGACCGTGCCCGCAGTCCTGAAAGCCTCGTTCAGTTTCCCGAAAGGCTTCACATTTACGGTCTCTGTCCACGGCGAGACATGCCCTGTTTTTGTCACACGGTCAAGGCACTTCGCAAGGATCTCAAAGCCCTCCTCGTCGCTCGTGAAGCCGACAATAAGTCTCTTCGGGTCAAAGATCGCGCCGAGAAGCTCATTCAAATCTGCGGTGACTGAATCTATTTTATCCTCAAAGTTGTCAGCTATATCCTTGATATACTTGTAGAAGGTCAGACCGCTAACGTAATCAGAGAATGCGCCGGTCGCGGAGAAATAAGCGATCGTCCTCCCCACAGCCGTCGCGTGCCCTGCCGCCTGCATCGAAGACTGCAGCTGGGTCTCGATCATAGTGACAATATCGTACAGTCTCTCGCTGTCTGAGAAGTCGGACTCACAGATGATCTCACGGATCATTTCCAGCGCAAAATCCAACTTGCTGTACAGGGCTTTGCAGTGTACGTCGAAATGTACTTTGTACTCTCCCGGATTGATCAGGTCATCCGAGACTGATACGCCGCAGTTAATACCTCCGGTGTTGGCATTGATCTCATTGTTGAGATCCATGTAGGTGTGGGAGGCCGTATTCATATTTGCAAGAACCGCCTTGAGAAGACCAAGCGTGGGCAGAAGCCGCTCCGGCACATTGTGGATATCCCACAGAAGTTCGAGATAGCCGATCCCGTTCGTGTTCGTCTTGTGCAGGATGACTTTTGTCTCTGTGCCGTCACTGCCCGTGACAGACCGCTCAATATTGGAGAGATCGCGTGCTTCTTTCCTGATATCGCTTCTTGCCAGCATCGGAAGGCACATAAGATCTTCCGCGGTATCTTTCTGTGACTGGTACTCTTTGAGCGCTTTTGTCTCATCGATGATCTTGCGGATCTCCTCGTCAGTAAGGGATGCTTTGTAGGCGGCAAGCTTGTCTGCGTCCTCCTGTGCCCGTTTGGCGGACAGTCCTTTCTTAGGTGACAGAATGACGAGAACTCCGTGCGGATTCGCCAGAATCCCCTCTTTTATGAGCTTCTCGAAATAACCTTTCTCGACGTCATGTCTCAGCTCTTCGTAGGCAGCGAGCTGTTTAAGGCTCACGAACGGAGCGTTCTCATCGTACAGCCAGGAATCAAATACATCGATGCTGTACATAAGTCCCTTCGGATATGTGGCGTAATCAGCCTCGCGGAACTGGAACTCGAGATAGTTGATACCCGCCATAAGAGACTTCTTGTCGATTCCGCCTTCCGCCTGATCCGTGAGGACCTTTCTGATGATCTCCTCAAAGCGATCTGCGTCCTCGCGCTCCGCGCCCCTCGCTTCGACCGAGAAATAGGGCTGCAGAATACCGTCATTGTAGGAGCCTGTTACATCGCGGCCTATGCCCGCCTCAAGCAGGGCTTCGCGGACCGGTGCGCCGGGCATGGACAGAAGAGCGTAGTCGAGTACGTCGTACGCGATCATCTCCTTGATGCTCATGGGATCTCCGGTGACAACATTCCATGCAAGGTAAGTGTTTTCTTTCTCATCTTCATCATCGGAGATCGGGTATACGTCCTCGACGCGCTTCATTTGCTCGAACGGAGCCTGCTTCTTAATCTCCGAGTCGATCTCGATTTTTTCAAATGATGACAGATACTTCTCGTCAAGCCACGCCAGTGTGTCGGCCATGTCCATATCTCCGTAGAGATAGATATAGCTGTTGCTCGGATGATAGTATCTGGAGTGGAAATCCAGGAACTGGTCATAGGTCAGATCCGGAATATTCTTCGGGTCACCGCCGGACTCCACACCGTAAGAGGTGTCAGGGAACAGTCCGTTGAAAATGACTCTCTCAAGGTATTCGTCCGCGGAGGAGAAAGCCCCCTTCATCTCATTATAGACGACGCCGTTGATTGCAAGATCGTCCTCCGGGCTCTCCATTTCATAGTGCCAGCCCTCCTGGCGGAAGATTTTCTCCTCGCGGTAGATATTCGGATAGAACACCGCGTCGAGATATACGTTCATTAAGTTGCGGAAGTCGGTATCGTTGGTGCTGGCGACCGGATACATTGTCTTGTCCGGATATGTCATTGCGTTGAGGAATGTGTTGAGACTGCCCTTGACAAGCTCTACGAACGGATCCTTGACAGGAAACTGTCTGGAGCCGCACAGGACCGTATGCTCAATGATGTGGGCAACGCCGGTCGAATCCGCGGGCGGGGTGCGGAATGCGATGTTGAAGACTTTATTGTCATCTTCAGACGGAATCAGCATAATGCGGGCGCCGCTCTTTTTATGGCGGAGAAGATAGCCCTCCGCATGGATATCGGCAAGGTCCTCGGTAAGGACATGTTCGTATGCTCCCGATTTGATTATCTCAGATAAGTTCATATGACCTCCACTGTGTTTTCGTTCTTTCATTGACAGGCAGCACGCTGCAGAGCCGCCGTGCATCTGCAATAATCTCCGATTATATCATCGCGTTTCAATAGTTCTCGGAACCGGTGTCGGTGTCGGATCCTGGCTTGACTGGGCAAGAGCTGCCGCCTGTGCTGCCGCTGCCTCGGCCTCAGCCTGCTGTCTTGCAACTTCTGCTTCGGTGGGCAGAGCCTGCGCGTAAGCGATCGCCGCGTTCAGATCCTGACTCAGCTCCTCGAACTCGGGATATCCGGCACACATAGCCAGCGCGGACTGACCGCCGGAAATCAGGTTCTGAACAGAGGCTGTGAGCACAGTTCTCGCATTCAGGGTATCTATGTAGACGTTGACCGTATTGATCCGCTGCGTCTTGGTAATGCGAAGAGCTTCCTCGCTGGATGCGGAGGCTGCGGCTGCATTTGCAGCATCCAGAGAATCCTGGGCCGCCTGATTTTCCGCTTTCATCGCGTCGATCCAGTTCTGCTTCACGTCTCCCGAGAGCAGAGAGTACTTGTACTCCGCCCTCTCCTTATACGGCGTCTGCTCAGCGTCATCTTCAATCGCGCCTACTGTGGCAAGGACTCTGTTATAGTAATCGTCGAGAGCCAGCGCGTCGTCAACATTTTCGATCTGATAATCCTCGAACTCGCGCACGAGATCCTCAGCTGCTTCCTTCTCCTTCTCAACGCGGCGAAGGCGGGCGTTTTCCTCAACTTTGCGGATGAGCTCGCCTGACGTATAGTCCCAGCCCTCCGGTCTGCTCGCATAGATGTTCTCCGTATATTCGGGCTTCATCTGTTCTCCGCCGGCATTGGTCAGAAGGATCGTCTCCGGCAGGGCAAATTCCCGCTTCTCTTTTCCTGTATGAACAGCATTCATAAAGGATGACCAGGCCGCGAGCGGATACTCGTTTCCGGCCAGGTGAGGATTACTCTTCGGAGTGTCGCATCCGGTCCAAATGACAGTGGTATAGCTTGTTGAGAAGCCGGCGAACCATCCGTCCCGGTTCTCATTCGTCGTACCGGTCTTGCCTGCAAAACACTGGTCCTCTGTCCGGTAAGCAGCGCCTGTTCCGTAGTCCTCGTTAAAGACTCCCTGCATCATATCCTTAAGTATGAATGAGGTGTCCGCATTGAAGACTTTGACTTCCTCCGTGTTCGAGTAATCGTAGATCGTTCCCTCTGTCTCGGAGACGATGGAACGTATGCAGGTGCTGTCGCGGAGAACGCCGTCATTGGCAATTGCCGCATATGCGCGTGCCATGTCCTCGACTGTGACACCGTTGGTAAAACCGCCGAGCGCGATAGCCGTATTGTAGGCATCGCCGAAAGACAGGGATGAGAACTGCATCTTGTCAAGGTAGCCAAGCGCCCTCTGCGAGCCTGTGTCCGTAAAGATCTGGGCAGCTACTGTGTTCAGAGACCGCGCGAGCGCTTCGCGCACTGTGACATTCCCGAAATACTGACCGTCTGAGTTCTTCGGCGCGTAGCCGTTTATATCGATTTCCGCGTCGTTGTAGATGGTCGCGGGCGAGATAACGCCCTCGTTGAGCGCCGGTCCGTAGACCACGATCGGCTTAATTGAGGAGCCTGCACTCCTCTTGGCCAGATACGCGCGGTTAAATTCATCATTCAATCCGCGTCCGCCGACAGCGGCCACGACCTGACCCGTCTCATTGTCAATGCAGACACCGGCACCCTGCATATCGTACCGACCGTCGTCCTGCAGGTCCGTCTCGCCTGCCAGAGTGCCGTCGATCGCATTCTGCAGATGCTCCTGGATGGCCGAGTCAAAGGACGTATTTATCTTGTATCCGCCCTCACGTATGCGCTCCGCAGCCTGGTTGTAGGCCTCACTGTATATATCTTTATACTCAGTATACTCTTCCTCAGACTCAAATGTGTACTTGAAGTCGAAGCCGCTGTGCTTCATGAAGAGTATGGCAGCATCGTGGACCGCGTAGGTCGTCTCATAGCTCTGGCCGCCGACATTATCACTCTTCTTCAGGATCTCCGGCCGTTCATTCACGGCTTCATCGTGCTCCTCCTGAGTGATGTGCCCCTGCTGCAGCATGTAGCCGAGAACACGCTCCTTCTTCTTCATGCAGAGTTCATAATCGGCTACTGGATTGTAGTTGTTGGGTGAGTTGCTTATACCGACGATCATAGCCGCCTGGGCCAGATCGACACTGTTCGCGTCAACTCCGAAGTAGTACTGGGCAGCTCCTTCCACACCGTAACAGCTGTTCCCGTAGTAGTTGCTGTTGCAGTAGAACTCCATGATATCGGCTTTGGTGTATTCTTTTTCGAGCTGGGACGCGATAAGGATCTCAAGCGCTTTTCTGTCAAAGGTTCTCTCGGTAGTCAGCAGGTTGTTCTTTATGACCTGCTGAGTGATCGTGCTTCCGCCCTGAGTGATGTGACCGCCGTGGCGAATAAGCTCAAGGCCTGCGCGGAATGTGGCGATCCAGTCAACACCGTGGTGGGACTTGAACCTCTTGTCCTCAACGTCGATATATCCCTGTTGGATGTAGTCGGAGATCTGTGTGATCTCAATGTAGTCATAGTGCTCATATCCGAGCTTTCCGATCAGTTCACCGTTTTTATCGTAAACGGATGTGTTGGTCTGCCGCCTGAAAGACCCGGTATCCATATTGGCAATGATATCGTAGACCTGCTCCTTGGCTTTTGTGTAAAGCGGCCGGATCCGCACGAATCCGTAGATGCCGCCGACCAGAAAGAGCACAATAATAAATCCGAGAAGGACCTCCAGAACTCTCTTGAGGACAAGTCTTCCCCGGCTGAGCGGCTTTTTCTTTTTCTTCTTACGTTGGACGGTCTTCGGGACCGGGCGCTCCTCGATGATATCCCGCGGCCGGCGTTTTGGGCTGTCCGATGGACGTTTCTTTTCGGGCATATTAATTCCTCGTAAAGATGATAAGACATTATCCCGCGAGTTCTCCTAAGGAAATGTCAGTTTACGTGGTTTCAAGGCACATCCCGGCGGGTGCCTAAGACATGCTTATCAAGGAATCATACAACATATGAGGGAAATTTGCAAATGCAGATAATCTTGGGGACAAATTAGCCATGCTGATCCGGCATCTGGTTATCGGGTTTTCGATACAGCCTGCCGGTGTCGTTGTGTCGTAACAGTTCAGACAGGCTGTACTTATGGTGCGGGTCCGACTTTGGGATCGAGTTGGAGATGACCTGTGTGTTTCGGTGAGAATGATGTATGCGTTTGGCTTGAGATTGAGAGGCATGCTGACTGTGCCATTGAAGAGTAACAGTTCAGACAGGCTGTACTTATACTACGTGTCCGGCGGAAAGTATCCATCTTCGTGAGAAAAACATTGCGGGTCCGACTGAGAGATCAGCAATGCGTGAGCATTGCTAAGCTCGAGGGAAGGACCTGCGTTTTTCGATGAAGATGGTGCTTTCCGTCGATTTTAGAAATATCAATACAGCCTGTCCGAACTATTACGAACCAAAAAAGGGGCTGTGAAAAAAGTCCTATGAAAAAGAACGCCTTTAGGTGAAAACCTAGAGGCGTCCTTTTTCATTTGGTATAATTAT
>JBGUIK010000009.1:0-5379 GCA_045112915.1 Lachnospiraceae bacterium
AAAATCACGCATCCTTGTATTCGCTGATCCGCGAGCCATAATCGTTTCAAGCTTCTCCGCCAGCAGTGTTTCCAGATTGTATGTCCAGATGGAAATCGCCCTGTCTTCAAACATCAGCTTATACGAAAATTCCACAGCTCCCGGAGTAATGATATCACCGGTAGAAATATCGATTTTGATTGCCTGCCGCAGATTATCCAGAGAAGTTTCCAACATAAACCGGATGCCTGGATAATCGTGTTCCTCCATGATGTCTGTGACCTTTGTAATGGTAAAATGAACACCATCCGGAATCTCTACAGCGATTATCTCTTCAACGATCTTTACCGCATTTTCTTTGGAAAGCTCCAGGGATTTCACAGTAGTGTCAATGTCCATCGTTGCCCGCGTATCCAGACCAACGACAGCAGAAACTAGCATCCCGCCCTTCAGAATGAAGTTATTTCGATACTGGGACAGAGCAATACGCTCAAGAAAGCGTTCCATGATGAAATTTCGGATCAGAGTTTGTGTTTTTGTGCTGTCGCCTCCGGAAAGGTTTCTGACTTTTGCTTTTAGCTGTGTTGCTGTCCTGATCATAGCATTACCTCCGTATATGTTCTCATAACCGGCTCAATCTGGAACTTCTTTGCGTATGCCATCAGATGGTTCAGATTCTTCTGACTGCCAGCCATATATTCCTTCATTGCGTATTGGAAAATTTGCACATCCATAGAATCCTTATACCGTAGAATGTCGCAGATGGTTCTTTCCTTATCATAAACGCGGACTTTATTGCCAAAACCGGTTTCAACCTCTGTCACACCCAGATCGGCAACATCCGGCTTCACCTGATAAACACGAATGCCTTTATTGCGCAGATGAGAGGCATTATAACCGGCTTTCACTGTCACGCTCGTATACTTCGGCTCACGCTCCATCAGGCCATGAAGGAATAGAGCCGTTTCATGAGAAAATACGATACGGCTGTTAGTGAGGGAAAGCAAATACAGTTCGTCCGGCCAGGCATCAGCGGCAAGATATACGCCTTGTGCAACGCGCTCCATATTCCGCTTGCTGACGTATTCTGCAAGTGTCGGCTTTGAAATTCCTTGCTCCAGTACCTGGGATGTGCGGAGATACCCATTTCCGCTTTCAACAAGATTGTCTAAGATTTCAAATCTATTCATCTTCATCACCTTACTTTCTCGCTCTTGATAATACCAAACAAGAGCGTGAAAGTAAAGTGTGGTTAATCGTTTCCTCATTCCAAATTTTCTATAACATAAAAAAGCCATCATGCAGACATGATTGCTTTTTTACACGAATGTATCTCTTAACCATTTTATTATTTATGCTATAGCGTATTTCTTCAGGAGCCGTTCTTTTGCATAGTGTCAGATTAGTGTCATTTTCATTCTATCTTCATTGCAAATCACCGATTTTCAGCGCATTTACGGGCATTTAGCTCCGCCGCACTATGCTGCCGTGGCAGACAAACAGTATTTTAATCATAAGCTGGTAAACTCCTTAAAATGGCAAAAAGCGTGTATTTATCAGGTACAGCGGGATGTATTCATATGCCGTGAATCAGACGATTATCCACTTTTCGGCTTAAGATCCCCCTTTCCCGCGCCTTCAATGTTGGTACAAATGTTGGTATAAAATGGTCTGATTTACGTTCCATACCAACATGTCGCTGCAGTGCCTGAAACACCTGTATTTGCAGGCATCTTCATATCCTATGCTCTCTCAAAGTTTCCTGATCGACGCCGATCGCGACCAGCACCTTCTCAAGGAGTTGATGGCGGGAATAGATCCTCTGTGCGATCTCTTCTCCGCTTTCCGTAAGAGTGATGTATCCGTTCAGATCCATCTCCACATAACCTTCTGTGCGGAGTTTCTTCATTGCGATACTGATACTGGGCTTGGAATAATTCATCTCATTGACAATGTCGATGGATCTTACATTTCCGTTTCGCTCACACAGGATCAGTATGTTTTCCAGATAATCCTCTGCGGACTCATGACTTTTTTCATGTCGCACCACCTTATAAGGAAAACTCAAAAACAATTGCTCCGTATGCCGGAAGATCAAATTCAATATACTGATCCCTGTGATCGCACTCGCCCTTCTTAGCTCTGATCACTTCGGGAACGCTGGTCTCACCGGATCCGCCGAATACCAGGTCCGTGCTGTTGAGAAGAAGCTTGTACTGTTTGCGGACCGGTACGCCCACTCTGTATCCTTCACGTTTGACAGGGGTCATATTCAGGACGAACAGAAGGCTCTTCTTCTGGGAAGGGCATTTGCGGAAGAAGGAATAAATACTTCTGTCCGCGTCATCGGCGTTGATCCACTCAAAGCCTGACCAGTCATCATCGATCTCATAGAGGCACTTGTGGCTTCTGTAGATCTCCAGCAGTTTCTGCACATAGTACTTAAGGCCGATGTTGAGATAGTTGTCGTCCTTGCCTTCCTCGAGTCTCCACCATTCAAGCTCGGTCGCCTCGTTCCACTCATGCTCCTGGCCGAATTCCTGGCCCATGAAGAGGAGCTTCTTGCCTTCGTGACCTGTCATGAAAGTATAGCCCACACGGAGGTTTGCATACTTGTCGACCTTGTAGCTGGGCATCTTGTTGACCATGGAGCACTTGAGGTGAACAACTTCGTCGTGGGAAAGAGGAAGAATGTACTTCTCGGCGCTGTTGTAGCTCATCGCGAAGGTCAGCCCGTTGTGGTTGCCCTTTCTCATGATCGGATCCAGCTTCATGTATTCGCAGAAATCATGCATCCAGCCCATGTTCCACTTGAAGGAGAATCCAAGGCCGCCGTCCTCGGGCTTAGCTGTGATCTTGGGCCATGCTGTGGATTCCTCGGCAATTGTCAGGAATCCGGGGTATGCGCCGTGGATCACCGAGTTGAGGTGTTTGAAGAACTCGATCGCGTCGAGGTTCTCGTTGCCGCCGTACTGGTTTGCAACCCACTGTCCATCCTTCTTGCCGTAGTCAAGGTACAGCATGGAAGCGACCGCGTCCACGCGGATGCCGTCGATATGGTATTCGTTGATCCAGTAGCTCACGTTGGCGATCAGGAAGTTGGAGACTTCCTTCTTGGCCAGATTGAAGATCCTGGTTCCCCAGTCGGGGTGCTGGCCGCGGCGCGGATCGGGATCTTCGTAGATGCAGGTTCCGTCAAACTCTGCAAGGCCGAACGCGTCGGGGCAGAAGTGAGCGGGAACCCAGTCGAGGATGACGCCGATATTATTCTTGTGCAGGGTATCTACCAGATACATGAAATCCTTGGGATGGCCGTATCTGGAAGTAGGTGCGTAGTAACCGGTAACCTGGTAGCCCCAGGATCCGTCGAAGGGGTGCTCGGAGATACCCATAAGTTCAACATGGGTAAACTTCATGACCTTGAGATATTCGACGAGACGGTCTGCGAACTCTCTGTAATTATAGAAACCGTCCTCGGTTCCGTCGGGGTGTTTCATCCAGGAGCCGATATGGCACTCATAGATAGCGAGAGGCTCACGGTTCACATCCTTGCCGGCACGCGCTTTCAGCCAGCGCGCATCGCCCCACTTGTATCCGGACAGGTCCACGACTTTGGAAGCCGTTCCGGGACGGAGCTCCGCCCAGTTGGCATAAGGATCTGCTTTATATTTCTTGGATCCGTCTGTTGTAGTGATGCAGTATTTGTACAGTTCACCTTCTCCAATGCCGGGAATGAACAGGGTCCAGATGCCGCCTGCATTGAACTGGGTCATGGCATGCTGGTCTTCGTTCCATCCGTTAAACGTACCGACCACGTGGACCGCTTTCGCGTTGGGCGCCCATACGGCAAAGAATACACCCTTTTCGCCGTTTTCTTCCGACAGATGCGCGCCGAGCTTTTTGTAGATCTGATAATGCGTTCCGTTGCCGTACCAGTAAGCGTCGTCATTAGAAATGAAGACTCTCTTGTCCGCGGGCTGTGCGGGTGCTTTTCTCACGGCCCTCGTCCCGGCTTTTGTCTTAGCCGGCGTTTTCTTAGCAGCTGCTGTACTGCTCTTTTTGGTCGCTGCTGTTTTTCTGGATGCCATACTATACTCCAATCCGGAACGCATTTGCTTTGCAGGAAACGGCAGTTCCCCATTTGCCCTGTTTCCTGCCCGGGTATTCTGCGGCGCTCCCGCACAGAATGCCCTGCGAATGACTCCCGCAACTGAAGAGCCGTCCGCTGACCTGTTACTCAATAACATTTAAAGTGTTCTTTTCCTGAACACATCGTTCCATCAGTAATGCAGAAAATCCTTATCCCGAAGAATGATCCGGTTGCCGGTGCCCGACTTTCTGCGTGAAAACGAATCCACAAGACTGGAGAGCGACTTGCGGCTCGCGTAATAGATCGCCTCATCGACGATATCCCTGATATCCTCCAGCGTGACGCTGTGATTGACCGTCTGGGAAGAGAGGATCCGGCTCTGCAGCGCGCTGATCCCGAATTCGTCGATCTCGCACTGCTGCTTGCCGGCATATTCCCGCGCATATCCCAACAGTGTATCAACGCTCAAAGCCGCGATGTCCACTCTGGCCGGGAACATATCACGCATCCTGGGATGATCATGCAGAAACGCGTCCATAACGCCCTTGCGGTCGATCATGATGATCAGAATACTTCGCTCCGGCGCCTTCAGGAGCTCACACATTGCCGCCACGCCTTCCTCGCTCATCATGGAAGCTCTCTCAATGATCAGAGCGCCGAACGGCATCCTGGGAATGACCCGCAGCATATTCTCTCTTGTGATATATCTGCCTTCCGACTTGGCGATCTGTCCGACAAAGTTGGGATTGATCTGACGGTATCTCCTCACAAGTTCCCTGGCAAGGCTCAGGGTTCCCGCGCCTTCATCGCCGGTGATCACAACGTTCCCGGTGCCGCCCTCAAGAAAGATCCTTCCCAGCGCGTCCGTGAGCTGGCGTATGGAATCCTCCGAGTGCAGGTACATCTGGCTGCTTCCTCTTCCGGCCTGCTCCGGATTGTTGATCGTCATCTTCTCGACAACAAACTCTCCCGGGAATTCGCCGCCGCCTTCTGTCACAAAGAGGCTTGTGTCAAATCCGGCGCTGTCTTTATCGTCGTCCTTGATCTGCAGTGCTTTCTGTACTTCCCTGCGGTCCCATGACTTGGTATACATGGAACCCGTATCCTGCTTTTTGTTCTTATCAAAAGCGCGCTGCACGGGCTTTTCCGCGGGCTCATCATCCTCAAGGCCGTTGGACTCATAGAAATCCCGCTTGACCTTCTCCCATTCCGACATGATCTCTGGTTGCCCAGACGACGCAGTTCCTCCGCCGCATCCTCGTAATGAATATGGGTATAGGTTCCCATCGTTACCCTGATATCCTCCGGAG
>JBGUIK010000010.1:0-32135 GCA_045112915.1 Lachnospiraceae bacterium
ATTGTCCCGATCCCGGCGCAGACGTTCATATTCTTCCATCTGTTTCTTTGTAATCGTCGCCATAACTACATCCCCTATATACAAAAATGACCGGTTTTCAAAACCGACACCCCTATGCCCTATGCGACACCCCTGAGAGGGCAATCGTTAATTTGTATCAAATTTTGCGTCTTGCTTTCATATACGCGTCCCTTGAAAGGCTGCAATACCTCAACAAGCGTACGAACAACACATGAGGGCGTAAAAAATTCGCCGCCGCGTTTACCTTCTTGCTCGGCAAACATTGAAAGGCAATATTCATAGGTTCTCCCCAAAATGTCTTTTTCGTCCCCTTGCTCAATCATTTGAACATTTGTAAACAAATCTACCACATCACCCAAACGCCGTTTATCCAGCTCAGGTCGTGCAAAGTTCTTAGGAAGAATATCCTTCAGACGTTTATTCTCTTTCTCAATTGCCCGCATGGCATCATCAATAACAACACCGATTTCAGGTGTATGGGCTTTGGATGCTATTTCACTCCATCTGGCTCCGGTCGGAACAAAAAAGATGCCTTCGGAAGTGTATTCATCAATATCCTCCTCAAAACCATCTCCTTCGTCGACAAGCTCTTGGTACTTTGCCTCAAAACGGTCTGAGATATACTTCAGAAAAATCAGACCAAGAACTACATTCTTATACTCAGATGCATCCATGTTGCCACGAAGTACACAGGCGGCATCCCATATTTGCTTCTCAAATCCTATATCGGCAGTAACCTTTTTAGCCATTATTGTTGACCCCCATGTTCTGTTATATAGACATGACTGTAATGTTCAGACTAAAACGATGGACCCTCTACCAAAGAATTCCATAAATTTTATTATTTTTAGGAACTGATAGTTTAAACAGCCATATTAGCTATTATTTTATCACTACTCAGAATTTCGAACAATGTTCACAGTTTATTTACGAATTGTAGGTGGACATTTGATTCTGCGATGTTGGGCAATATATCAAATCAATGCTACGCGATTTAATCCGTTTTTTATCGGTCCCGAGAAAATTGTTATTGAGTGAATACTACTATATCACCGAGACAAACACTTCGTTCAGCGCAATTCGCGATGCCGGAAACTTAATCCCCAGAAAAAAATGCAGAAGAAAGCTCCAAGTATGGCTTTTTGATTAGATTGATCTCTCACCCTGTTATTACTTTATATTGGCACTTTATCAATTTGCCTTTTACCGCAACCGAACCTATAATTAGTGCAGGAGGTGATGACATGTCCGATAATAATTTAATTCCCTTTAATAATTCAATAATCGAGAGTCCCAAAAGCCAACTGCCCAAAACAATAGTATCGGTCACTTATCGCAAAATTGATGATAAGTATTATGGTTTTTACTATAACCTGGATGATGATGTAACTGGTTCTATGGAAGAAACTGCTTTTGACTATAGCGAGAGCAGTTATAAAAGCACTCAATTCGACGAATCAGTCACCAAGTCTGAGCGGATATACTATATTTCTGCTACCGCATCTGGTTTCTTAACAGGGTCTATGGATGCGCTGGGTTTTTCTGATGCAGTTCTCACCAAAGGTTTGTCTCTGGGAGACAAAGACAAATGGCTAAAGAAGGCTGTTGTTTCAGCAGCCTCTATATGTGGATACAAAAAACGTGATTATTCCGGTGCCGTCAAATTCTTATTCGGACGTGTTAAAAACTCTCTTGAAAGTGGTCTCCTTGCGGAATTATCTGGTACACCTAATGCAGCAGGGCTTGTTTTCTCTATTATCGGGCAATACACCGGTGAATTATATAGTTTGGACCCGACAGGAAAAATTAGCAAAAAAAACGTTCCGGACCACTATGCAATAGGACGCAACGACGCAGAAAAAATAATCTACGGATTCCTGTATTGGATATTCCATATGGCTCTGAAATATACTAGAAAAAAGCAGGCTGAACTATTTGAAGGTATTCCGAAGGAAATCAGGGATCTCATAGAAGTCTTCGGAAATCTGACAATGCTACGAATATTGTCTGCTTCAGATGATGTAGTTGAAGAACTATTTTCCAAGCTTATAAGAGCCGCTTTTGAAAAGACTAATATCCTGAGCAGAGAAGGCACAAAAGATCCTTTCGATCTTATGACTGAGATTAAAACAAACAATAACAGGATGAAAGCTCAGGTAAAATCCGTTCTAATGAACGAGTGTATTACACGCGGTCTCTATACAGTAATATCATTCTGCAAGTTAATAGAAAGGGAGGAGATTGTCTCGATATACGATCTGCAAAATCGAGATTTATCAGAAATGCTCCCCGTGAACAATCGTATAGTATCAAGGATGTGTCTTATTTCCAGTGGGGTATTTGCATTTGCAAATGTCTCCGGAGCTTTTGTTAAGGCCTTATATGCAAAAAAAGTTGCCGGCAGACCTTTTACAACATCTTTTATTGCAAGTATCAATTTTGTAGGTATCGGCAGATTCGTCTTCGCTGTCGCACAGGATTGGTCATATCTGGGAGAAGATATCAAGCTGCAATTCAGAAAAGCCTCTGCTGCAGGGACCAACGGAATACCGGATGTTGAAATCGATTTAGAAGAGGCGGCTCAAGTTTTCAAGTCGATGAACCTGGACTATTCTCAGTATCGGCTTCTTTATTCGCTAGAAAACGCAGCCATAAAACATGATGTGGAAGAAACAGCGAAATCTGACGTGGCAGAGAATAAAGAGAAATGGCATCAGAGCTGGCAAAAGGCAGTTCTTCAATTCAATGGGGCGCAGGATAGCTCTTATTTCTTAGATGAAAAAGAAATGTATAAGTTCTTATTTGAACTTGACCAAGAAGGCACAGATAGATCCTGGGTCTATTGGATGACGCTGGAGTTGGCTCTATTTGAACCATATACGCAACCACAGGAAGACGACGATAAAGATTTCCGCAAATTAAAAAGATCCTACGATTATGCACTTAAACAATATGCCCTTAAGCAGACTATCGTAAGTGCAGATGATATCGCTATGTTTAGGAAAGACTTTGCTAAAAATGAGGGCATTGTAGACGGTAGCTCTATTAGGAAAACAGTAAAGTTGACAGCTGTTGCCGGTACTGCTATTGCAGCCAGCAGTGCAGCGTTTATATTTGCTCCGACCATTGCTGTGGCTCTAGCAGGCAGCGCGTTTCCAGGACTTTATGGAGCAGCACTCACAAACGCAAGCCTTGCCTTCTTCGGCGGCGGTTCTTTGGCCGCAGGTGGGCTTGGCATGGCCGGTGGAAGCGCTGTTATCGCAGGAGGCGGAGCGCTTCTGGGACTGACAGGATCCGGCACGATTGCAGGAATAACAGCCCTTGGTCTCATTCCTAAAGAAATCCAAGTAAGCAGTTTTGCAAAAATCCTTACGTATACAAAGGACGTTTTGATAAACAAAATGCATGATTGCCACTCCGCAGAAGTAATAAGATCAACATTTAATATTCTCGGAAAAAAGATTGGTTCAGAAATCGCAGAGATGAAAGAAGAACGGAATGATTTGAATAAAGAACTGCTTAGCGAGATGGAAGCTTATTATAAGTGTGTTAGGAATACGGAAAATGCACTGACTAAAATGCTTAAAGCAGTTCAGTGAGGGACACTTGATAATGCAGATGATTATCGTAATTCATGTCATGAAACGGACACTTGCATTAAAGCTGCCTTGAATATATAATATAAATGAACTTGTTGTTATAGCACCACTAACCTATCAACTGCACAGAAAGAGAGTTCACATTTCACATCAAATCCAAATTAAACCGGAGGGCGATTCCACAGTCCCTCCGGTTTTTTATGGTTTTTTATGGCATAGCATAAGATACTTTTCATCAGTACCAATCATGCTTCTCATCCCTATCCAGCGCCCCTATCTGTTCCATCTCCTCATCAGTAAGTTCAAATCCAAACAAGTCAAGGTTCTCTTTGATATGGTCCGGATTGCTTGATCCGGGAATTACAACAATGCTGCGCTGCAGATCCCAGCGCAGGATAACCTGTGCGGCGGACACGCCATGCGCACTGGCAATCATTTGAATCGTTTCATTTCCAAGGAGGTCCGCGGTATATCCTCTGCCGCCCAACGGGTACCAGCATTGCACAACGATTCCATTTGCCTGAATAAACGGCACCACATCCTGCTCTTGATAATAGGGGTGGATCTCGTTCTGCACCAGCGCCGGTTTAATCGTGACCTGCGGCAGGAACTCGGTCAATTCTTCTACATACCAGTTGGAGAGGCCGAGAGAATGAATCTTACCCTCCCCTACGTACTTTTCCATAGCCTGATAGGCTTTGACATCATTTGTTCCGGGATGGTGCAGCAACATCATATCGATGTAGCCGATATCCAGCTTTTCCAGTGCCATGTCGATGGCGGCTTCGGGATCATCGAACTGATTCGGGTAAATTTTGGTGATTACATATATCTCCTCGCGGGGAATGCCGTATTCCTCCATGCCTTTGCGAACACCTTCTCCTACAGCTTCCTCATTTCCGTACATATACGCCGTGTCGATGAGCCTGCCGCCGTTTTCCAGAAGCGCCATCACAGAGCTCACGCAGGTATCGTGATCGAGTGAATAGGTGCCAAGACCGAGGATCGGCATCTCATAGCCGCTGTTCAGCAAAACTGTCTTTTTGTCAAAGTCAAAAACACCCACGTCTTGATTATCCTTGTCTGTCTCTGTTTTCGGTTGCTGGGACACCCCGCTCTCAAGCACTGACGCCGGTTGCTCTGCCTGTTGTCTCGCCGATCCACCTGCTGCGCATGCTGTCAGGGAGACCAAAATCAAAATACCCACGAGAAGAAACGCTGCAGCTTTTTTCATTTTATTTGACCTCAAGTTCTGCTTCACCTATTCTGACAAATCCATTGTAGCGGATTATACTTCTCCTCGCTAATGGCTATAATGAATTTCGTGATATTCCATTGTAGAATACCGCGATAAAGAAGCGTAGCCCTCGGCACAGGCATGCGTCGATCTTGCTAAATAATGCACATGTGCAGTGCCATACGCGGCTCAAATCAGTTCTACTTTTACGCAGATCTAAGGCTGAATTTAAAAAAACGACTGAGATTGGTATAACCTCTCAGCCGCTTTGTACTTCAAGATAAGCTCAATGTCTGTACATATTTAAATTGAATAATATCATTTGGTGCGGTTTCTGTATAAGCATCCTCATGATGCATGGTCTTGATGATTTCATTCTTTGAAACTCTTCCAAACCGTTTGATAACATCATTTAGTATATCCATATCTTCTGGGGTGAGATATGGATATTCTTTATTTTCAGTAGGGATAAATTTGTATCCCGTACCATCGCCCATATCGATTTCTTCACAGTTTATGGTACTCAGATCAACGATAGATTCATAAGCAATTGGAACTGCTCCCATAGGCAGGGCCCGATATACCAGTCCGGACATTGCATGCCCGCGGCGCTTAAACGAAAGCGCATCTGCATACCATAACATTTTCATAAGTTTTACCCTGAACAAACTCACAACACTATTGGAGTTAGCATAGTAGCGAATCATATCTACAACCACGTCCAATGATAATGCCTTACTACCATTAGCTTCCGAATTTTGAAGGAAGCGAGCATATTTCGACATGATAGCACTTTTCAGATACATGTCATGATCTTTTTCAAAAAGAGCTGTCCCGGCTTCCATATATTTCGCATATGATGCGGCAGAAAGTGAGTCTTTTCCTGCTTGAAGAAGCTGCAAAAACCACTCAGGATCGGAGTCCAACTTTCTAAGAATAGTGTCATGAGCGATATCCTGTACCTGGTGGCTTTCATAACGTGTGATAGTTTTCCCACCCCATCCTAGCAGGAGACATAAGTCACTCTGACTGATACCATATCTGGCACGAATCGCTGCAATTTGATGAGATGTCAAAAGACCCATCTTTTCACGATAGGCATTCTTAAGAGCAATATCATTTGATGAAACTTGTCGTTCATCCGCATATGTTTCATCTGCCCGATCACAATAGAAGTATTCTGCCTCATATTTAACGGGCACGCCCTTAAATATATTGCTTTCTTCTGTAGTTATCCTCTTCACATCGTGTTTTTCCATGCAGCAAGGGCATAATATTCTCTCTGACATTAAGATTTTCATGTTGTTGCACCTCCTTATTATCTATATGGAAACATATCAGGAGTGAACGGATTCTCGGCATAATGAAATGACATTACGAAAGTTGTATGGTTCCCAAACTCAGAGAGTAATTCCACACGAATTTTAATGTACACTTCTCCTTTGCCATTATATACTTTCCCGAACTCACGCATCTCACTTCTATTGGGGAGACGCAGATCCTTGACCGTCTTTATATATTCTTTGACTGTCAATGTCTGTAATTCTCGTTTTAAAGCAATTACTGGGTCTTCATTTGGAAATAAATCTGCAACAGTAAACTTATTCGTATACTGTGGAGCTCTATTTTGATCAACTTTTCGCTCAGCTTGGAAAGTTATTGTTGCGTTATGACTCAATGCGTATTGAAGATCTTGTAGATAAGAGTTCACTTCGAGTTTAGTCTCAATTCTTGTCCGTGTGTCAGCCAAAATATGCTACCCCCCATCATTGATTGGTATCATTTGATACCATTGTATACTTCATAGATGATCCTGTCAAGTGGGCACGGTATCAATCGGCACCTGTTTTTATAATATCAGCTACTACATAGACTAAATATTATTCGCCATCCTAAAAAAGCCCACCTTCGCAGCAAAATCCTCCAGTACCTCAGATATCTTGATCTGCTGCGGACATACCTGCTCATAGCTCCTGCACTGCAGACTCGCCTGACTGAGCCCTTCTCATGAACAGAATCAGACCAGCAAACTGCCATATATTTCCTATGCTGATCCACGCTGTGGTAAGAGCATTGATAACCGCATGATTTCCAAATATGTTTAGAAATGCTGCCGCAGCCATTCCGACAGGCAATGAGAAAATCCAACACCACCTCGGATATGGTGTCTTTCCTGTCGCAAATGCTTTAATCTGAGCAATCCACATAATCAAGGAAAATATCATAAACATTATCATGGCCGGCAGAAGAAAGTATGCCCCAAAGTGCATTGACAGTTCAAACGCCTTCTCCGGGCTTACTTCCATCAGATGATTGTATACATATACGGCAGCCAGACACGGCACATGAACACCGCAGGCACCGAAAATCAAATATCCAAAAACCCCGCTTCGGAAAGAATGGGCAAGCCGTGGAGCACGTTCTGCCATGAGACGATAAATGCCAAAATAACACAGCCCCTCCAACGGGATCCCAATCAGACCCAGAAAAGCAGACCAGAATATTCTGGTATCCGAAAGGCCAAGATATGCCGAGAGCATTCGCTCGTTTCCGGTCAGAGTTTCATCAGCGACACCATAGCCAAGAAGCCAGTCACCGATAAAGACCATAATGCCCGCAACCAGACCGATAATGAATAACTTGCGAATTCTTTTCCAGTCAAGATTTCCATCTATGCCGATGGTGTTGTATCCTTCATTATTCATCATTTTTTGATTGCCTCCTTACTCAAGCCACCGATAAAACTGCTCGTGCAGCTGACGCATCTCATCCGGCGCTTTCATCGAATGCCGGTACATGAACCGATCCCCGAAGGAACTTTGAAAAACCAGACCGAGGATCCACCCCACAAGCGGTACGGGCAGCAGGCGAAACACTTGCATTTTCCCCGGAGACAGCCGGATCTTCCGGGCCACGATCGCACTGAGGTTATCCCGGATCTGATTTGCAGTTTTTCTCATGAGCGCGGTGTCTCTTCCCGCGTGCTCAGGATCCTCCGCCTCATAGTATGCATCGGCGATAGGCACGACCATGGCCAGATGACACAGCTGCCAGGCGTGCATGTCCGCCACGATCTGATAAGGAATCTTCGCCCTGCGGAAAATGCGCCGAAAAAGTGTTAGCGCAACCTAACCACCATTCAAAATAAAAGCCCACCACACAGCCGTCCATCTCCGACTCCGCTGTATGATGGGCGAAAAATTCCAGTTAGCCGCCGCTTGCTATTATACTCTGCAAGGCCTTCATTTTCAAGTATGGGCGGATATCATTTAATTCGCCATCCTTAAAAGCCCAGCTTCGCGGAAAAATCCGCCAGCACTTCAGATATCTTGATCTGCTGCGGACATACCTGCTCACAGCTCCGGCACTGCAGACAGGCCTGCGGGCGCTTCTCTTCCGGCAGCGCTCCGAGAGCCATCGGCGCGATGAATCCGCCGCCGGTAAAGGCATGCTCATTGTAGAGAGCCAGCAGGTCGGGGATGTTCAGCCCCTGCGGGCAGTGGCTTACACAATAATGACATGCCGTGCAGGGTACCGTGCCTACGGAGAGCATCTTTTCCGCAATGTCAAGCAGCGCGCTCATTTCCGCTTCGTTCAGCTTTTTGTCTTCTGCAAAGGTTATAAGGTTCTTCTCCAGCTGCTCGTCATTTGACATGCCGGACAGAATCATGGTCACAGAAGGGATGCTCTGCAGGAAGCGGAAGGCCCAGGCCGGGATCTCCTCGTCCGGTCGAAGCTCCTTAAGCCTTGCTTCATACTCCGGAAGCAGTTTCGCCAGCTTTCCGCCGCGCAGAGGCTCCATGACCCACACCGGAATGTTGTGCTGATCAAGCAGATCTACCTTCTCTTTTCCGTTCTGGAAAGTCCAGTCCAGATAGTTCAGCTGCAGCTGGCAGAATTCCATATCCTTGCCATAGGCATCCAAAAAGCGCTGAAGCACCGGTATACTCCCATGGCAGGAAAAGCCAAGGTGTCTGATTCTGCCGTTCTGCTTCTGTTTCATGAGGTAACTGTATATCCCGTACTTCTCATCGTTCAGATACGCGTCGATATTCATCTCGCACACGTTGTGGAAGAGATAAAAGTCAAAATACTCCACGCCCAGCTTTTTTAGCTGCTGCTCGAAGATCTCTTCTACCTTGCCCCAATTAGATGGATCATAGCCGGGAAACTTCGTCGCCACATAAAAGCTGTCTCTCGGATACTGGGACAGGGCTCTTCCCATGACAAGCTCTGAATTTTCTCCATGGTATCCCCATGCCGTATCGTAGTAGTTAATGCCGTTCTGCATGGCAGTATCTACCATACGAAGCGCGGCAGCTTCGTCGATTCTTCCGTCATCCCCGTCAATGACAGGCAGGCGCATAGCGCCAAATCCGAGTGCAGATAACTTTTTTCCGTGAAAATCTCTGTAAATCATATGTCTTGCCTCCTCCAAGTTCAGGGTAGCCTAATCTGACATATCCATTATAGCGGATTATGATTCTCCTCACAAATGGCTATAATGAATATCGTGATATTCCGTTATAGAATACCACGATAAAGCAGGCTCACTTCGCCTTATTTCTGCACCCCATATATCCCCACCAATATCAACACGCAGCACCGAGACCAAAGCTTCGTTCAGCGCGATACGAGATGCCAGGAAGCTGAGTCCCCAGAAGAAGTTGCAGAAGAAAGCCGCGAATATGGCTTTTTGATTGGATTGGATGTTCATACCGCTGCTTACCTCTGTTCAACCTGTACAGATACTTTTTTCCCGCTGAAACCTATGCCAAAGAGCGTGATATTATGAATGCCATGGTACTCCATGTCAGTATAATACTTACGGTCCCTGATCTGTCGAAGACCTTCGGCTGCGAGAGCCGTCAGGCCTGCTTCATCCAGTCCTTTTTTCGTTTTGAATTCCAGAATATATCCTGTCCGGCTTTTATCATGCGGCTCCAACTGCACGTCAAATCTTCCTTCTCCGGATTCTCTGTTTGAAGCTATATAATAACTGTCTGACATCACTGCCAGCATTCCAAAAACAACTCCATGGCAGAAGCTCTCATGGGCTGTATCATATACACTGGCCGACTGAAGCAGGTATTTCTGCAAGGTTTCTGTAAGCAGCTCACTGTTCCCTGTACGAATGGACACTTCGAAGTCCCGCAGCAGGGATCCGGTAAAGACCTCGCTATACATATTCAGGATCTCTTTCTGAAATACACTTTTAATCTCCTTGTTAGGGATGGCAAGAGAACAGATTGGATTGTCATTGATTGCACTGATAGTTCCTGTAACCCGAAGGTATCCGGCAACCAGCAAGAAGCTACAAATGATATCAGGGTCTCCATTAAGTTCCGGATAAATGATATCTGTATCGATCATTGCCTGGACTTCCTTCCCCTGCATCAGAGCAGCCAGGCTTTCATATGTCCCGGCATTTGCATCTCTGATCAGCTGACCGATCATCTCGTTTCCGCTGGTTCTCGACCAGAAGGCTTTCGGTTTACAGTTATTATTAAAGTAGTTAATCACGGACCAGGGATTGTATATCTCCTCGCTGCCGAACAGATAGCCGTCGTACCAGCTTCGAATTTCAGGAAATTTCTCAAGTTTTTCGGGAAATATTGCAAGTTTTCGAGAAACCACTGTTTTCAACTTTGAAATACCCCCCTGAGAGCCAGCATACCGACCGCCATTCCCCATGTCACCGTCATAATGATGGCGAACACGACAGGGATTGATTTGACGCCTCCGACGGCGAATCCGTACCAGTCGTTTGTCTTCTCTCCCTCACCGATTCCGTTCTTCAGGATATTGGCGGCATAAACTATGCCGTATAAAAGGGTCGGGATGACAGCGATGAAGGTGGCGGAAGACTTCATTTGCGGGATAAATGGACTGCTCAGAAAGGAGAACACAGCCAGCAGCGGCCCAACCGCATGAAGGAAGAGCTGCTCCTCGGCAAAGAGCAGCTTGTAACCCATCCGTGGACCGAGAAAGACCATAACTACGCAGAAGGTCAGGCAGACGGATACCGCGGAGGAATACTTAAGAAGGGCCACCCACATGGGCAGCGAGGCCTGCATGCCGGTCACGAACAGGCAGACGATAGTCAGGCCGGCAATCATGCCGGCAAAGATGTTGGACAGGCACGTGTAATATTTGAGAGATTCGATGCCCCGCTGTGATAGTACACGGCCGCCGCCCCTTTTGAACATGCTGACCCAGCTTCCGATGGTCGTAAGGATTATCAAAAATTCCAGAACAAGGTGGACCATGTAAATGCCCCTTTCTTTAAGAGGAGTTATGGAATGGGATCGCGGGGATATCGAAAAGATGCGCAGAGCGAATGATGATCATATCAGTCTTACTTTATATTGGTGCTTTAGCGCCTTTGATAATTCATCATTTGCAAATGGAATAATATGATCGTTTTGTAAACGACCAAGTACAATCCCCGGATCCCTGTCGATTCTTTCGGCGAATACTCGAATATCTTCTTCTCGAAACCGGTTTCTTTTTAAGAAGATTTCATATTCTTCCGGAGGAATCAGCTTATCCTCTGCATATTTGTCTGCAGCCTCCTCCAGATTCTCCTGTTCATCTTCAAAAGTTACTCCGTAATCGCCGTTAATGATGTGTCCAATTTCATGAAAAAGTGTGAACCAAAATGTGTCTGAGTAGAGTCGCCTGTCATTGACCATCAACATTACATTCTGTCCAATCCTTTTTGTTGCACCATTGATTCCGGAACCCGGAAGATTTGGAAGTATAACGAAAATCACTCCTGCTTCTTTAAAAGCGTTCCTGATCAATGGATAAAAATCGCTGTGCTGCGTTGTTAATGTCAATGCATAGTCTGCTGCCTTCTCAAACTTCTTTTTATCATATTTTGGCGCTTCGATTTTTAATGCCTGATTAATTGCAATCTGGACCATAGCGTTGGCCCTTGCCGTATTCGCCTCCTTCATATCATCGGAAATGCTTCGGAAGCTCACTGCCATATTTGGCTTTGTAAACACAGATAATGTCGCGACATTTAAGAATTCTCGTACACATTTGATCTGATCATTTGTCTTTCTTGGGAGATCAGGAAGACCAAAGTTCCCTCTGAAGTATGCGTATTCAAAGTATTTGAAAACTCTTCTCTCCTGCTCTAATTCCTTAGATGATTCGAACTCTGCAATTAAAACATCATAGCTATTTTGAAGGTTAAGCCAATACTCAACACTGGTTCCTAACATTCGGGATAATTTCATTGCTATATCGATTGATAAGCTTTGCTCTCCGCGTACCAGAATACTTAAATTCTTTGGCGTGGTGTCCAGTCGATAGGCAAAATCCTTCTGAGAAAGTCCGCTTTCTTCAATGATTTCTTTAATGTAGTATCCAGGATGAAAAGCAATCTTGCCATTATATTCAATATAATTACTCATAATGTTTACTTACCTCTGACAGCTTTTAAGTCGGTACACTGCTTCTGAACTTTACCATTACTGTATAGCAGCTGCACATTTGCTCTCCTTAAAATTACCCGTTGGGTAATTTTAATATACCATTCGTACATGTCCTTGTCAAAGCAGATTCTTCTTTTTTGTTTTTTTTTGCTGTCACCCTGCTCACGTTCCCGCCGGCTTCACCGACCTCATCGCAAGATACGTCGGAATATGCATCTCGTGCAGCCGCCCCTCGCCATTTGTATCCTCATACATAGCGAGCAGCACAAAGCCGGCCTCCAGCTGGCCCCCGATCTGCTCTTCCAGCGAATGCGAGAACTGCACACCCGCATTGTCCGCCTCCAGCTGCCTCATCTGGTCCGGGTTGCGAAGCGGGTTGAAGGGCAGCGAATTTACGATCTGCTTCTCCTCGCTGTCCACAATGTAATTGACATAGTGGTCCGTCCCGGCCAGCAGGATTCCCCCGGGCTTCAGGACCCGATAGCATTCCTTCCAGATGGGCCGCACCTCCTCAACATAGCAGTTGGAGACGGGGTGGAAGATCATGTCGAATTCTTCATTTGCAAATGGCAGCGGCTTCGTCATATCTCCTCGAATGATCCGGATGTCATAGCCTTCCCGCTCCGCGACCATGCGCTCGCTCTCCAGCTGGAGGGGCGAATAATCCAGAACCGTACAGATCGCGCCGCATGCCGCAAATGTCGGCATCTGCTGCCCGCCTCCCGATGCCAGGCCAAGGATCTTCTTCCCTTCGAGAACCCCGAACCACTCATGCGGGACCGCCTTAGTTGGCGTGAGATACACATCCCACTCTCCGTTCTTCGCTTTTTCATAGACTTCATGGGAGATCGGCTTCCCCCATTCCCAGCCGTCGCGGATCCAGCCGTCGATTGTCTGTGCGTTAATGTCCTGATAATCCATGTTGCTCGGTTACTCCTTAGCTTTGCGATGCTTGCCGGGTGTCGGCTCAACGGCGAAGGCAGCAAATTCTTGATTTCTCGGGATGTTTGCTGCCTTTGACCAAAACGTGTTTCTTCGGGTCAACGGCAGAGGCAGCAAATTCTTGATTTCTCGAGATGATTGCTGCCTTTGACCCTGGCACCAATCTTCGGGTCAACGGCGGAGGCAGCAAATTCTTGATTTCCTGGGATGATTGCTGCCTTTGACCATGGCACGTTTCTTCGCGTCGACGCTGGAGGCAGCAAATTCTTGATTTCTTGGAGGATTTGCGGCCTTTGACCGACGCGTGTTTCTTCGGGTCGACGCCGAAGGCAGCATATTCTTGATTTCTTGGGATGATTGCTGCTTTTGACCGAGACACCTTTCTTCAGGTCAACGCCGGGGGCAGCAAATTCTTGATTTCTTGGGGTGTTTGCTGCCTTTGACCATGGCACGTTTCTTCGCGTCGACGCTGGGGGCAGCAAATTCTTGATTTCTTGAGGTGTTTGCTGCCTTTGACCATGGCACGTTTCTTCGAGTCGACGCCGAAGGCAGCAAATTCTTGATTTCTTGGGATGATTGCTGCCTTTGACCGACGCGGGCTTCTTCGGGTCGACGCCGGAGGCAGCAAATTCTTGATTTCCTGGGATGTTTGCTGCCTTTGTCCGAGGCGAGTGAATCCCGCGCAAGCGCCCAGCGCTTCTAGCGCTTATAGTCCGCAGCCACCTCCAGAAACGATCTCTTCCCTGTAATATAATCAGCATAGGCGTGTTCCGCGTCCATACCGCGGAACACTTTGCACAGTCCGCACATCTCGCAGTCGGCTATGCACGGGTAGCGCTTATTGATGTATGCCCTTCGCTCTTCTACTGTAGACTCGTATATCTTCGGTGCGTCGTTCATATCAACCTCCTGAGGTTCAGATGATTCTTTCCCATCCGCCTCACCTAATAAAGTTCGTAAACACCTTCGTCTCAGCCTCTGGCTGCGCAACACCGGCCTTCTTTCCCGTTTCGATGCTCTTCAGGATCCACACCATATTTCTGCCGAGGGTGTGCATGATCTGCAGGCCTTCCTCGTCCTGAAGCACCTGCTCCGGAGCACTGCCGTGGACCATGTTCCAGTATCTGGAGGCCACGAGCGGCATCTGGTTATACATGAAATACTTGTTCAGCACGTCCAGCGTCGCGGTCGTTCCGCCTCTTCTTGCTGAAGCGATTGTGGCCGCCGGCATGAACCTGAGCTCCGCCTCCGCCTTGCCGAAGAGTCTGTCAAGGAACATAAGAATCTCCCCAGACGGGCTCGCGTAGTATACCGGTGAACCTACAATGATCGCATCCGTAGTCTTCAAGGCTTCTACCGCCTCGTTCACAGCGTCATTCACCTCGCCCTTGTTGACTCTGGATCCGACGTTCATGATTTCCCACTCTACGCCGCCGGCGGTCAGTTCCTTCGCGATCTCGCAAAGCGCAGTGTATGTGCATCCGTTGTCTCTTCTGCTTCCGTTAATCAATAATACTTTCATATGATACTTCCTTTCGTTCTATATGCATGCTCATTGTCAGCATCAATTATACCTTGTTGTTTTGCAAATGTCGCTCAGCCATTGCTTAATCAAGAACGCCGGAGGCGTTCATTCTTCATCGCGAGATTGTACTCACGATGAAGACGAGTGTCACCTTGCGCGCGTATCTCACGACTGAAGTCACGAGTATTGCGCGATTAAGAATGAAAACCTTTGTCAAATTCCTTCTGTATAGACTCAAACAACGCACCTTGATATAATCAAAATGTTCATACATTTTGTCATGCCTCATCATCTTTGGCAAATACAGATATGGTGCATATTCAAAAAGGAGGGTTTTTGAATGAAGGTAAAAAAATTTATCACTTTGGTCCTGACATGTATCTGCGCAGCTTCTTCCGCAGTATACGCCGGTGATATCAGCGACAGTACCGTTGTAATCACAGATGCGGAGGAGCCGAAAGCCGAAAGTTCAGATTTAGACGGCAATGATATACTGACCGACGAATCTGTTGAAACATCGGCGGTCAATCCGGCATTTGAAACATCCGATGCTGAATCGGAGGCCGATGATCCTCTCGGCGAGACACCGGTAAGCGAAACACCGGAGAGCGAGGAGACGGTCGGCGCCGTCACATATCGAAGCGTCTTCGAGCCCTGTTTTGCAGAAGCCCTGTACCTGAACAGAGATGCTACATATGGCAACAGAAATGACTACACGCTTCTTGACATCGATTTTGACGGATTTAAGGAACTGATTGTCAATGTCGTTTATGCTAAACACTTACGAACTTATTATATATTTAAAATCAACCCAAAGACCTTAAAGGCTTCTCTGCTCGGAAAAGTTTGGAATGACAGCTTTGAACCGGTTGCGACTAACGGAAGCCGGATAGCTTTTATCGAATCATATAAAGGTGGTCTCTGGTTCAAGTCATCCCCCTTCACCGGAAATGATAACGACCAATATACCAGGACATTATACGAGGGATCTCATACCTACAGCAGTGACCTTGCTGCAATAAAAGATCTGTCTCGCAAAAAGTTCGCGGCAAATGCCGTACTCTCGCCCGCATTCATAGACATAAGCGACCTTTCATTGCTGAACAGCGCAGGAACAGTCACCTATTTTTCTGATGTTATCCCAAATACAACTGCCCACGCCAAAGAGGTATACTGGGCTTTGGCAAAAGGGATAACGAAAGGTTATTCCGGCACCAACCTGTTCGGAATTAATGATACCTGCACCCGCGGCGAAGCGGCTATGTTCCTCTGGAGACTCGCAGGCAAACCTTCTCCCAAAAGTGTCAGCAAAAGTCCCTTCTCAGATGTTCCAAAGTCCCACGCATTTTATAACGCAATTCTGTGGACGTATCAGAAGGGAATCGCAAAAGGTTACAGCAACGGAACATTCGGCATAAACGGCAAATGCACACGCGGCCAGATCGCAACTTTCATCTGGAGATATAAAGGCTCACCGAAACCGAAGACAACAAAAAGCAGCTTCAAGGATGCGATTACACCTGCTTTCAAAAACGCGGTTCTCTGGGCTGCCGAGGCGGGCATTACAAAAGGCTATCCCGATGGGACCTTCCGCGATACTCAAAACTGTACCCGCGGAGAGATCGTGACTTTCTTATACAGAATCAAATAAATCCTCCGACAATCTGCCTCGCCACATACACCCCGCTCGCGGACGCATGTGACAGCGAATGCGTCACGCCGCTGCCGTCCCCGATGATGTAGAGGCCTTTATGCCTCGTCTCAAGATTTTCGTCGAGCTTCACTTCCATGTTGTAGAATTTAACTTCTACGCCATAGAGCAGAGTGTCGTCGTTGGCCGTTCCGGGCGCGATCCGGTCAAGTGCATAGATCATCTCTATAATTCCGTCCAGAATTCTCTTCGGAAGCACGAGACTGAGATCGCCCGGTTCCGCCTTCAGGGTCGGCATCACAAAGCTCTCCTCCATTCTCTTATGGTTGCTTCTGCGCCCCCTGACAAGGTCGCCGAATCGCTGCACGATCACCCCGCCGCCGAGCATATTGGATAGCCTTGCTATGCTCTCGCCGTACCCGTTGCTGTCCTTGAACGGCTCCGAGAAATGCTTTGAGACCAGCAGGGCGAAGTTGGTATTCTCCGTCTGTTTCGCGGAGTCCTCATAGCTGTGGCCGTTCACGGTCACGATGCCGTTCGTGTTCTCGGCGACGACGCTTCCCTTCGGGTTCATGCAGAAGGTCCGGACGTAATCCTCGAATTTCTCAGTCCTGTATACAATCTTGCTCTCATAGAGCTCATCTGTCAGATGTGAGAAAATGACAGCCGGCAGCTCCACGCGCACACCTATGTCGACACGGTTGGACTTTGTCTCGATGCCTAAGTCTTTGCAAATGTTCTCCATCCATTTGCTGCCGCTCCGTCCCACGGAGACGATGCATTTGCCGCAGCTGTAATGCTCTCCCGCAGCAGTGATCTCATATCCGCCGTCTATGATCTCTATCTTATCGACAGCCGTCCCGAACTTGAACTCGATTTTATCCTTGAGCTCTTCATACAGGTTCTGCAGGACGACATAGTTGATATCGGTTCCCAGGTGGCGCACCGAGGCGTCCAGCAGCTTCAGCTTATTCTGCATGCATTTCTTCTTTATGTCTGTTCCCGCCGTGGAATAAAGCTTTGTTCCCGCTCCGCCGTGGGACAGATTGATTTGATCCACATACTCCATGAGCTCTATGGCCTTGCTCTTTCCGATATACTCGAACAGGGTGCCGCCGAAGTCGTTGGTTATGTTGTATTTGCCATCTGAAAATGCGCCCGCGCCGCCGAAGCCGCTCATGATCGAGCAGATCGGGCAGTTAATGCAGCTCTTTATTTTGTCGCCGTCGATGGGACACTTGCGCTTTTCCAGCGGCCGGCCCTTTTCAAGGACCAGCACTTTGAGTTTCGGTTTCAAATGGCTCAGTTCATAGGCTGAGAAGATGCCTCCCGGCCCTGCGCCGATAATAATTACGTCGTAATCCATATGTGTATTCCTTTCTATACTGCCGGTAAGCTTAAAGATAGCGGCAACATTTTTCATGCGATAGATTTAATTATTATAACATTTTTCATGCGATAATACTTGTTTGTTCAATATGGACAAACAAGTTTGCGGCACTTCCTGAAGCGCGGGCTTTGTGACGCGGCAGCATTCCGTTAAAAAAGCAAATTTTACAAAAACCATATACATCGCAGCCCCCTTAGCGTGTATTATAAAAGTATAGCTCCGTTCTCCCGGAGCATTGGCACGCATGCATTCCGTATCTATGCAGCGTAACAACAGAGTACCACATTCATAGGAGCTTCCGCACTGCATGGTGGTGGAGGTTCGTCTGAAAAGAGGAAGCGCTATGAGAAAGAAAGAACTCTTCACCGGTCCCCTCGAAAATATTCAAATGGTCGCCATGGACAAAATCGGCGACTTCCGCGTCCGTCCCGGTCTCTACGAGCTGAACGGGGCCACTGCGCTCCCCGGAGCCGTGAACTTCACGATCCATTCGCACGGAGCGACGAGCGTGGAGCTGCTGCTGTTCAGACGGAAGGCGGATGTGCCATTTGCAACACTCAAATTTCCGGAATCCTACCGCATCGGCGACGTCTACGCGATGATTGTCTTCGATCTTGATATTGAAAAGTTTGAATACGCCTACCGCATCGACGGTCCTTACGACCCGGAGAAGGGGCTTACATTTGACAAAAGCCGGATCCTGCTCGACCCCTATGCCAAAGCGGTCACCGGACAGAGCGTCTGGGGAAAAAAGCCGGGAGATGAGGATTTTTACAAAGCCCGTGTCGTCCGCAACAATTTTGACTGGGGGACCGACAAAAATCCGCTGCTCCCGATGGAGGACCTGATCATCTACGAGGTCCATGTCCGGGGCTTCACAAAGCATGTGTCGTCCGGAGTGGAGAATCCCGGGACGTTTGACGGCCTTCGGGAGAAGATTCCCTATCTGAAGGACCTCGGCGTCAACGTGGTCGAGCTCATGCCGATCTTTGAGTTCGACGAGATGTGCGACGACCGCATCGTTGACGGGCAGCAGCTGATCGACTACTGGGGCTACAATCCCATCAGCTTTTTTGCGCCGAATACCAGCTACGCCGCCGGCCGCGAATACAACCGCGAGGGGGCGGAGCTCAAACGGCTGATCAAGGAGCTCAATGACAATGGCATTGAGTGCTTCCTCGACGTCGTATACAACCACACCGCGGAGCGGGGCGAGGGCGGTCCCTTCATCTCTTTCAAGGGGATCGACAACAACATTTACTATATTCTGACCCCGGACGGCAAGTATTACAATTTCAGCGGCTGCGGCAACACGCTGAACTGCAATCACCCGGTCGTGCAGCAGATGATCCTCGACTCGCTGCGCTACTGGACAGTGACCTATCACATCGACGGGTTCCGCTTCGACCTTGCGAGCATCCTCGGCCGCAATCAGGACGGGACGCCGATGAATAATCCGCCGCTGCTGCAGAATCTTGCATTTGATCCGATTCTTGCCGATGTAAAACTCATCGCCGAAGCCTGGGACGCCGGCGGCCTCTACCAGGTCGGTACCTTCCCCGCCTGGCACCGCTGGGCGGAGTGGAACGGCAAGTACCGGGATGATATGCGCAATTTTCTTAAGGGGGATCTGTCTCTGATCGAGACGGCGGCAAAGCGCATTGCCGGTTCAACGGATATCTACGACCCCGAATCGCGCGGAAATACCGCCTCCGTCAACTTCCTGAACTGCCATGACGGCTTTACTCTATGGGATATGTACACGTACAGCCGCAAGCATAATAAGGCAAATGGCTGGAATGACACCGACGGCTCCGATGACAACCGGAGCTGGAACTGCGGCGCGGAGGGGGAGACCGGAAATCCGAAGATCGTAGCTTTGCGGAAGAAGCTGGCTAAAAACGCAATGGCGGTCCTGCTCATGAGCCGCGGAATTCCCATGTTCCTCGCGGGGGATGAGTTCCTGAACACACAGTTCGGCAATAACAACGCCTACTGTCAGGATAATGAAATTTCCTGGCTGAACTGGCATGAGAAGCGGGAGAATCAGGATCACTGGCTTTTCACCAGACATATGATCGCGCTCCGAAAGAAGCACCCGATCGTGAGGAAGCCTTATGGGGTCGCCGGGCGTGAAGCCCGTCAGGGGACGCAGGCCGGCGCATATCATGAACAGGCCGACGCGAATCCCGAGCAGGCCGGCGCGTACCCCGATCAGGGCGGCGCATACCCTGAGCAGGCCGGCACGTATCCCGACATCCAGACATTCCTCCCGGAAGAAGGGAATTACGTCCTTAAAGTCCTGTATGCAGGGCAGACTGAAGATAAGACCCGGGACGACTTTGTGTGCCTTGCGGTCAATGTGTACTGGGAAGAGCAAATGTGCCAGCTGCCCTCCCTCCCGGACCACTACCGCTGGGAGATTGCCGCTGACACATCTGAATGGTATCTGCCGAATTCGATTCCGGATTCGGGAAAAGTTGTATATGTAAAAGACGAAAGTATCAGGATGGATAAGAGGAGTGTGCTGGTGCTCGTGGCAAAATTCTTTTAATCGCCCACCTGCACCGTCCCGACTGCCAACGCAGCATCGACAAAGGGCTGTCGCTGCCCCGGATCCCGCGTCAAGTCTCGCTCGCGAGACTTGAACTACCTTTAAAAATCCGGATCGATCCTCAGCCCCTCCATCGGCTGATAGGAGGCATGCAGCACTGCCGCCAGCTGCACAGCCCTTCTTTTCGCCGTCTTCCTGCCGCGCCCTGCAGTCTTCTGGTAGCGTATATTGTCCTCGCGGATCCCATCTGCCAGGTCCTCGCCCTGGGTGAGCTGGGCGAGAATGCTGCCCGGCATGTGAATACGGCCGGAGGCAGGGTTCATCGTCGCTCCGACCACGTGCCCTTTGGCCGCGCCTTTCATGCGGACGCCTTTTCTGGCTTCCTGAGCTCTTTTGACCCGGCTCTTCGTGCTCTCAAGAGGTCTGGCTGCAAATGGCAGCGGCGGAACATCTTGCCTGGGCAGCTCCTCTTTCGGAACTGCCCTTATGATTTTTTTCCCGCGATTACTCTCCTGTCCTCCGCGGATTCATTTTCATGAACCTTTCTATCCTGCACTTTTTTTATCTCCGAGGCTGCTACATCGAGCATCCTGTCGGTCATACCCATGTCCTCGAACGGCATCTTCTTGAGCCTGTGCGGCAGGACGAAGCGCGCGGCAAGAAGGACGTCCTCTCTTGTCACGGAGAGTCTGCCGTCGAACGCTGCGGCTGCCCGGGCAGTCCGTATCATAGTGAGATCGCCCCGATAGCCGTCCACCTTGAACTGTTCGCAGAGGCCTGCCGCAAATTCCATGATATCGTCCGAGAAGGTGACTTTCGGATAGTCTCCGGCGGCTTTCTGCAAGCGCTGTGCGAGGAGGTTTTCCTTGGCCTGCCATTCATTTGCAAATGCCTCCGGATCCCCCTCGAACTCCGCATGCCTCCGGATGAGAAGCATGCGCTCCTCTTTGGTCAGGCTTCCGCTCACTTTGACGGACAGCCCGAACCGGTCGAGCAGCTGAGGCCGCAGGGTCCCTTCCTCAGGATTCATCGTTCCGACCAGAACAAATCCGGCGGGGAAGCGCAGCGATACGCCCTCCCGCTCCACACGGCAGACGCCGGTCGACGCCGCATCGAGAAGCAGGTCGACGACCGAATCTTCAAGCAGGTTTATCTCGTCCACATATAATATCTGACCGTCCGCCTCCGCCATGAGGCCGGGGACAAATTCACGCTCACCGCTCTTCATCAGTGTCCCCAGCTGGATCGTGCCGACGACGCGGTCTTCCGACGCATTTAAGGGCAGCTCGATGACCCGCCTGTTGCCGCCAAGGAGCGACGGCAGGGCTCGGACAGCGGTGGTCTTGGCTGTTCCCCGCTCTCCGTAGATCAGGACTCCGCCGATCTTCGGCTGCACTGCGATGAGGCAGAGCGCAAGCTTCATGTCGCTCTGCCCGACGATGGCGGTGAATGGGTAGTTGATTTCATTTGCAGGGTTCATATTTCGGTCCTCTTTCATTTATAGCCGGTCGTTATCTTCTTCTGCGCTCCCCAGAGAATAGCGTTGTAGAAAACGTGGTTCTTCGGGACATCCTTAAAATGAACGTATATATAAATTATATACATGATGCCTGTTTAGATAAAGGCGGTAACAGCAAAAAACCTTACTAAACATATTCCACGTATCCGTTGCTGCCGCATGTGGAATCCGTTATGATTGGACCAGATGTATTTTTCGATGAAATCGAAAAACAAGCACTGCTGACAATGATCAATTGTACGAGAGGACCCCTTATGAAATTCATCCGCTATTATTCAGTAATCATGCTGATCTGTTTTCTACTTGCAGGCTGCGGAACATCTTCCGTTTCTTTACCTGAAGGTATTCCTTCGGAAAATAATTCTGTGGAAGAAAAAGAACAGACTGACCCGAAAACCGGATCAGGGGAAGAATCTCTGCCGGAACAGGAAACCGGGCTGGAGTCGGAGCGCTTTATCGAAAACATTTCCAACAACGAAGAGGGGCACTATGCCTTCAATCCACATGTCTTCGGCTCCCGCTATCTGGAACAGTTCGGAGAAGCAAAGAGGGATGCGTTCTTCGCCTACTGCGACGCGCTGCGTAACGGCGAGGATTCGTTCGCGTGCCCGGATCAGGATTTCGCGGGCTGGTGCAGCGGACGTCTGTCCAACTTTTTCTTTCCTGTGGCGCGCGAGAAAGTTGAGACCGGCGCGTGGGCGGACGGCAGGGCGGAGATCATTTATCTGATTCCGAAAGAGGAGTTTCTGGCACAGGAAAAGGAATTTGAAGCAGCCATCACCAGCATCCTCAATGATTCAATCAGCGATGATTACAGTGACTTCGAGAAAATCCTCGCGCTGTATGAGTATATGACGACGAATTATACATACGATTACGAAATGTATGAACACACCCTGGAGTGGATGGACAAGCAGTCGCCTTACCGGTGCCTCACGGAAGGCCGGGGAATCTGTAATGAAATTGCCGGACTGTATAACTATTTGCTCCTCCAGGTAGAAATCGACTCGGAGGAGATGGGCGGTACAGTCCATTATTCGGAAGACTATGCCGAAGGTCACTCATGGGTATTTGTAAATCTGGGCGGAAAGTGTTATCACATCGACCCCACCTACGGTCTGACGGAGGACCGCCCGCCCCTTAGTTATTTCATGATGACGGATCAGCTTCGGGAAGAGCGTGATATGTTCCCGATAGAAGAATTCACCATTGCGGCAGGAGGCGATGAATCCCGCAAACTCTTTGAATACGAAGCGGTGAGCAGCGATTACAGCGATCTCTGGAACGGGTTCTATGTCGGTATGGACCGTGCAGCCCATGAGATTCTGTACACGACCGGGGATGATTCGGTCGAAAGATTTTCTTATGGTGTATAATGTTTTAAAAAAGGAGCTGTCGCAGTAGACGGTGTCACCACTATATGGCAGACATTTGCAAATATCGTCTGCCATATATAGTGGCGGCGCGCCTTAATGCGACAGCCTCCTTGTTCGTCCTTCGGAACTATTTCGAAAGAGATATGACGCGTATCGCGTTCTTTTGTTACAAATAAAACAACATTTTCACATCTTGATTCCGGTGTCCATTAGCAGAAAAAAGCCAGCAGAGCTCCTTCCCCGCCGGCTATGTAAAATTGAATTTTCCTTTTCTCTGGCGATAAACAAGTTCCCTTCCCTTTTTAGTTAACTTAATTTTACTAAACTATATTTTAGCGAGCCATGGCTCACAAACCAAAAAGGCCCAAACCTTTCGGTTTAGACCTTAGCTGGGCTACAAAGATTCGAACCGTGAAATGACGGAATTAGAGTCCGTTACGGTCACTTTTCCACAAATCCTTTCCGCTCTGAAACGCCCTTAGACTTGCACGTTTTCTTTCATAGAGCTCTTTTAATTTGGGGATTCGGATCTGATTCTCAAGAACATCCATCTCATATACCGAAAAGTCCATCTCTGCTTTGTCAACATCAACAAGATTACGATTATGGACATATTTGAGAAGTCTGCTCTCTTTTTCCAGAAAAGAATGCGTTTTTATTGCGCTTATCTTTACTCTCGACAGCTGTTCATAAGGTACATTGTAGAACATGGAATTGCCCGAATCATAAATCGGTGCAAATCCGAGTATCTCAAGTGTATCCGGATTCCTCATAATCGCGATATTATTCATGTGCCTGTCAGTGTTGCTCATCAGGTAATCCGTCATAATCTGATAATCCATAAAATCAGAAAAATATTGTTCTGACATTCCCAGGCTCAGGCAGACTTTTTTTAATGGATAATAGAATGATTCATTTTGTCTGGTCTTTACCATCTGCAGTAATTCCCATGCACTGATACATTCGATATTTTCACTGCAAAAATCATAGCACATGCAACCGAGGCCTTCTCTATCGTCATCCAGCCGCACTTTCACAGGAAAGTACGGTGTATATTCCTTCCACCCCTGTTGTTCGTGAAGTCTCGTTGCAAATATCTCATTTATACTCTGCTGATACGACTGTCCATAATTTCCCTTCACCATATACCGGACTCCACTCTTATCGATGCACCACTTTTTCTGTAGTTCCCCCTGTGAAGTCGCGCAGTTGAATTTTGTTTCCTTTCTGATATCAATCAAATGCTTGCTATTAAACGTAAGCTCTCCAAAAGTGTCTGTAAAATCATTAGTAAACAGATTCGTATCTTCCCATGTCAAATTTTCCCCTCTTGGCATGATCCAGTAACAATCAGACAGGCTTAATGCCAGATTATTGACCAGCGCGCTGTTCGTTGAGGAATAGCCTAATCGCTGAAGCGCGTTTTTGGCTCCATGTCGCGTCTTCGGTATTGCCCGGTCACGCCACCAGTCATGAAACTTCATGTTATTCATCCTACCTCCCAGAGGGAAGTGATCCGCAGCTGCTTCGTTATGTCTGACACTTCCTAACACTCCGTCATCGGAAATTTCCATCAGACACACTTTTATGTTTTTGTGCATAAGGAAGTATTCTTTTGTATCTTTGCCCATACTTTCCTCCGCTGTTAACTCCACAAAATATCTTCTTCTTTATCATACCGGCAGTCTCGATTGAATTTATCCTGCAGCCGATAGAATCCCTCAAACAAATCTTCCAGATACAACGCAAGATTCTGCTCTTTCACACCTTCCAAATCTTCCTGAATCGTGATGCGGTTTCCTTTCACATCTGAGACTTCTTTTTTTACCGGACTGTAATAATAGGTTTTTCCACCCCGCGTCTTTATTCTTTTTAAAGAAGACTCTGTATCCGGAAGTGTTCTTGCCAGTAAGGCGGCTACATACGGAGCGGGAGATGACTCACCCTGTTCCCATTTTCTTAATGTGCTGATAGGGATTCCGTATCGAGAAGCAAATTCTTTCTGTGTCATCCCCGTCGAATCTCTCAGCTCTTTTATATCAATCAGCATTTCGTCTCCTTGGTGCCCAGATTGGGTATCTTTTCAAATTGTATGTCCATATTGGATACTCGAATGATATGATATTATTCTCATATTGTCAATGATTTGGCTTTTTACTAACCGAAAATTGTTTGTGGGATTGCGAAAAACGGCAAGTAACAAACAAAAAAGGCCCAACCTTTCGGTTTAGACCTTAGCTGGGCTACAAGGATTCGAACCTTGAAATGACGGAGTCAGAGTGAGCTGGGAAATTTTGGGATTTCCTTTATTTATGCGCTTTTCCCGCTGTGACCTCCGGCCGCTCAATGATTACGCATGTTACAGGTCAGTTTGAATCAGTAAACAAATCCTTACTGGTAGGCTGTTTTCGGCGCTCAAAATGGTCGTTTTTTCACATTTTTTCGGTTCGGGAAATGCAAGCTGCTCGTTCCTTTACCGTTAGTATTGTTCTATTTTACAGGTATGATGCTTGAAGTCAGGATGGCTGTTGGGAATATCTTTATCATAATTAATCCCTATAACCAGGATATTCCCCCTGTAATGGTCAAACCTGTCGAGATATTTCTGCCGCCTTATCTGATTCATGGCTATATCAGTGTCTTTTCCGTACTTAAGTTCAATTAACAATGCGGGCTTTTCAGAATAAGCCGGTGCCGGAAGATACACCACATCTGCATATCCTTTACCGGTATCCAGTTCCAGTATTGTCGAATAGTATTTCCGGGCTGCATAATAGGCCAGCTGGATTCCGTAACTCAGAGCCGCCTCATCATTATAGGTCTTGTTCGCAGCCTGATTGTGTGCATTTTCTACGAATTCAGCAACTGCATTTTCATTGCATTTCCAGGTAGCATCCAACAATGCGAGAGAATCCTCAAATGATTTAAAGGTGTCCTTCCATTCGCCACCTTTCGTAGAGGTCCTGAATTCGTCCAGAATCTCGCGGTTAGGGATAAAGACTTCGCTGCGTCCATCGTCAAATCCAAGATAACCAAGGTGGATCAGGAGCGACAGCACATCATCCCGGCATGTGAATGTAGTCATATCATTTTGATAGGTGGAAGTGTCGATAGCAAGCCGGCCGCCGTCCATGAGAAGCGCTACCGCATCCTTTAAACCGTCGAAGTCTTTCCGAATATAAAGAGCAAGAGCCTCGTAAGTCTCCGTCTTGTTCCAGTAATCCCGGATTACCCCGGTCGTGATGGATTCTACAACGGAGAGGGGACTGTATAATGCGTAGTGTCTGGATGTAGGGGCCTTTCCGATGGATTTATATTCTGCATGGTTTGGGTCAGGCTGAACAATATCACTGACTTCGTAACCGTCATACCAGCTTTTGATGCGTTCAAAATCGCGTCCATAACTGTCGCATAGCAGTTTTACTTCGTCCTCGGTAAATCCGGTATATGGAGCAAGCTGGCGGGGGAACATCATGGAATACTCCGTGAACATGTTCAGCGCCGAATGCTGCCCGTATTTTTTTATTGGAAGAATGCCTGTCATATAGGCAAGTGCAACATATGGCTTATCCTTCAACCAGTCCCGCAGAAAGTCGAGATACAGGCTTTGTCCTGCATTGTCGTCCTTCCTTATTCTGAAAGCGGCATCCCATTCGTCTATGACAATAACAAACTGTCTGTCTGATTTTCTGCAGAACTTCTCGAAGCTGTACGGGAAGTCATCCGCGTCATATCCTACATTCGGATAGCATTCTTCAAGTTCATCCAGAACCCTTTTCTTAATTTTACTCAATGCGTCCGCAATCGTGATATCCGGTTTGAAGAAGTCTGTCATAACAAGCCGGACAACATCAAATTGTCCGAGATAAGCATCCCATTTAGATGGACCCGTTCCGACGTATGAAGCAATCTTTCTTTTTTCAAACATTTTCCGGCTATCGGCATCCCTGCCATAATAGGCGCAGATCATATCGGCGGTAATGGTTTTTCCGAATCTTCTTGGCCGTGAAACGCTTAAGTATTTCTGTTTAGTCTTTACAATGGAATTTAAATACCCGATCAATTGTGTTTTGTCTATATATATTTCGGAATTTACAGCTTCTTCAAAAGCTGTTTTTCCCGGATTCAAATACATGCCCATATTTGAAATGCCTCCCTGGTATCATTTCTCGGACAGCAGTTCTACAAATCAATTATATGTTATGCTGTTTAATCTGTCAAAAAAGATAGAGATGCAAAGGGACTTTTTTCACAGCCCCTTTAGCTGGGCTACAAGGATTCGAACCTTGAAACGACGGAATCAGAGTTCGTCAATTATTCTTAATTATCTCCTTATACCAATAAAAGGAATCTTTTCTCTCTCTGGAAAAATCTCCGCTGCCATCATCAAATTTGTTGACATAAATCATTCCGTATCTCTTAGCCATTTCTCCGGTTGAAAGTGAAACAGAATCAATGCATGCCCACGGAGTGTAACCCATGAGTTCAACACCGTCTTCGATCGCTTCTGCCATCGCATCGATATGTTGTTTCATATAATCAATGCGGTAAGTATCGTGAATCTTTCCGTCAACGTCTTTGACATCTCTTGCTCCGAGGCCATTTTCTACGACCATCAGCGGAATCTGATAACGGTCCCAGATCTCATTAAGAATCCACCTCAATCCTTTGGGATCAATCTGCCATCCCCATTCCGATGTATTAAGATAGGGATTCTTCACTCCACCAAGAAGGTTCCCGGTCGTTCTGTCAGCATTGGGATCGACGGATACACAGAAGGACATATAGTAACTGAATGTATAGAAGTCGACTGTCCCCCTGAGCAGAATCTCCTCATCCTCCGCTTCCATATCGATCGCAATTCCGTTCTCTCTAAAGAAACGCCTGCTGTAGGAAGGGTATCTGCCTCGCACCTGAATATCCGAACAATACCAATTGACTTCGCGCATGTGCTTTTGTGTCGCCAGCATATCATCGGGATTACATGTTGCCGGATAATCCGGAAGCTGAGCGACCATGCAGCCCATCTTGAACTGCGGATAATGCTCATGCGCATAAGCGACTACCATTGCAGATGCGACAAATTGATGGTGCAGTGCCTGATAACGTATCTGCATGGAACTGTGCGCCTCGTTGGTCGGTCCTGTATATCCTTTGAACGTACACGTTTCAATTACCGTTCCCGTGAAGAGAGTTCCGCAATTGATCTCGTTAAAAGTCAGCCAATATTTAATTTTATTCTGATAACGATCAAAAATCACCTTGCAAAATTTCATGTAGAGATCAATCAGCTTTCTGTCAATCCAACCATTGTACTTCTCGACCAGCGCATAAGGCAATTCGTAATGGGAGATCGTCACAAGCGGTTCAATACCATGTTCCCTGGGGCAGTCAAAGACATCATCGTAAAACTGAAGTCCCGCCTCATTTGGTATATTCTCCTCCCCAGTCGGGAAGATTCTTGTCCAGTTGATGGACATCCGGAACACTTTAAAGCCCATTTCCGCAAAAAGCGCGATATCCTCTCTGTAATGATGATAAAAATCAATGGCTTCATGTGAGGGATAAAGAATCTCGGGATCAAGAGAAGGATCTACCCTCCTCGCGATTGTATGGCTGCCGGCAGTTACCACATCCGGGACTGCCACTCCTTTTCCGTCCACATTCCAGGCGCCTTCTACCTGGTTCGCGGCTGTTGCGCCGCCCCACAGAAAATTCTCGGGAAATCTATTCATGATTTTCTCCTTTCCGATATTATGCGCCGATGACAAGTTTATTGTTTTCAACCACTACATCCCCGACCTCATCTTCATTTGTAACGATGACCGGAGTAATAGTCGGAAGCCCAGCCGCTTTGATCTGATCCATATCGAACTCTAGAAGAAGCTGGCCTTTCCTGAAATGATCACCCTGCTTAATATGTGCTTTGAACGGAGCGCCGTTCAGTCCGACTGTCTCAAGACCGACATGGACCAGAATGGAGACACCGTTATCAGCCTGAAGCCCGAGGGCGTGGAGTGTTTCAAATACGGTAACCGCGGTTCCGTCGAAAGGAGCGTAGACCTTTCCTTCGGAAGGTTCGACCGCAAATCCGTTTCCGAGGAGACCTTCTGCAAATGTAGCGTCCGGTACATCACTGAGAGCAACCACTTTTCCGGGCACAGGAGCTTCTATTTCAAATCTTCCCTTGATGACAGGAACTTCTTTTTCAGCGGAAGCGTCTGCTTCCCGATGTTCTGCAGCAGGTTCCTCATCTTTGTAGAGCACATAACTGATTGCAAAGCTTGCCAGGAAAGGAATAGCCATAATCAGGATCGGCCAAATAAAACCGGGCTGCTCCGGACTGATAAAACCAAAGAAAGTGAATACTCCGAGGCCGGTGAAAGCGTAGAGTTTTGTTCCCGAAATCATTGTCAGGAGACCTGTCAGAGCGCCACCTAAACAGGAAAGAATAAACATCTTGATGTGCGGAAGTGTGACACCGTAAATTGCAGGTTCCGTAACTCCGAAAATGCCGGATATGAAGGCCGGAAGTGCGACTTCCTTTGCCTATTATGTATACACACATTTATTTGAAGTGTCGGATATGACAATCAATGAATTATCCGGAAATTGTATGCTTTCCAACGCGTCCGTGTCGCGAATGATCACAAAAATCGGATTTGCAAATTATAAAGAATTCCGAGAAATGTGTGAGGAAATCACCAGACAATACAAACTGGAAAATCCCGACCGGAATCATTTTATGATCACTCCCAACAACATTGCGGATGTGATGACCAATATTCTGGGTCCGGCTCTGGCGGCGATTCGCGAAAATGATTTGGACTGTTTTCTCTCTTATCTGGCCCCGGGACATACTGTGGCAGTCACAGGAATGGTCAACATGCGCACCGTGGCTGTACAGATTCAACAGAATCTTCACACCCGTTCCGGGTATCATGTGATCGTTCCGAGTGATCTGTCTGTTCTTCGGGATCTTTCAGAAGACGACCGGGTGATTATTTTGTCCGTGAGAGGCAATTACATCATCCTGTCTGAAATTATGGAAACACTTATGGATTGTAAAGCAGGTAAGCTTCTTGTGACAACGACGCATAACCCCCGCAAGCAGGATTATCCGTTTGACCACGTGGTTCGTCTGGCTTCACCGGTGCCTCAATATTTGATCAATAATTATCTTGTGGAAATGTTTGTCACTATGGCCTTGTGCCGGGCCGGGCTTTATGACTGATTGAGAATCCGATTATTACTTACATGAGAACCCTTACACTCAAAAACCGCCTCCAGAACATTGTTGAGAGGCGGTCTGTTTGTCAGCTTCTCGGAGATTGAATCTCCGAGCTTGCTGGTCCGCCGCGGGAGTCTTTCTCTGCTTCGCAGGCGGAAAAGCAACCTTGTCCGGATACAGCAGGCGCGCCACCCTTCCCGCAGGATAAGGTGGTGGAGGTCCGCCAGTTAGGGGACGGTTATCCTGGTGAGCTGATTACCAGGGGGCATATTTCTACAGTTGCTATATCTGCAGGGCCTTTACCGCAAGGCCCCTCTGCAGTACATTTCTTGCCGAATTATAGTCACGCAGATGATGCATGCCGCATACGGGGCATGTCCATTCCTCTGCGCCGAGAGGGATCTTCTCTTCCCCTTTCATTACATGGCCGCATCCGCTGCAGGTCTGCGTCGTGTCCTTTGCAGGGACTTTCATGTACTCTTTGCCGTAGAGCACAGCCTTCCGGCTGAGGAGTATGAAGAAACTCCCCCAGGACACATCCGCGATACCGTACGCCAGCTTATGGTTCCTGAGCATGTTCTTTACCTTCAGGTCCTCGGAAACGATCAGATCTTGGCTTTCGACCAGTCGTTTCGTCTGCACCTGCAGGTAATCCTCCCTGCTCCGGGATACCTTCCTCTGGAGCACTGCCGTGCGGAGCCGCTGTTTCTGATAGTTGGACGCCTCATTTAATGCTCTGTTGTCCCTTACGGCAGCTTCCTTCATGCGTGACAGCTTCCGCTGCGCCTTTGCGAGCTTCTTTTTCATGCCGCGGCCATACTTCGGGTTGGGGATGACATTCCCGTCGCTGTCTGTGTAAAGGTTCGTCAGGTTCATATCGATACCGACGCAGGATCCGGTCTTGGGGAAGGGATCGGTGAACGGTATGTCGGACGAGATCTGCAGGGTGGCATAATAGTCCCCGCAGTTATCCTTGCGGATCGTGATCGTTCCGATGCGCGTATCCTCCTTATGTGAGGTGAGCATATGCAGCACTTTTCCTGAACAGCGGAAACGGATGGTCCCCAGTATCGGGAGGGATATAAAATGCGGCACCTGTTCGCCGGCGCTCCTGCGCACGAAATGGACGTTCCCTTCCTCCCAGCTCTCAGCATCCTTTTTGTAATGGGCGTTCGTCTGGTAGGACTGCGCATAGGACTTCTTATGGAACCCCGGGATCCCCGTGCCGGGGATTTCGCGGAAACGCTCCCATGCCCTGTTGTGATTCTTTATGGCGTTGTCCACGGCCAGGGAATCCACATCCTTCCCGTTCAGGAACGGGATCGTGTTCACGAGCTCCTTTTTGGAGGAACGGACCTGTTCGAGGTACTCGATCCGCCCCTTATACGCAGGGCACAGGTGTGCCGTTTTCTTAAGCCTGTGCAGTTCCCTGTCATTCGCGGTCATGCGGTTATAGACAAAGCGTGACGCCCCATCATTTACCGCTATGATATGTTTCTGCTGTGAGGAAGGGTAGATCCTCAGTTCCGCAGCAAAATGATATTTCATGTCCGCACATTTACGCATGACTGGACCTCAGTAAGATTTGGATTGGTTCCCGATATACTTCCGGATGGCGTCTTCAGACACGGAACCGACTGTC
>JBGUIK010000011.1:0-16620 GCA_045112915.1 Lachnospiraceae bacterium
CAAGAATTTGCTGCCTCCGCCGTTGACCTCAAGAATCCTGTCAAGCGCAAAGGCAGCAGACACGCCTTGGAATCAAGAATTTGCTGCCTCCGCCGTTGACCTCAAGAACCCTGTCAAGCGCAAAGGCAGCAGACACGCCTTGGAATCAAGAATTTGCTGCCTCCGCCGTTGATCCCAAGAAACCTGTCAAGCGCTAAGGCAGCAATCAGCCCACAGGAGCAGGAATTTGCTGCCTCTGACTTCAGATCGTAAAGCATAGACACGGAAGAGGTTTGGAAAGATATAATCCGTATTATTTTTTACCGGAGTGTTGTATAATTAGCTGATTAGACGTTATTCACATGGTCTTAGTATGAGGGATTGCTTATGGATTTTAAGATTATGAAATGCCCGGTGTGCGGCGCGCCGCTCGATGCCGGACTGGGCGAGAAATACATTGTCTGCCGGGCATGCGACACTCCGCTTCGGCTGAACGAGGACGCAACGTCTTTCCTCAGAGACCCGGAGGCCTTCGGCTATGGGTTTGAAAAGGGTCGGCAGAGAGCAAAGGCGGAGGAAGAGCAGAGAAGGTCCGGTGAACGTGGAAGCTATTATGAAGGTGAGCCGAGCTATAGGCAGGCGCCGCCCGGAACCAGATATCAAAGCCAGGGATACTATAACCAGCCCGCTCCTAATCAGCCGTATCCGAGCCAGATGAATTACAATTTCTACCTCGGTGTGGATCCTACGGTGTCTGATAAGGATCGGTGGACAGCTTTGATTGTATGTTTTTTCCTTGGTTTTGTCGGTGGCCATCAATTTTATGTGGGAAGAATAGGTAAAGGAATTCTCTATTTTTTTACTGGCGGACTGTTTTTTTTCGGATGGTTCATTGATATCATACGTCTTCTGACGGGGACCTTCACGGATTCGAATGGCCGTGTACTTGTCAGTCAGAAGCAGCGCATGAACCGCATGTACGTCAATCCGTATGACGGTATGCCGCAGCAGAATTATGACAGTTCTCCGCAGAGAAATTATGGTGGTACACCTCAGCGAAATAATGGCAGCAGGTCACAGCGGGCACATAGAAGCCAGCCCGATTATAGTCATCCCTGGTATAATCATCCCGGCAATAATCAGCCTGAATTTAGTCAGCCCGATTATGCCCAATCTGGATCTACCCAATCTGGATCTACCCAATCTGGATTTACCCAGTCTGGATTTGATCAGCCCGGGTATACCCAGCCCAACTATAGTCAAGGCGATTACAGCCAGCCCGGCTACTCCGGTCAGAACTATAGTCAATCAGGTCACAACGACTATGCGGAATGGGAAAGAAAAGTGAGAAGGAGAAGAAAGATTTTCCTTGCGCTTACGATTTTGTTTGGTATTTCTATGTTGGGCAACCTCTTTGACGGAGAATTTTCGAATTTCGTGATAATGGCAATCTTCACAGGTGTTTTCGCCCACTTCTACTATAAGACGCCGAAGACATGAACAAAATAATCTCCCGATAGGACGGTCATACCGTCGATTCGGGAGATTTGTCACAATGGGAGATGTTCACCAGGTGTTTCGCGCTGTGCGCAGTGCGGCAAGAACGCCGAGGAGTTCCTTTTTATGGTGAAAAGTATGGATCAATTTCTGCAATATGAGAATGAGCTTGCGCCCGGAAGCGGATTTGAATTGTGGAATCTGCCGCATATTCTATGGCTTCTGGTCCTGGGACTTATTGCGGCGGTGGCGTTTCTCGGAGCAAAACGATGCGGGGGGCGTGGAAAGAGGTGGATCCGGAGTACATCTGCAATATGCGCGCTGCTCATGCAGGTTCTTCCTTCTCTTTTGATCATGTGGAAAGGCATGTACAGCAAGTATACGCTTCCTCTGCATATATGCTCACTGGCAAGTTATGCTGTCTTTGCCCACGCACTTTTTGCGGAAAGGTCTGTGATTCTCTCCGAGCTGCTGTTTTTCCCGTTCCTTCCCGGCGCGATGTGTGCCCTCCTTTTTCCGGACTGGACAATGTACCCGCCCTGCTCATTTTTCAGTTCCGCAGGCTTTCTCGTGCATGGGGCGATTATCATTTACATACTGCTGTGTCTTGATGAGCGCATCATTGCGCCCACTGCTCACCGTTGGCCGATCCCAATCGCGTTTTTGGTATTGTATGCAGGAATCATGATCCCGTTCGACCGTGCATTCGGTGTGAATTATGGATTTTTGAATACCGCATCTCCCGGCTCGCCTCTCGTGTGGCTGGCGGACACCTTCGGTGCCGGGATTGGTTACTATGCCAGCTATGGGGCTGCTGTGATTGTCGTGATGGCGATGTGGTATGGAGTGTGGGTGGCGAGGCATCGTTTGTGAAAGAGTGAGGAGTTGTATGTAAAACGGGGCTGTCGCATTAGACGGTGTTACCACTATATATGGCAGACATTTCAAATAACGTCTGCCATATATAGTGGTGGCTCGCCTTAATGCGACAGCCCCGTTGTTTTATCTTTTTCAGAACGAGCATAATCGAAATGGTAGGAATTTATGGGATTTGTGTGATAAATGGTAAGATATTATGGAATTTATAAAAATCCATGGACAGATTTCTGAAAATATGATATTTTCCATGAACCATTAAAGGTAGATAACGAGCGTCTTGATGCTCATTCGGCTCTTTTAACATTCGCTGAAATAAACTATAATTAAAGGAAGTGATCAGAAAATGTCACAAAAAGACATTACGGAGAAGACGCTATTTGCGTATAACGATGTGTTTGCCGATGTGGTAAATGCACTGCTCTTTAGCGGAGAGCAAGTAATAGCGGAGAAGGAGCTTGTTGATCAAACGCCCAGGGCGGCTTATAAAGCGGATGGCGTAATCAGAGATATTGAGAGAGATGTCGCAAAGCGTTGGTTAAAGAACAATATTCGAATCGCCTGTATTGGAATTGAGAATCAGACATAACCTGACCAGGATATGGTTTTCGCGTTTTCAGCTATGACAGCGCAGAGTATCGGACTCAATTGCTAAAGGAAAACAGGAAAAATCCGCGGTACCCGGTCGTCACCATTGTGCTTTATTTTGGTTACAAGAAACACTGGGATAAGCCGCAGTCTCTGCTGGAAGCTGTAAATGTTCCGGATATTTTACGGCCATATGTATCAGATATAAAAATTAATCTTTATGAAATTGCGTATTTGGAGGATGAGCAGCTGGAGTATTTCCACAGTGATTTCCGGGTTGTTGCAGATTACTTTTCTCAGATGCGTAAGAATAACAAATATGTTCCTAGTTCTGAGACAATAAATCATGTGGAATCTGTGTTACAGCTAATGAGCGTCATGACAAAAGATTCGCGTTTTGAGGACGTGCTGAAGAAACAGAACGAACCTGAAGGAGGTGTTCATACTATGTGTGAGGTACTGGATCGAGTCGAGGCAATAGGTGAAATCAAAGGCGCAATAAGGATATACAGAGAAGAAATGAATCTTTCCCCGTCTGAAATCGTTAAGAAGGTTGTTTCAAAATTCGCTCTTGATGAAGCGGAAGCTTGGGAATATGTTAAGGCTGCAATGGGTGTGCAGCAGCAGTAATATGGATACATGTCCCGAAAGTGAGTATAAATGGTCCATATATGAAACCGGCGCAGATTCAACTCAGATTCTGCGCCGGTGTTTAGCAACTATAAAAAATTACATATAAATCATTAATGAGGCATAAATATGACACATTCTTTTACCAAACACGACATCACGCGCGACGCATGCATGCTCCGCGGTCCCCTCAGACGACAGGGGTATGACTGGTGGTGGCACTCGCTGACCGCCAGAGACGAGAACGGTGCGGAAAAGCCGTTCTTCATTGAATTCTTTGTGTGCAACCCGGACCTCGCGGAGGATGAACCGGTCTTGGGGCAGCTTCCTGCAAATGCAGCCTCCGGCAAAAAGCCCTCCTACCTCATGATTAAAGCCGGATGCTGGGGAGAGGACCACTGCCAGCTGCACCGGTTCTTTGCCTGGAAGGATGTATATATGCATGCCAATGCACCCTTCTCTATCGATGCCGCCGACTGCCACGCGTCTGAAACCCGCATTGCGGGAAGCATCAAAGTCACAGCGGAGGAGGCCGCATCTCACCCAGAGTGGATGTGTGACGCGGGGGAGATGAGCTGGGATCTGCAAGTTGACAAACTGATTGCCTTTAATGTCGGCTATGGGGCGAGTAAGCCGCTGAGGGACGTGGAGGCATTTGCAATGTACTGGCATGCCGAGGGAATGAAGAGCGCATTTTCCGGCACAATCATGTTAAACGGCAGAAAATACACGGTGACGCCGGACACCTGCTGCGGCTACGCGGACAAAAACTGGGGACGCGATTTCACGAGCCCCTGGGTGTGGCTGTCGTCGAACCACCTGGTCAGCAAAAAGACCGGAATGCAGCTGCGGAACTCCGTCTTCGATATCGGGGGCGGCAGGCCGAAGATCTATTTTGTGCCGCTGGATCGACGGCTCCTCGGCGTATTCTACTACGAGGGCAGGGAATTTGATTTCAACTTTTCGAAGGTGTGGCTCGACGTGAGGACAAAGTTCTCATTCCGCGAGGATGAGGAGCGGGTCTACTGGCATGTTGTGCAGGAGAATGTGCATGCGGTGATGGATACGATGATCATTTGCGAAAAGAAGGACATGCTGCTCGTGAATTATGAAGCCCCGGACGGAAGCAAGAAGCACAACCGGCTCTGGAACGGCGGCAACGGATTCGGGGTCGTGAAGCTGTACGAGCGGACGCATGGCGGTCTGGAGCTCATTGATGAGATCGAGGCGACTCATGTCGGCTGCGAGTACGGAGAGTACGACACAGAGTAAAGTGAACTAAAGCCGGGGCAGGACCCAGACTCAAGCCTCCGCTTCTACCCACAAGGAGCACCCAACATCCTATGGACACCAAAAAAAAGCCAACCGGCTCCGTCGACCTTCTTCACGGACCAATCCTGAGAAGCCTTATTATCTTCATGCTGCCGGTCTTTATATCAAATGTATTTCAGCAGCTCTACAACGTAGCCGACACCGCGCTGGTGGGAAACTACCTGGGAGAAAATGCGCTCGCCGCAGTCGGATCGGTATCCTCGATCTTTGAATTCTTGGTGTTCTTCTCACAGAGCCTGGGTGTCGGCCTGTCCATCGTTGTCGGAAGGGAATTCGGCAGGGGTGATATGGACAGGCTGAAGAGGGCGGTGGCGGGCTCGATCGTCGTCGGCGCTGTCGTCTGCTTCATACTCACGGCGCTGGTAATTCTCGGCATGAAGCCTTTCCTGGTCCTCATCAAAACGCCGGAAGAGGTCCTGCCGGATTCCTATGCCTATATCAGCATGATTGGTTCATTCATCATAGTGATGTTCATCTACAACCTGTGTTCCGGGATTCTGAGAGCCATCGGAAATTCCGTCATGCCGCTGCTCTTTTTGATCTTCTCCTCGGCGCTGAATATAGTGCTCGATATTGTGATGCTCAGAGTCTTCCATATGGGAGTCGTCGGCACCGCGATTGCGACGGTTGCCGCGCAGGGAGTCTCCGCGATCTGCTGCTTTATCTATATTGCGCGCCGCGTGCAGCTGATCATCCCCGAAAAGAGGCACTTCAGATACGACCGCGCGCTCTATGCGGAGCTCGCCTCCCAGGGCCTCGCGATGGCCGGCATGGGCTCGATCGTCAATATGGGCTCGATCATTTTGCAAATAGGTATCAACAGCCTCGGTGCAACCATCATCGCCGGTCATGTGGCAGCCCGAAAGATCTTTTTCATCCTCCTGACATTCAGCTCGGCTATGTCGACGGCGGTTGCAAATTTCGTCTCTCAGAACAGAGGTGCCGATAACCGTGACAGAATTCTCGAGGCAATCAGACAGAGTCACATATTTAATGTAATTACGATGGTGGTCATGGTCATCTGCATGCAGATATTTGCAAAGCCCTTAGTCGCGCTAATCTCCGGATCGGACAATGAGACCATTCTGAGAAACGGAACCGCCTATCTGCAGTTCTGCACGTTTTTCTTCGTCCCGCTTCTGGAGATCCAGATCCTGAGGAATTCTCTGCAGAGCCTGGGCTCCAAAATCATTCCCATGATCTCAAGCGGGATTGAGCTGACGGGCAAAATCCTGTTTACGCTTGTGTTCATTCCGAAGTTCGGCTATAACGCGGTCATTGCCTGCGAGCCGCTCATCTGGGTCGTGATGGCAATTCAGCTGCTCTATGCATTTTATAACGATCCGTATATCTCAATGTGAGATGGGGCTGCCGCATTAGACGGTGCCACCACTGAATATGGCAGACATTTGCAAATATCGTCTGCCATATTCAGTGGTGGCTCGCCTTAATGCGACAGCCCCAACAAATCGGCGCGGGTTCTCGTGGAACCCGCGCCGGTTAGTATAATTTTCAATTCTAAGTTATCTGAGGTATTCAGCGTTTACATAGCCTGTCTTGTCAACTGACGGAGCGTACACCTTTGCGTAGCCGGATCCGTTCACATTGCTGTTCAGGACCTTAACCGTCTCACCGTTGTAGAGCTTTGCAATCTCGTTTCTCTCATCGTAGCATGTGTCTGTTCTGAGTGCGAGATAATGCTTTGTGCCGCGGACTGTCTTGTAAACTGCTGTGCTTGCCGGCTTGCTGGAAGAAGCCTGCTTTGTCTTTGAGAGGTATGCGCCGTATACATATCCGTCGGAGTCAACTGACGGTGCGTAAACCTTGACCCAGTCACCGACTGTGCCGATGATGGTCACCTGTGCGTTCGGTGCGAGCTTCGCGATCATTGCTGCGTCGGAATCCGGACCGGTTCTCAGAGCGAGGAAGTCATTTACGTTGCAGTAACGTGTTGCGCCGTAGAGGCTCTTGTCGAGGGAGCTGGCAGATGCGTTCTTTCTGTCCATCTCGATCGGTCCGTGGCTGTCGCAAGCGATGTTGCCATCGGAGTCTGCGTAGTAATATTTGCCTGTGTCGTGGCTGTAATAGTACTTGTAACCATTCTCATAGATGGCTTCGAAGCCGTCATTGGCCATGACTACTGTTGCTGCCGGAGCGATTGCTGCTGTTGCTGCTGTGACTGCGATTATTGTGCTGATAACGATTTTTCTAAGTGTATTCTTCATGGCTTTTCTCCTTAATTTCTTTTAATAATTTCTATTTTCGAATTTTGTTTTATTTCTTTTTAGCGGGCTTCCTTGTGCCCTTACATCTATATATACGAGAAACTTTGGAGGAGGGCCAAAAGAAATGGAAAAACGGGCAGGTCCGATTTGGACCTGCCCGCTCAACATAGCCTATTCAAGATTTATGCAGCTGCTTCTAAATTAATAACCAATCAGGCTGCCTGCGATCCAGCCAGTGTCATAAGCGCCAGCCAGCATGATTTCGTACCATATATAGCCGTCCTTCTTGACCTTGCGGCCTGTTGTGGTGACCACCGTGCCGTTCGGGATTGTGAAGAACACCTTGGAATTAAGGCCAGGCTCCTTACGGCAATTTGCGTAATCTACTGCATCGTTGTGTACTGTGCGCTCTGCGCCGCCGGCCACGTTCTCGAGTGCATCAACATTGATCTTGTTCATTTCTTCCATAATTTTGCCTCCTTTTTTTGTAATGTGTTTTGTATTCTCTTTTTAGCAGACTTCCTTTGAACCGCACATTTAAATGAGAGACCTTGGGGAGAGCTAAAAATATTTACAGAATTATTTCCACTGCGGTCGCTGTTTCCAGTATTGTACCACTAACTCTACAAAAAATCATATATTTTCAAGTACTATTATTGCAGAGCAGCGGCAAGTGAAAGCATGGGGCCCCTCCGGAGCCCGCGCCGATGATTCTGTCAAGCTATCAATCATTTACATACATCACTAATCGTTATACGTTCCGCATCTTCTCCTGCAATCCTTAAGAGAATACGGTCCACGTCCTCCGCCATTTTCTCGATCCGTTTCCGGCTGTAGCGGTTGATCTTGTAGGTCAGCTCATATATCACGGAATCGGTTTCATATACCTGAGTCAGAATCTTGAACAGACCGTCATCACAGACCCCGGGGGATTCCATATCTTCTTCGGCAGATTTCTGCACCACCATGCCTTCCTTACAATCTTCCCGGATCGAAAGACTGTGCAGTATGGCTTTTTTTCCGTCCATTTCCAGTTCCGGATGCTGTATCTGGTATAAAAAATTATAATCCATAAGGCCCGGATACATACCCGCCATTTCCTCAATGGGGAATATCTGACAGCTCATGGCGTCAAAAACCTGATTCTGAATCTGCCGGAAAAATGCCGCAAGTGTCCGGGATGGACTTACATCCAGTCGGCAGATTCCCGTGTTGACCAGATAGCCGTAAGTCCTTTTCACGCGGGAGTCATTCCTGCCGTTATGAGAAAACGCATAGGTGATTTCACTGTCCCCGGTCTGAATCGCCATGGAAAGTGCCATAAGTCCCATAAACAGCACATTCCCCGAGACCTTCAGAGCCTTTTTCACTGCCGCAAGCTGCTTAGCGGAAGCGCTCAGAGTTTTTACGACCACGTCCTGTCCCGCCGGCAGCCCGGTCGGATCCTCCGGGATGGCTGTCCATTTTTGCACGCCCTGCAGCAGTCTTTTGTAATAAGAAACGATCTGTGAGTACAGAGGTGACTCGATCACCTGATTCATCTCATCGCAGATGCCAAACAGGGATATTCCCTCCGGCTGCAGCTTCCTGCCCGCATACGCGTCCGCGATGTCACTGAAAAGAATATTCAGACTCTCTCCATCGCTGATTACATGCGGAACCTTATGGAAAAGGAAGAGCCTGCTCTCCGTTCTGTAAATCCGAAATTCAAATAACGGATATGTGTGAGGATCTGCCAGCTCATGTGCCAGCCTCTCTCTGAGGGCCGGCATTCCCTCCTCTGTGACCTCGATAACGGGAATCTCAGGGAGTTCGCATTTTTCTTTCGCGGGAAGCATAAATGCCTCTCTGCCTGCGCCTCTTTCAATCCTGGTGAAGAGGATGGGGTGAATCTTTATCGCATTTGCAACCGCCTGCTTCAGCCGATTTATATCGATATCCTTATCCATCTCCAAAAGAGAGAGCAGGACGTTCTCCGGACTATTCATGCGGAGCATATCATCATACAAAAATATCTGTGTGGGAAACATGGGATAACGATCTTTATTCAGGTATTCTGCCCCCGTCTTCGGTTTGGAGAGGATCAGCTTTTCAAGATCGGAGACCGTAGGATTTTCCCGAAGATCCGCCATATTGAGCCCTATATGGAATGAATCTCCAAGCTCCGCTAAAAAGGCCATAAACGTCAGGGAAGTCATCCCCAGGTCCCTGAGATCCGTAGTAATGCCAATCTCCGTATCGGACAGGAGCCTCTTTAAGATGGACAGGATCCTCTCCTGCATTTCATTCTGCGGGGGAACGATCTCTTTTTTGGGGATCACGGGCTTCGGAAGCTTTTTCCTGTCCAGCTTCATATTGGCGTTCATTGCGAAACTCTGAACCTCCTGGAAGAGATCCGGTATCATATAATGAGCCAGATGTTTTTTGGCATAATCTCTGAGATCATCCCTGGTAAAGCGCATTCCGTCCGCTGCTACATAATAGAGGCAGAGAAAGCGTTCCTCCACGACGACCGCGGCGCAGCTTTCAATAAACCGGCAGGCGGACATAATCTCCTCAATCTCCCCCAGCTCGATCCGGAGTCCGTGGTATTTTACCTGATTATCACGTCTTCCATGGAACTCTATCTCATAGTTCTCGGTGATACGGGCATAATCTCCCGTCTTATAGGCGCGCATTCCCTTAAAATCTATAAAGGAGGCTGCCGTTTTCTCCGGCAGATTTTTATAACCCAGACCTACTCCTTTTCCGCAGATCAGAAGTTCTCCGATCTCTCCCTGCTTTATCTCCTCGTTCGCCTCGTTGATGACATAACAGGATACATTTCCTAATGGCTTGCCGATGGTGATATGCTCTGAGCCGTCGATTTCCTTCATGCAGGCGCTGATGGTCGTCTCAGTCGGACCGTAGCAGTTCAGCACAAGAGCGTCGGGATTTATCTCCCTGATTCGCTCATATAGCCCCTTCGGGAACTGTTCGGCGCCGATGGCAAATACTTTGATCTGCGTAAGAGCTTCCGCAAGCTTAGGCATTGAAAGGAGAATGCGGATATAGCTTGGGGTCGCGCACATGACGTCCACTTTGTTCTCAATCATGAAATCTCGCATCAGGAGGGGATTCATGATCTGGGCGTTGGAAGCCAGGGCCACCGTCATACCGGAGGTCAGACCGACAATCTCCTCCAGCACAGAAACATCAAAGGTCAGCGGGGCATTTGCCAAAAGTACGCTGCCTTGCTCGCCGATCGCCACGGTCTCCCGGTTTTTCGGATTGTGGTCGACATAGTTACAGAGATTCCCATGTCCGATCATAACTCCTTTGGGTTTACCGGTGGAACCTGAAGTATAAATACAGTAGGCAAGATCCGATTCGTCAATCCTTACCTGAGGGTTCTCCGGCCAGGGCGAGGTCACGATATCCTCAAGAAACAGAGGGCGTCTTCCCAGATTGATGATGAAATCCAGTCTGTCAAATGTAATCCGGTGGGTCGTGATCAGAAAGCGGCATCCCGCATCCTGATACATAAAACGGATCCGCTCATCCGGATATTCGGTACTTGCCGTTACAAATGCGGCGCCGGCCTTAAGAATTCCCAGATTAACAGCGTAATACATGATGTTTCTGGGAAGCAGGATCAAGATCGTGTCATTGGGCCTTACATTATAATAGCGCAGGGCATTGGCGATCCGGTTCGCCGCGTCGTTCAGCTCCCCGTAGGTCATGGATATCCCGTCACCCACCACGGCTGTCCGGTCCGGATGCTTTTTGACCTGCTCCTCGAAAAGAAACGAGACTGGTTTGAATTTCACCGGCCAGAATGTATCGTTTAATGGAGTGCCGTCTTCCGCGATGCTCTTTTCTTCTGACATCCGGATCTCCATAAGATCGGTAAAGCCGGTCAGGTCAAATATATCATAGACCGCCGGAGAAGCATTTATAATTCTGATCCGTTTATCCTTCCGATAGATCCTCATAAGGACACGCAGACCCGCGGAAGAGATATATTCCAATCCCTTCAGGTCAAATATTGTCCATTCATAGTCTCCGCCGACGCTCAGCTCCCTGATAAGCTGCTCTGCTCTGTTCGCATAGTCCCCGCTCAGCCTTCCGATGACTTCTATAATAAGATTGTTGTCTTTTATATTTCCCCGTATTTCCATCGCGCCCTCCTTTCTGAAGTCTTATCTCATTTGCTGCTTCTATTGTCCGAAATTTTGTCAAAAAAATAAAGATTATATTTATAAAAATTCGATAAATTCGGTGATTTGCCGGAAATCGAAGCTAAAATAGAGGCTGTGAAAAAGTTATGTTGCAACAGCCAAAGACTGATTGAGGCCAAGCAGGCAGTCGATCTGGTGAAATATAGCACATAAGCAGTGCCATACGAGATTCAATTCATGTCCCACGGGCAGTCATGACAACTCGTTCTTTGCCAATTCAGCGGCTCTTCTTATTAAATCTTGCCTTCAGCCGATTATACGTGATTTCATTGATTGCGACTGCCTTCCATTGAGAGTCGGGCAGTCACGTTCGATGAAATCACCTCAAATCTACTGAGAGCAAGCAAGATGTCATTCAGTCATCATAGCTCGAAACGGCGATTCATGACTGCCCGGGTTGAGAGTCGGGCAGTCACGCTCGATAAAACCAGCTTTAAGCTACTGCTGGCTTAAACTTAGGATAAGTAAGTCTTACCGTCACCTGATGTTAAAATCACCAAAGGTGACTGCCCCCAGCTTTATATTTCAACCTTGGTGAGCAGTAGATCTAGATAAAACTAAGTTGGTATGACTGCTTATGGAACTTGAATGGAGTCTTATATGGCACTGCGCGTGCGTGCTATTTCGCAAGATCGACTGCCTAAAGTTTATTTTCCACTGTGTATGCGCATTATTTTGCAAAATCGACTGCTCATTTCCGGGTGTTGGGGTCAAGTCCAAATGGGCAACTGTACACAGATAAGATGAAAAGTGAATGCCAAAAAAAGGACAGGTCCAGTTTTTTCGGACCTGCCCTGATATATTACGTGTTATTTATCTCGGTGGGGGAAGCCCCCCGCTGCTACATTCAGTTGCTGTGAAATCAGAAACCAATAAGGCTTCCTGCGATCCAGCCGCCGAAGTCCTCGGCGCCAATAACGTATACTTTATACCAGACATAACCATCTTTGGTCACTTTCTCGCCGGTAGTGCATACCCAGTCACCGTTATCAAGTTTGCATTTGATAGGAGCATCCAGGCCCGGTTTTGTTCTGAGGTTGGCATAGGGAACAGAGGGGTTGTTGACCTGTACATCCTTGCCGCCTGCTACGTTCTCGAGTGCATCCACATTGATCTTGTTCATTTCTGACATGGTTTCAATCTCCTTTATTTATTATTATGCGTTATTTTCTCTTTTAGCGGGCTTCCTTTGGCCCGTACATTTATATATACGAGGAACCTTTTGGGAGGGCTAAAAGAAGTTGCCAAAGTTAATAAGAGGTTAATTAAAGGAAGTTAATTAGAGGAAGTTAATTAGATCCTCAGAACTTACCTTTCAGAAGAATATAGCCGCACGCCGTGCGGTAGTCATACCGCGAATCCATCTTGGTGCCACAGCTGAGAAATATTTATGAAAAATGGCCATGACGGATACTCCTTTCTGAATGTTAGCAAGTTGTTCAGAAAGTATTCACTTCATTTATTAGTATACCACATGGATTTGTGTGGCGGGAATAGACATGACGATAAAAATCAGCGCAGCTCTGATTAGGGGACGGTCTAAAGAATATGCCAAAGGTAATTAGACACTAATTAAACTCCTCGGCATTGGCAGCCTGCTGTGTTCCTTGAAACAGAGGTATATTTTTGTTACCATATTTATGAAGAAAACGAGGACCTAAGTATATCAGGAGAAAGAGTATGATCGATCGAAAAGTACGCTCAGAGCGATTCAGATGGGGCATCAGCATACTGGATGCCTATCTTTACTATAATGAAAAAGAGAACTTTCATGACATAAATGTCGTCTCTGAGACTTTTTTCAGCGATCTCTTGAATATTCTGTATGGATATGAGCTGGTGAACGCCAATAAGATCAGGATGAACACGGCCGGTTATGATCTCATTGATACAAAAAACCGGCTGCTCATTCAGGTGTCCTCATCGGCACATCCACAAAAAGTAAAAGACACACTGGAGAAGATTGAAGGCATACCTGAGGAAAAGGAGAAAGTACGAAAAGAAATAGAAGAACTGAAAAGTTCTCCGAGCCTGAGCCGGTCCGAGAGCGACAAACTGGAGGATCTGCAGAAGAAGTATGACGCATTTCTTGATTTTACGGGTTATACTGTCAAATTCTTGTTCCTGAAAAGAAAAGGTAAGCTGAATTCAGTGGAGAAGTATAGAGGACGTCTCGGTAAGGGCTATAAGGTGCCGTCCGGGGTATCCTTCGATAAGGCAGAAGATATAATCTATTTCGATGATCTCACCCATGAGGTCGAATATCTGTCAGAGGTCTGCGATGTCGGTGTGATTGACCGTCTGGATGCGTTCATGCTTCGGAACTGTAATCTTTTCGAGCGTAGAATAGATTCGCCGGAGGAAGAGGACGGAGTGCAGGAAATTATCCGGGAATACTACGATAATTATGTGAGCCCGCTGTTCCTGCATACCTATTCGCCTAATCAAGAACGAGTGACACTGGAAAAGCTTTATGTCGAGCCTGACTATAATTTGGGGGAAGAAGGTAGGCCTGCAGAGCAGGAGTGTGATAATAAAAATGAAGAGAACGGTCTAAACAACGTGGAACTTTTTAGTGATTTCATTTGGGGAAAGGATGAAGACCGGTTTCTTTTCATAGATGGAGACGCAGCGGTCGGAAAAACAAGCCTTGTGTCCTGGCTGTGTTATCACTATGTCGAACAGGACGATAAAGGCCGTGCTATATTCTGCGACAGGAAGATGATTTGTGTTCGGCTTCGTGAATTGACACAGGAGCAGCTTAGCGGTTCTATAGAGAAGTGCATCCTTGATTATCTGCATGTAAAAAACAGGAAAGAGTTCGACAATAATTATAAAGATGCCGTTTTCGTTCTTGACGGAGCAGACGAAATAAATATGGTTGCAAATGTCTCTGTCCACACAATTGAACAATTCCTGCTCGGAATGAGAAAGGCCTTCAAATGGCACAAAATCATATGTACAAGTCGACCGAAATTCATCGATACACAGTTATTTCAGAAGAATGAAATCGGGTTTCGAGTAGTGACGATTGAACATTTTAGCAGGGGGCTGCGCGAAAAATGGCTCCGGAAATACTTGAAAACCGGAGAGCCGGTGGCAGATGAGACAGTGACATTCATTCGCAACCTCAGCGATGATGATGCAGGAGGTGTTGCAGACACGCCGCTTGCACTCTACCTGTTGGTCGCCTGCAAAATCAGGGAGGATATAAAGAAGAATCGATGGGCCTTATATCATGAGATTTTTCACAACGCAATCATTCACACACGCTACAACGAAAATCTGAAAAATGAAACCGGTCATCCGACTCTGGAAGATGAGATCGGAGAAGAGGTGTATAGGCTTGTGGGCGAGATTGCATTTGCAATGTTCCGAAATTCAGGAGAGGACCGATATTACATCACGTCTGCCGAGTTGGACCGTATCATCGACCTGCATGAGTTTTCATGTAATTCCAGGGAACTGGTTAAAAGGGCCTGCGTTCTCTGTGCTTACTGGAAAAAGAATTCGAAAAAAGGTGCTCTTGAGTTTTATCACAACGATATTCGGGACTTCTTTTTCAGCGAGTTCATTTATGATGAGCTGATGAAAATCAATAACCTGGAAGATCAGGATTATATAGAAAATCTCATAAAACTGGCTTTTCGAGTTTTAAAGTTCGGCTTCGTGGCAGAGACTACTTGGGAGCAGACTTTCCTGTTTTTGTATCTGCGAATTAAGTATCATCATGAAAAGATGTATCCGGACAGACAATTTGATGCCGTGAAGGTGAGGAAGAACTACTCAAAAATAATCAGCGCCGCAGTACACAGCTCGATTGATGTGGGTGATGCTTCGTCCATGTTTACATACGAGGCATATAAGCGGGCTTTTATCAATCTATCGCTGCTCCTTAAGGCCATTATGATCGGTGCTGAGATTAAAGAGGAACCAACACTCTGGACGGATGAGAAAGAAAGAGAGGAATGGGAACAATCGGACCTGCTTAGCGACTGGAGCAGCTTATTTACGATGGGGGTAAACGGGGTATGGCCGATACCGAAAAATATTGAGTGGGACGAGATCAGAGGACTCCGTTTTGAGAGAATAACTTTTTCGTCATTTACCGATTGGAGCGGATTTTCTTTTAACAAAGCGAACGTCAGTAAAGCGGTATTCTTTACGAATACATTGGAACAGGTTTCATTTGCGGGAAAGGATCTCAATGGGGCTTTTTTTGGAAATGCGGTACTCACGAAGGTGGATTTTTCAGGCGCCAATCTAACAAGTACAATGTTTTCTAACGTACTGCTTACAGACTGCAATCTTTTAAATTCTGAAACTGATAACTGTGAAATGCGTTCGGCCATTATCAAAGGAGGCGAGTTCCCAAGTGACAGCTTTTTTGAGAGTGTGTTTACTAAGGTGGAAGATGTTTTGTTTAATCCTGAGACAAGATTTCGCACAATGGGGGTTTGTCAATTCGATAATTGCAGTATTTTAGAAGGAGATTTTAAGAAACTAGACATTACAAGCTGCAAGTTTATATCATGTGAACTGCAGGGCGCAAAGTTCCATGATGCGATGATCGATCAGGGCGGATTTCACGATTGCCATCTTCAAAAAAGTATAATGAACCGAGCAATACTACATGACTGCACTTTTTCAAATTGCAATTTTTCAGAGTCGGATTTTTTGAAAGCGTCTTTTAGAACTTGTGAATTTAAAAATTGCACGTTCACAGGAGTTTTCATGCGAGAGGCCCATCTTTTGGATTGTTCATTCGATGAAAAATCATTGAATAGTCTGAGGAACAGCAAAGCTCATAATAGTCGTACAATGAAGTATACTGCCAAGAAAAATAAACGTGAGGTTGTTGTGGCCAATCACGTATTTGACTGACCGGGCACATTAACAGCGCAAGCTTGTAATGGAAGCAGAAATTTCTGCGCTTCATAATATTACCGTTCTGACAGAAAACGGCGCGGCTCCGAAACGGAACCGCGCCGAAACTGTATCTTATTAAATTATTCCGGAATGACCCGAAGGATCAGAAACCAATCAGGCTTCCTGCAATCCAACCTGTGTCATAAGCGCCAGCCAGCATAATCTCGTACCATACATAGCCATCCTTCTTGACCTTGCGGCCTGTCGTGTAGACCTGTGTGCCGTTCGGGATCGTGAAGAAAACTTTGGAGTTAAGGCCCGGCTCCTTGCGGCAGTTTGCGTAAGAAACTGCATCGTTGTGTACTGTATGTGTCTCATAACCGCCTGCTACGTTCTCAAGTGCT
>JBGUIK010000012.1:0-99117 GCA_045112915.1 Lachnospiraceae bacterium
GGGGTATATGCGCACTTGTATAACGCTTATACTCCCTCAAAAATCAGGCATCCTATCTATTTATTTTTCCTTTATGAAACAACCCTGCGTTTGAGCAAAAAAGCTGCCGCTTTCGCGACAGCCTTCATTTGCTCTATCCTGTGCCTAAGATCGGCACACACTTCTCTATTTACTTATTCGACCGCATTGGCCTTCTCGACCTCAGCGATAGCGCTCTTTCTCATCGGGATACGGCAGTTCTTATTGTTGCCGAACTCTACGATAACGTCATCATCTGTGATGTCAAGGATGACGCCGTAGAAGCCGCCGGTTGTAACGACGCTGTCGCCGACTTCCATGTCATTGAGCATGGCGGTGATTCTCTTCTGCTCTTTCCTCTGCGGACGAATGAGAAGGAAGTAGAAAACTCCGATAAGCAGAGCCATGTAACCGAACATAAAAACGCTTCCGCCGGCTGCCGAGCCTGTAAGTGCATTCATATACATATTGGGTTCCTCCAATTAATAAAATAACTTCAACTAATATACACTGTTTTTCTCGTTATGTAAAGGACAGGATTTTACTTTCTGTTCTTTGACTCAGTTAGCGCAGCAATTCAGACAGGCTGTTCTCTCGGTTCGTTTACGGAGCAAAACACCATCTTCATGAGAAAAACATTGTCGGTCCGACTGAGAGATCGAAAAATGCATGGCATTTTTCCAGCTCGCAAGGTAGGACCGGCGTTTTTCGACGAAGATGGTTTTGATCCGTCTCTGGAACTTCGTTACAGCCTGTCTAAATTTTCGCAAGCCCTGCAAGCTTCCTCTTCTTATATGAAGCGAATTCCCCGGCATCTAAAGCGTCTCGGATCTCTTCCATCATATTATTATAGAAGTAAAGGTTGTGCATTACTGCGAGTCGCATACCCAGCATCTCGTTGGCTTTAAGCAGATGTCTTATATAAGCCCTCGAATGATTCCTGCAGGCTGGACACTGGCACCCCTCTTCGATCGGTCTCTCATCCAGCTCATACTTTGCATTGAACAGGTTGAGATGTCCGTGATTGGTGTATACATGTCCGTGTCTTCCGTTTCGCGACGGATACACGCAGTCGAAGAAATCCACGCCGCGCTCCACGCCCTCAAGAATATTGGCCGGAGTCCCGACACCCATGAGATATGTCGGCTTATTTACGGGCAGATGCGGCACCACCACGTCAAGTATATGATACATCTGCTCATGAGTCTCACCTACTGCCAGACCGCCGATCGCGTACCCATCGAGATCGAGGGCGGATATCTCTTCCGCATGTCGTATGCGGATATCAGGGTAGATCGCTCCCTGGTTAATTCCGAACAGCATCTGGTGCGGATTGACCGTGTCAGGAAGGCTGTTGAGCCTTGCCATCTCATCCTTGCAGCGGATAAGCCACCTGGTAGTCCTGTCGACCGACTGCTCGACATAGTCTCTCTCCGCGAGAGCATTCGGGCATTCGTCAAACGCCATGGCAATCGTGGACCCGAGATTTGACTGTATCTGCATACTCTCTTCCGGTCCCATGAAGATCTTGTGACCGTCAATATGTGAGCGGAAAGTCACGCCCTCCTCCTTGATCTTGCGCAGTTTGGCAAGCGAAAACACCTGAAAACCGCCTGAATCAGTGAGGACCGGTCCGTCCCAGTTCATGAATTTTCTCACACCGCCGAGCTGCTTGACGATCTTGTCGCCCGGTCTTACGTGCAAATGATATGTGTTGCAGAGTTCTACCTGTGTCTTAAGGCTGTGCAGCTCCGGAGAGGAGACGCCGCCTTTAATTGCGGCTACAGTTCCGACATTCATGAAGACCGGGGTCTCAATCGTACCGTGGACTGTGGTGAGCCTTGCCCTTTTAGCTCTTCCTTCTTGATTTAATACTTGATACATAAAATTATTTTACTTTCTTATTTATAGTGGCATATCCAATAATTACGTATGCAGGTTTATCTGTATACCGATGTATACGTCGTTCAACTTAGTGTATAGGCTTTGAAGAATTTAGTCAAGACGGCTCTTTATCATAGCCTGATTCAGGCATTCAACGCCTCGCTCAATGAATCAGGAATCCCCCTCGGCCCTCTGACGGCATATATGCCATAGTCCCTGCCGAGTTTCTCAAAAGTAAACCTGTCCGTTTCGTACTCTCTCAGAAGTCGGATCTTCATGAGACTTTTCATATGCACGTTTCCATCATCGAAATGGTAGGGAATGTCTGTCTCTGTCACCTTGCATTTGTACAAGACCGCCGAGACCGGTGCGGCGACGTACATATATATAGTGTCGCCGGTCTTTATGCCTTTCCCCTGCTTCCAATCGATCTCTTTTGATTTTTCAAATGCAGCCTGCACATCGTAGTACTTCGGGTTGGCAGGTATGATCCATTCTTTTGGCTGCCTTAGTTTCTGCTTTGTCTCTTTCGATGCGGTATTGACATAGCTTTCGTCAAGCCAGCGGTATATCTCATCTATAGGAACCGTACCATCCAGAAGAATGGAAAACCAATTACCGCGAGCGATATGATATCCGCGGAAATAGCCGTTCTGCTGGACAAGATAGCCGGCAAGGATTGGATCGGAGACCTTAACATTGATGATATCTTTGACCTCCTGTCCTGTCATGCCTAGCTTTTGGGCCGAGACATCCATGATTATACAGAACCATTTGTCATTGTCGCTGTGGCGAAAGACTGCATATCCGGGATAGCGGTGCCAGAGGTATTCGGGATCGGCATTATACTTTTTCTTAATGTAAGAATACAGTTCGTTTCTGATGGATGTCATGTGAGTTTCGTCCTTATCTATTATTGTTCGTGTGAATCTATTATAACATCAATCTCTTGCTTAATGAGACAGAGAAAGAAATATGTCGCTTGTCTTTTTGCATAAGTAGCTATATAATTCTTATACTGTGCAGATAAAGAATGCAGTATAGCTTTTCGCAGGCATAGGGGGTAATCCGGCAGGCCTGCATGACAACCACAGCTATCTTACGCCCCTTTTGACCGCCGGGCGAACATCTATTATGAGGTACAAATGAGCAACAAGAACTATTTCCTCGGTATTGACATCGGTTCCACAACAGTCAAGATTGCCATTATTGATGATGATAATACTCTCCTTTTTTCCGATTATCAGCGCCACTATGCTGAAATTCAGGAGACAGCCGGGAGACTGATCGCCGAAGCCTATGAGAAGCTCGGGGATCTTTCTGTCTCTCCTGCCATCACCGGTTCGGGCGGACTGACACTGGCAAAGCATCTCGGTGTGCCGTTCGTACAGGAAGTCATCGCGGTCTCGACCTGCCTGAAAGCCAATTGCCCCAAAACGGACGTCGCAATCGAGCTTGGCGGTGAGGACGCGAAAATCATCTACTTCGAAAAAGGAAATATTGAGCAGCGTATGAATGGCATCTGTGCCGGAGGCACAGGTTCTTTTATCGACCAGATGGCCGATCTTCTTCAGACGGACGCGTCTGGTCTCAATGAGTATGCTGCTCATCACAAATCGATTTATCCGATTGCGGCAAGGTGCGGTGTCTTTGCCAAGACAGACATACAGCCTCTCATCAATGAGGGAGCGACCCGCGAGGATCTGGCAGCTTCAATTTTCCAGGCGGTAGTCAATCAAACTATTTCAGGACTTGCCTGCGGCAAACCGATCCGCGGTCATGTCGCGTTCCTTGGAGGACCGCTTCATTTCCTTGATCAGCTGCGTGTCCGTTTTATTGAGACACTCAGACTTGATGATGAACATTCAATTATACCGGATAATTCCCATCTCTTCGCAGCCTGCGGGGCCGCTATGGAGGCCGTAAATGCAGCGAAGAGCGAAGCGCGCACTTCTGAGATCAAGTACGTCGACGGGATGGAGAAGCAGACGCTGGGAAGCCTTGTTAAGAGACTTTCTGACGGCATAAAAATGGAGTTCGAGGTTTCTCGTCTTGAGCCGCTATTTGCAGACAAAGCTTCTTATGAGAAATTTAAAGAGCGCCAGGACCGCTACCAGGTAGCCAAGGGCGATCTATCGAAATACAGAGGCCGGGCATACCTTGGTATCGATGCCGGCAGCACTACGACCAAGACAGCACTTATTTCCACAAGCGGCGAGCTTCTTTATTCGACCTATGGGTCCAATAACGGAAATCCGCTGCAGACATCAATCGACGCTATCAAGGAAATCTATGAGCACATGCCAAAGGGCGTCACAATTGCCGGTGCCTGCTCAACAGGCTACGGCGAAGCTCTGATCAAATCCGCGCTCATGCTTGATGAGGGAGAGGTCGAGACTATCTCCCACTATTATGCTGCCCAGTTCTTTGACCCTGATGTCGACTGTATACTTGATATCGGCGGTCAGGACATGAAGTGCATCCGGATCAAGGACCATGCTGTCGATGACGTCATGCTGAACGAAGCCTGCTCGTCAGGCTGCGGATCTTTCATCGAGAACTTTGCGAAGACTCTGAATTATTCGGTGCAGGATTTTGCGAAAGCGGCATTATTTGCGGAAAATCCAATCGACCTCGGAACACGGTGCACAGTATTCATGAATTCCAAGGTCAAGCAGGCTCAGAAGGAAGGCGCGACAGTCGCGGATATCTCCGCAGGTCTTGCTTACTCTGTCATCAAGAATGCGCTGTACAAAGTTATCAAGGTCTCCGACGCGTCTGAGCTCGGCAAAAACATTGTTGTTCAGGGTGGCACCTTCTACAACGACGCAGTTCTTCGAAGCTTTGAGCTGATTGCCGGTGCGGAGGTCATCCGACCGGATATCGCCGGTATCATGGGCGCTTTCGGCGCTGCGCTGATCGCCAAAGAGCGCGCGAACAAGAATGAGGGCACATCCATGCTCTCGATCGATGAGATCCGCGCGTTTACATATACTACTGCCAATGCCCGCTGCAACGGCTGCACCAACAACTGCCGCCTGACCATCAACAAGTTTTCCGGCGGTCGCCGCTACATATCCGGCAATCGCTGCGAGAAGGGCATCGGAAAGCAGAAGAACAAAGAGAATCTGCCCAACCTTTATGATTTCAAGTATCACAGGATTTTTGGCTATGAATCTCCCTACGGCTCGGGTGCTGCAAATGAAGGCTCCCTGAAGAACGGCTACTTCGTCCCGAAGCGAAAAGCTCCTCGCGGAAAGGTCGGTATTCCCAGAGTTCTCAATATGTTTGAGAATTATCCGTTCTGGTTCACTTTCTTTACGAAGCTCGGCTACGAGGTCGTCCTCTCTCCAACTTCAACCAGAAAAATTTATGAAATGGGTATCGAGTCGATTCCGAGTGAATCCGAGTGTTATCCTGCAAAGCTTGCTCACGGCCATATTTCATGGCTGCTTCGGAACGGGGTCAAGTTCATTTTCTATCCGTGCGTTCCGTATGAGCGCGAGGAGTTCAAGGGCGCGGTCAACCATTATAACTGCCCGATTGTAACTTCCTATGCGGAGAATATTAAGAACAATGTGGAAGAGCTGCGTGATCCGGAGATCAAATTCATGGATCCGTTCCTCGCTTTCACCAGCGAAAAAATCCTGACAGACAGGCTGGTCGACATTTTCAGCGATATAAACAAGGAAGACATAAGAGGCGCTGCGGCCGACGCGTGGGCCGAGCTCATGAAGAGCCGCGAGGATATCAGGCGCAAAGGTGAGGAGACACTGAATTACCTGCGAGACACCGGCAGACACGGTATTGTCCTGTGCGGCAGACCTTACCACATTGACCCGGAGATCAATCACGGTATTCCGGAGCTTATCAACTCCTACGGTATGGCTGTTCTCTCCGAGGATTCTATTTCTCATCTTGCTCCGATTGAACGCCCGCTCCGTGTCAACGACCAGTGGATGTATCATACGAGACTGTATGCGGCAGCCAATTATGTAAAAACGAAGGATAATCTTGATATTATTCAGCTGAATTCATTCGGCTGCGGTCTCGACGCCGTCACGACAGATGAGGTGCAGGAGATTCTTGCAAATAGCGGAAAGATCTACACATGCCTCAAAATCGATGAGGTCAATAACCTCGGCGCGGCGCGAATCCGTGTGCGCTCTCTGCTCGCTGCTATCCGCGTGCGTAAGGAAAATCCGACAGAACGTCGCATCGTGTCGTCCGAATTCAAACGAGTCCCGTTCACGGAGGACATGAGGAAGAATTATACGATACTGGCTCCGCAGATGTCACCGATCCACTTCAGGCTTGTCGAGCCTGCAGCGAAATCCTGCGGCTACAACCTTGTCGTCCTGGGCAACGATAACCGTCAGGCTATCGACACCGGTCTCAAATATGTCAATAACGATGCCTGCTATCCGTCCCTTCTGGTCATCGGCCAGATCATGGACGCTCTGAATTCAGGCAAGTACGATCTGAACAAGGTAGCCGTTATCATCACCCAGACCGGCGGCGGATGCCGTGCTTCCAACTATATCGGTTTCATCAGAAGAGCTCTTAAGAAGGCTGATATGGGACAGGTTCCGGTCATATCCGTCAACTTCAGCGGCCTTGAGAAGCAGCCGGGCTTTAAGCTCACACTGCCGCTCCTCACCAAGGTAGTTTATTCTCTCATTTTGGGCGATGTGCTTATGAAGTGCCTCTACAGGATGAGACCTTATGAGAGAAAGAAGGGCTCTGCCAATGCCATGTATGAGAAGTGGAATGCCGAGTGCACGAAATTCCTTACAGGCAAAAGGCCGATGCCGATGAAGTTCAATCAGCTTTGCCGAAGCATCATTCACGATTTCGATAACCTTCCGATAACGGATGAGAAGAAGCCTCGAGTCGGTATCGTGGGCGAGATTCTGGTCAAGTTCTCTCCGGCAGCGAACAACCATCTGGTCGACCTGCTCGAGCAGGAAGGCGCAGAGGCGGTGGTCCCGGATCTTCTGGACTTCTTCAGCTATTCGTTCTACAACCTCAACTTCAAGGTAAAGAATCTTGGTTTCGCGCCGTCGAAATCGTTCCTGACCAATGCCGGCCTTGAATTCATCAAGGTGGCGCGAGGCGCCGCGACACGCGAATTTGAAAAGAGCAGGCACTTCAATCCGCCTGCCGATATTCGCGAGCTCGCCCGCATGGCTGAGCCGATTGCCTCCACAGGCAATCAGACCGGCGAAGGCTGGTTCCTGACGGGTGAGATGCTGGAGCTCATACATAATGGGGTTCCGAATATCGTGTGCATACAGCCATTTGCCTGCCTTCCGAATCATATTGTGGGCAAGGGCGTCATAAAGGAGCTTCGCCGCCGCTATCCGGAGGCCAATATAGCCGCGGTCGACTACGACCCGGGCGCTTCTGAAGTAAATCAGCTGAACCGTATCAAGCTGATGCTGACGACTGCGGAAAAGAGGATGCAGGAATCATAAGTGAAATTGGATTGAAAGGAATAGTAAAAAAGCATGTTGTTGCTGTGCATCAGCATGCTTTTTTGATATATCTTTATTCTGATGAGCGAAGGAATAGCAACACCAGGACCAAATAAATGCAACAATTGTGTTGATTTTATTACCGGTAAACCATATAATCGTTTATCGTCAGTATTAATCTTACTGTCACATAAACTTGCTTAATTTTCAAAAGCTATTATTTACCACGTCACAATACATTCAAGGAAGTTTTAATGGAAAACAGACAGGAAAACAAGATGGGTGTCATGCCCGTCAAAAAGCTAATCATTACAATGTCACTGCCCATGATGGCCTCAATGCTTGTTCAGGCTTTATACAACGTGGTCGACAGCATCTTCGTAGCGCAGGTGAGCGAGAATGCGCTGACAGCGGTCACTCTCGCCTTCCCGCTTCAGAGCCTGATGATTGCGGTTTCATCAGGCACAGGAGTCGGCGTGAACGCGCTGCTCAGCAAATCACTCGGCGAAAAACGATTCGACAGATCCGACAAAGCTGCCAATTCAGCCCTGCTCATCTCATTCATCAATTTTGCCCTGTTTTTCCTGCTGGGTCTCCTGCTGGCAAAACCGTTCGTCAATTCCCAGACTGCCAACGCAAGTATCGCTGAGATGTCAATTACATATCTGCGGATCGTGTGCATGTGTTCTTTAGGACTGATGTTCCAGGTCATGTCGGAACGACTTCTTCAGTCGACCGGCAAGACAATATTCAGTATGATCTCACAGATGACAGGGGCTATCATCAACATCATTCTCGACCCGATCATGATTTTCGGTCTGTTCGGTATGCCGCAAATGGGTGTCGCCGGAGCCGCAATCGCCACCGTCATAGGTCAAAGTGTCGCGGGTATTCTTGGGCTCTTCCTGAATATCAAGTTCAATACAGAGATAAAGCTTTCATTCGGATCAATTATCACCCCTGATCTTGCGATCATTAAAAAGATTTATTATGTTGGTGTTCCGTCAATTCTGATGATGTCCATCGGCTCAATCATGACTTATTCGATGAACCGTATCCTCATGGCTTTCTCAGAGACTGCGACAGCGGTCTTCGGTGTATATTTCAAGCTCCAGAGCTTTATATTTATGCCGGTGTTCGGTTTGAATAACGGTCTGATTCCGGTCCTTGCCTATAACTATGGCGCACGCAACAAACAGAGAATTGACGAGGCTTTGAAGTTCTCGGTCTCGATCGCATTTGCCATCATGTGCTGCGGAACAATTCTATTCCATGCGGCACCGCAGACACTGCTTGGCTTCTTTAATGCATCAGAGCACATGCTTGAGATCGGTGAACCGGCACTTCGAATAATCAGCGTTCATTTCCCGCTGGCTGCAATCGGAATCGTGCTGGGATCGATTTACCAGGCATTTTCCAAGAGCATTTATTCACTGATTATATCTATCTGCAGGCAGCTTGTCGTGCTGATTCCGGCCGCCTGGCTATTAGCACAGACCGGAGTTCTCACGAACGTGTGGTTCTCATTTCTGATAGCAGAAGTCGTTTCAATGGCTCTGTCATTAGTGTTCTTCAAAAAAATATACGGTGAGATCGTTAAGCCGATGGGCGAGAGCCTGGTAGGGCGATTGAGTTAGTCCGGAGATGACATATAATAATTCTTTAGTATAAAAGTTGGGGCTGCGAAAAAACGTTAATTCGTTTCTTCACAGCCTCTTATTTAATGTTTTCTCAAACAACAACACAGCAACACAATCAGCCCAGGACCTCCTTCGCAATGTCCGCGCTCATCTTTGCGTCCTTTGCGTAGTAATCCGCTTTTATCTTTTTAGCGTAGTCCGGTGTCAGCACAGCACCGCCTACCATGATCTTACAATCGACATTGTTATCGTGGAGCTGTTTTATTGTCTCCTCCATCGAGCCCAGCGTCGTAGTCATAAGTGCTGACAGCCCTACAAGGTGAACATTCTTCTCGATGGCAGCCTTCACTACGATAGCAGGGTCAACATCCTTGCCCAGATCGATCACTTCATATCCATAGTTCTCAAGGATTACTTTGACAATATTCTTACCGATGTCATGGATATCGCCTTTAACTGTAGCCAGTATTATCTTTCCGCGGGACTCGGAAGATTCTCCACTCTCCGCGATCTGCGTCTTAATGACCTCGAAACACTCGCTGGCAACATCCGCCGCCAGGATCAGCTGAGGCAGGAAAATCTTTCCCTTTTCGAACTTCTCCCCAATGACATCCAGAGCAGGAATCAGAACATCATTTATGATGTCCATTGCGCTTGATTCTTTCAGAAGATCCGCCGTAAGTTTCCTTCCATCCTTCTTAAGACCGCGTTCCATTGCCTTGAGAATTCCTGCACCCATTGGGGCGGCAAGACCTGCGGAAGCATTATTCCCAGTGATAAAGGTATTGCCCGACAGACCGGCAGCTGCGTTTTTATACTGTGCAGCTTGGCTGTCGTCTCCCGCACCGTTGGTTTCACTTGTCGATGCCCTTTGCGCAGCATATTCCGCCTTTGCTATATTTACAGCACGGCACTTATCACAAGTACAGCCTATGGGATGGTTTGCAATGCTGAGCGCAGGTACTGACGGCATGGTGTCTGCGGAGAGTCTATCGTAAGAAACATTGCCACTTCCCGCAAATGAAGCCGCATACCCCGCGACCTCCGCCCACCCGGATTTCATGGCAGTGATTTCCGTTCTTGCTTTATCGAGCTCTTTCTGAGCATCTGAAAGCTGCACGTCAAGCGGTTTGTGATCCGCAGAATACTCGATAAATCCAAGTGAGTTTGCGTCATAGCCAGCCAGGACTTTGAATGATTTCACAGTCCACATCATCTGTGCTATATTCGGGTTCATGATCGGCAGATCAAGACCGGCCGAAAGAGTCATGGTCAGGAAGGAAGTGTTTATGTTCTGCCTGTTCGGAAGCCCGAAGGATATATTAGAAACGCCCAGTACATTCTTAAGACCGAGATCTTCGCGCACCCTTCTTACGGCTTTGAGAGTCTCCATCGCGGCCTTCTGTTCAGCTGAGACTGTAAGTACAAGACAGTCAATTGCGATATTCTCCTTTTTGATGCCATGAGCCCTCGCATTGTCGACAATCTTCTCAGCAATGGCAATTCGCCCGTCTGCGTCTTTCGGTATACCGTCTTCATCGAGAGTGAGGCCTACCACGGCTGCCCCGTATTTTGCCACCAGCGGCAGGATTTTTTCCATGACTGCTTTCTCGCCGTTGACAGAGTTCACGATTGGCTTTCCGTTGTATACTCTGAGTGCGGCCTCTAGAACTTCCGGTTTTGTCGAGTCGATCTGGAGCGGAACGTCCACGACAGATTGAAGTGCTTTGATTACTCTGACCATCATGGCCTTCTCATCGATTCCCGGCGCGCCGACATTGACATCCAGAATGTCTGCTCCCGCTTCGACCTGCTGGATCGCCATTCCGAGGATGTAATCCATGTCCTCTTCTTTCAGCGCCTGCCTGAAGCGTTTCTTTCCTGTCGGGTTGATTCGCTCGCCAATGATCCGCGGTTCGGATACAACGACTGTCTTAAGAGGTGAGCAGATAGCCAGGTCGCGGATTTTAGAGGACTTTGGTCCGTTTTCATGACTCTTCTCTGCAAAATTACTCAGTGATCTTGATTTATCAGTTTCTGAATTATCAGTTGCTTCACTTAAAACTGCATAATCAGATTCAGCGCGTTCAGATATTGCCTTGTCAAGCATGCTTTTAAGCGCAGCAATGTAGGACGGATTTGTTCCACAACATCCGCCGAGTATTTTGGTGCCGAAGGTGAGCATGGATGAGCAGGCATTTGCAAATTCCTCCGGACCCACATTATACGTATTGGTCACCGGATCCGGCAGACCGGCGTTCGGCTTCACAATGATGGGAACGTCCGACCATTTAGAAATCTCTTCGACGATCGGCACCAGGTCCTTCGGACCGAGCGAGCAGTTGACACCCAGCGCATCGACGCCCAGACCGCAGAGAGTCAGACACATCGCAGAGACAGAACAGCCGGTGAAGGTGCGGCCGTTCTCCTCAAACGTCATTGTGACAAAGACCGGCAGATCGCTGTTCTCCTTGGCGGCCAGCACCGCAGCTTTTGTCTCGTAGAGATCGGTCATAGTTTCAATAATGATGAGGTCAGCGTCCTTGCCGGCAACGACGATCTCACGGTAGATGTCGTACGCTTCCTCGAATGTGAGGGAACCGGTAGGCTCAAGGAGCTGGCCTATGGGACCCATATCGAGGGCGACGGCGGCTTTTTTGATTTCACGTGGCAGTCCTGATTCTGTTAGAAAATGACCTGCTGACTTATCTATATTTGCGTTGAGATGACCTGCTGTCGTTTCATCATTTGTGCCTTCGCGCGTTAAGTTTGTCTTTTTTCCTTCATACACTATATCCGCGGCTTTGCGGGCATTCTTTATGGCTGCCTCAACAATTTCAGCTACCGAAAAATCGGTGTTAGCCATTTTGAGTCTGTTTGCCCCAAAGGTGTTGGCATAAACGATCTGGGAACCCGCCTCAATGTACTGGCGATGTATGTCGACAATCCATTCCGGCTTAAGAATGTTCAGTGTTTCCGGCACCGTGCCGACCTCCATGCCTTTCTGCTGAAGCATGGTGCCCATAGCACCATCAAGAATCACGAAATCACTTTTGAGAAGTTCTTTTATATTCATCGAGTTGCCTCCTAACCCAAAATTCTACCTGCACTTCAGCCACTTACGGCACGTCATCTTTTCCTTTCTTTTTTGTTAACTGCCTTCTTATATAACGTGACAATCATAATAAGAAAAATGAATTTTTGCGTGCTTTATATCACTTATGTAATACTCTTTTTTACATCTGCATTAACCTTTTTTTTGAAGATACCCGGCACATAAGAATGCCGGTTTCAATGAATCACACCTACACAATGGCCTCACCCGGCACGCATATTTGATTTATTCTTTCCTGGAAGGTCCTGGTCAATAAGATTGACACGTTCCGCCATTCAATCGGAAAGTACAGCGACCACCAAGCGTGCACATATCACAGCTCTTCATTGTCTCTTTTGACAGGTCATGGCCAAGACCGAAGACACATGTTACAGATTTAGTAGGTGTGAGCAGCAGACTCTCGTTGACACAGACACCGATTCGTTTTGGCGCATCCAGTATATCAAGAAACTTGCGCTGACCGGTGAGGGGAAAATCCCCGTATCCGAGTCCGAACCGCCATGTGTGCTCAAGATTTGGGAAGTCCTTCAAAATCTCATTTTCAGCTAAATCACAAACCTGTTCTACTGCCGCTGAAGCTAGCGCATCTACAACAATTGCTTCTGCCATGGATGAGATTTGTTTCACTCTTATCAGCCTGTCGACCGCTTCTGATAGGGTCCCACAGAGGAAGATTGCCTTCGTGCAGCCTTCAAGATGCTTTTTTATGGAATACCCATCAAGACGAAATTTTGAATCCGGAATCTGCCCGTCAGTCAGCGAGAAAACTCTATAGACATACTTGCCATCGATTGCTCTGAGGAGCTCTCTCTCACATTTATCCAGAAGGGCTGATGTCTGGCTGTCAGGTTCTCGGGTTCCATATCCCATGTAGCGCAGAGCATCTGTTCTATTCAATTGTGTGAGTTTGATTTTTCCGACATTCATGGTTCTTAACTATTCGTCTCCACTGATGAGCCTCCACCCACATGCGTTGCTATTATTCAGATTGTTTTAGTATATCGCATCTGAGCCCACAAAACCACATATTTAACTGGTAATAACTTTTCTATATATCTAACATTTTTTCCAAAAGCACCATCTTCTTGATTCTTCAGTTTGCAGTTGCCTTCTGACTCTTCGGCTTCATTCCGGTTCATAGTGAGCCCAATATTAAAGTCGGCAGTATATCTTTCAAAATATCCTACTTATGCAGTGCCATATGAAGGTTGAATCTTTTAATATAGGCAGTTGCCCTAGCTCATTTTTACTAAACCTACTGCTATCCCAATGTGAAATGTAGTATGATAGGCAGTCACATTTATTAATATTGATAATTGTTGATGGTAATACTTACTTATCCCAGATTTGTACAAGCAGTAGCTCAAAGCTGATTTCATTGATAGCTACTGCTCGCGAAAACACCCGGGCAGTCATGAAACGCCGCGATGACCTAAGATGACTGACAGCCCTCAATCTTGCTTTCAGTAGATAATAGGTGATTTCAGCAATAGCTACTGCTCGCAAAAACACCCGGGCAGTCACGAAACGCCGCGATGACCTAAGATGACTGACAGCCCTCAATCTTGCTTTAGTAGATAATAGGTGATTTCAGCAATAGCTACTGCCCTCCACACCACCCGGGCAGTCATGAAACGCCGTTTTGACCTAAGATGACCGATTGCAATCATTCTTGCTCTCAGTAGATAAATGTTGATTTCAGCAAAAGCTACTGCTCGCAAAACCACCCGGCAGTCATAAAGAGTCGTTTTGACCAAAGATGACCGTTCACCCTAGCAGTCTAAGAGCACAGCATGGCACAAAGATGACTGCTGCCACTCAACAACCAAAAAAGGCCGCCGCACAATGCGGCAGCCCAACACAAAACCATATAATTTAAATAGACGTCAACATCAGTCATCCGCAAACAGCGCATCCACAAACTCGTCCGAATTGAACCTCTGCATATCGTCAATCTTCTCTCCCACGCCAATGTATTTCACCGGGAAGCCAAGCTCCGACTGAATAGCAATAGCGATGCCTCCCTTGGCTGTTCCGTCGAGCTTCGTGAGCACGATTCCGGTAATAGCGGTAATCTCCTCAAAGTCGCGGGCCTGGGCAAGAGCATTCTGACCTGTCGTGCCGTCGAGAACGATCAGTGTCTCAATGTGGACATAGCCGTACTCTCTCGCAAGGATCTTGTAAATCTTGCTCATCTCTTTCATAAGGTTCTTCTTATTGTTGAGACGACCGGCAGTGTCGATCATGAGTATATCAATATCACGGGCTTTTGCAGCGGAAATCGCATCAAAGACGACTGCGCCGGGATCCGCACCCTCGCTCGCTGAAATACACGGCACCTGAGCGCGCTTTGTCCACTCGAGCAGCTGCTCGGTGGCGCCTGCACGGAATGTGTCAGCCGCGGCTACGAGAACTTTCTTGCCCTGCTTGCGATAAAGATTGGCGAGCTTTCCGACGGTAGTTGTCTTGCCTACGCCGTTGACGCCGATCATGAGAAGAACGGTCTTCTCCCGCTCAAACGCGAAATCGGCTTCATTGACACGCATCTGTTCCTTAATGGTATCCATGAGGAGCTGCTTGCACTCATGAGCGCTCTTAATACGCTGCTCCTTGACCTTTTTCTTCAGATTCTCAAGAATTATATCCGTTGTCTTGATTCCAACGTCAGCCATGATGAGGGTCTCTTCCAGCTCATCATAAAAATCATCGTCAATCTTATCATAGGTGCTGAAAATTGTGTTGACACCTTCGCCCACATTCGAGCGGGATTTGGTAAGTCCCGCTTTCAACTTATCAAAAAATCCCATTGCTCCCCTTTCTTATGATGTAAGTTCATCATGATCAAATTAACTGCAACAAATTCCAAACAACTCTCACGACGTCAGCTCATCCTCAATCAGATTGACTGACACCAGCGCGGATACTCCCTTCTCCTGCATCGTTATGCCGTAAAGACGATCCGCTGATTGCATTGTACCACGTCTGTGTGTAATGACAATAAATTGTGTACTTTTCGTCAGTCTGTGCAAATATTCCGCAAACCGGGTCACATTATTATCATCCAGAGCTGCCTCGATCTCGTCGAGCAGACAGAACGGTGACGGTTTGAGATTCTGTATTGCAAACAGCAGAGAAATCGCAGTGAGCGACTTCTCCCCGCCGGACAGCTGCATCATATTCTGAAGTTTCTTACCGGGCGGTTCGGCGATGATGGAGATCGCTGCCTCAAGCACGTCTGCTTCCTTATCGATCTCGAGGGTCGCGTTTCCGCCACCGAACAGAGCTTTGAAAACTCTGTCAAATTCATCGCGTATCTCGGCAAACTTCTGATTGAACTGCCTTCGCATACCGCGATCCAGCTCATCAATAATGCCTTCGAGCTGTTTCTCGGACTCGACAAGATCTGTGTGCTGGGAAGACAGGAACGTATGTCTTTCAACTACATTCTTATAGTCCTCTATCGCGTTAACGTTGACATTTCCGAGCCGCTTTATCGCTTCCTTGAGTTTTGTGATTTCTCTTCGGATCGCTGCCCTGTCCGTCATCTCCGGATCACGGAACTTTCTTGCCTGATTAGGTGTGAGCTCATACTCTTCCCAAAGATGAGCGATGGACGCTTCCATCGACTCTTCCATCTTTTCCTTGCGGGTGTGAAGTCTGAAGCTCTCTTTATCGAGTTCGGCAAGTCTCGCGGAGAGCTCATCTCTCTTCACAAAGAAACCTTTGTGGCTGTCATTCAGTTCCTTCTTTTTGGCTGCGAGTTCCTCCGCCTTCGCTGTATCTTTGATGGATTCTTCTTTGGCAGCTTCGATAGTGCCCTTTATAGTCTCAATCCTCTCGAGTTTCTCTTTCTCCTCGAGTGTTCCGGCATCAAGGTTTACAGTGATATCGGCATCCTCTTCCCGGAGAGCTTTCAGTTCACCGGTGAGTCGTTCGATATTGGCGGAAATAAAGCCTTTATTCTGCACGAGGGCAGCAGCTCTGACGCGCACGTTCTCGAGCACAGAAGTCTGACTGTCACGGTCAGACATGAGTTTCTCCGCCCGTTTTTCAAGTTCCGAACTCTGCTCCGTGATCATCTTCTCAGCCTTCTCGGATTCAAGAAGCTCCTGCTCAATTGAGCTTGAGGACTTTTTGATCTGACTGATCTGGCTCTCAATCTCAACGCTCTCCCGGTCTAATGACTGTCGGTCAAGTCTGGTCATTCGGATCTGGTCCTCGGCCTGTTTTCTTGACATCTGGGCAGTATTTTCGCGGATGCTCTCGCCATGAAGTTTATTGCTGATCGCGACGATCTCATCACGAAGTACATTTCTCTCCCTGCGCTTCTCTTCGATTTCAGCCTGCTCTTTGCTCATAGTTTTGGCAAGCTTGCGGACGCTCTTTTCGAGCTCGTCGATCTCACGCTTTCTTCCCAGCAGATTGTCCTTATTCTTGAAAGCACCGCCGGTGATGGAACCGCCCGGCGAGAAGGATTCTCCCGCGAGCGTGACCATATAGAGCTGATGATTGAATTTGCGGCCGATTTTGATCGCGCTGTCGATTGTATCGACGACAAGCGTGCGGCCCAGCAGCTGTGCTCTCAGATCGTCGTAGCGTGGTTCGGAGGTGGAGAGTTCATTTGCAAGACCGATCACACCGGGCTCCTTCAGCGCTTCCGGCCTGTCGAACTTGCGGCGCGCACGGACATTGGTAAGCGGCAGGAATGTCGCCCGTCCGTATCGGTTAGTCTTCAGGTACTCAATCAGGTACTTAGCTGTACTCTCGTTGTCCGTAACAATATTGCGGAGACTACCTCCGAGGGCCGTCTCGATGGCAACTTCATATTTTTGTTCTGCAAATACAAGATCAGCCACCACGCCATGTATCCCCGGATTTCTCCTCTTCAGTTCCATGACTTTCTTGATGGCGTTTCCGTAGCCTTCATAGTGTTCACTCAGGGCTTTCAGTGATTCGAGTCTTGATGAATCCCGGTGATATGTCGTCTGATTCTGCTCATAAGTCGTGCTGAGTTCCCGGATCTGATCCTGCAGGTCGTTGACCTTGCTCTCTTTTTTTGCAGTCTCATCCCTCAGTTTTTCTATGCGGTCACGAATTTCTTTCAGCGTCCCTTCTGCCTTCTGGATTCGGATCTTTGCGTCGTTCTCCTCTTCGGCAAACCGGATCATTCGATTTCCGAGTTCACTTTTTCTGATGTCGATCTGCTCGAGCATTGCGTCATAGCGCTGCATCTTGCCCTTGACGGAAGCTCGGCTGTTCAGCATTCCGATCACATCGCTCTGGGCTTTAGAGATCTGCGCATTGACATCCGAAAGTTCCATCTCGATTGCGGTAAGTTTGTGCTCCTCGCGGTGCTCATCCTCCTCCGAATCCTGAACAGTCTTTCGCAGTTCTTTCAGTTCCTCTTTGAGTCCCGTTAATTCTTCCTGCTTCTTCCTGGAGTCTTCAGTAATCGTCTCCCGCCTTGCAAGAAAATGGGACCTGTTCTGGTTGACGGCATGAATTTGCTCATTCAGAAGATCAATCTGCCCCTTAAGCTGCTGCTGAATCAATGTATTGTGTGATGCGCGGCTATTTAGTTCAGTGATCTCATTGTCAAGATCTGTGAGCTCATTTTCAATTCGGTCATACTCGGCCTTGGTATCATCCAGAGCTCTGGTCGTCTCTTCGATATCACCGTCAGTGATCTTCGCTTTTTCTTCGATTTCAGCGAGCTGACCGCCGATATTTTCATCGTCGATGAGGAAAAGATTGATATCCAGTCCCTTTAACTGCTCTCTCTTATCCAGATAGATTTTTGCGACCTCTGACTGTTTTTTGAGGGGTTCAAGCTGGCCTGTTAATTCGGACAGGATATCCGTGACACGCAGAAGATTCTGCTGTTCCTCCGCGAGTTTTTTCAGCGCTGTGGCTTTGCGTCTCTTGAATTTTACAATTCCAGCTGCCTCATCAAATAGCTCTCGCCGCTCGTCCGCCTTTCCTGAAATAATCCTTTCGATCTGGCCTTGCCCGATGATAGAGTATCCTTCCTTACCGATGCCGGTGTCATAGAACAGTTCATGTATGTCGCGAAGCCGGACTGTCTGCCCGTTAATTTTGTATTCACTTTCGCCGGAACGATAGAGCCGGCGCATGACTGTCACTTCCTCGAAACCGATTTCAAGTGCTTTGTCATGGTTGTCAAATGTAATGGCAACCGAAGCGAAGCTCTGCGGCTTTCTGGCTGCGGTTCCTGCAAATATGACATCCTGCATATTTCCGCCTCGCAGCTGCTTGGCACTCTGCTCTCCGAGTACCCATCTGACCGCGTCAGCGACATTGGACTTGCCGCTCCCGTTCGGACCGACGATGCCGGTGATCCCTTCGGGGAACTCAAAGACCATCTTATTGGCAAAGGACTTAAAGCCCTGCATTTCAATCCGTTTTAAGTACATTCTGTCTGTAATACTCCACTCCGGCCTTGGCTGCGTTCTTTGAGGCCTGTTTTTTTGTCCTTCCGCTTCCGGTCCCGATGACTGTTCCGTCAACGAGCGCTCTGATTACAAATGTTTTGTCGTGATCCGGTCCCTCATCCGAGACCAGCTCGTAATCTACATGGCTGCCAAAATTCTGGACAATTTCCTGCAGTTCTGTCTTTGTATCTCTGTAGAGGTCCTCGGTCTTCAGATCCCCGAGAATGAATTCAAGGATGAATTTCTTGGCGGCTTCGAATCCGCCGTCGAGATAAATCGCCCCGATGACAGCCTCTGTCGCGTCCGATGTGATCGAGTCCTTTTCTCGTCCCCGCATCAGTTCCTCGCCCTTTCCGAGGCGAAGAAACTCAGGCAGCCCCATATCCCTCGCGCAGATGGCCAGCGATGGCTCGCACACCATACTTGCCCGCATTGTGGATAATTCACCCTCACCCTTATCCGGGTACAATTTATATAAGTATTCCGAACTGACTGTCTCGAGGACTGCATCCCCCAGGAATTCCAGTCGTTCGTTGTGTTTAACATTTTCCCGCCGGTGCTCATTGGCATACGACGTATGGGTTACTGCCGTCTTTAGCAGACCCACATCCTTGAACTCGTAGCCTATTTTCTCCATCAGTTTTCTAATGTCTCTTCTCATTGATCAGATAATCCTCTTGAACTTTGATCCCGGATCTGTCGGCACAGCGGTGCGCATACACTCGACCTTCTCGAATTCTATTAACCTCTGGCGGTCTTCAGCGCGCGAACCGCGTCCTCGACAGTGTCGATATGTTCTACATCCGCCGTGGAGATTTCCAGGTCGAATGCATCCTCAAGTGCTGTGACAATCTGATACACATCCAGAGAGTTCGCTCCGAGGTCGTCATAAAAGGACGATCTGAGTGTAATTTCTTCTTCTCTTATTCCCATTACCTCATGGATTATACTGATGATCTTCTCATACTCCATAATGGACCTCCCTGCATCTATACCAGAATGACTTCTTATGGCCTGCTGCATCCGCACAGTGCGTTTAGACTTGAAGGAACCTTGATTTGCTCATGAATTCAAAAAAGCTGCCGCCGAACCCGGCGGCAGCCTTCTGGTCTGCTCTTCGTACGTTGAACTTATATTACTGTGCACAGTTAAACATTTACGAAAATTAATCTACATCCTGTTTAATGATCTCTCTTTTATTATAAGATCCGCAGGCTTTGCAGACGCGATGCGGTACTGTAAGAGCACCACACTTGCTGCACTTGACCAGTGTCGGAGCTGTCATCTTCCAATGACCTGCTCTGGACTTGTCACGTCTTGCAGAACAATGTTTATTCTTCGGACAAATGGACATACTTAACACCTCCTATCCTTTAGACATCTGCACTATTATACATAGAAGGCTCGACACTTGTCAACTGCAAATTTAATAAATTTTCAGAATTGTGTCTGTGCTTTTTACATACCATGCAAGTGATGTTTGCGGCGGGTCTGGATCCGCAATTTAGTTCAGGCAGGCTGCTTGAGTAATTTGGCAATCGGCGCAAAGCATTCATCTTCGTGAGAAAAACATTGCAGGTCCGACCGAGAGATCAAAAGATGCGTGAGCATCTTTTAAGCTCGGAGGGCAGGACCTGCGTTTTTCGATGAAGATGATGTTTGCGACGATTTTTATACTTCGCAGCAGCCTGCTAGGTCTGCAATTATGCGAGGCCGGCTACGCGGACTGTCTCACGGGCGATTGCAAGCTCTTCGTTTGTCGGCAGGCAGAATACGCGGACCTTGGACTCAGGTGTTGTAAGCTCTGCTTTCTTGCCGCGGATGTTGGCCTTCTCCGGATCCGGAATGATGCCGAGATAGCCGAGACGATTGATGATGTCACCACGTGTTGTGACGTCATTCTCACCGATACCTCCTGTGAAGGAGATAGCGTCTACGCCGTTCATGACTGCTGCGTAAGCGCCGATGTACTTGACAACACGATGCTTGAAAGCGTCAAGAGCGAGTTTAGCGCGCTCATTGCCCTCAGCTGCCGCTGCGCCGAGATCACGGAAGTCTGAAGATACGCCGGACATAGCGAGAACGCCGGACTTCTTGTTCAGTATGTTCAGGACTTCGTCTACTGTGAGACCTTCGCCGTTGGCAATCGTCTGGACAACTGCAGGATCCACATCACCGGAACGTGTTCCCATGATGAGGCCTTCAAGAGGCGTAAGGCCCATGGATGTATCTACGCACTTGCCGCCGATGGATGCGGAAATTGAGGAGCCGTTGCCAAGGTGGCATACGATAACTCTCTGATTTCCTTCCGGAAGGTTAGCATACTTGATGGTCTCTGCGGAAACGAACATATGGCTTGTTCCGTGGAAGCCGTAGCGGCGGATCGAGTACTTCTCATAGTACTTCGGATCAATACCGTACATATATGCGTACGGCTCCATACCCATACCGAAGGTCGTATCGAAAACTGCTACGTTCGGCTTGCCCGGCATAGCTGCCTGGCATGCTTCGATACCCATAAGGTTTGCCGGATTATGAAGCGGTCCGAGCGGGAAGCACTCTTTGATTGCTTCCTTGACCTTGTCGTCGACCAGTGAGGACTCCGTGAACTTGCTGCCGCCATGGAGTACGCGGTGACCGATCGCTGTGATCTCATCGACATTTCCAACAACACCGTGATCCTTGTCTACGAGAGCTTCAAGGACCATCTCGATTGCCTGCTTATGAGTCGGCATCGGAGCTTCGCATACATAGTCTTCCTTGCCCGGCACCTTGTGTGTAAGAACGGAGCCGTCAATGCCGATACGCTCGCAGAGACCTTTGGCCTTTACGGATTCATCGGTGATGTCGATCAGCTGGTATTTGAGTGAAGAGCTTCCTGCGTTGATAACTAAGATTTTCATAAATTAATGTCTCCTTTAATAAGTGATCAGCCCTGCATCTGAGCCTGAACTGCTGTGATTGCAACTACACCGACGATGTCTTCTGCAAAGCATCCGCGGGAAAGATCATTGACCGGTGCTGCGAGTCCCTGTGTCATCGGGCCGTAAGCTTCAGCCTTTGCAAGTCTCTGGACGAGCTTGTAACCGATGTTGCCGGCATCGAGGTTCGGGAAAATAAGTGTGTTGGCATGACCTGCTACCTTGCTGCCCGGAGCCTTGAACTCGCCGACAGACGGAACAATAGCTGCGTCAAGCTGAAGCTCGCCGTCAAGAGCGAGATCCGGATTTTCTTCCTTGGCGATTCTGGTAGCTTCCTGGACCTTTGTGACATCATCATGCTTAGCGGATCCGAAGGAGCTGTATGAAAGCATAGCGACCTTGGGTTCGTCACCTGTAAGGGATCTGTAGGAATCTGCGGAAGACTTTGCAATAGCTGCAAGCTCCTCAGCTGTCGGATTCTGGTTGAGTCCGCAGTCTGAGAATACGAATGTGCCGTGATTGCCGAATTCGCAATCCGGAACGTTCATAAGGAAGAAGGAAGAAACAAGTTTTGTGCCCGGAGCTGTCTTAAGAATCTGGAGACTCGGACGAAGTGTGTCAGCTGTTGAATGGCATGCGCCGGAGACCATACCGTCGGCATCGCCCATTTTGACCATCATGACGCCATAGTATGTGTAGGATTTCAGAAGAAGCTCCGTTGCCTTCTCAACTGTCATTCCTTTCTTCTGGCGAAGCTCGACCAGCTTGTCGATATAAGCTGCTGTCTTCTCGCACTTAGCCGGATCTACAATAATAGCGCCTGTGATATCCGTATCCTGCTTGTTTGCCGCAACTTCTTCTTCGGAACCGATAATGATTACTTTGGCGAATCCTTCTTTCAGGATCTGCTCAGCGGCCTTGTATGTGCGGATGTCTTCTGACTCCGGAAGCACAATTGTCTTGATGTCCTGTTTTGCGCGTGCTTTGATCTGTTCAATAAAACTCATAGCTGCATCTCCTCTTTCGTAACGGTGTGGCATTAATAGTATCTGATGGAGTCTGCGCTTCTACTGGCATAGCGCCGGCAGGCCTCATCTCTTTAATATACATTTAACAGTATTATACCCTACAAAAATTTTGTGAACAAGTACAATACTTGTATTTCGTTCGACACATAAGGTACTAAATGTTGTACAATCAGTTACATAGATTCTACTTATTGTGTTATCTTATAGATGGTACACCGCATACTCACATACTACTGCTCTTATTCTTATATCGCAAAGTTGAAGAAATACTTTGGCGACCGCTTTTAGAGGAGAAAACACTTTGAAGACCGCTCTTATAGTCGCGGAGTTCAATCCGTATCACAATGGTCATAAATATATAGCTGAAAAAGCCCGGGAGCTTACTCATGCGGACTATGTCGTTGCTTTGATGAGCGGTGACTTTGTACAGCGCGGGGCACCTGCTATTGTAGACAGGTATACAAGAGCGAGAATGGCTCTCTCCTCCGGAATCGATTTGGTCATTGCACTTCCTACCAGATATGCTGTCTGCTCTGCTGAAGAGTACGCCATGAACGCGCTGCGGATCGCCGATTCCCTCGGCTGCATCGATTTCCTCTTTTTCGGTTCTGAATGCGGTGATATTGACAGATTGACTGAAGCTGCCCGAATTCTGGCTTTTGAGTCCAATGATTATAAAGAGCGTCTCAGAGAACTTTTAAGACAGGGACTGTCGTTCCCAAGAGCGAGGGCTCTCGCGCTGCCGGAGTATGAAGACCTGCTTGGCACGCCTAACAATATTCTCGGGATTGAGTATATAAAGGCCATTCTGCGCGGTAATTATAATATTCAGCCTAAAACATGTATGCGTGTCGGGGTGAGTCATAACAGTTCTGAATTATCCGGCAGGTATGCGTCCGCAACGGCGATCAGGGAGATTCTTTACGATCAGTATCAAAGTGAGCACATTGCAGTTTCAATGAATAAGCTTTCATCTTTTATGCCGGCTTGTGCCTATGATTTATTAAAAGTCGAATACGAGAAAAATGCGCTCGTCCATGAGAATGATCTGACATTACTGCTGGCTACCGCTCTTTGGGAGGCCGATTCTTCAAGGGAGCTCACTAAATACTTATCAGTATCTGACACACTGGCTAACGCGGCCTGGTCTTCAAGAGATAAATGTCTTTCCTTCACAGAGTTTGCGATGCTTCTCAAAAACCGATCACTTACTTATACCCATGTGAGCAGGGCCCTCCTGCACATAGCGCTCAGAATTGAAAAGAAACCTCCTTCTGACTTCGCTCATATCCTCGGAATGAGGAAGGAGACAGGTCCCCTGGTATCCCGCATGACGGAATCATCCGTGATACCGGTAATTATGAGACCTGCCCGGGAATTGATGGACATTGACGAAGGTGTAAGATCTCTTTTCAACGAGGAGATACACCTGTCAAATCTCTATAATATATTGGTCAGCCGGCGAAGCGGGCAGGTGATACAGAATGAGATGTCGCGGAGACTGATAAATTAAAAGACCAAATGATCGGAGCTGTATCGCGGTCAAAGAAGGGGCTGTCGCGTTAGACAGCCCCTTCATAAACTTTATGAAATTTATATCGCCGACACCGATTTAGAACTCCCCGCCGTCCAGATACCAGTTGAGGAACCTCTGAGCCAACGAATTTCGCTTGATATTGGCCTTCGCGTCATCCGGCGAGAACCAGGAATATGAATCAATCTCACGGTTCGGAGTCGGCTCCTCACCTTCTACAGTCACGGTGAAATTAAGCATGAGAGTGTTGGACGGAGCAAAGTAATGGCTGTGATTGAAATGAAGGTCCTTAACGCGCAGACCGAGCTCTTCGAATACCTCGCGCTTTGCGGCATCCTCCGCATCCTCGCCCTTATTGATATAGCCGGCAACAAGTATATAATCAGGTCTTCCGTACTGCTTGATCAGGATAATTCTCGACTTCGCCTCATTCATGACGATCATGCTGACCGCTGTGTTGAAAATAGGAAATCTGAAATCATTACAAGTCGGACACCATGGAACCATGCCCTCACCCTCGAGCATCTTTTCTGTCAGCTTCTCGCCGCACTGCATACAGTATTTCATTTCAATAGCCATACGTTCCTCCCACTTATGCCATCAAGAACACCTCGGCATTCCTTCTGTGCCGCGCAAAGTACGAAACACCTTAAGCATTGCGCGGCTGCGATCCGCCGGCGGCTCTAATTCGGTCATGTTCCCGCGAAGGGAATTATATTTGAGTGACAGCTCAGCCCACTCCGCCTGCCTCTCCCGGAATCTCTTCCGGAACCTCTTCTACTACTTCATCTGCATTTTCCATTGATACATTATCTGAAGTTGAAGAACGAAGCGTAACGCTCTTTACCACTCCGCCGTCAATCGTCAGTGACAGCGTATTGTCCTGTTCATCTAAATACTCGCGGCTCGATTCCGCCGTCATCTCAAGGGAAATGTATCCGCCTGCCGCTGCAAGTGACTCAGCGTCCGCCGCAGTCATCCCGATATAGAAACCGTTGATGTTGAAATTGCCGCCCTCACCGAGGAGAGAGACAGATTCAACAATGGTAGAGCTGACAGGCTGTGTGGCATCGTAGGAACCGATAAAACCGATGTGTGAATCCGCAAGAGACAGCTCTCCCCGATACACCGATCTCGGAATATCCGGATAATCTCTGAATACAGATGCAAATGTTCCCCCCAGATAAGTGGCAATATCAGCCCTCGCGGTAACCTCACCGCCTGTTCCCACTGCCGAATCAGCTGCCTGGGATTCCGTATTCCGGCTTCCAGCAGGATCAGCGGCCGGTGACTCTGATGTCTGACCACCCGTATTGGCTGCGGGTTCAGTTGTCCCGGTGCTCGTTGTTTCAGAAGTTGCGTTAGAACTGCCTGATTCCGTCACACTGCTCTCACCAAGAGACTCAATGACCGATTCGATCAGAGAATCCACCAGAGACTCCGGCTGGGTATCTTCAATCGTATCAGCCTGCGTCTCCACAACTCCCGGCTCTGAAGATGACGTATTCTGCGCTGTCATTCCTTTCGAAATGGCATATCCTATACCGACACATGCTCCGAAAATGAACACACAGAGAAGTCCGATCAGAACTTTCGTGCGGAACGCAAGTCCGCTTTGAAGTTCCTCATCGTCATCATCATCCTCATCGTCCTCGTCATAGTCAGAACCATTGACGCCGATATTTGCATCATCCCGTTCGTGCCCGGTCTCATCTCTCTCGATGAGATCAACGTCTGGCTCGTCAGCCGTCACATCTGTTTTAGACGGAGCTTCAGAGATATTTTCTTCCCGTTCCGCAGCTTCTTTTTTCACTGGTGCAGTCGCTTCCTGCAGCTCGGTCTTATCTTCCGCAGAAACAGCTGCCGTTTCAGCCGGTCCTACTGTTTCCATTGTGTCGGACGATACTTTGCTCTCTGCAGATGCCGTCTTATCTGCCGCTGGATACACATCCTGAAAAACTGCCTCTTCCTCATATGAAGACGCAAATGTCGGGATGCTCGCATACACGGAAGGATCCGGCACTGCGCTTTCCTGCTCAGTTTCCTGTGCAGCGCCGGCAGTAACAGACGACTGCATATCCGACGGGGCGGAAGATTCACTACTGCCGACGGTATCTAAATCCGGGCGATAAACGATTTCATCGACAGGAATGATCCGATTTTCTGCAGGTTTTTCTTCTGCAGATGCCTCATCAGCATAATTGACCTCGGCATTATATGTTCCGGAAGGCTGGACATACGCATTCTCATCATAAAAAGCTGTAGGTCTCGCTGCTGTCTCCGCCGTAACCGTCTCCTCCGCTGCCGCAGGTGCTGACACTACCACAGGTGCTGACACTGCCGTAGCTGTTTCCGCCGCAGCCGCAGGTGCTGACACTGCGGCAGCTGTTTCTGTCAACGGCACGGATGCCGGCGGTGTTACTGCTGCCTCCGCAGCCGGTTCAGGTGCCTTAGACACAGCCGCCTCTGCCTTCGGCTCAGGCGCTGCTGCCCTCGGTCCGGCTATCTCTGCGCAGCAATCCTCTACGATTCCGCCTGCCCAGCTCATGAATGTCTGCGGGTTCCTTACAGATTTTATATCTGCAAAAATGAGTCCGTAGGCCTTGGCAAGCACCGCCTCGATCTGGCTGTTTGACAGATCGTATTTCCGGCAGATTTTAACAAACTGTCCGGATGTGCGTTCACACAGATACTGGATGCTCTGAGCATCCCCGCGCTGTGCCGCAATAATGTGCTTAACAAATACCATTGGAGTTTTTAATTCCATATGTTCGCTCCTTCTTTCGTTGGATTATGGATGTTCGATACTCGGTCAGTTCTTAAAGCTGTGGACCGGAGCCGGGATTCTTCCGCCCCTTCTGATAAATCTCTCACAGCCAAACTTGTTGACAGGCATAATCGGAGCATATCCGAGGAGCCCGCCGAACTCAACACTGTCGCCCACGTCTTTGCCGACAGCGGGAATGAGACGCACAGCCGTTGTTTTCTGGTTGATCATGCCAATTGCCATTTCGTCGGCAATAATACCGGAAATGCTGGCAGCCGATGTATCTCCCGGAATTGCGATCATATCAAGACCTACAGAACATACGCAGGTCATCGCTTCCAGTTTCTCAAGTGTGAGAGCGCCGGCACAGACCGCGTCAATCATTCCCTGATCTTCACTGACCGGAATAAACGCGCCGGACAGACCTCCGACATAGGAGGAAGCCATGACCCCGCCTTTCTTTACCTGGTCATTCAGCAGGGCAAGGGCAGCAGTCGTTCCCGGAGCTCCCGGATGCTCAAGACCGATTTCTTTTAAGATGTCAGCAACTGAATCTCCTACTGCCGGTGTGGGGGCAAGCGAAAGATCAACTATGCCGAACGGAACACCAAGTCTCTTTGACGCCTCCTGCGCAACAAGCTGGCCTACGCGGGTGATCTTAAACGCGGTCTTCTTAATCGTCTCACACAGTACTTCAAAATTGGTATCGCGGCAATGCTGAAGCGCAGCTTTGACAACACCCGGTCCTGATACACCGACATTGATTACCGTATCGCCTTCCGTTACTCCATGGAAAGCACCTGCCATGAACGGATTGTCGTCCGGTGCGTTACAGAAAACGACCAGTTTCGCGCACGCCATTGAATCATGTTCACGGGTCTCCCATGCGGCTTCCTTTATTATTTGTCCCATCAACTCGACAGCATCCATATTGATGCCGGTCTTGGTCGATCCGACGTTTATAGACGAACAGACGCGGTCAGTTGACGCAAGCGCCTTTGGAATTGATCTGATCAGTAATTCGTCCGCCTGTGTCATCGATTTCGAGACCAGCGCACTGTAACCTCCGATAAAGTTTACACCAACAGTCTTAGCGCACTCATCCAGGACCAACGCGATTTCCGCAAAGTCCTTGGGAGTCCTGCAGGCTGCGCCTCCGACAAGAGCGATCGGTGTCACGGAAATGCGCTTATTGACAATAGGGATGCCGTAAAGCCCTTCGATTTCCCTGCCCGTCTCGACAAGTCGAGCAGCTTTAGTGCATATTTTATTTCTTATATTTTCCTTGAGCCTCTCAAGGTCACCACTTATACAGTCAAGGAGAGAGATGCCAAGTGTAATTGTACGGACATCCAGATTCTCCTGCCATATCATTTTATTAGTCTCATCAACTTCAAGTCTGGTTATCATACATTCTCCAATTCTCACACTCAGAATTACTCGAAGACCGCGTATACCGTTAATCGACGCCAGCCTTCGGATTGTATAGTAATCTCAGATTCTGTGCATCATCTCAAAGATTTCTTCATGCTGAGCATGGATATTGACACCTATCTCCTGACCGACCTGATGCAGCTCATGACGGACCTTTCCCAGATCTTTCGAGCACGCTTCCGTATCTGTGATCATCATCATATTAAAATAGCCGTCAACAATCGTCTGAGAGATGTCAAGAATATTGATATTGTTGCTTGCAAGATAGGTACAGACCTTGGCTATAATTCCGACAGTATCTTTACCTACAACAGTAATAATCGTCTTCTGCATGAGTATTAACCTTCCTTACCAGATGACCGACTCGGATATGCGGTCACGATGCGCTATAGTAATATTGAAATCTCCTGATGAATAAGGATTGTCTCCCATCGTCACTTCCTGGCATACAGTCTCGTAGGCCAGTGCTTCATAATTGTTTTCCTGAGACAGATGACCCAGAAATACATGCTTCACATCATCGTGGAGAAGTGTCCCGAGGAGCTGACCTGCAGTCTCATTGGACAGATGCCCATGTTCGCTCAGAATTCTTCTCTTCAGATAATACGGATACCTTCCTACCTCCAGCATGTGGACATCGTGATTCGATTCGAGGAGCAGGACATCGAGACCGGTCAGATACTTGACCGTATAATCGTCATAACAGCCAAGATCCGTAGCGACAGCGGCACTCTTGCCCTCGTGCTCCATTCTGAAGCCTACCGGTTCCGCAGCATCGTGCGATATCGTAAACGGTCTGACGGTAATATCTCCGACCATGAATTCCTGATCCGCGTGAATGATACGCATAAGTCCTTCCGGTATCTTTCCCACGGACGTATTTTCAGATATTGCCCTGATCGTGCCCTCAGTGGAGTATATCGGAATCCCATATCTGCGAGCAAGCACTCCTAGTCCCTTAATATGGTCGGCATGCTCATGGGTCACCAGAATTGCGTCGACATCTCTGGTCGTCATATCAATTTCATTCAGGCCCCGCTCGACCCTTATTCCCGAAATACCGACATCAACCAGTATCGATGTTTCGGATGTACCGGCGAAGATACAGTTTCCGCTGCTCCCGCTCGATATGCTGCAAAACTTCATGTAACGCTCCGTTCATCTAAATGTATTTTCGTCAATGCTAAGGCGGCCGGTATTTTCTGCCTCTTTTACACAGAGAACTTACATGTGATCCGCCCGAGATGACTGTCTATCGCTTTCGACGTTTCCTCAAAAGATCCGCTGTTGTCGATCACAAAATCAACGTTAGCTCTGAAGACTTCATCCGTGAGCTGCGTCGCAAATGTACCGTCAATCCTCTCGTCTGTATACCCTCGACTTTCTTTAAGTCTCTCACGCCTTACTTCCTCGTCCGCATAGATATACCAGATTTCATCGCAGATCTCTTTATAACCGCCCTCGATAAGGAGAGCGGCCTCAACAACAAGCAGACCGGCATCAAGCTGTCTCATCTCCTCAGCTATCCATCTCACTTGCGCCTTGACTGCAGGGTGAACAAGAGCATTCAATCTGTCCCTTAGCCGTGAATCTTCAAATATCATTTTGGCGATCGCCGCACGATCCAGATCACCGCCGGGCTTTACGATCTTTTTGCCGAAGATATGTATTGTCTCGTCATAACAGAGACCGTTCCTGGCCAGCAGATTCCTGCTGATATCGTCCAGACGAATCGTGCGCGCATTCCATTTTTCCTCAAGGTAGGCAAGCACACGGCTCTTTCCGGCACCCATACCCCCGGTCACTCCGATAATTATCATATTCACTCCCATCAGTCAACAAAACATTGTATCACATTATTTAGCTTCGTACCAGTCTGTTCCTATATGACAATCCGTCTCAAGGGCAACAGACAAGTTCGCAGCCGCCTTCATCTCCTCCTCAAGGATCTCTTTCGCGTATTCGGCCTCCTCTTTCGGAGCCTCGATGAGAAGCTCATCATGGATCTGCAGAATGAGTCTGGATTTCAATCCCTCCCGATTGAGTCTGGAATAAACCCTGTTCATTGCTATTTTCATAATATCCGCGGCAGTCCCCTGTATCGGACTGTTCATGGCAACCCGCTCACCGAAGGATCTCTGCATAAAATTCGATGCTTTGAGTTCAGGCACCGGACGCCTGCGTCCGAAAACAGAGACCGCATAGCCTTTCTCCTTCGCGCTGGCTACTAGGCCATCAAGAAAAGCCTTGATTTTCGGATAGGTCTTGAAATAGTCATTTATATAATCCTGAGCTTCTTTTCTCGAGATCGAAAGTCCCTGAGAGAGACCGAAGCTGCTCTGTCCGTATACTATGCCGAAATTGACAGCTTTGGCATTTCTTCTTAGCTGGTCGGTCACCTCATCATAGGGGACATGGAACACCTGTGATGCCGTCGCCGCGTGGATATCCTTGGCCTCGCGGTAGGCTTCGATCAGCTTCTCGTCTCCGGACATGTGGGCAAGTACGCGCAGTTCGATCTGCGAATAGTCGGCATCAACGAACACGCAGCCCTCTTTCGGATAGAAGCACTTACGTATTCTGCGTCCCAGATCCTCCCTCATTGGAATATTCTGCAGGTTCGGGTCTGTACTCGAAAGTCGCCCGGTCGCTGTGATCGTCTGGTTGAAAGTCGTCCGGATTCTTCCATCCTCCTCTATACAGTTCTGAAGACCGTCCGCATAAGTGGATTTAAGCTTGCTGTAGGTGCGGTACTCGAGAATATTTGCAACTATCTTTGCCTCAGGCGCAATTTTTTCAAGCACGTCAGCCGCCGTAGAATACCCTGTTTTCGTTTTCTTACCGCCCTTAAGCTTCATCTTTTCGAATAAAATCACACCAAGCTGCTTTGGACTGTTTATATTGAACTCCTCGCCTGCTTCCGCATAGATTTCTTTCGTCAGTTCTTCTATGCGTTCTTCCAGCCTGTCGCCGTACTTCTTCAGCTCCTCCCTGCTTGCAAGTATGCCCTCGCGCTCCATCGAAGCCAGAACGCTGACAAGCGGCATCTCGATAGTATTAAAGAGATTCTCCATCTCCTCATCTTTAAGCTTTTGCATAAGCGCATCTGCACTGCCTGCTGCGGCGTAAGCGGACAGGCCTGCCATAGAGGCCAGTATGTCCGCCTTGTCCGGCTCAGCTTTAATAAACGCGCCCGGTCCCTTCTTGCCGATCAGTTCCTCTTCAGATTTCACTGACGCGTGCATATAGCCCGAGGCAACATCATCATACTTCCAGTCGGATTTCAGAGGATCAATGAGATAGGCTGCGACAATACAGTCGAACAAGTTGTCCGCCATTGGTATCCCGGTAAGTTTCAGAAGAGATTTGCCGTTGCAGGCGGCGACGCGTACACCGTTCTTTGCTGCGTCAAGTATCAGGTCTCTGCTTTTTTGTGACAGATATTCAGCGGTGATCTCATCGCTCACGGAAATACCGTAATATTTATCGTCATAAGCAAGCCCGTACGCGTAGGCCCTATGCCGTTCACAGATGACATCAATTCCGATTGTCCTGCCCTTTGCGGCGGGATTCATGAGGAAGAAGAATGCGTTGGCATAGACACTCTCACACTCTGACTTTCCGGTCACAATACTGACACAAGCCTCAGGAGCTTTATCCACCGCTTCGCTCTCAAAAAATCTGAAGAGGGACTTGAAATTCAGCTTTTTGATCACATCATAGGATCTCTCATTATATATGTTTTTTACTGTCAGATCTTCAATCCTGACATCTATTGGGGCGTCCAGACGAATCGTGGCAAGTTCCTTTGAGAGGACCGCGAGATCAAAGTGCTCGCGCATGGCAGTCTGTGCTTTCTTCGGTTTGATTTCATCCACATGCTCGTGAGCGTTTTCAATTGAATGGTAGGTACTGATGATCGCCGAGGCGGTCTTTGGACCTACTCCGGGCAGGCCTGGTATGTTATCGGAGGAATCTCCCATCAGAGCTTTCATATCGATGAACTCAAGGGGCGTCACTCCAAGGGATTCGTAGACGTCCGATGCGTAGTAATGCTCATATGTCGTCTGGCCTTTTGATGTCTTCGGAATGATGATCTCGGTCTTATCAGTTGCGACCTGCAGAAGGTCCCGGTCACCGGATACGAGCGAAACATCGATACCCTCCGCCTCCGCTTTTCTGGACAGCGTTCCGAGTATATCATCTGCCTCCCATCCTTCAAGAGATAAGTGCGTGATATCCATCGACTCAAGAAGCTCCTTGACCAGCGGGACCTGCTCATGGAATTCAGGCGGTGCTGCCTGGCGATTACCCTTATATGCCTCGTACATTTTGTGCCGGAAAGTCGGGGCTTTCTTATCAAATGCGACCGCGATGTAATTCGGCTGCTCCTCCTCTATCACCTTCCTCAGAATAGCCAAAAATCCGTAAACGGCGTTCGTGTGTACACCATCCGGCGTAGTCATCGACAAAGGCATTCCGTAAAATGCCCTGAAAAGTATACTGTATCCGTCAACAAGCAGCATCTTCTTATTCATATTCATGTCCTTTCGGTTTATGAGATCGGAATTTACTTCAATTAGATTTGAATAGCTTAAGAAGGTTGATAACGAACTCCTCAGCGCCCGGGATAGCTGTGACGGCAAATCCGATTGCAAGACTCACTTCAGATATAGTCACACAGACCCTGGTCAGGTTTTTCATGAGTTTCGACCCTGAGATCCTTCTCTCACATCTTCGCAGGTCATCTTCCAGAAGCTTATTCATATCAAAAGAACGTTCCATACCGTCCTTCGAATCCAGATAATCGAGCGCATAGCCGATAATGAAATATGTCTCGAGCTCTTCGTAACAGTCGGGACATGAGCGGACATGCTCAATGAACTCCGAACACTCCTTGTCCGTAAGCGTACCCTCAATATAGCCATTTACTCTGTTCTTTGCTTCCTTACAGTCCATATTGTACTCCTGCCTCAAACGGCATCATAAGACAGTCTCAAGACATACACACTAATTATAGTTTCAATCCGCGAGTTATAGCAATACAATTTGGACTTCATTTGCAAATAAAAGAGAGAAATGTACTATAGCCATTCCTCTCTCGACCGTTTTTCTGACTCAGTCAGATTCGATTTCAGCGTGTCTTTCCGGCACTTTGATATTTTTTAATAAGAAGCGTAAACAGTGCAGGAGAAACTGCCAGCACTATGAGCGCAAAGATAATTCCCGCTGTATTATCTCCCGTCTTCGGCGAGGTGACCGTCTGTGTAGAATATCGTACCTGCTGAATCGTCGGAACCGGACTCGGTGTGCTTGTCGGAGCCTGCGTTGGGGTGACCGGGACAATTATTTTCGTTGTAACCTCAGATTTTTCCGACGTAATATCTTTCTTTAGCGGATCTTTGGCACTTGCATAGACCGAGTTCAATACCTTTCCGGACTTGATATCCGCTGAAGTCAGGACGTAAGTGGCAGAAGCGGTCATCGTACAGCCCGGCTTAAGCTCACGCGAAGTATCAGGATAATTCATCCGAATCTCCGACAGCCCATGTCCGGTCAAAGAGTCATTAAGAGTTATGTCTTTCAGAGTCGTACCGCCTTCATTTGCTATACTAAAAGAGTAAGTAAGCACGGTGCCTGCTTTCGGATTATTGAGTGACGCCTTATCTACACTCTTCTTCACGGTGATCCTGGAAATCTGCGCTACCTGCGTCGATACTTCGCTTGAGGCAGGCAAAAGAGGCTGCCCGTCGGGATCTGAAGCGTTGACTGTGATCTTGTTCGTGATCTTACCTCTGTCAATGTCCGCCTGCGTAATCTTATACGCTGCTGTTCCGGTAATCGACTCTCCGGGGCAAAGGGTCTTTGTCTCACCGCGCGATGCCGTCCCTGACCAGTCCCACTGAATATCAATGCCGGCTTCATTCAGCATCTCATCGGCAAATGAGATATCTTTGAGGACCACATTTCCCGTATTACTGTAGACCATTGTATAATTAATAGTGTCTCCCGATTTTGCCTTTTCAATGATTTCTTTGTCTGCCGTCTTCACGACTGTGTGGGATGCGCTCTTCTCAATGATAGTAGTGACTTCCGCGCGTGCCGGTTCCAAAGGATCCCCCTTCGGATCCTTCGCATTCATAATCACTGCATTGGTGACCTTTCCCGCGCTAATGTCATCCTGTGTAATTTTGTAGACTGCATGGCCGTTCATTGTCTGACCGGGAAGAAGGATGCCTTCATCTGTCCAATCCCAGTTTATTTCACACCCTGCATTATCGAGCATTTCATCCGCAAATGTCACATCCGTCAGAGTCGTGTTCCCGGTGTTGACCGCGGTAAAGTCGTACCTGATCTCATAACCCGGTTTTGCCTCGGCTGACGAGATTTTTGAAACAGAGGCTTTCTTTGTAACTCCGCAGGACGCGTTCTGCCCGAGTACGGTCAACGCGTCATCCTCTGACGAGACCACATTATTGTCAGGATCCTTCGCTGTGACATCCGCTTCGTTGTTCACAAGCCCCTTATTAATATCTTCCTGAGTGACCGCATATCCGGCTGTCATTACAAAGCTTTCTGAAGGAGCAAGAACAGCTGTCTCTCTGTCATATGTGATATCGTAAAGTACTTCCTTCATGCTGTCTGTCAGGTTCACATCGTGAAGAGTCACATCACCGGTATTGGTCACAGTGATCGTGTATTTGAGGACATCACCCGATTTGGCTTCCGCAATTTCATTGATATCGACATCTTTTACAAGGGTAATCTCCGGGGCAAATTCCTTTGTAATTATATTCGGAATCTCAGCGTTCACCCATGTTCCGTCAGGTGCCTTTCCCTTGCCGGAAGCTTCATTTTCCAGTGTCGTCACATCGATGTCTTCCTGGGTCAGTACATACTCCGCTGTCGCGGTCACTGTCTCCCCGACAGCCAGAAAGCCTTCTCTGGTCGGCCAGCTGTACTCTTTGACAGCAACGCCTTCCTTCAGATCAACGAGTTGAACGTCTGTAAGCTGAACATTTCCGTCATTTGTAAGACTCAGTGTGTATGTGATCACATCACCTGCCTTCGCGCCTGTGTAATCGACTTTATCCGCAGTCTTTTCTATTTTCAGGGAAGGCTCATACTTGATCTTAACTTTGGCATTGGCGTCAGATGTCACTTCTTTCCCTTTCGGGTCCGTGCCCTTTCCTGTCGCAGTATTCGTGACCCCTTTAGAAATAATGTCATTTTCAGTGAGCACATAGGTCGCTGACGCGGTCACGGTCTCACCTGGCGACAGTACGCCGGCTCCGGTCACACTGTCGGAGCTTCCCTGCCAGTCATATGTGATTTCACTTACACCCTCAAGATGGTCGATGATTTCCACATTTTTAAGCGTATTCTTTCCCGCATTTTTTAATTCAAAATTCCAGAGGACTGAATCTCCCTTCTTCACGTCTGTGAGAACCGCTTTCGGCGTCGTCTTCTTCAGCACTATTGCCGGTGTCGTCTCAATGATCGTTGTATCTTCCGCATGATCTGTAACTGTCTTTCCGCTGCCTCCGACAGCAGTGACAGACGCCTTATTCACTACAGAACCTGAGTCGATGTCACTTTGGCTCAGTCGGTAAGCTGCATACCCTTCGATCTTCTCTCCAACGCCAAGCTCTGCGCCGGCAAGGTCCTTGTTCCATGTAAGTTCGATAAGATCGTGATCATCCTGAAATTGTATGTCTCTCAGAGGGATGCTTCCGACATTGGTAATCACAAAGTTATATGAGATACTGTCTCCGGCAGACGGATCCGTCATTTTGTTGGGGTCCGCTGTTTTGCTTAGTGAGATAGACGGCTCTGCGTCCAGCGTGGTCTTCGCGTCATCTTTGTCCGAGACCTTGTTATCCTTCGGGTCAAGACCTGTTGCAGCAGCTGTATTTATCACCCGTCCGGCAGTGATATCATCTATAGTCAGGGCGTATGAGGCGGATGCCGACACCTCTTCACCGGGAGACAGCACTCCCTCGCCGGTCGAATCATCGGTACTCGCTTTCCAGTCTATTACCAGATTTTTGACCGGCAGCTCATCTTTAAGAGTGACATTGTGAAGTGTAAGCCTTCCGGTATTTTTAATCCTGAAACTGTATTTCAGTGTATCACCGGCCTGCGCGTTTTCTATCTTAGACCGGTCCACATCCTTTGTGAGTTTTATAGCCGAGCCTTCTTCCAATACTTTGATTTTCGGCGACTCAAGTTCAATATCCTTATCATTTTGATCTTTTACTGTGATATATGATTTATTCGGAATCTCAGCGTAAGTAGTTCCGTCCTTTACGACCAGAGTCCTGCCGTCCAGCTTTTCATCTCTGACAGTGACCGGAATCGTAAAAATATAGCGGCCTTCTACAGTATCGGGAGCATTGGCCGTAACCGTCAATGTCTGCCCTTCAACTCTGACAGTCCAGTCATCGGTGACATCCTTTTTGCCTTTCGTCACCGTTATGTTCTTTCCGATTTCCAGACAATTATCGAATGTATCCTTCATTGTGACCGCTTTCGGGCAGTTCGAGGGATTTATTATCGGGAAGTCTTCTGTTACAGTGTATTCGAATGCTTCATTGGCTTTCACATATTCTTTACTGGCTGCCTTGACCGGAGCCGGAATATCGGGATACTCCTTAAGGACCGTATTGGCAATAAAACTGCCGCAAGCCTGGCCGGTCCACTGGAGCTGCGCTTCCCCGCCGAGAAGAGCGGCGACGACCCACGCCCGCTGGTCCTCTATATCGAGATCACCGTCTTCCTTCTGTCCCGCCTCATACCTTGCGTTCGTCTTGCCGTCCCTGTTATATACTGCGAGCAGATTATCCTTGAGCATATACGTATCATCCGCGTAACCGCTTATGAAATAAAAGCCCTCATTAAATGACGTATATGAAGGATCGTTCTCCGGGTGAAGTATGTCAATATCCCTGTACGTCTGCACCAAAAGTACATCAGATAATTTATTCCCATTTTTATCCTGAATCCTGATGCTCCAGTTCTCAAGCGTGTACGGACCCTGATATATATATTCAGGCGTAAAATTAGAGCCCCACGTGTATGAGTTAGCGCAAATGACACCTGTCGAATTATCTGTAACAGCCACAGAATAGTATGGCGCGGTATTTACTGTCGGCAGACCATCGACCTTCATAGTCACGACCTTATTGAGAGTGAATACTATATCGAACTTGTTTTTCTTGTTTTTGCCATAATATCCTACGTCCCGATACGTAACGCTGGCTACATTCGACCAGGTGGAGGCGTGGTCTCTTCCCGTCTCTCTGGGCATGTTGGCCGACGATGTATATAGATATGTCAGCGTTCCAACATTGGCAGTCTGAAAATTACTGTTGTTGACCTTCCAGACAGGTGACTGAAGATTGGTTATGTAACCTATCGAAAGACCGTTTTTCGACGCGAATTCGTTATAGAGCGCATCTGTATTCTTAAGATCATCCACAAAGTGCAGTGTATATGTGCCGGCAGCCTGTACGAAGACGGGTGTGCTGCCTATGACACAGAGAATTGCCGTTATCATAGAAATAATACTTCTTAAAAGCTTTTTTACATCCATTCTCTTGATCCCTTTCATATTTATCGGGAAGGGGCGCACATATTACGAAGCTGGAAACTTCGTGATTTCTATGTGCGTCCTTCGTTGCAGCCACTCTTTACTAAACTTCAATGTCAGGGAGGACGAGCTTGTAGATTGGTTATCCGTTCATATAGTTCTTTCATAATCTGTCCCTCATGTAATTTGATTGGAAATCATATCCTGCCTGATATGCAGGACAGGACATCCATCACATCCGGAATTCATTTCCGCTGCTGATCTATGGGGCAAATTCACGCACTAGTATGGCCTGCAGGACTCTGCGCTCATCACTGTGCGACGCACAGGTACTGAGAGTGACAATTCTGCCAAACGCAGCTTTCGGGATCGGCATATTTATATATGACCTCAGGTTCTCATTTTGGATCCAGCCGGTCACATGGCTGTCAGCAAGGTTTTGGAGTCCTGCGCTTGCAGGCTCCTGAGTTAATTTGAGGCTCCTCTTTACGGTCCTGTCTGACATCCGGTCATCTGCAATTTCTTCCATCTCGAATAATGTGTAACTTTCATCATCAACGCGGGAAATATGCAGTGAGATCATTGCATAGAGACATGCTTTCTCCCTCGTGCAAAGCCACAAAAAAGGCTGGGACCTGTATTCTTCCTCGGTCATATTCCTGAACTTGCCGAACATGCTTCCGTTATCCATATTGTGTCCGTAAATGACTGTATTGATGTCTGTGAGGTCCCTGCTATTAGCCGCTTCCATGAAGAGGGAACCGGCATTTTTATATTCTCCGTTCGGAAGGTGATGAAGATAGAACTCATTGTCGTCACCCTGAACTACCGGATAGGCGATTGCAAGCGCGGGAATGTCGAGCCAGGCGACAATGTCCTTACCTGATTTTGCGAGCTCATTCCAATCAATGACGGGCTTGTCCGGGATTGCCGTTCCATCGATAATTTCTGCCGGCAGGTCTGCATCTGTGCTCAAAATACCGGTCCCGTCTGCAGTTTTCCGCCCGTAAGTATCGTATCCCGGGTCGCTTTCTCCTTTTCTCTCAGAAGCATTATTCGACATGTTCGCTTCCTGATTTCTGTTCGTCTGTCCTGCAACTTTTATCTTCTGTACGGCACCTCTTCCCATATCGGCATATGTCTGCTCCGCGGACCAGTAATCCCAGACGCGGTAGATGAGATATGCTCCGGCTGACATGCTAAGAGTCAAAGTGAGTACGATAGCCAGGCAGGTAAGCTTATTTTCAAAAGTTTTCATACGTGTGTCTCCGGAAGAATACGCTTTCATTTTTGTGTATATCAAAATCGACTGTCAGGCAGTTGACTGTTACCGCTTAGCTAAAAAAGGGTACAGGAAATAAAGCCTATGGATCCGATCATCCATATGCGTTGTTTTGCCTGGGCTTTCGGTCAGGCTTTCAGCCCGGTTTTTTGTTCGGGAAATATATTCAGGGAATGATCAAGAACGCCTCGGCGTTCTTGCCGCGCCGCGCAAAGTGCGAAGCACCTTCATCATTGCGCGGCTGCGATCCGCCGGAGGCATTTAATCTCTGACGCTTTTTGTATCCCATGTCAGAAGGATATTTCTTTTGCGCATTCATCTCGCGACTAAAGTCACGAGAATTCTGCGTCAGAGATTAAATAGATTTGTTCATTGGGTGGTAAAAGAGTATCAGATTAGAAATATTATGTAAATGGATTTTTTAAAAGTCCATAATATCCTGCCATTTACGTGGTAGATAATTACGGTAGTGCATACTGTTCTATAGAAGTCAGGTCCGACCGGGACGCCAAATAGCGTTAGTTTTTTGGCTCACAGGACAGGACCTGCGTTTTTCGATGAAGATGATGTCTGTGCGGTTCATGAAATATCAGACAGCTCGTCTTAACTGTTACCGAAAAGTAAAAGCATGTCTGACTGTGAGATCAAAAAATGTAGACAATAGCAATTAAATCTGCTATTATAATTGTTGCTTAGCCGGCGTGTCGGAACTGGCAGACGAGACAGACTCAAAATCTGTTATCCGTACGGATGTGTGGGTTCGAGCCCCACCGCCGGCATAAAAACGGGGAATTCGCAAAACTGCGAATTCCCCGTTTTTGATTTCTTATATGTCTTACTGAGCATCAGCCTCCGCTATAAGCTCCTTATACACCGGAAGGTTGCTGAATGTCGCGAAATAATCCTTCGGTGTCTCTGCCCTTCGGATAAGCTCATAACTTCCGTCCTCGTGGAGAAGCACCTCTGCCGAGCGAAGCTTTCCATTATAATTATATCCCATGGCAAACCCGTGAGCTCCTGTGTCGTGGATATAAATCAGGTCTCCCATATTAATCTTCGGAAGCATGCGGTCCACAGCGAACTTATCGTTGTTCTCACAGAGAGAGCCGGTCACATCGTACATGTTCGTGAAAGGCGCGTCCTCCTTGCCCATGACTGTGATGTGATGATAAGCACCATACATGGCCGGTCTCATAAGGTTGACAGCGCATGCGTCAACACCGATATATTCCTTATGCGTGTGCTTCTCGTGGATCGCGCGTGTAACGAGCGCGCCGTAAGGTCCTGTGACAAATCGACCCATCTCCGCGTAGATTGCGATATCGCCCATGCCGGCCGGCACGAGAACTTCTTCGTATGCCTTGCGGACACCTTCGCCGATCGCCATGATATCACTCTTCTCCTGACCCGGCTTGTAGGGAATACCTACGCCGCCTGAAAGGTTGATGAATGTAATATGGCAGCCCGTCTCACGCTGAACTTCAACGGCGAGCTCAAAAAGAAGCTTTGCCAGCATCGGATAATAGTCATTTGTCACCGCGTTGCTGACAAGGAAGCTGTGGATGCCGAAATTCTCAACGCCGTTCTGCTTCAGGATCTTGAAGGCGTCGTAGAGCTGGGATGTTGTCATGCCGTATTTGGCATCTCCGGGGCTGTCCATGATGCCGTTGCTGACTTTAAAAATCCCGCCCGGATTGTAGCGGCAGCACATTGTCTTCGGGAATTTACCAACTGCTTTGGCAAATGACTCGATCATTGTAAAATCATCAAGATTTATAATTGCGCCCATGTCATTGGCATAGACGTATTCCTCATCCGGTGTATCGTTAGATGAGAACATTGTCAGTTCACCGCCGCAGCCGATTGCCTTGGACATCATGAGCTCCGTCAGGGACGAGCAGTCACATCCGCAGCCCTCTTCCTTGAGAAGCTTTAAGATGACCGGGTTCGGCTCTGCCTTTACCGCGAAATACTCACGGAAGCCCGGGTTCCAGGAAAATGCCTTGTAGATCTCACGGATATTGTCGCGAATTCCCTTCTCATCATAAATATGGAACGGAGTCGGAATCTCACGGGCGATCTCTTCAAGTTTCTCTTTTGTCGTGAACGGTCTCTTTAACATAATAATATCTCCTCTTCATGGACATAGTCGTCCCCGCTTATGGGCGCAGGCTAAGTCCGTCCTATAGACAATACAATAATATACGGCCTGCTTACCGCTTTGACAAGTCACATACTGTATCGTTTTAAATCGACAAACTGTATTATACATAAACGGACGGCTCATGACAACAGGCATATTGTCACTTTATCTGAAGTTTATTCCGTCTCAGATCTTACCTTTGCTGATTGTAATACGCCGCTTGGACAAGCAGGATATTGATTTTCCCGCCGCTTGCGGAAGGTGGGCTTCCCCATACTGAGATAAAAACGCTCCCCAGAGACGTTTCCTTTCGGACAGTCTCCGGAGAGCGGTATTTTTCTATGTCATGCAGCGTCCAAATCTCGCAAGCTGTATCTGAATTACGATGATACTGCTCAACGCTTAGGGCTGAAGCATAATCCTCAGTATTATTCTTCTACATTTATGACATACATCATGTTCGTCTCGCCGCAGGACTCAGCCTCGCCGCGGACATTAAAGATCGGATCGCCGGCTGTGATGACAACACGGTCGCCGGGTTTGACGAAACCTGCTTCTTTAACAGCTTCAATCGCATGGTCGATGAGAAGTGTCTGATTCCTCTCCTGCTTGCCCTTGAGCGGTGTTACGCCCCAGTATATCTGCATTCTTCTGCACATTCTGTAGAGCGGGCTGACAGCGTAAATCGGGATATCCGGGCGGAAATTGGACATAAGTCTTGCGGTCTTTCCGGAAATCGTCGGGATGATAATAGCTTTGGCATCGACGTTCTTGGCTGTACGGACTGTTGCGTAGCATACGGAGCTGGAGACGCCGTCCTGATCTTCCATAGTTCTCTTGTGCGTGAACTGGGCTTCGTTCATATACTTCTCAGTGTCACTTGCAATCTGAGACATCAGTGTGACTGCCTCGACAGGATACTTTCCTACTGCGGTCTCACCTGAGAGCATGATGGCGTCGGTGCCGTCGTAGATTGCATTTGCAACGTCAGTGACCTCTGCACGCGTAGGACGCGGGTTGCGGATCATGGAATCGAGCATCTGAGTAGCAGTGATGACCGGCTTGTAAGCCTTGTTGCACTTCGCGATGATGGATTTCTGAATGTGCGGAACCTCATGGGCCGGAACCTCAACACCGAGATCGCCGCGGGCTACCATGATACCGTCGGAAGCCTCAATAATCTCATCGATATTCTGGACAGCCTCTGTGCACTCGATCTTGGAGAATACCGGGATCTTGCAGTCGTGCTCTGCAAGCAGAGCCTTAATTTCGCGGACACCTGCCGCATCGCGGATAAAGGAAGCCGCGACCAGATCGAATCCGTTCTCAGCACCCCAGATGAGGTCATCTCTGTCCTGCTCAGTGATAGCCGGAAGCTGAGTGGAGACACCCGGGATGTTGCAGCCCTTGCGCTCTGAGAGATATCCGCCGACTTTGATTACGCAAACGACATCTTCGCCGACAATTTCATCGACCACCAGCTCCATCAGGCCATCATCGACGAGAATTCTGTCACCCGGCTTGACATCCTGCCAGAGGAGTTTGTAAGTGATGGAAACTTTCTCTGCTGTGCCGAGCATTTCTTCCGGTGTCAGGGTAATCTTCTTGCCCTCTTCAAGAAGGACTTTCTGGCCGTCGACAAGCTTGCCTACACGGATCTCCGGTCCCTTTGTGTCGAGCAGCATGGCAATCGGCTTGCCGGCGATCTGACGTGCCTTGCGCACAGCTTCCATGCGCTGAAGCTGCTCCTCATGTGTGCCATGGGAGAAGTTGAATCTTGCAACGTCCATGCCGGCTTCAATCAGCTTGACAAGAAGGTCGATATTCTCCTCCTGCGGACCCATAGTACATACAATTTTGGTTTTTTTCATTTTTGCGATCTCCTTTGATTTATAGTATGGTCTTGCATAATTCACTGATCCTGAAGTTGCTCGTCGCTGCCTGTCTGCTTAGATGTAATAATATGTGTATGCGTATAAAGGTGATCCATGCAGTACTCATGGCTCCCTTCACACTTTGAGCAAAATCTGAATTCAAGGTCCGGATCGGAAGCCTCTGTTCTCCCGCAGATTTCGCATCTATGCCTGGTAGGTCTGAATACGACAGCCCTGGACTCAGAGTTGAACACCGTTCTTCCGGCAGCACGCTGCTGGAACGGGTTGCGGTAGTTTGCATTTGCAGAATTATTGCCTCTGGCCCTGTTCACGTTGTCCTCATATCGGCGCCTGCCTTCTTCGATCCCTTTTTTGAAATCGCGTCTGCGCTTTCTCTCCTTGGGTGAGTAGCGCGTGAAGTCTCTTGTCGAGAAGAAGAAAATGAAGAAATTGAGCAGCGCTGCGACCATTGCGATGATCGGGATCCAGTTGACAATATATCCTGCCATTATATATCTTACATTGGCACCTGCCTCATAGACCATCATGGCAAAATACAGGATTCCGAGCCATTTGACTCTGATCGGAATGAGGAAATACAGATATACCTGTGCTTCGGGAAATGTGGCTGCAAATGCAAGAAACATCGACATCACAATATAGTACGTGCTGAATGTGTTTCCGACCATGACATTCCGTCCGATGATGGCTGAAAATACAAAGTAAGAGATAAAAGCCGCGATCAGCGTGAGAAGCATGCCGCCGAAAATGTATACGTTATATCGGAACTCCCCCCACGCTCTCTCAAGCGAGTTGCCGATGGACAGGTAGAACACCAGCATGATCAGGGTGAAAATAAGACCGATACCGCTGAGATCCAGGCTTGCAGGCGGTATGAGGATCCAGGTGATGATTCTCCATACTTCCCCACGGAGAATGAGACCGGGTTCCAGGGTCATGAATTCCGCAATATTCGGATTGATCATCTGCAGCAGGTAACCGACTACATAGCAGCAGATCATGACAAAAGTGAGGCGCGGGATCGAGTACCTGCCAAACTTGCGCTCCATATTATTCAATAATTTGTTCATATAATGCCTTTCTTTTATCTGCCGGTTGACCGATGAGGTCTCATTTTTCGCCCGACCGGCGATAGCTTTTAGCCATTTGATATCTGAATACAGATATCTGTATTATATGATTTATTGAATGTTTCGTCAATATCACGTATCAGGGACGGTTCTTTTTGCGTGAAAAACGTTGCGCATTTACAAAACCTGCGTCTGTCTTTATAATTACAGCATATTCAGTTTTGAAAACAATAACGGCAAATGGAGGTAATTCTATGGCAGGCTCTTCTTTCGGCACTATCTTTCGCATAACGACATGGGGTGAGTCACACGGTCCGGCCCTCGGCGTTGTCGTCGACGGCTGCCCTGCAGGGATGTCTCTTTCCGAGGAAGATATTAACGTCTATATGGAGCGTCGCCGCCCCAACGGCGGGAACATGTCAACTGCCAGAAACGAAGCAGACAAGATCGAGATTCTCTCCGGAGTCTTTGAGGGCAGAACGACAGGAACACCGATCTCCATGATACTTAGAAATACAGATCAGCGCTCACATGACTACAGCAATATTAAGGACTCCTATCGCCCGGGGCACGCTGATTTCGGATACGATTCCAAGTACGGCTTCAGAGATTATCGCGGAGGCGGGAGGTCTTCCGCCCGGGAGACAGCCGCCCGCGTTGCTGCCGGTGCAATCGCTATAAAGCTGCTTACAATGCTGGGTATCAAGGTTACTGCTGAGCTCTCGGCTGTAGGCGATATTCCGGCTTCTGATATGGAAAAATGCGAGTCGCTCGTATCCAAAGTCAGAAGCGAACAGGATTCGATCGGCTCCACAGTGACCTGTAAAGTTACCGGTATGCCGGCAGGTATCGGCCAGCCTGTTTTTGACAAGTTGGACGCAGACCTTGCCAAAGCCATGTTCTCGATCGGAGCTGTCAAAGGGCTCGACATCGGAGCCGGTCACAAAGCCGCCGTCATGCGGGCAAGTCAGAACAATGATTCCTTCCGTATACGCGACTATAAAGTCATTACAGCGACAAATAATGCCGGAGGTATTCTCGGGGGGCTTTCAAATGGCTCTGATATTGACCTGACCGTCTACTTCAAGCCGACACCTTCAATCTCACGCACCCAGCAGACCGTGAATTCAAACTGCGAGGAGATCGATCTGGAGATACATGGCAGACACGATCCCGTAATCGGCCGCCGCGCAGCTGTCGTAGTCGAATGCATGACTGCTCTTGTCCTCGCTGACGCGATACTCGTTAATATGGCATCAAGAGCTGACAAGATCATGGAATTTTATGCTGATTTACGTTAGGTCTGAGAATCAAAGTCTTTATAAATATAATTTGTAAAAAAGAGGCTGCGCGCGCAGCCTCTTTTTCGTAATCATATGAAATAATTTATACAGCGTTGGCCTCAGCTTCAGCCTCCGGAACGTCGCGGACTTCAGCCGGAGCTTCCTCGATCTTATGGAATGCCATGCAGTTCGGAGCATCCAATTTCTGCGGACGGCCCTTCATCATGATGATATTCTTGTCATAGTCGATCTTGAATGTAGTGATCGAGCCTTCTCCGTTGTTGACAACCGCGATGTGCTGCTGATCCGGGAAGAGCGCAACGTCTTTCGGATAGTTACCGGAGATCGGCAGGGCAAATTTCTTTTCAAGGATGCCGTTCGACTGGTCGATCTTGAAGCAGCCGATGGAATCGTCTCCGGAAGTAGCGCAGAATATATACTGGCCGTCATAGGAGAGTCGCATCGCGGAAGCGGCATCGTACGGATCTCTTGCATTGGAAAGTGTCGAAACTTCCTGGATCTTTCTGAATGTCGGAAGTCCGCGCTGGTCAATATAATACTGATATACACGAATCTCATTCGTGATCTGGCAGAGAACATAGGCAAAGAAGCCGTCCTTGCTGAAGTGAATACTCTTCGGCCCTACCTGCTTGCCCATGCGGACAACGTCGACTTCTTTCAGCGTGTTCGTGCGATGGTCGATTCTGTAGAGAATAATCTGGTCAAGAGCTTCATCAACAGCGCAGAGGAAATGATTGTCCGGAGTAACACGTACGCAGGTAACATGCGGGCGGAAAGATCTCTCATTGATTGCGCCCTGTCCGCGATGGAAAATACCGTCCATAACACTGCCGAGACGTCCGTCCTGATGCGTATGAACAACAGTGACACGTCCATCATGATACCCGCCGACGAAGAGGTACTTGCCGCTCAGGTCTGTCGAAAGGTGATTGCCTCTCATACCGCCAATGTCGATCTGATTGATAGCATTCAGATCACCGGTCGGACTGATCTCGAAAACGATAACGCCCTCATCCGCGATAGAATACAGATACTTACCGTTTCTGGATACTGTCAGATAAGAAGAATTGTTGCACTTAACAACCTTGCGAAGGTGAAGCAGGCCTTCCGCTACGTCTACGTCATAAATATGGATACCCTTGCTCTTTCCGTTAGTGTAGGTGCCGACATACGCGACATAATTCTCTGCTGCAGCCATTGTTTTCTCCTCTCAAATGTCAGATTATACTGAATTAATTATTTTGGAGACCGCGTCCCCTTTTGATGCTTAGGTCCATCCGGCTGTGCGGATCTCTATCAACGAGAACACCCACTTTACTGCTTTGTATAAACCGCACAAATAAATCGAAAAAGTTTCGATCATTTTAGCCGAAAAGCTATATTCCTGTTTAATTATAGTACAAAGATTCAGCATTTTCCACCACTTTATTCACCGAATCCGCATTATTTAAGGGATTTTTTCATGTAATCCACATCATATAGAGGTCAGGGTCGTAAATGAACTGCTATATGCAGTGTCAGAGGCAGATCCTACTCAGAATTCAAGTGTCTCCATCGGTCTCATGACGATAATGTTCTTTTCTGCAAATGACATCTGCTCCGCCGAATGGAACGGCACAATCCTTGCAAATTTATTCTTTCCTCTAAGTACCTTAAGCTCCTCAGCGGTCTGGTGGACCGATATCCTCATAAAGTCGGCTTTTCCCGCGGCAAGAAGCTCACTGGCGCACCCGCCGGGTATCTGCTTTCCGGTCAGTACTACCCTTCCGCCCGCCTCGTGTATATGCATGGCAGTATCCCGGTTCCACTCCTTGGCAATCTGAGTGTCCGGGACAACAATTGTGGATCCCGGCACAATACTCTTTTCGGAATACTCCTTGACTTTCAGATAATTTCCGCTTCCCTGCTGCCATCTCTGCCGGGCACGGAGGACACATGCGTAGCCAATCGGAAACTGCATGAGCGGATGAAGATGTTCCGATTCCGAAGCCCGGATCATTCCTTTTCTCAGCCAGCTTTTCCTGTCCTCCGTTTCGCGGAGTTCCTGGATCAGGTACTCGTCCGCATATACCTCGCACCCGGTCTCGATGAGGATACGAATAACATCGAGTCCTCTTCCGTGTGACGGCACAGGATAAAAGTTTATCCGCTCGGCCGAGTATTCGTCAGAAGCATACTTCCTGAACGCTTTCAGGTTTTCCCTGCACATGCTGCCCTTTGTACCGTACGCAGTGTCGATGACTGCAAGATCTGCGGCAACGCCCCGGATCTTGTCGCATTTGTAAGCAACCGACTTTTCGACGTAATCTCCCGAGAACAGGAATTTCCTTCCTTCAGCGGAAAAAAGAAGCCAGACACTTCCCATACAATGTCCGCTTCTTCCCCAGATCACGTTAAGACCGTGATCCAGCGTGATTTTTGTTCCTCTCTCACCCAGTTCCTCAAGCACGCGGCAGTCGCGCACAGGACCGGACATTGTATCCAGCGTGAATCTGCTGGCAATGACAATGCCCTTGAAGCCGCGCTCATAGAGCCACATGACGGCTCCGGCGTGATCCGCGTGACAGTGGGTAAGAAAGAGATAGTCAATGCTCTTTATCTGTTCATCTGTAAGAAATGGGTTCGAACTGCCATAGGGTTCTCTCATCAGACCGCAATCTACAAGTATACGGACAGATTTCCCCTCTACGAAAAAGGAATTTCTTCCGTGTTCAGATGCTCCTCCGGCAATATAAAGTTTCATTTTTTCCTCCAGCTAAATTGTTCCCCATATAATTTTAGCATGAGTAGTCGATGTCTTCCAGTTCTTCGAGCTTTGTATCTGAAAAAATAAATACTTCATCACTGTGAGCAAGAAGGACCCGTTTTCCGCCTCTGTCGCCGGTAAGTTCCATGAGCTCAGGTATGAATTCCGCTCCGAAGCCTCCGGGATTTCCCATCTCCCCTTCTCTTCCTATGCAGCCGAGCCGTTTTCCGCTCTGTGCAAATGCATGAATAAAGCCTATCACGCTCTTTTCCGAAAGATGCGGAGTGTCCGCAACGAAAAAGATGAGGGCATCGTCGGCAGAACCATCGGCTGAGCGGCTTTTGAGAGTCTCCGCATTTTCTTCGGTCAGATAACTGATCGCGCATCTGATCGAAGACGATATACCTCTCGAAGGATCCGGATTGATCACGCACCTGACAGGAAGCCCTGTCTCCCTGCCGATAGAATCGACCCCATCCTGTATTTCCCTGTACTGAGTGACAACTGTTATGTCCTCCACTAAGTCGTCACATCTAAGAATATTCACGAGCCGGCTAAGGAGCACTCTGTACATGGGCATTCCATCATACGGAGCGAGAAGCTTGTTCGCCCCGAAGCGTCTGGAATAGCCGGCAGCAAGATAAATAAAGTGGAATTTCATGGGATTCCTTTCGTGCATTCAGAGAATATAGAGCCCGCAGTCAACTATTGATTTCCCGGGAGTCTTTTCATTCATATAAAGAAATAAGCGGGATGATTTATATTTTTGCGAAATCATCGGGACATATGTTTTCATATATGCCTCGATCATCATTTCTCTTGTGAGACAGGTCTCAATTGACACTCCGAGGGCATCCGCGACCCCCTCAGGGTTGTAACAGGTATCACATATTCTTTTTCCTTCAGCATCCATACCCATCACAAGTATTATGTCTGTTGTCTCTTCCGGGATGACAGGCTCCCACGGCTTTGGCACCTTGAACGGAAGACATCTTGCGCCGTCTGCCTCAATGAGGGTGACGTCCGCATAAGCCTGCGCAAGTAGTCTCTCTTCACTTGGAATCGCTGATATTTTGCTCTGCATGGGAGATTTCATCGCCCGGCAGCCGGAATTGTCGTCAGGCTTCATCTTGGCACCGTCGCTGCCGGCTGGCCGCATCAATGTACCGGATTTTCCGCCAGCTTGCGGAATTCCCGCGAACGCGTATCCGTCCTTATTCAGCTTATCGATAATATCTGCCGCATTCGATACACAGCCCTCTTCGAGGAGCATTCGTGTCGTCGTAGTAACCAGGACCTTCCTGTATTTCGCAAGATAATAGTCTCTCACGGCATGAATGCCGGAAGTCTTTCCGCCTGCTCCGCAAAAAGCGATGATTTTCCGGTCATCGCCGGAAGTTTGTTCGACTATATTTTCAAAAGAACACTTAACCATCTTTTCACCAAAAGCGGGCTGCAGCCCTTCCCATTAACGGTGGATCTACAGCCCTTTCATGCGTTCTCATATGACGTATTATATAAGTCCCTTCTCAAAGGCCACGACGAGCTGAAGCACACTTCCGCCGATGCATCTTGCCTTGTCAGATACCGTGCTGCAGTTTTCGACCTGGTCGATCCGCGGATCAATGTCAGCCATCTTCATCCCCTGAGTGACCTCGAAATTTTCAGGCAGTATACCGCGGAGCACTCCGGAGAGTGATGCCGGGACCTTGACACGGGTCTTCCCGGTCTCGATCACAGCGATAATCTTCTCCTTCTCGACAATTTCGCCTATGCCGCTGATGAGCTCAAGTCTTCCGGATGCCGGCGCATGAATGACACGTTCCATATCGTAACCGGCCACCATACCCGGAACACCGGTATTCTCCTTGGCGCTGCCTGTATAATAAATTCTCCCGAGATCGTGACCGCGCATGGTCTCAATTACACAGCGCGCGTCGACACCGGCTGTAAAGCCCGGTCCGAGAGCGATCGTAAGCGGCGCCATGTCGATTCTGGTTCCCAGATTCTTCTTGGCAAGTATCGCGTCGATGAGTACATCTGGTTTCAGCCTGGAAAGAGATTTTGCTTCCGGATCAATGAGGAGCATCGGCCTGCCGGGCTGCGCGCGCCGCATAGCGTCATCAATGTTGCCGGTAAGCGTGCATGTTACACCCTCGACAGTTTTCGTGCCTTCGCCGTACCATCTGTCTCTCTCATAAATAGCGTCACAGAAAGCCACGTTGCGTCTTATGGCTGTGGGTCTGGCACACTCCAATATGATGACCGGGTATCCCGCCTTTGACAGGGTCACGACTGTTCCCGTTGCAATATCTCCGCCGCCTCTTACTACGATTGGTCTCATAATCATTATTTTCCTTCCACATGTGTATAGTTGGGTACGCCTCTTTTTACAAATTTTCCCAGTCCTCTTCGAATAAGGCGACCGTCATCCACACAGAGATTTCCGCGGAGAAAGACTTTCTCGACACATCCTTTGAGATGCATGCCCTCGTAAGGTGTATTATCACAGTTCGTGACCCAGTCCTTCGCGGTTATGATCTTCATCCTTGTCGGATCTATGACTGCTATGTCAGCATCACTGCCGGGCAGCAGCGCGCCTTTTGTCGGATATACTCCGTACAGTTTAGCCTGATTCTCGGACAGGACACGGCAGAGGCATTCCGGTGAAATTCTCCCCTTGCCGACGCCCTCAGAGAACATCAGGTCGCCGCGGGTCTCAACTCCCGGGAGCCCGCCGGGAATTTTCGTGAAATCGTCGATCCCGAGCTTCCTCTGCTCAAGCGTAAAATCGCAGTGGTCTGTGCAGACGGTATCTATTATACCACTTTTTATCGCATTCCAAAGCACTTCCTGATCATGTTTTGTGCGAAGCGGCGGCGCGCATATATATCTGGCGCCCTCAAAATTCGGCAGATCATACAGGCTCTTATCCAGAAACAGATACTGCGGGCAAGTCTCCGAGTAAGCAGTGACGCCTTCCTCCCTCGCTCGAATAATCTCATTAAGGGCTTTCTCGTTGGTCGTGTGGACGACCATGATCGGCGCGTCGGCTTCTTTCGCGATGACCATGAGCCTGTGGACAGCCTCTGCTTCCATTGTATCCGGACGGGAGCGGGGATGAGCTGACGGACCAAAGTTTCCGAGTTCCTTCTGCTCTTTTATGAGAGCATCGATTACCGGCGCGTTCTCACAGTGACAACCCGTAAAAGAATGGACCTCCTTAAGTTTCTTCAGTACTTCGTAGATTTCACCGTCATTCAGCATCATAGCCGGATAGGTCATGTAAATCTTGAACGTTGTGATTCCGGCTTCCATCATGTCATCTACCTCATCGCGAATTCGTGAATTCCACTCAGAGATCGACATATGGTAGCTGTAGTCGCAGGAGTTGGGTCCGTTTTCATTGGCCATGTCATGCCAGTTTTTAAGGCCTTCTTTCAGGGTCTCACCATGGTACTGAGTGCCAAAATCAATAACGAGAGTCGTACCGCCGGCGATAGCCGCCGCCGTCCCGGTCTCAAAATTGTCGGATGTGACCGTTCCCGCGACATGAAGATTAAAATGTGTGTGAGCGTCAATAAAGCCGGGGAATATATATTTGCCCTGACAGTCGATTTCCGCTGCATCCGGGTCACATATATCTGTGTCTACCCGTGCAATTTTCTCATCTTCGATCAGAATATCCGCGATCCGGCTGCCTGAGCCAGAAACGACGATCCCGCCTTTTAAACATGTTTTTCCCATTGCTGTTCCTCTTTTCTGCCTGCATCCGGTCCCTGCCGTTCATTGCCGCAAAATCTGCCTGCTGCCTGCGTATTACCGCAGGCTCTTCAGGCTGAATTCAGACAGCAGGTGGATTTTATTTCCACCTGCCGCCGTTTTCATTCATGTCACTTTTACCCGTTCATATGTGAAACGGGTATATCCACTCAATGTGTCTTTTATCGTATCTCGCCGTTTTGGCCGCGAAATCATTTTTTTAGCAGCATATACCAATGCCCGTACATGACCGCGTTCATAAGCTCCACGATTCCGCCCGGAACGCTGCCGGGGCAGTCTGCGGTAATGACACTCTCGGTGCCAAGGAATCGTACTTTATACTTCTTTTTCGTGATGTCGAGGACCACGAAACCGTCGTTTGTGGAATCGGCTATGTCGGCTTCATTTGCAAAGAGCGTAAATTTCTCCTTATACGGCTTGCTCGCGTACGGACAGAATGTCGCGCAGTTACCGCACTCGTTGCACATATAATCGACGTGAACGATCTGCGGAATATCCCATCCCGGGACCCTGACTTCAATATTGGCCCTGTTGGGGCATACATCGACGCAGTTCTCGCAGATCACGTTGCAGTGCATGCAGCGCGCGTTGTCATTCATCTTGTCACATGCCTCAGCAAGGATTCCCTTTTTAGCGTAGAGGTCTTCAGCGCAAATGTCAGCCTCACCTTCGCGTCTTTCTCCCTCAGCTTTGCCGAGAATCGCGTCTGCAGCCTTGCGGGCATTGGCCTCCGCCTTGACGATAATGGAAGGACCGTAGAGACCGTCACCTACGATGTAAACGCCTGGGATGGAGGACTGAAGATTCTCATCGACCAGCGGGCGGCCTTTGGCATCGGTGTTGATGGCATTTGCGTCATACCAGTTCTTATCACATCTCTCGCCAACAGCAATGATGACTGTATCTACCGGAATCTCCACTCTCTCGTCCGTCTCGGTAACGGAAGCGCGGCCGCTCTCATCCATGTTGCCTAGCTGCATGACCGCGCAGGTCAGGATACCATCCTTATAGGAGATCGGATTCGTGAGTTCCCTGAACTCCACGCCATCCTCGATTGCCTCGTAAAGCTCTTCCTCATCCGCCGGCATATAGCGCTTCGTGCGTCTGTAAACAAGGGATACCTTTTCAACACCGCTGTTCTTAAGTGCGGCTCTGGCTGTATCCATAGCAGTATTTCCGCCGCCGACGACGACAACGTTCTTTCCGATATCGACATGTCCGTCTGTCGCGTTGAATTCAGCGAGGAAAGCGAGGGCATTCTTCGGTGTGATTCCGTCGATCTTCATTCGGCCTTCGCCCGGAGCGCCGATCGCAACTATGATCGTCTCAAATCCGAGATCTTTCACTTCCTGCACGGTGACAGCGCGTCCTGTCTCGAACTTCACACCGAGAGTCCGCAGAAGGTCGATATCCTTCTCTATCTCCGCCTCAGCGATTCTGAATTTCGGGATCACATAGCGCGGTACGCCGCCGAGTTTCTCGTTCTTCTCGAAAATAGTGACATCCGCGCCTTCCCTCGCAAGGAAATACGCTGTCGCCATACCCGCCGGGCCGCCGCCGATCACAGCAGCCTTGATTCCGCACGGCTCCTTAGCCTTGAGTTCGGCAAGCGCCTTGTCAATTCCCGCGCGGGCGATCGTCAGCTTGGTGTTCCGAATATTCACCTGAGACTCATAGAAATTTCTTGTACATGCATTCTGGCACGGGTGCGCACAGAGGTTTCCTGTCATGAATGGGAGCGCGTTCGTGTCGAGCACGACCTTCATCGCGGCGTCGAAATCACCCTTCTCCGCATATGCCATGTAGGAAGATACATCCTGATGGATCGGGCAGTGAGCGGTGCACGGAGCAAAGAAGCAGTTAAGCAGCGGGACCTTCTCATCCGTCTTTCTGTTCGGAAGCGGCTTTGCGGCTTTCACATGGTGGACATCGGTCACTGCCGACTCTGCCAGCGCATTCAGCTTCTCAACATCGATTCCCGTAAACGGTTTCACGACCCCCGATAGCTTCTCGGCCATCTGTTTAAATCTCTGATAACCGCCGGTCTTTAAGAGTGTTGTAGCGACAGTTACCGGCCAGATGCCTGTCTCGGCTATCTTGTCGATATTGAAGTAATCTGCGCCTCCGGAGTAGGAAATACGCAGCTTGCCTTCGAGGTCTCTGGACAGCTTGGCAGCCAGGTTGATGGAAAGCGCATACAGGGAACGTCCTGACATGTACATCTCGTTGCTCGGAAGCTCGCCTCTGGTGACGTCGACCGGGAATGTGTTCGTGATCTTGACGCCGAAGGCAAGACCCTTCTCATCACAGAGTGCCATCAGCCTCTTCAGCATGGGAATTGCGTCGACATACTGCAGGTCGTCGTCGAAGTGGAACCTGCCGAATACCAGGTAGTCATATCCCATGGCGTCCATGGTACTTCTTGCAAATTCATATCCGAGCAGGGTCGGGTTGCATTTGATAAATGTATTAAGTCCCTTCTCGTTGATTAGATAGGTGGCAATTGCCTCGATCTCGTGCGGCGGACATCCATGCAGCGTGGAGATCGTCGCGTCGTTCACAATGTCGGAGCGGATCGCGTCGAGATCTGCCTCTGTGAAGTTCTTGAAATCACCGAGATTGTCGCGCAGGACTGAGATTGCGTGCTTGAATTCCTCCGTATCCTTTGCTTCCATCATGTTGTTGATGAAGGTGTCGATCTTCGGAGTTTTGATGCCGGCAAGATCATAGCCGACGGAGATGTTGAACTGGAAACCGTCCTGACTGCCGAGGCCATACTCCTTGGCTATAAAGTTAAGCATGACCCACGCGTTGATGTATTCGTGCTGAGCTTCCGGAACTGTCAGCTCTGTGGACCACTCGCAGTTATAGCCCTCATCATCTGCCTTGATGCAGGGCTTATTCACGCAGGCGGCCAGTTCACGTCCGTCCATCTTCTGGACAGTCTTCAACTCGAAGAATCGTGCTCCGGCATAGTAGGACGCGATGATATTCTGTGACAGCTGGGAGTTCGGGCCGGCTGCCGGACCGATGACGGTCTCAAGCGGGCGTCCGAAGATTTCCTGCGTGTCAGCCGGATCGGCAACAAATGGACGGCGGACACCGAATACACTTCCGTGCGCATCATGCTCGCTTCTCACCCAGTAAAGAAGCTGTTCAAACGACATACATTTCATAATATCACTCATAGTTTGTCACCTCTTCTTTTTGTTTATCTCTACCTTTTATTGTTTAGTCTCTGGCGATTATTCTCTATTCTGTTTCCTTTGACTCTTTTTTCGTTATCCCTGCGGTCTTTTCAACATCTGTAAGATTATCCGTTAATGCTGAAATGAAGCTTGTCGGCCTCGGCACGGCACTCAGCGTAGATCTTCTCCTCGTCGCAGGTCTTAAGCTCGAAGTTCTGCATAAGAATCTTGCCGTTGCAGATCGTGGTCTCGCAGTCATGTCCCATCATACCGAAGAGGATGTGGCCATTGAGATTATCAGCCCCGAGACGTGTCGGCGGATTATACTTCATGACAATGACGTCAGCCGCAGCCCCCTCTTTCAGCACACCAAGTTCGCTCTTGAAGTAGCGGTTGGCCATCTTCGGATTGTTGTAGAACAGCATCTGCGGAATCTCTCCCCACGCCGCGTTGGGGTCGCAGAGACTGTGCTTGTGGAGGACATTTGCAACCTTAAAGGACTCGATCATGTCGTGTGTATAACCGTCGGTTCCGAGACCCGTCAATATACCGTGATGCACCTGCTCCATGGTCGGCGGACAGCCGCATGCGTTACCCATGTTCGATTCCGGGTTGTGGACGATCATTGTGTCGGTATCTTTTATGAGCTGCATCTCGTGCTCATTGACGTAGATGCAGTGACCGAGCAGAGTCTTCGGGCCAAGAATGTCGTGATCGTAGAGTCGGTCGATGATTCTCTTTCCGTATTTCTTCAGGCAGTCGTGCAGATCCTCTATGCCCTCAGCGACATGGATATGATAGCCGATGCCGTCAGGTTTCACGGAGGCAGCGTAATCAAACGTCTGATCAGAGATCGTGAACTGTGCGTGCATACCCATCATTCCGGCGATCATATCTGAATCATCCGCCAGCGCGTATTTTGCCCACGCTGCATTTTCATCCACTGACTCTTTTGCTTTGTCCATGCCGTCTCTGTCGGAGATTTCGTAGCACAGGCAGGTACGGATGCCAAGATCCTTTGCAGCCTCGCCGATCTTGAAGAGCGAATCGCGGATGTGACCGAAGCTGGCGTGGTGGTCGAAGACGGTGGTGACACCGCATTTGATGGACTGAATATAGGTATCATAAGCGCTGTATTTTGTCTGCGGGAGTGTCAGGTGGCGGTCGATTGTCCACCACTGACCATCAAGGATATCGAGGAAGCCCTTCGGGTTGTAACCTTTAATGGAAAAGCCTCTCGCCATGGCGCTGTAGATATGCTCATGCATGTTGATGAAAGCAGGCATGATGACTCCGCCGTGGGCATCAATGAATTCCGCTTCCGGATACGCGGCTTTCATATCCGCAAGAGTTCCAAGGGCTTTGATCTTCGTCCCCTCTATGACGACGGCGCCGTCACGAATTTCAGGACACTCATTGTCTCTTGTAAATACGATTCCATTTCCTACCAGATACATAATCACGTCCTTTCTCCGGGCTATATATGCTGCCCGGCCGCATTGGCCGCATGCTTTTTTACATGTCTGATTTTGTAACAAAATACAGTCGTTTTTTACAAAAATACCGATGACTTATGTTTAAATTTCATCAATTATACTATATCACATCAAATCTTTTATGTCATCATAGAAACTTGTTAACATATTTGATTATAGTTGTCTCCGCCTTCGACCCGTTGAAACACGCCAGGGTCAAAGGCAGCAAAAGCGCCTCAGGATGAGGGAGTTTGCTGCCTCTGCCTTCGACCCGATGAAACACACCAAGGACAAAGGCAGCAAAAGCGCCTCAGGATAAAGAGTTTGCTGCCTCCGCCTTAAGTACTATGGAAACCGAAAAATAAAAGGCAGCTATCTACCAATTAAATCAGATAAATAGCTGCCTTTTGAGATTATAAGTTGATTAATTATATGAGATAAAAGTTGTGGATTACAGTTACGCGTTAATCAAGATAGTGCACAAACAACCCGCTCCTGAGCTTCGGCTCGAACCACGTCGACTTCGGCGGCATGATCTCGCCCGCGTCCGCTATGTCCATAAGATCGTCGAGCGTTGTCGGATACATGGCAAATGCCACCGCGCACCCGCCGTCCACCAGCTTCACAAGCTCTTTGAGCCCCCGAATCCCGCCGATGAATGAAATCCTGCTGTCCGTGCGCGGATCTCCGATCGCAAGTACCGGGGTCAGAAGATTCTTCTGAAGGATAGAGACATCAAGACGTGAGACCGGATCGTTCTCGTCAAATGTCCCGGCTTTGGCGGTCAGCTTATACCACCTGCCGGAGATATACATGGAAACATCATGCCTCTTTGCCGGCCGATACTGCTCGAGAAATTCAGCATCTTCGGCCTTGTCCGCCGGCATCTCCGCCATGGGGACAACATCAAATGCTGCATCGACTTTAGCAAGGAACTCTTCATCAGTGAGCCCGTTCAGATCATGCACTACACGGTTGTAGTCATAGATATGAAGAACATCGCTCGGGAACAGAACAGAGAGGAAGAAATTGAATTCCTCTGTTCCGTCATAGTCCGGATGTTCCGCTCTTCTCATAAGACCTACTCTTACCGCCGAAGCTGAGCGGTGGTGACCGTCAGCGATATAGAAAGCGGGGACAGTATCGAAATACTCCTCAAGTTCCGCAATGGTATTATCATCATCGATCTTCCATACAGTGTGGGAAATGCCATCCGCAGCCGCAAAATCATAAATCGGGTCGTGGGAAGCCATCCAGTCAGCTGAAAACTGTCCGATGAATCCATTGTCACGGAAAGTCAGGAAAATAGGTCCTGTGTTTGCGTTGCATGTATCAACATGTCGTACGCGGTCCTCCTCCTTGTCTGCTCTCGTCAGTTCATGTTTCCTGATAATATTGTTCTGGTAATCATCGATTGAGGCACACCCGACTATACCGGCCTGGGCACGCCCATTCATGATCTGTCTGTATATGAAATAAGCAGGCTTCTCGTCTCGAATGTTCACGCCTTCAATCAGCATCTTCTGAAGATTTTCCGATGCTTTCGCATAAACTCTGTCATCGTAGATGTCGATGGACGGATCAAGATCCACTTCCGCCTTATCTACATGCAGGAATGAATACGGATCGTCCTTCACCATCTCCCTGGCTTCCGCGCTGTTCATAACGTCGTACGGAAGTGCGGCGACCTTATCAGCGATCTGCTCATTTGGCCGTACCGCTGCAAATGGTCTGAATATTGCCATGTCTGCCTCCTTTAGACACACCTTACTTCTGATGCTCAGCCGCAAACTCCTTCATATACTCGACAAGAGCGATCACGCCCTCCTTCGGCATTGCGTTGTAGATAGACGCGCGCATGCCGCCGGCAATTCTGTGTCCCTTGAGATTTGAGAATCCATGAGCTGCCTGGCCTTTGACAAATTCTGCGTCGAGTGCTTCATCGCCTGTGCGGAAGGTAACGTTCATCATAGAACGGTCTTCCTTCGCGGCTGCCGCCTTGAAGAAATCCTGCGAATCAAGATAATCGTACAGGATCTTTGCCTTCTCCTCGTTACGTCTCTGCATTTCGGTAAGGCCGCCCTGCTCCATCAGATAATCCGTGACAAGCTTCACGAAATAGATCGGGAAGCACGGCGGTGTGTTCAGCATAGACTCTTTATCAGCCATGATCTTGTAATTCCAGATCTTCGGAGTTATCGGCATCGCGTTGCCGATGAGATCCTCACGTACGATTACGATCGCCATGCCGGCCGGTGCCAGGTTCTTCTGAACACCTGCGTAGATCATGCCGAACTTGGAGACATCCACCGGCTCGGAGAGAATGCTGGATGACATATCTGCTACGAGCGGAACGTCACCTGTGTCCGGGATGTACTGATACTTTGTACCGAAAATTGTGTTGTTCCAGCAAACATGCACATAGTCGGCGTCCGGGCTCAGTTTAAGCTCATCCTGGCGCGGAATGCGTGTAAAGTTTTCATCCTTGGTTGTCGCGATTTCTCTTGCGTCGAGATATTTCTTCGCTTCCTTCAGCGCTCCTCCGGAGAAATTACCGGAAACGATGTAATCAGCGACTTTATTCTTATTTCCCAGATTCATCGGGAGAGATGCAAATACTCCGCTCGCGCCGCCCTGTAAAAACAGCACCTTGTAATTGTCCGGGATGTTCATGATCTTTCTCATATTGGCTTCAGCAGCTTTGATGATATCATCGAACACCTTGGATCTGTGACTCATCTCAAGAACGGACATGCCGGAGCCTTCGCAGTTCAGGAGTTCTGCCTGTGCTTTGAGCAGGACCTCCTCCGGAAGGATGGATGGACCTGCGGAGAAATTGTAAATTCTACCTTCAATCATAATATGTGCCTCCTCTAATTGACCAGCCTTTGCTGTCAAGCACATATTATAGGTCACACCACTACACTTTGTCACGTTAAATCTGAAAAATTTTCGATATTGAAATATCGCATTGTCTATGGTCACGGCTTCACTTGTGCAAATGATCGTCAATCGATGCAGCTGCCGAGCAATGCTAAGCTGTCAATATCAGTTCAATTCGGGAAGTTCTTTGAGCAGCAGATCCATCTCAGGCGGTATACATATCGGCTCGCCGGCTGCTTTGATAGCATTATTGACGTCCTTAAGGCCGTTGCCGGTGACAACGCTGACGACCGAAGCATCTTTCTCTATGAGTCCAAGCTCGATGGCTTTCTTGATGCCCGCTGTTCCCGTCGCTCCTGCAGGTTCTGCAAATACTCCCTGAGTCCGGCCGAGCAGCCTCATGGCCGCAAGGATTTCTTCATCAGATACATTCACGCAGACACCGTTCGATTCACGTATCGCCCTGATGGCCTTGATCGGATTTCTCGGTACACCGACAGCGATCGAATCTGCAATCGTGTTCTCCGGCTGCGGTGACCACTCTTCTGTGCCTGCCGCAGCAGCCGTGTTGATCGGGCAGCACCCTGAAGCCTGGACACTGATAATGCGGGGCAGTCTGTCGATGAAACCGGCCGCATACATGTCCTTAAAGCCTTTCCAGAGACCGGCAATTGTGCAGCCGTCACCTACGGAAATAGCCACATAATCTGTCATCTTGAAGTTCAGCTGCTCGGCAATCTCAAGAGCGACAGTCTTCTTGCCTTCCATGAGATATGGGTTGATAGCTGCATTCCTGTTATACCAGCCCCAGCGGTCAATAGCTTCTGCCGACAGACGGAAGGTATCCTCGTATGTGCCTTTGACTGAGATAACGGTCGCTCCGAACATCATGAGCTGGGCTACCTTGCCCTTGGGAGCGCGCTCCGGCACAAAGATATACGTCTTCATACCTGCCGCTGCGGCATTTCCCGCCAGAGAGCTGGCTGCGTTGCCGGTAGATGAGCACGCGATAATGTTCTTGCCGGCTTCCTCCGCCTTGACGACCGCCATTGCGGAAGCCCTGTCCTTCAGAGAAGCCGTCGGGTTGATACCGTCATCCTTGATATATAGAGTCTTGACTCCGAGGGTATCAGCCAAACGGTCAGCTTTATAGAACGGAGACATGCCGACACGCAGCTTTGGAAGTTTCCCCCTGCTCTCTACCGGCAGGAATTCCATGTATCTCCACATGGTCCGTTCCTCGCGGTCCATCAAACCGTAAGGTGTCAGTTTTGATTTTATATACTCATAGTCATACTCGATATCCATGATTCCGCCGCAGCTTGGGCATACCGTGATATCGGGTGTCGCTTCAATCATCTTTCCGCAAATCGTACACTTTGCGCCGATAACGTTCTTCATAATACTTGCACCTGCTCTGTTCTTTATGTATTAAGACGGTTCTGTTTTTTAGATGTTACCTTTAAAATTTATTGAAAGGCAGCCAGGTCCATATTGATCCGGTCCCTTAGCTGCCTTCGAAATTCAAATTTTCAGCAAAAGCAGCTGACAACACATATGAGTGAGAATCAAAGTTTCTTCAGCAGTCCTGTCTCCTCATTGAATGCATTGATCAGCTCATCGACCCTGTCAGCATCCTTCTTGACAGAGTCCCATGTATTTTCTGTGTCATACCACAGATCATTGAGCTCCTCGGAGGTCTTGCCCTGCTGCTCTACCCATGTGTAATACTTGAGGTTGTGAATGCGCTTCCTGTCTGTGTAGCGCAGCTCGATCATGTTGTCCGTCTTCTCACCGAGAATATGTACATGGTAGTCGAGTGCAGCCTTCTCGTGCGTGTACTCGCCGTCCTCATCCTGAAGCTCCTTGATCCTCGACCTGTACATATCCGCTGAATCTGTCATGACTGTGCCGATGACATCGTTCTCTGTAAGCTCATAGTATTTGGCCATCTTGATAGCGCAGAGCATATTTGCAATACCGGAAATACCGAAGTAGCCGAGAAGATCGACGAGTGCCGGATCTACGCCCTGCTCTTTCAAATACTCGCGGCCGACCGGCTCGTTGAACAGGCGGAGAAGCTTCTGGGAATCCTCATCATCAATGTCAACGACCAGGTCTGTGTTCTTTACATTGTGGATCCACGGCACATGCTTGTCGCCGATACCCTCGATGCGGTGCGCGCCGAAGCCATTGTCGAGCAGGGTCGGGCACTGGAGAGCTTCACCGACACCGACTTTGGCTGACGGATACAGATCCTTGATGCGGTCGCCGGCTGCCATCGTTCCGGCGGAGCCCGACGTGAAGATCACGCCTGCCAGCCTCATGCCGTCGCTCTTCATATCTTCAAAGGCATCCGCAATCGCGTTTCCGGTGACGTTATAATGCCACATGTAGTTGCCCATCTGCTCGAACTGATTAAAGATCATGCACTCCGGCTGCTCGGACAGCTCATGTGTCTTGTCGAAAATCTCCTTGACATTGGACTCGGAGCCCGGCGTCGCGATAATTTCGCTGGCGATCGTCTTCAGCCAGTCAAAGCGCTCACGGCTCATACCCTGCGGAAGAATTGCAACTGAATAGCAGTCAAGCAGCTTGGAGTTGAACGCGCCGCCGCGGCAGTAATTGCCTGTTGACGGCCAGACTGCCTTATGATAATCGGAGTCGAACTGGCCGGTGACAAGACGCGGTACCAGGCAGCCAAAAGAAGCTCCGACTTTGTGGCAGCCGGTCGGGAACCATTTGCCGATCATGCAGATGATCTTTGCTTTCACGCCCGTGAGTTCCGACGGAAGAACAATGTAGTTCGGGCCGTGGAAGAGACCGCCGCTCTCCTTCTGCTCATTCTTCCATGTGATTCGATAGAGGTTCAGCGGGTTGACATCCCAAAGGCCGACCTCCTTCAGCTGTTCCTTAATGGTATCCGGGATCAGTTCCGGGTTCTTCATCTGCGCAATCGTAGGTATGATAATGTTATTCTCTTTAGCTCTCGCAATATTATGTTTGAGTCCCTGTTCATTAATCTTAAGATTGATCATTTTTCTCCTCCTAAGCTCTAAAAAAGCTGTCTCTTTTTGCCATTCAGCATATAGCATTGCCCGCGATACCTGAGATGAGATTTGAGTCAGAAGACGCTGACATTTGCAAATGCAGCTCGCCCCAAGCATTTCAAAAAATCATCGACTTACGCTTATGCTGTCAGACATTTGTCATGGCATTCTTATAAAAATTCTATCATTTGAGCCCTATTTTATCAACAGTCATCCACAAATTTTTAGCGTTAAAAAATTATTTTTAGCCAATAACTTGTAATAATCACCATGTATGGTATGATATTATATATAAATAAGAAGCGAAAAGAAAGGAGCGGCCCTTGGAAGATCTGACATTCATCACATTGAAACAGTTAGCCCGGGGTCTTGCCGAGCAGTTCGGGAACAATTGCGAAATCGTTATCCATGACCTTGCCGAAGAGCATATTGACAACTCTATCGTCCACATCGAAAACGGCCATGTGACCGGCCGGAAACTCGGCGGAAGTCCATCGAACATTGTCATCGAGGCCTTGCGGAAAAATCCGGATGAGCTCAGAGACCAATATGCATACCTCACAAGGACCGATAACGGCAGGATCCTGAAATCCACGACAATTTACATTAAGGGCGAAGACAAAAAGCCCAGATATGTGTTTGCGATCAATTACGATATCACCAACCTGCTTGCTCTGGAAAGCACAATAAAAAGTCTCACGACTACAAGTAATGACGCCAATGAAGAGCAGCCCACCCCCATCCCCATGGATGTCAACCAGCTTCTCGACGAACTTATCGCTCAGAGTGTGGAACTTGTCGGTGTTCCGGTAGCCTTTATGACCAAGGAGGATAAGATCAAGGCTATCCAGTTCCTGAACGACTCCGGCGCTTTCCTGATTACAAAATCAGGCGATAAAGTCTCAAAGTTTTTCGGCATCTCAAAGTATACGCTTTACTCTTACGTCAATATTAACAAGTAATTTCAGTCAGCATATAACTCTCCGCGCCATGCATAGCAAGTCTGAAACATACGATATTGTTCAGTAAGACCGAATCCCGGCATACCAATGGAACACTATCGCACTGCCAGGACTCACGGAGCAATGAGCGGAAAGTTTAGTGGATCATAAAACTAACACCATGAATAATAGTGGAGGTCAAAATGGATTACAGCAAAATTTTAGAGGCAGCAGAGGGCTATCAGAAAGATATGACCGCATTTCTCCGTGACATGATCAGGATTCCCAGCGAGAGCTGTGAGGAAGAGCTTGTCATAAAGAGAATTGCCGAGGAAATGAAAAAGGTCGGTTTCGATAAGGTGCAGATCGATGCTCAGGGCAACTGCCTCGGCTGGATGGGCCATGGTCCAAGGATCATTGCCTTCGACGGCCACATCGATACAGTAGGCGTTGGCTTAAGAAACAACTGGGAATTTGACCCGTATGAGGGTTTTGAAAATGATACTCTCATCGGCGGCCGCGGCGGTTCCGATCAGGAAGGCGGTATCGCGTCAGCTGTCTATGGCACTAAGATCATGAAGGAACTCGGGCTCCTGCCTGATGATGTCACGATCCTCGTCACAGCTACTGTCCAGGAGGAGGACTGCGACGGTCTCTGCTGGCAGTTCATTCACAATGAAGACGGAGTTACACCGGAATTTGTCGTCTCCACAGAACCGACAGACGGCGGCATCTACAGAGGACACAGAGGACGAATGGAGATTCGCGTTGACATGCACGGTATCTCCTGCCACGGCAGTGCGCCTGACCGCGGGAGCAATGCGATAGAGAAGATGGCAGAAGTCATTTGCAACGTAAAAGCTCTCAATGAGAACGATGACGCCGATGAAACTGAAATCAAAGGTCTCGTCAAGATGCTGAACCCGAAATACAATCCTGACCACTATGAGGATGCGCGCTTCCTCGGCAAGGGCACCTGCACAGTCTCCCAGATTTATTTCACATCCCCAAGCCGATGTGCTGTGGCTGACAGCTGCTCCATCTCGGTCGACCGTCGTATGACAGCCGGCGAGACATTTGAATCCTGCCTCGAGGAGATCCGCCAGCTTCCGGCATGCCGGAAATACAAGGACGACGTCACAGTCTCCATGTACATGTATGACAGACCGTCTTACACCAATCTGGTCTATGAGACAGAGTGCTACTTCCCGACGTGGATCAACAGCGAGTCCGCGCCTCACGTAAAGGCGATCACGGACGCCCACCATGCACTCTTCGGCACAGAGCGCATCGGAACTCCCGAGTCCATGGACAAGAGAAACCGCCCGCTGGTCGACAAGTGGACATTCTCCACGAACTGCGTATCCATCCAGGGCCGCTACGGAATTCCGTGCGTCGGCTTCGGCCCCGGCGCTGAGAGCCAGGCACACGCTCCGAACGAGATCACATACAAGCAGGATCTTGTCACATGCGCAGCGCTCCTTTGCGCGCTTCCGATGACATATGTAGAGCAGAATCCGGAACCGGTGAAGTGATTATCTATTTGGAATTTATCAGAACAAATAAAGTCGAAGATCGCGAATCACACTGAGACATGCAGTATATTGATTACCCACCTTATAGAAGCGGGGTTCTTCCCCACTGAGATAAACGCAATATCAGGAGGACAAAATGAATTATTCAATCAAAGATTTTGACGGAATGATCGCAAGGCTCAAGGAACTTGACACAGAAAACATGTACATGAACGACTTCTTCCTCACATGGGAGAAAACAGATGATGAGATCGAAGCCGTGTGGACTGTCGCTGACGCGCTCCGTGATCTCAGGACCCGCAACATCTCGACAAAGGTTTTCGATTCGGGTCTCGGCATCAGCATTTTCCGCGACAATTCAACAAGAACACGCTTCTCCTTCGCCTCCGCCTGCAACCTGCTCGGCCTCGAGGTACAGGATCTCGACGAAAAGAAATCTCAGATCGCGCACGGTGAGACCGTCCGTGAGACTGCGAACATGATTTCCTTCATGGCAGATGTCATCGGCATCCGCGACGATATGTACATCGGCAAGGGCAACGCTTACATGCACGCTGTCACCGAGGCCGTACAGGAAGGCTTCGAGGCCGGCGTTCTCGAGCAGAGGCCTACACTTGTTAACCTCCAGTGCGACATCGATCATCCGACCCAGCTCATGGCCGATACCCTCCACGTCATCCACGAGTTCGGCGGCATCGAGAACATCAAGGGCAAGAAGATCGCAATGACATGGGCTTATTCCCCGTCCTACGGCAAGCCGCTCTCCGTCCCCCAGGGCGCGATCGGACTTCTCACGAGGTTAGGTGCCGATGTCGTCCTCGCCCACCCCGAAGGCTACGACGTCATGCCTGAGGTCGAGGAAGTCGCCAAAAAGAATGCCGCTGCTTCCGGCGGCTCATACACAAAGACGAACAGTATGGCTGAAGCTTTCAAGGATGCGGATATTGTTTATCCGAAGAGCTGGGCTCCGTTCGCGGCAATGGAGAAACGTACCGAGCTTTACGGCAAAGGCGATTTCGACGGCATCGATGCACTCGAGAAAGAACTGCTTGCCCAGAACGCCGAGCACAAAGATTGGACCTGCTCCGAGGAGCTCATGGCAACGACCAAAGACGGCAAGGCTCTCTACCTGCACTGCCTGCCGGCTGATATTACCGATGTGAGCTGCGCAGCCGGTGAGGTCGACGCTTCAGTCTTCGACAGATACCGCGATCCGCTCTACAAGGAGGCTTCATTTAAGCCATATGTCATCGCGGCTATGATCCTTCTTGAGAAGTTCAGGGATCCGGCAGCGGTTCTTAAGAAACTTGAGGAGAACGGAAAGGACAGGATATTTACTCTGTAAAGGTTAGCGGCATCTGAGGCGCTGAAGAACTTCATTTCAGCCGCCTCCGCCTCCACTCAATGAAATTATAGATACCAAAGGCAGCTGACCAGCTCGATATAAGCTTGTTCAGCTGCCTTTTAACTTCATTCATTCGGCCTCAATTATTATAGGCTACTATAGTACCATTTAATCTCGCGCAATCTCCTCCGTCTCGATAATGAATTTCACGCTCCCCTTCCTGCCGGGCGCAAGACCCGAATATGTCTGGTAGGATGCATCGCATATCTTGATTGCACGGATACGACTTGAAAGATTCAGCAGGTCATCTCCCGCCAGATCCGTGAGCTCCTGTATAGCCTCCTCATCAAATGTCTTAATGCCATCATGCAGAGCCGACATCCCCTCAGTCAGAGCAGATGCTCCTTCAAGCAGCGGGCTCCCATAGGATTCAAGCGCAGATGTTCCCTGGGTAAGAAGCACTGCCCCGCTATAGAGAGCGTCAATGCCGCTGTTGAACTGGGATATTCCTTCAGTCAGCTGTCCGGAGCCTGCCGCAAGCTGGTCGATTCCGCCTTTCAGATCCGAATACATCTTTCTTATAGATTGAACGCCGCCCTCAAGTTTATCCATGTCATCCGTGTACTCCGTGAGAGCAAGGAACTGCTCCTTCATATCATCAGCAGCCTTCTGAATAGTCTCGGTATTCACAGCTTCAATGGCTTCCTTGTTAGCTTCGGCTGCCTCTGTAATCTGATCAAGGCATGCTTTGGCCGCCGTAACATGAGCCATGCGCTGCTCCTCCACCGACAGGACTGTGCTTTCGATTCGGCTCATCGCGTCGGATGAAACAGCTTCTGATACTTCCCCGCTAATGTCTATTCCGGAGAGATCTGCTGCGATCTGATTGCGAATCATATCCTCCTGCTCGGGTGTAAGTGACGCCTCGGAAAAGTCGAGAGAAGAGACAATTTCAGAAATTCTGGCACTGGCCGCGCTGGCTGCGGTGCTGCCTGCAGCCTCGCCGATTTCATTTGCTGCAGAAGAAACACTGTCGGTTATTGATTCCGAGAGATTCTCATACTCAGCCTCCGCCTTGGCAAGTTCAGTCTCGGCACCCATGTATGACGACTGGACCAGTGTGACATAAGAGTGCATATCTTCAAAGACCTTTTCCCACTCGTTCTCGCCCTTCAGCGTGACCATGGCATCAGCCAGGACCTTTGCGTCCGCAGCAAGCGCATTCAGAATATCTTCCAGCTTTTGATCACCGGTGAGTCCCGCCACCGTGAGACTCTCAGGAAGAGATTCCTCAAGTTTCGCAAGTCCCTGCGACAGAGCAGCCGATCCCTCGTAAAGTTTGCCTTTGTTGTCTGACAGTTGAGCAATTCCGTCTGAGAGTTGGCTCATACCCAAAGATACCTGCGATACCGCCGTCACATACTCCGCAAGTCCGGATTCAAATGTCTCCGTCCCCTCAAGCAGCTTCCCTGCTCCGTCCACCATCTCGGATGCGGCATCGTTCAGCTCCTTCATATTGTCGGTCAGCTCGTCGATATCATCCAGATCGTCATCCTTAATATCCTTAAAGAGGCCGTTCGTCGCGACTGTAGCTGTAAAGCTGAGCTCAAAATTCTGAGCATCACACTCGACCTCGACATAAGACGGTATCTCGACCTCCTCTGTCGGCTCGAACTCGTTAAGCCGCAGGCTCTCCGCAAGTCCCGGGATTGCGTAACCGAGGACCATGTTCTGCCCCTCGAAGCTCATACATCTTCCGTTAATCACTTCTATATGTGCAAATGTATCCTCCGGCAGCACCATAGCCGTCATCACTGCAAACGGCACCTTCACATTGTAAGATTTGTCATGCACCGCAACTGTCATGGAAGTCCTGTTCTCGTAGTCAAACCGGATTTTCACATGCCCGCTCTCTCCTGCAAGGTCCTGCGGCGCAATCTCCTGACCGTCTAGCCAGTATGTCACAGTGACCCCGACAGGGACTTCGCGGTCCGAACTTCCCTCATACTTGATATCACTTCCCAGATTCTGCCATGCAAGATCACTCCCATCCCGGCTGAAATCTTCATCACCTTCTGTGTTGTGGATATCATCAAGTTCCGAGACGTCCGTGACCTCACCTGTGTCATAGACATGCAGGACATTATCGACCGTGACCTCTGTAACAGAGCCGCCGGCGTCCGCCTTCACATGGACTGTCTCTTCCTTGTCCGGACTGTCAGGATCTGCCTTGGCTTCCGGAATTCCGATTTTCACAGCGGCCGTCTCATCTGCGTAAGCAGTGTCGTCACTCATGGAGGCATCTGAACTTTCGTTTACTACATCCGATGTCGTTGTAACTGTATCTTTACCTGCGTCGCTGTCTGATGTTTTCCCTTTGCCCCTTCCGCAGCCCGAAAGGAGCAGCGTTCCGGCACATAATAGGGCGGCGCCCCTTTTCCACGTCTTTTTCATTGTCATTCTCCAACATACATAATTTACGTCTCGCTCTCGAGATTTAACACAGAATAATCTAAAATGTACTTCACAGGTCAAAGCGAATATCGCTATTCAATATTCTTCAGCGCTTCCCCCATCGGCACCTTCCTTACCTTTCTATACTCAAAGACCGCAACGACTGCATAGACGCCTACGCCCATAAGGAAGGCCTGTACGAACGTCCTCTGCTCGATGACAAGGGGCATCCAGCCGGACATCATTTGAGTAATCATGATCCTGAAAATCCGGATCAGAATAAACGACTCGATTGGAAGCGTGAACAGGAGGAGAAGGACTACAACAACCGAAGTTGTCACGATATAGAGACCGCTGATCTCCGGGTTGCTGTAGCCCAGAATTTTTGAAATTGAGATCGACTGCGCGTTCTTTTCAATGATGATTTTACCCAGAAGATATAGGAGCACGGTGAATATGACCATTGCAAATGCATTCACCATCCCCATCATCCCTCCCATCGATATCATAAGCTGGCGGGAAGTCTTATTCAGTGCATCAAAATCGATGACTGAGCCTATATACTCATCTTTTATGTCGTTGATCGGATTCTCCGATAAATATCCGGCGAAATAGTCGTCATCATAATCAAGCATGCGATTCAGGGCTGTCCTGTCCATAAAGACTGCCAGCGCACCCATGTAATCATATACCCCGGCGACGCGGAAGCTGTAGGTATCGTCCTCGTATGTCTCCTTGAAAGTCAGGGTCTCACCCACCTTAGTCCCATACTTGTCGGCGTAAGCCGAACTCACATAGACAGCATTTTCATCCCCTAGATCCACGTCGATATAGCGGCTGTTCTTCTCTGCGCCGTAAATCATTACGGTATCTTCGGGATAATTCTCGTAAGTGGTCTTCAGAGAATAGACCGTAAATTTTTCAGCTGACTCCTCTTTCGTCTCCACCGCTCTCTCGAACATCATCATGCTGATAAGTGATCCCAGCTTATTCTCCTCGTCCATGGCCTCCATCGGGATTTCCAACATGTACTGGTAAGGCGCAAACATGTTGTCCCCGATTGACTTTGTATATATTTCGAGCACTCTGGGCAGTCCCATTCCGAAAATGAGCAGTAGATTTGCAAATAGTATGCCGAGGAACAGGACCATATAACTGCTGAGATTCTGGAAGAAAATTCTCGTCCGGTATCTGTGCATGAATGGAATAAACTCCGGCAGCCAGATTGCCCTTCGGTTCTTTCTGCGCGTCAGGTCTCTGCGTATAAATTTCAGCGGGCTCAGCGACAGCTTCCTTTTCAGCATGACATAGTTCACGATGATCATGACCAAAATCGGAACCAGTGTCGTAAGATAGAAAGCTTCCGCGCTCCACACTGTCTCGTAGGTCGGCAGGCTGTAACTCTGGTAGTACAGCATGACGGTCACTTCCTTGAAATACGTGTAACCGAGAATGTTTCCGACAAAGGCGCTGATCAGCGTGACAATGACCGGCATTGTCATGTAGTGCCGGATGAGTTCACTCTTTGTGTAGCCGGAGGCGCGGAGGGTGCCGATGACATTTGCCTCCTTTGTAATCGTGTTCGAGGTCGTGACTGCAAATACGAACGCCATAATCACGATGATAATATACAGCAGGACAATGACCATGATTTTGTCGCTGCCCAGGTCATCGCCCGTGAATATTATGGCCTGATTCCGGAACTGAGGGACAAATTTCTTGAGGGAAGCCCTGCTGTTGATGAACTTCATGAGATTCTCTGTGACGTCCTGCTCGATCTTTTCATCCATCTCCCGGGAGGAAGTGTCATTGTACTGCCAGACGTAATCGTAGATGAGCCTGCCCTTGTCAAATTCCGCAAATGCCCCCTCCGTCACAACTCCAACTCCAAACATCATCGCGTCAAACATCATGTCGCTGTTGTCGGAGAAGAGCGCGCTGTAGTCGGGAAGCGCGACAAGACCTGATATTGTGTATGTCTTGCCTTCTTTGACAGTGCCGTCCCTGTTTATTTTCTGCACGGTCAGCGTGTCGCCGACACTGATCTTATTGTTGTCGGCATACATGCGGTCGATTGCGATTTCATCGGCGCTATCCGGAAGTTCTCCGTCCATGACGCAGGGAAGGTTGACTTCTTTTCGCTCCTTGAAAATGCGCATCGTCGAACCGTTCGTCAGCGGCTCCTCCACATAGTAGTTCTCGTAGAGGGTCACGCCCTGGGACTCGATCTCTTCCCTGAGGTACTTGTTGGCCTTCTTTTCGAGGACAAAGTTGCCGTCCTCCATGTTGTACTTCTCAAAGCTCTCGTTGTAGGCTGTGATCATGCTCGCATCGGCAACAAGGAAGCCAGAAACGAAGCCGATGGACCCGACGAGCAGTATGAAAATGACCAGATATTTTCCGAAATCGCTCCGCAGTTCGCGGAGGAAACGTTTATTAAGTGGGTTTTTCATGTTACCATTCAATCTCTGATGCTTTCATTTTTTGTTCATTCAGATAATTCTTGCGGATTCCTCCGTCGTGAAGCCTGACAACACGGTCAGCCATCTGGCGGAGCGGATCGTTGTGAGTGACCATGATTACGGTGTTGCCGTATTTCTGATTTACAGTCTCAATGAGCGTTAGGATGTCCTTGGACGTGTTGTAATCCAAAGCTCCTGTTGGCTCATCGCACAGCAGAATGTCCGGATTCTTGACAATAGCTCTGCCGATCGCGCAGCGCTGCTGCTGTCCGCCAGAGAGCTGGTTGGGCAGCTTTCTTCTGTGCTCAAAGAGCCCCAGCGTGTGAAGCAGCTCATCAATTTCGAGCGGTTTGTCGCTGAGGTATGCCCCAACTTCTATGTTCTCTCGAACAGTCAGGTTCGGTATGAGGTTGTACATCTGGAAAATATAGCCGAGGTGCTTTCTTCTGTAGAGTGTCAGACGGCGCTCGTTCATTTCCGCCATCTTTTCTCCCCGGATGGAGATGTCGCCGGAGTCAGGAGTGTCGATGCCTCCGATGATATTTAGAAGAGTGGATTTGCCGGAACCCGATGGTCCGAGCAGGACACAGAACTCACCTTTTTCGATGGAGAGGTCAATGCCTTTCAAGACTTCGACGCGGCTGTCACCTGCGCCAAAGGATTTTCTGATACCTGATATTTCAAGAAACATGGTGTGCCTCTAAGTGGTTATTCTTGATAAAGTTATCCCGACGATCATTGTCAGGAGAAGGAGCGGTCAGGAGGTGGTGCGAATTGTGTTGAGAGATCAGAAATCATGTGATGCGGAGGACCCACAATTTCCAAATCAAGCGATACAAGCAGCACTTAACATACTCTAACCGCAAACTTAGTTTACACTAACACCTTGAGGTTAGCAAGAACAAATTACTGGTAATTGCTCTAAAACTATGCCGTCCAACTCAAATGGGTCAAAGGCATCCACTTTGCCCTCGGAGCTGGGATTTTGCTGCCTCTGTCGAAGACCCGATGAATGAACCCAAGTCCAAAGGCAGCAAACATACCCTGGAAGCAGGATTTTGCTGCCTCTGCCTAAGGACCAACAATAATCAACAAAATAAAAAAGAGGCCACCGTGGCGGCAGCCTCGAAAAAAATGCAAGTCTCTTTACATGTTATATTTTACGTGAAGCACATAGGAATAGATGCAGGGTATCAGAACCATCAAGCCAAATATACCGAGAATCCAAGGCGTTCTGCCAAGACCAATCAGAGCCATGATAATGAAGAACATACCGCAAGCCATCCAGAGATAACCGGCCAACCTGTGGGTCCGATTCCAGTTGTTCTCGTTATCAAGAGTCCATGGGATCTTGATTCCAATCGTGTAATTTTGCCTCGCTTTAGGAAGAAAATTGCCTATGATGACGAACAGCAGACCCATAAAAATCTCGGCAAAAAGTGTTATGTCCAGCTCATACCCAAGATTTGCCGGATACACAATCACGGCGCAGAAAATCGATATGATCGGAACTATCCAGAGAACCAAGGTGAACATCTTAGGGCTGATGTTTTTCCTTCGCGGATCATGTGAGGTAACAAAAGCTGCCACCCAATCAATTGCCAGACAGAACAGTGGAAGCCCGAAGACAGCGAAGGGTTTGCTGCTGAATCCATTGGCCGTATTATCGACCCCGAAATGTGTTGCCATCACATCCGGCAGCTGATTCCAGAAAAACAGACCGACAAAGATAGGAAGAATCGTGATGATACTTGTGATGATAAGAGTCTTTTTATTTGCTTTCAGCATCGAAATCGCCTCCTTTTAATGACGAAATCCAAAGCATAATTTCCTCGAGGACCGTAGTGTTGAGCTGATAGTAGATGTAATTCTTGTCCCTGCTCTCAAAAACGAGGTCCGCCTTCTTCAGTATCTTAAGATGATAAGAAATAGTTGCACCTGTCATATCAAAATGTGATCCTATATCCCCGGCAGACATTGGTCCTTCCTTCAGCAGGTCCAATATCTGCCTTCGCACGGGATCGGACAGTGCTTTAAAAGTGTCTGCAAATGCCATATCACAACCTCCATGCATTAATTTGAGAATTCATCCCGTCCAAATTTCTATGATTCTGAAATCTTGAGTCCTTCTATTTAGAAATTCTTCTATTTAGATTTCTTTCTAAATAGATATTACTATCATTCACACCCTTTGTCAACTGGTATTTAGATACTTTTCTAAATATTGGCTGCGATGTTGCAGCTCAAACTCCCGACACGTATTTCAGCTTCTCTGTCATAGAACTACCCAGATCTTAGAAGCCCGGCACGCCTTAGTTAAAAATAAAAAAGAGCTACCGCCAAGCAATAGCCCTAAGACAATTCAAATATCATAAAATCAATAATAGAATTGCAGCCCGGCAAGCATATGTAAAGTTCCATGCTCACAGCGCAAGCAGCCATTAATACAGCTTCTCTCCCCTCACATACTTCCCAGTCACATTCCTGTCATCCGAAAGATAAACAATACGCTCCAGCCTCTCCGCAGGCGTAAGATCCCTCATCGTATAGAGGTTTGAATCCTCAAGGATCACCGCGTCGAACTCATACCCTTCGCGGAATGTTCCGCACCGACCAAAGAACTCGCCGCCGCCAAGAGTCCCCAGATAAAATGCCTCCGGGAATGTGAGCGGCTTCTTTGTGGAATCGACGTAGCGCCAGTACATCTTTGACGACTGGATCGCCGCCTTCATCGTCTCGAAAATCGAGGCTGAGTGTCCGCCAGAAACATCGGTGCCTAGCCCGACATGAATTCCCTCATCGAGGAATCGGCGCACAGGTGCGATGCCGGAAGCAATGTTCAGGTTGCTCTGCGGGCAGTGGGCAACGTAGACTCCACGATCCCGCATGAGAGCAATCTCCTCCTCAGAATTATAGATGCAGTGAGCCATGACCGTCGGCACATCGCCGCCGAAAAGTCCGCTGCGAAGGTAAGTATCCGAGTAACTTGCCGAATCGGGCTCGAGCTCCCTCACCCACTCAACTTCCCTGGGATTCTCATTCAGATGGGACTGCACCGGAAGACCATATCTTGCAGCCAACTCACCGAGCCCATCCATGAGTTCTCTTGAGCAAGTCGGTGTAAAGCGAGGTGTCAGGATCGGCATCGTGTTCGCGTACCTGCCTTCCACCCGGGAAAGCCAGCGCTCCGTGTGACGCAGAGATTTCTTTGTCGTCTCCACATAGTAATCCGGCACATTCCGATCCATGTTGACTTTACCTACATAGGTGACAAGGCCTCTGTCCTCGAGCGCATCCATGAGTTTTAAAGTCGTCAGATAGTCAGCAGTGGCAAATACTACCGCCCGAGTCGTAGCCCCAATAAAGAGATCTTCAGCAAATGCGTCATACGACATAACCGCATAATCCCGGTCCTGCGCAAATCTGGCTTCCTCAGGAAAGGTGAGCACATCCAGCCACTCGATCAATTCCATATCCATACCGAGGGATCTGTTATTATACTGGGCTGCGTGGACATGCAGGTCTACAAGGCCTGGAATGATGATTCCATCCCAGTGATCCTCCACCGGAAAATCCAGATAAGCCTCTGGAATTTCTTCATATACACCCGCGCAGAGACCTTCATCACAGATTACATACCCGTCCTCCAACTGATGAAGATTCTGCGGGCCCTCGCTCCAGACGACCGCGCCATGCAGTATAAAACAATTATTCTCATACTCTGCCATAATCTGTTTCCTCCCTGCAATCCGCCATGGATCACACTCTGCGATATCACATCCCATTGAGAGTATAGGTGCATTCATCTGCAATCCGGCAAGAACCGCATCCCGCTCCATATAGAAGATATGAACCTCCATCCCCATGCGGTGCGTCAGCTCCTATGGACGTGGTACTCTGCGGCTGCGCTTCTTAGAATCGCGTTCAGTCACCGCCTCAAAGTCCGGAAATCAATCCTCATGAAACTCCATCTTCACATCCGCCAGAGCCTGAGCGATGACCTTATCCATGTCATAATATCTGTAATTGCCGAGCCGGCCGCCGAAGAAGACATGTGGATCCTTATCGGCCAGTGCCTGATATTTCTTGAAGAGCCGTGTATTCTTCTCATCGTTGATCGGGTAATACGGCTCTACGCCCGGCTTCCACTCACTCGGATACTCCTTGGATATGATCGTGGTCGGCTGATTTCCGAAAGCGAAATGCTTATGCTCGATGATCCTCGTGTAGGGGACCTCAGCCTCCGTGTAATTTACGACCGCGTTGCCCTGGAAATTGTCTGTGTCATAATGCTCATCCTCGAACCTGACGCTTCTGTACTCCAGATTTCCGTAGCAGAAATTGTAGTACTCATCGATTGGTCCGGTATAGATGATCTTATCCGCGATATCCGGATTTCTCTTAATAAAATCCTTGAACTCGGTATTGAGAACAATCAGCGCGCCTTCCAGCATTTTCTCGATAATAATGTTGTAACCGCCGATCGGAATACCCTGATGCTTATCCCTGAAGTAATTGTTGTCATAGATAAAGCGGAGGGGCAGACGCCTGATAATGAAAGCCGGAAGCTCTGTGCACTTGCGGCCCCACTGCTTCTCCGTGTAACCCTTGACAAGCTTTTCATAGACGTCGCGGCCGACAAGCTTTAATGCCTGCTCCTCAAGATTTTTCGGCTCGCCGATATCAAGCTCCTCGATCTGCTTCGCGATGACCGCCTTAGCCTCAGCGGGCGTGCGGATTCCCCACATCTTGGAGAACGTGTTCATATTGAACGGCAGGTTGTACAGCTCGTCCTTGTAGACAGCGACCGGACTGTTCACGAAATTGTTGAAGGATACGAACTGATTGACATATTTCCAGACTTCCTCGTCGGATGTGTGGAAAATATGCGCACCGTAGCGGTGAATCAGGATTCCCTCTTCTTCCTTGCAGTAAATATTGCCGGCAATATGATCGCGCTTGTCTATGACAATGCACTCTTTTCCCCTTTTTCCGGCTTCGTATGCAAATGTAGCCCCGTACAATCCTGCGCCAACTATCAGATAATCAAATTTCATCTGTTTCACCCTCTTCCTCTTGCATCAAAATCAGAACGGCCGCAATAAGTCGTGAGATAAACAAGCCTCATCTGTCTCATCCTCTTCTTCATCATAGACAGGCGGTTCCGCGGGAATAAATCTTCTGCTCTCGATCGGGTCCGGACTCTTCGGAATGCGGTTCCAAGCCTCCTCACAGAACTGATCCTGCGAATTCACAAGTTTCTTGCCGCGCTTGTCGATCTTCACATACTCTCCGTCGTCCTGAAGAATATGCGCTTTTACATTGTCTTCGAATTCCGTCTGAAGGATATGCATGACCTCCTCCTTCAGCGTCTCATCCTCGACCGGGAATACGATCTCGACTCGCTTGTCAAGGTTTCTCGGCATCCAGTCCGCGGAGCCCATGAAGACTTCCGGATCCTCATTGTTGCAGAACCAGAAAATTCTGGAGTGCTCAAGGAAGTTGCCTACGATCGAGCGCACATGAATCGTCTCGGAGACACCCGGAATCCCGGTCTTAAGGCAGCAGATACCGCGGATCAAAAGCTCAATCGTGACCCCGGCTGCCGATGCCGCATAAAGAGCCTCAATGATATCCGGATCGCACAGAGAATTCATCTTGGCCTTGATGTAGGCAGGCCTTCCTGCCTCGGCGTTTTTCTTCTCGCGGTCGATGAGGTAGAGGAACTTATTCTTCATCCAGATCGGAGCAACAAGAAGCTTGTACCACTTCTCCGGCTCCGAGTAACCGGACAGCATATTGAAGACCGCTGTCGCGTCCGCGCCGATCTGCTTATCGGCTGTAAAGAGACCGAGGTCAGTGTACAGCTTGGCTGTAGAGTCATTATAGTTACCGGTTCCCAGATGGACATATCTGCGAATTCCATCCTCCTCGCGGCGGATGACCATCGTGATCTTGCTGTGGACCTTCAGGCCGAGCAGACCGTAGATGACGTGGCAGCCGGATTTTTCAAGCATCTTTGCCCACGCGATATTGTGCTCCTCGTCAAATCGTGCTTTCAGCTCGACAAGGACCGTGACCTGCTTGCCATTGTCGGCCGCCTTGGCCAGGGCTGCGACGATCGGTGAATCGCCGCTCACGCGGTACAGGGTCTGCTTGATTGCAAGGACCTGCGGGTCGACCGATGCCTTCTGCACGAATTGGACGACGGGATCAAATGACATATAGGGATGATGCACAAGAACATCGTGCTTTGCGATGACATCAAAAATGTTCTCATCATTCATAAAGTCGATGACCGGGGCCGGATTGTACTTCGGCGTCTTGTATTTGTCAAATCCCGGAAGGCCGTACATCTTCATCAGGAATGTAAGATCGATCGGGCCCGGAATAAAGAAGATATCGGACTCGGATACCTTGAACTCCTTCGTGAGGATCTTGAGGAGACGCTTGTCGACACCCTCCTCGATCTCAAGACGGATGACCTCGCCCCACTGACGCTTCTTGAGCTGCTTCTGGATTTCCTTCAGAAGATCTTCAGCCTCGTCTTCGTCGACGTCGAGCTCGGCGTTTCTCATGATTCTGTACGGATAAGCGCACAGCACGCGGTAGTGCTGGAACAGGTTGCCGATGTACTTGCGGACAACTTCCTCGAGCAGAATAATGACCTTGTGTCCGTCCTCCGCGTCCGGGAGATTCACGATTCTCGGAAGTACAGAAGGCACCTGAACGGTTGCAAATTCGACTTTCTCCTCCTTCTTCTTCTTACCCTCCTTGGACGCGATCAAAGCGCCGATATTGAGGGACTTATTTCTAACGAGCGGGAACGGCCTCGAGGAATCCATGGCCATCGGTGTGAGGATCGGATAGATATTCTCATCAAAATAGCGGTCGAGATACGCGCACTGCTGCTCCGTCAGCTCGTTGTAATCGCCTATGATCTCAAGTCCTGCCTTCTCAAGGGCAGGCAGAAGCGATCTGTTGTAGGTCGTATACTGGTCCTTGACAAATGCATGCATAGCCTCGGAGATTTTCTCCAGCTGCTGGGATGCATTAAGTCCGGAGATGTCTTTCTTTGTATAGCCCGCGTTGACCTGATCCCTAAGGGACGCGACACGGACCATGTTGAACTCATCGAGATTTGATGCTGTGATCGACAGGAATTTCAGGCGCTCAAAGAGCGGGACGATCTGCCGGTCCCTGGCCTCAGAGAGACATCTGGCATCGAACTGCAGCCAGGAAAGCTCTCTGTTCCTGTAGTATTCAGGATTTCTGAAATTGATACCGGCGCTCTCTGTATCTTTGCCGGCATCTGAGCCGCTCTTTACTACATCGATCTTTGCAGCCTCAATGATATTGCCGACGTTATCAGCCGCTTTTTTATCACCGACCTTCTCAGAAGCTTTCTTATCAACGACTTTATCAGAGGTTTTTTTCTCACCAACCTTATCGGCAGCCTTCTTCGTTCCGACCTTAGCTCCTGCTTTTCTGGCAGTGCCTTTCTTAGCCGCCGTCTTCTTCACAGCCGTCTTCTTATCCGATGATTTCTTTGCCGCTGCCTTCTTGTCAGCCGCCTTGTCCGCAGCTTCACCTGTCACCTGTTCAATAATATCTTTATTATCAGCCATGTCTCTTCCCCTTATACGATTCTTTTGACTTTGAGTACGGGTTCAATATCAAACATATCCTCGAAGAAATCTACGTTCTCCTCAAAGAGACCGGCTTCGAGCGTAAATTCCTGTGTTGTGGAAACCTCAATTGTCAGGCGATCATTCTTCTTTACTGCATGAACTTCTGAGAATTTCTGCAAATAACTCTGATCCAGGCTGTTGGCCACCCTCAATATGGCGGTCAGCTGAGCGACTCTTAAGTAGTCATATTCAGAGAGGCCGCTCTTATTCTCACCGTAGAATTCAAAGGGATCGGTGTTGTAGCGGACGACATTTGCAATTATCCTTCTTTCCGTATCGGAAAGTCCAATGATTTCCGTCGACATAATAATGTCATAGGAGCAGGCGGCCACATTTACCAGAGAAATGTACTTGCCGCAGTCGTGCATGTAGCAGGCTACTTTAAGCAGGATGTTGTCACGGGCTGTGAGCACAGAGTCTTTGCGGACTGCCTTGAAGATTTCCTCCGCCACCTTGACAATGAGGTCGGCATGGGGCTTGTTGCTCGCGTATCGCTTTGCAGTCCGGCGTGCTGCAAGGACAATGTCCCGATCGAAATCGTGAGCCGACTTTATCAGTTTCGTCTTCATACCATAGTCGTAAGCGATACCGTCTGTCAGCTGAATACCCGGCAGCCACACTTCTTTGACTCCGAAGACGTTCATGATGCGGTTGTAGAGTACGGCCATGGGGATGACGGCATTTGCAACTTCCATATCGACGCCGAGTTCAATCGAGAGGTCGCGCGGAGTCATCGTAATGATCCTGTCGTACCATGCGGTGAACTCCTCACGGGACTCCAGCTTGTTGGCGTCGGACCGGTTCTGGAAAATAAGATTCGTGAAATAATCGCCGACTAGGATCATCGTATCAATATTGCGATCCTTCAGGTACATGCGCTTGTAATTCAGGATGTCCTTGCGGATCAGCTGGTCGATCAGTTCATCCGGGTGGGTCGTCTTGCCGAGGAAGGATGACAGCCTTGAACTGATGCGGAGCGAACCGAGCATCAGATTCTGGGCGGTAATCAGGTTGTCCTTGTCGAACAGGGATATCTGAATCGTGCCGCCCGACAGGTCAACGATAGCTGTACCCTTTTCAATTGTACGCTCAAACTGCTCACCGCGGGATGCCAGGGCCTTGTAACCGAGGAATCTCTGTTCCGAGTTCGAGAGAACTTCGACGCTGATTCCCGTCTTGTTGCGAATGTGCTCCTGCACGAGCTGCAGGTTTCGTGCTTCGCGGAAAGCTGATTTCGCACACGCTCTGTATGCAGTCACACCGTACTCTTTCATGATACGGCTGTAATCTTTCAGGATCGCCGTGAGCTCCTTGAGGCTCTGCGAGGTGATCCTCCGTTTGGTGTAAGTGTCCCGGCCAAGTTCCATGCTCTGTCGCACCGTCGTCAGAGATTTGAGACCATTCTTCTTGGTGATCTCAAAGATCTCCATCGAAACGTTGTACGATCCGATGTCGATTGCTGCAAATGTTGTCACTGCCATATTTATCTTCCTCCCGGATATGACCCAAGTACCTCTGCCATGAGGCCGTTATAGCCCTATGTCATTTACAGAGATAGTGGGCATCTCCACTAAAATATTCTGCTTAACTTATTTATTATAAGCCATTTTGCACAATCCTGCATCAGCATTTTTCATTTCACCATAATAAAACACTATTAAAATGGGACTGCCGCATCGGGCTGCGACCCACTATACATGGCAGACATTTGCAACCAACGTCTTTCATATGAAGTGGTGGCGCTGAATACGACAGCCCGTTTTCTATGTTGTACAACCAGTATGTATTTTAATGCGTTATAGATTTCTTGCCCTGTAAAGGAAGGTCACAATCTGCCCGCGCGTGCAATCCTCATTGATGCCGAAGGTTCCCTTCTTTTCACCCGAAGTATATCCCGTCGTAATCTTCTTCTGGTAGCCCCAGAGGATTGCTTTATAGAAGGCGTGTGTCTTCGGTACATCCGTAAACGGAGAGACCGACATTGCTGTCGATTCCGGCTTTCCTTTAAGTCTCCACAGGAACATCATGCTCTCTCCTCTGCTCACATTTCGGTTGATACCGAACGTGCCGTCAGAATAGCCCTTTGCGATACCCTTTTGATAGGCCCAGAGAATAGCCTTGTAGAAAGCATGCGATGTCGATACATCCTTGAACGGGCTCTTTGACACAGACTTTGGCATCGGCTGTGTGGCATATCTCCAAAGGAACATGACCATCTCGCCGCGGGTGCATGACTTATTGATTCCGAAGGTCCCATTCGGGTAGCCCTTGGTTATACCTTTTTCCACTGCCCAGTAGATAGCCTTATAGAAAGCATGAGACGGTTCTCTCACATCGATAAAGATTGATGATGCCAGCTTCTTCGTTCTGCCGAGTACCATGCTGCCGGTACTCTTCGGTATCTCGTCATATTTTTCCCCGTTCCTGTCGTACATGGCATGTGGAAAATGGCAGTCTAAAGTATCCTTTCTATTATTGGGTGTAATCAGAATATCAAGGTCATTGCACTCATCGAACATGCTATAAGCATAAACTTTTGACACATCGAAGCTGCCGAGATCCAAATATTTCAATTTTTTACACAGGAAAAACATGGAATACATACCTGTCACTTTGGACGTATTAAAACTCCTTAGATCGAGCCTTGTAAGGCTTTCGCAACGTCCAAACATTCCACTCATATCTTCAACCTTTGACGTATCAAAGTTACTCAGATCAATACTCGTCAAACTTTTGCACCCATAAAACATGCGATACAAACTTGTCACATTTGATGTTTTAAAACTGCTCAAGTCAACGTCAGGCAGGTTTATACAGCCATCGAACATACCGTGGATATTTGTTACTTTTGATGTATTAAAGCTTTTCAGGTTCACGTTCGTAAGGCTTGCGCATCCGGCGAACATGCATCGCATATTCGTGACTTTTGATGTATTAAAAATTCTCAGGTCAAGCTTCTTCAGACTGCTGCAATTTAAGAACATGTAAGCCATATTCGTCACGTTCGACGTATCAAAACCTGTGAAATCTATATTTGTAAGGTTTTTTAGACCGCCAAAAAGAAAATAATCCTCATTTCCCATCCATCCTTGGGCATCCGCAGGAAGCTTAACTTTATTATGTTGTTTTACCGAAATTGATTTAACTGAGCTCCTGTCGATTCCGGTCGTTTCTAACCAGTCAATCCACAATGTACCGCCAGACGCGATAGTACTGTAAAGCTCAATGCTCCCTGTGTCAGAATTATACGTTGCCTTGACCCTATCTCCGACCGTATAAGTGCCGGACCCGATTCCGACTGTTTCTTCTATGGACGTATCATTTGTAGAAATCTTGTACTCCTCTGACATGTCCACAATATCTGTACTATCTTCCCGCTCTTCCGGATCCGGCGCGTCCACTTCCGCAAGGTCAATATTTTCCACAGATTCTTCAGACATTTCAGTTAGAGCTTCGCTCGGTTGTTCTACAGCTTCCGCGTCATTCTCCGATCCCTCATAAGCGCTATCATCCTCATGTATATCCCCGTATTTCTCTGCCTTGTCCGTCAGTTCCTCACAGCTCTCAATGATATCCTCATGGGTGATATCTGCTGCATATGCCGACACACCGGGCATTGTCATGAGCATCGATGCGGCGCAAAAGGCTGCAAGTAATTTTCTACTAGTATTCATCATTCATTTCCTCCTTCCGCAACTTGTGCTTATCGGATAATTATTTGCTGAAACAGTGACTACACTTTAAGCGATAGGCAGCATGACTGATTCTGCAGATACTTCGCCGGAAAAGCTCTGCCGAGCGTCATGAACCGACTTGCTCATTCAATTATACAGGATTTGGTAAATATTTTTATAGATTCTTACTAAAAATCTCAGCTGCATATACCGACACCCCGGGTAATGCCATGAGCATTGATGCAGCGCAAAAGGCTGCCATTAGATTTCTCCACTTGTTCTTCATTTTTGCTCCTTTCCGCAGCAAGTGCTGATCCGTAAAATGTTGACTGAAAATTGACTTCGCTTTCATCGCTTGAAACAGAATTACAATGCCCGGCATTTTTTCAAGAACATCTGCAGTTTTTACTTCATTACAGATATCTTGCCCTGTAGAGGAAGGTCACGATCTGTCCGCGCGTGCAGTTCTCATTGACACCGAAGGTTCCCTTCTTTCGTCCCGAAGTATATCCCGTTGTAATCTTTTTCTGGTAACCCCAGAGTATTGCTTTGTAGAAGACGTGATTCTTTGGTACATCCTTGAACGGTGAGACCGATGCAGGAGCCGGCTCCGGCTTGCCCTTGAGCCTCCAGAGGAACATCATGCTCTCGCCGCGGCTTACGTTGCGGTTTATTCCGAAAGTGCCGTCAGAATAACCCTTTGTGATACCTTTCTGATAAGCCCATAGAATTGCCTTATAGAAGGTGTGCGTTGTCGGTACGTCCTTGAACGGACTCTTTGAAACTAATTTCGGCGCAGGCTGCCCCGCATACCTCCACAGGAACATGACCATCTCGCCACGTGTGCAAGAACGATCTATGCCGAAAGTCCCATCAGAATATCCCTTTGTAATTCCTTTCTCCACCGCCCAGTAGATCGCTTTGTAGTACGCGTGAGACGGGTCTCTGACATCGATGAATATAGACGCTGCCAGTGCTTTTGTTTTTCCGAGCACCATGCTCTTGGTGTTAATCGGCAATCGGGTATACTTATTCCCATTCCTGTCATACATAGTGTATGGCAAGTTGCCTCCTAAAATACTCTTTATATAATTCGGGGTAATCAGGATTTCAAGACTCTTGCACGATTCAAACATAGCCTTCGCATCAGTTACTTTTGACATATCAAAATCGCCGATATCCACGTATTTCAGGTTCGAACAGTCCTTGAACATTTCATTCATGTGCATAACATTCCCCGTTTTAAAGCGTCTGAGGTCAAGCTTTGTAATGCTTTTGCAGCCCAAGAACATATCGCTCATAGAAATTACTTTTGACGTATCAAAACTACTAAAGTTAATAGTCTTAAGGTTGTTGCATCTAATGAACATACCATACATATAATCAATATTTGACGTATTAAAACTGCTCAGATCGAGGGATGTCAGGCTTCTGCAATCTTTAAACATACACATTACGTCTGTCACGTTTGATGTATTAAATCTGCTCAGGTCAAGGGATTTCAGGCTTTTGCAATTATCGAACATGCTATTCATGTTAGTCACTCTTGCTGTATTAAAACTGCTCAAGTTTACAGACGTCATTTTTGCACAGTCACAGAACATCCAGCTCATATCTTTTACATTTGACGTATCAACACCTTCTAAATCGCAAGAGGTAAGATTTACTAAGCCGCCGAAAAGATAATACTTCGAATTATCATAACCGCACGCATTGGCCGGTAGCTCTACCTTTCCCGCCGGCCATTTACCAAACATTGTCTCCACTCTGATTGATTTTATTATACTTCTGTCAATTCCTGCCCTCTCACACCAGTCCCTCCATATCGTTCCTCCTTCTGCGGAATATATATAGAGAAAGCCGGAATCAGGATAAAATTGCGCTTCGACTCCATCACCGATGATATAGTAATTCCCTACTGTCTCTTCGAAGGGCTCATCATTTACAGAAAATCCACTCTCCTCCAACCGGTCCACAGCCTCTGCCTCATCTTCTGAGTCAGGTACGTCCACATACGCGTCGTCTACCGCCTCCGAAGGGTCCTCCATTATTTCAGTCAAAGCTGCATCACCAATTGTCGGTTCCACAGTTTCTGTCGCAATTTCCGTTCTCTCAAAAATGACATCTTCTTCCGGTGTATCCCAGGACTTATCTATCTCGTCTGCTGCTGACTCAACGTTCTCGATGGGATCCTCATAGGTGAAGACAGCCGCATATACCGACACCCCAGGTAATGTCATGAGCATTGATGCAGCGCAGAAGGCTGCCATCAGTTTTTTCCAATTATTCCTCATTTTTTCTCCTTTCCACAGCTTATGCCAACCTGAAAAAGTATACAAAACAGTGACTGCGCATATGGCACTTAAGACAGCATGACAGAGTACGACAAATTTTTCGAAAGAACTTCTGCCATACTTATCATAAATGTCTTATTATGATTATTATACACGATTTGTCAGTAAATATGATAATATATTCGAAAATGTGCAAATTTTTATCGATAGCCTATTACCGAAAATTCTTCTGCACTAGAAATACCGAATTTACGCACTTGAAATTGCAAATGGAATCTGATACTATGTTTTGGATTTCGGCAGGACATACGATCGCGGCTGGTATATACCAGGTGAGGAAAGTCCGGGCTTCGCAGGGCAGGATGCCGGATAACGTCCGGCAGGGGTAACCCTCGGGAAAGCGCAACAGAAAAGAACCGCCGCTATGCGGTAAGGGTGAAAAGGCAGTGTAAGAGACTACCGCCTGGCTGGTAACAGGCAGGGCATATGCAAGCCCCATCCGAAGCAAGACCAAACGAAGGCCATACGGCTGCCCGCCGTGCCTCAGGTAGGTCGCTTGAGCCATGTGGCGACACATGGTCTAGACAGATGATCGTACACGACAGAACCCGGCTTATCGTTCTGCCGGACAAGTTGAAGAAAGCCCGTATCGCATTTACAAATGCACTTTGCAAATGCGATACGGGCTTTCTCTTATGTCATTTATTATTTTTTACCTTCGTACTTGGTCTCACAGTATCTGCAGCGATACACTTCTCTCTCCTCATCAGCGAGGAAGAATACCTGATCGAGCCCCTGCTCGATTGAAGTAATGCAGCGCGGATTCTTGCAGGAGATGACATTCACGACCTGCTTCGGAAGCGCAAGCTTGCGCTTTTCGATGATTTCGCCATCCTTAATGACATTGACCGTGATATTGTGATCAATAAAGCCGAGGACATCAAGATCGAGATAGTCGACCGGGCAGGCGACCTTGATGATATCCTTGCGTCCCATCTTGTTGGAAGACGCGTTCTTTATGATCGCGACGGTGCAATCAAGCTTACCGAGCTTTAAGTGGCGGTAGATCGTCATCGCGTAACCGGCTTTGATATGGTCAAGGACGAAACCTTCGGACAGCTTGCCTATGGTGAGTGTTTCTTCATGTATTGACATTATTGCACCTCCAATCCAAGAAGTGTGAGAATGAGAGCCATTCGGATATAGACGCCGTACTGGGCCTGCTTGAAGTAGGCAGCGCGCGGGTCATTGTCAACCTCGACCGATATTTCGTTTACACGCGGCAGCGGGTGAAGAACAAGCATCTTTTTCGGAGCAATGTCCATCTTCTCCTTGTCGAGGATATAAAAATCCTTCATGCGGAGATAGTCTTCCTCGTTGAAGAAGCGTTCCTTCTGAACGCGTGTCATGTAGAGGATATCCAGATCTCTCATGGTCTCCTCATCCAGCTTGACAACTTCTTCAAATGGTATCTTCTGCGCTCTCATGGCCTCGCGCACATAACTTGGTACGCGCAGCTCCTCAGGTGAGATGAGAACAAATCTGATATTGTCATAGCGTGAAAGCGCGTTGATCAGCGAATGGACCGTGCGGCCGAACTTGAGGTCGCCGCAGAGACCGATCGTGAGTCCTTCGAAATGCCCCTTCAGCGAGCGGATCGTAAGCAGATCCGTCAGTGTCTGTGTCGGGTGCTGGTGACCACCATCGCCGGCATTGATGACCGGGATCATCGATTTCATAGATGCGACGAGCGGAGCGCCCTCCTTCGGATGTCTCATCGCGGCAATATCTGCGTAGCAGGAAACGATCCGCATTGTGTCAGATACACTCTCGCCCTTGGCGGCCGATGAGGAATCTGAGCTGTGGAAACCTAAAACACTGCCACCTAAATTCAACATAGCCGCTTCGAACGAGAGTCTCGTCCTTGTGCTCGGCTCATAGAATAAGGTGGCAATCTTCTTACCCGCGCATGCATGCGCATATTTTTGCGGATACTTCTCTATATCATTTGCGAGATCCATAAGTTTGTCGAGTTCCCCGGTTGAAAAATCAAGCGGGCTCATCAAATGTCTCAGTGCCATTGTACCTCCTCTAAACCTCAGATACAGGGATGTCAAAATTTATCTTGACTATGATAACGCGTCAATACGTTGAAATCAAGAGAAAAATGTGTAACGGCCTGTGATTTTCGCTGCAACTGATGTTTGTATCGAATTCAGAAATTCCAATTTGTCTTTCTGGGTGGTTTGCTATTTGGCTCTGCAGCAGGTCAGACAGGCTGTTATTGCAATCCGTATCCGGCAGCAGAGCATGTTTGTCTGGGAATTTTGCTATTTGGCTCTGCAACAGGTCAGACAGGCTGTTATTGTAATCCGTATCCGGCAGCAAAGCATGTTTGTCTGGGAATTTTGCTATTTGGCTCTGCAACAGGTCAGACAGGCTGTTATTGCAATTCGCATACGGAGCAAAGCATCCATCTTCGTGAGAAAAACATTGCAGGTCCTTCCCTGTGAGATCAAAAAGCTTTAGCTTTTTAAGCTCACAGAAAGGACCTGCGTTTTTCGATGAAGATGATGTTTGCTCCGTATTATAAACTCCGATCAGCCTGTCTGAACTATTGCAGATATATTTGTTTACAGTCTGAAGCACCCGCCGCCGAGGAATTCGCGCAAAATAGAATTCGTGGGGACATCGTCCAGCGGGATTCCGAGGAAATAGTCGAGGAACTTGAGCAGTCGCCTTGCCTCGTAATACTGCGGGTCATCCTCGGGCACGGAGAATAGGAGCGGCTGAGCGTACTGTTTGATGACAGCCAGCTCGTAGGGAAGCGCGGAATTAAAGAATTCATCCGCCGAGTCCTGATACGGGAAAATGTAATTCTCCTCGCCGTGGCGCACGTCATCCCACATGTTGAGTGTATTCTGTGCAGAATAACCGCGTGTCCTGTGGTCGCGGATGATCCTGCGGAGCAGCCTTCCGTCTCTCGTGGGAATTCTGTTGTGCTCATCAACGTTTACCTGGGTCAGAGCGCTGATATAGATTTTGAACTTGCTGCTTGCCGGCAAGCTGTAGGTCAGCCCGTTGTTCAGGCAGTGGATACCTTCTATGACAAGAATCTCGCCTTCAGAAAGGCGCATCTTCTCTCCGGTGAATACGCGCTTTCCGGAAACAAAGTCATAAGTAGGCACACTTATCTCCTTACCTTCCAGCAGAGCATTCATATCGTTATTGAAATACGCAAGGTCAATGGCTTCCAGGCACTCGAAATCCCTTTTTCCGTTCTCGTCCACCGGGAGCTCATCTCTCGGTATAAAATAATTATCCACACCGATATAATTCGGTTTTAATCCGTGGGCGTGAAGCTGTACGCAGAGTCTCTGGGAGAACGTAGTTTTTCCTGAAGAAGACGGTCCTGCCACGAGGACGAACTTCACATCTCCTCTGTCAGCGATTCTGGCTGCTATCTCAGAGATACGGCTCTCCTGATGAGCCTCAGAAATAAGGATCACCTCTCGCATTCCGCCTGAAATAACGTGTGAATTCAGCTCGCCGACACAGCCGAGCTGCTTGTTCTCGGCAAATTCCTCCCCGGCGATCTGTGTCTCAAACAGTTTCTCCTCCGGATGAAACTCCGGAATCTCGTCCGGCCTGTTATCCGTGGGCATGACCATAATAACTCCTTCATGGTATCTAAGAAGCCGGAAATTGCCGAGGAATTCTGTATCCATTGTCATATAGCCATAGTAATAGTCCTCATAGCCGTCGAGACTATAGACATTGACGCGGGATGCTAAACGAGTCGAGAACAGCATTTCTTTATCATACATGCCGTGCTTGTGGAAGATATCGACCGCGTCTCTTGTCGTTATTGTTCTTTTTCTGAACGGAAGCTTCAGAGAGATCATTCTTCGCATTTCTTTTTCGACGTCCGCGAGGAACTCATCCGTTATCTCGATATCCTCATCGATCGTGTAAAAGAAACCTGTATCGATTGAAAAATGAAGAACAGTTCTGACATTTGCGGACGGGCGGTCCGGCATCTGCCCGACGACATGGTACACTGCAGTGATGAACAGCATGGACATGCTTCGCCGTATGGTCTGATAGCCGATGGGATCCGCGGATGTAAAAAATACAACGTTTGCATCATGATTGAGATGATGGTGAAGCTCCTGAAGCTTCCCGTCTACATTTGCAAGCAAAATAGGATACTTATAATCTCCTGCGAGATCCTCCGCGATATTTTTGAGTATAGTTCCGTCTTCGTACTCGTAAATCTTTCCGTTGACTGTTACATTCATAAATTACTCCTTTCGATTATCAAGGGCGGAAACCCACTGCCTTTGGGCAATGGGCAGTTGACCTAATTCTGTCAGACAAAGCTTTCTTGTCTGTACACCTCAAGAAATGCGCTTCTTTGAGTCGCTTCGAAAACTTACAAAGTTACAAAACACTGTACGGCTGTTTAATCTTCATGCTGCGCACATTAAGCTCCGGAAACGTCTTTTTGATGTAGTCTTCCATGTAGGTGATGTAGACGAACTCCGTGCCGTAATGGCCCGCATCGATGAGGGCGAGTCCCTGGGCATTGGCATCGATCGATGTGTGATAATCGAGGTCTCCGGTCACCAGCACGTCCGCCCCTGCTTCAAGTGCCGCACGGATCTCGCTCTTTCCTGACCCGGAGCTGACCGCGCACTTCTGTACAAGCCGGTCAGGATCTCCGTAAACTCGTACCGCATGAAGCGACATTGCCTTCTTTACAATTTCTGCAAATGCAGAAAGGCTCATCTCCGGCACCTCCCCCACTCTTCCGAGCCCAACGGGGTTTCCTGCGGCATCCTCTCCTGTCACATCCAGGATTCTCGGGTCTATGAGCTGCAGATCCGCGGCATTAAGATCAGCCATCTTCGCGATATCAAAATTGGTGTGCATCGCGACATAATTGATGTCCTCCTTTATGAGCCTCCGTATCCTTCTCCCGATAAAATTCTGCTCGGTCACGGTCCGCGCAGGGGAAAAGAGCAGCGGATGATGAGTAAGAATCAGATCCGCTCCCCAGAGCGAGGCTTCGGCTACTGCCTCATCCGTCACGTCGAGATTCAGAAATACCTTATTTATATCCGCTTCCATATCTCCAACAAGCAGTCCGACGTTGTCCCACTCCATCGCCCAGCTGAAAGGAAAGTCCTTATCAAGCTGCCTAATAATATCTCTCAGCTTCATCTATGATCCTCACTTCCTCGTCAATCTCACGAATTCGGGTGTCTTCCGCACTTCTGCCCGAAGCGATTAGTTTTTCTTTAATATCCGTCAGCACATTTCTGCGCTTGGTCAGATAAATTCTTAGCGTCTCGTCCTTCTTTTTGAGAAGGCAGGGGCCGTATGTCAGTTCAGCTTCACTTAGCTGTCCGGTTAAACGCTCCATCCGAGAGTCGGCTTTCGTCGATCTTTGCGTCAGGTCTTGATACTCATCTCTCCGAGAGTCGGTCTTCGAAGCGCTGCAACCCTGTTGAACTTTCTCTGCATCTTGTATTGGACGAACTTTCATCAATGTATAAAACTTGCCGTCCTCAAGGATCTCCGCTTCATCAACAAAGGCGTACCCGCGCTCCATAAGATATTTTCGGACTGCGTATATATCGCTCTGCGGCGATAAGACAAGCTCATCGAACCTGTCCAGAAGCTCTCCGGCCTCGCCCAAAATCTTTATGATCAGCATACCGCCCATGCCTGTAATGACCAGAGATGCCGGGATATTTTCAGGGAGCAGGCTTGTGATATTGCGGGGCACACCGTCCGCAAGAACAGTCGTGATTTTATCAGGAAGACCGGCCTCCGCAATGTGTTCACCGGCAGCTTTCAGAGGACCCGTTCTCACATCGGAGGCGACAGCGCACGGGGATTTTTTCCTCACAAGCTCTATGGATGTATATGCGTGGTCACAGCCCACATCAAGAACTGCAAAGCCCTCCGTCACCATATCCACCGCGGCCATGAGCCGCCTAGAAAGATTCATAAGTTTCCTCCATTCTGCATTACTGGCTTCTCCTACTGAAAAATGCTGCAGCTAAGCCTGTTACTATGGTTTTCACTGCAGCATTTATATTCAAATCTCGCTCGCGAGAATCGGCGCGGGATTCGGGTCAGCACCGGTTGACATAATTCCAAACCGAAAACATGCGTCCTACGTTTCGCACCCTTGCGGAGCTATTATCCTTCAACCTGCGGCTGCCGACGATAATCAGTCAAGATAATCCTTCAGCTTGCGGCTGCGGGACGGATGTCTCAGCTTGCGGAGAGCTTTCGCTTCGATCTGGCGGATACGCTCACGGGTGACGTTGAACTCCTTGCCGACTTCTTCGAGTGTGCGGGCACGGCCGTCATCGAGGCCGAAGCGGAGACGAAGGACCTTCTGCTCGCGCTCTGTAAGTGTACCGAGGACTTCTACCAGCTGCTCTTTCAACAGTGTAAAGGCTGCGGCGTCTGCCGGCACCGGAACGTTGTCATCCTGGATAAAGTCACCGAGGTGGCTGTCTTCCTCCTCACCGATCGGGGTCTCGAGGGAGACAGGTTCCTGAGAAATCTTGAGGATTTCACGTACTCTCTCTACAGACATACCCATCTCCTCAGCAATTTCTTCCGGGGTTGGTTCGCGGCCAAGCTCCTGGAGCAGCTGTCTGGAGACGCGGATCAGCTTGTTGATCGTCTCGACCATATGGACAGGGATACGGATCGTTCTTGCCTGGTCGGCGATAGCGCGCGTAATTGCCTGGCGGATCCACCATGTAGCGTAGGTGGAGAATTTGAATCCCTTGCGGTAATCGTATTTCTCGACAGCCTTAATAAGGCCGAGATTTCCCTCCTGGATCAGGTCGAGGAACAGCATGCCGCGCCCGACATATCTCTTGGCAATGGAGACAACAAGGCGCAGATTGGCCTCGGCAAGTCTCTGCTGGGCACGTTTGCCTTCTTCTCCGCCGAGTTCCATTTGCTTGGAAAGTTCAATCTCTTCCTCAGCTGTGAGAAGGGGAACTTTTCCTATCTCCTTGAGGTACATGCGTACAGGGTCCTCAATGGAAACACCTTCGGGGACGGACAGGTCGATCTTTTCGACGTCGATTTCCGCGTCGGCGTCATCCTCGATCGAAGCCTCGTCGTCATCTGAAAGCAGAAGTACCTCATCCTCGCGCACTGTGTCCTCCATGCGAAGGACATCTACGCCGTTGGCTTCCAGGAAGTCAAGTACTTTCTCAGCGTCCTCAGCGGTAAATTCCATTCCCTTGAAATTGTCACCGATCTCTGAGTAGTTGAGAACATTTTTCTTGGTCTTGGCTTTCTGAAGAAGCTCCGTCAGTTTTTCTGCAAAATGTACCTCACGTTCTGTCATTCTTTTTTCTCCTCATAAACTTTATCAACAGGTTCCTATATTGGCCGTCTTTCGACCGCCTAATCCCGCGGCATGTGCTGCGGTTCAGATGGGCTGCTCCTAATTTTCGTTTCCGGCAGCAAAGCATCCATCTTCGTGAGAAAAACATTGCTGGTCCGACCGAAAGAACAAAAAATGCAAAGCATTTTTTAAGCTTGCAGGGCAGGACCTGCGTTTTTCGATGAAGATGATGTTTGCGCCGGTTTTCGGAACTCCGCTGCAGCCCGTCATAACTGTTACCGACATGTCCCGCGAGCAGAACTCAAAGTATCAGGTTGCATTTGCAAATGGCAAATGCAGCACCTTTCCGCCCCTCCTAAACTCCTCCATCCGGCGCTTCTGCTTCACGAGCCCGATAAGCTCATCCGGATTTTTTCCGTCCCAGGCCTTCATCCTCGCGTCATTGCTCTCCTTCATCAGCCGATAGACCGTGTCCGTAAAAGCTTTATCCTGCTCGGCAGCGTTAGAGACAGGAATGTTCGTGTGAAAGAGCTGGGCTGCCTGAGTCTGTTCTTCAGCGTCTATGAACAGGTTGACGAGAGCCGCCTCACTGACTCTCCCCTCCTTTATCTGTTCATACAGACCTTCAGCAATCTTTCTGCAGAGCGGATCAGAAAAATCCTCAGGACCTATGTAGTCCTTCGACTCACTGTAGGCCTCAGGGTAGTTGGCCAGATACGAGAGCATCAGCTTCTGGGATGTAACGATACCCGTATCCTTTTTCTCCCTGATGACTCGTCGCTCTCCGCTCACCGGTTCGGTATACTTCTCCGCGGGAGTGCCCGCCATTGCCATGCGGACCACCATCTTCCGGAGACCGTCGGCGGAAAAGCTGTAGCGCCTTGCTATGGCTTCAATGTAGTTGTTCCTCTCAAGCTCCTCTGGGAACTGCAGGAGCATCCTGGCAACATCTCGCTGGAAATTCGTGCGCTCTGCGGGATCTTCCAACCTGTATTTCGAAGCTGTATCCTCGACCTCGTACATGAAAGCGTTGCTTGCTCCCTCCAGCCGTTCCTCAAGTGCGGAAGCTCCGAGACCCTTGATGAATTCATCCGGGTCCTTGTAGGGGCTTAGATCGACAACTCTCGACTCGATACCCGCGTCCTTGAGAATCGGTATGGCTCTCAGGGCTGCCATCTTTCCGGCATTATCGGAGTCGTAGAGAAGGAGCACATTTGTCGTGTAGCGCTTAAGGAGATTTGCCTGCTGCGGAGTCAGCGCGGTTCCGAGCGATGCCGCCGCGCAGTCAAATCCCGCCTGATGCATGGAGATCACATCCATGTAGCCCTCGCAGAGGATAATGTATCTTCTTCTCGTTGCTCTCGCAATATTGAGCCCGAACAGGTTATTTCTCTTATTGAAAACGGTCGTCTCCGGAGAGTTTAGATACTTGGGCTTTGCGTCTCCCATGACCCGGCCGCCAAATCCAATGACCTTGCCCCTGACGTCGGCGATCGGGAACATGACTCTGTTCCAGAACTTGTCCATCGCGCCGCGTTTTTCATCAAATGTAAAAAGCCCCGTCTCCGCCAGCAAATCATCCGAGTACCCCTTGTTCTTCAAGTACGAATACAGGCGTCCGGTCCTGCCGGAATACCCGAGACCGAATTTCTTGATTGTCTCGTCGGAGAGTCCCCTCTCTCGCAGGTAATTAAGTCCGATTTCTCCTTCGTTGGTCTTCAGCAGATAATAATAGTAGGCAGCCGCCTTCTTGTTGATTTCAAGCAGCTGAGCTTTCTTATCCGCCTGCGCCTGGGCTTCTTTGGAGTATTCGATTTGAGGCAGTGTTATATGCGCGCGGTCAGCCAGAGCCTGCAGGGCTTCAAGGAAGGTCATGTGATTGTATTCCATCATGAATGTGATCACATTCCCGCCTGCATGGCAGCCGAAGCAATAATACATCTGCTTAGTCCGGCTGACCGAGAAAGACGGTGTCTTCTCGTTGTGGAACGGACATAACCCTGTGTAATTGTTTCCGGATCGCTTCAGTCGGACGTTTTCGCCGATGACATCGACGATGTCATTTGCAGAACGGACTTCTTCGATCAGTTCATCAGAATATCTCAATGTATTTTCGTACCCTCAAAGATTGTGTCGAATGAGGCTGAAGCTTTCTCTTCAGTCCAGGTTTTATGCTCCGATCCTGGCAGCTGCGGTTCTTACTATAGCTTGCTCCAGGACTGAGGTATGAAGATCTCTCGGAACTTCATCATAGAGTACTGGTCTGTCATGCCGGAAATGTAGTCACAGACCACTCTCTCCGGGGCTTCTCCCTTCTCCTCTATCATCCGGTAGTAATCATCCGGCATTTTGTCCGGATAGGAAATATAGTATCCGTAAAGTTCCCTAACCATGAGCTCGGCTTTGGTTTCCTCGCCCTTGGCTGCGGCGTTCGTGTAAAGATTTTCGAACATGAACTTCCGGAGGTCCTTCATGGCCTCGCCGATCGCCGACGACATTTCAACTTTTCCCATGCCGGATGACGTGTTCACGATGTCGTGTACAAATGTATTCAGCCGCTCTCTCGTCGAATGCCCCAGCAGGTCACGCAGATCTCTGGGAACGTCGTTCTCATTCAGGATCCCGGCCCGGATGGCATCATCCATGTCGTGATGGATGTAGGAGATCTTGTCGCAAAGACGGACGATTTGTCCTTCAAGAGTCGCCGGATGGCAGGATGTTCCGTGGTTACGGATACCGTCGCGGACCTCCCAGGTGAGATTCAGACCTCTGCCGTCCTTTTCCAGCTTATCGACAATACGGAGACTCTGCTCGCTATGACGGAAGCCGGTCGGGCACGCGTCATTCAGAGCCCGCTCCCCCGCGTGACCGAACGGCGTGTGGCCGAGGTCGTGGCCGAGAGCTATGGCTTCGACAAGATCCTCATTAAGCATGAGGCACCGCGCGACCGTCCTCGAAGTCTGTGAGACTTCAAGCGTGTGCATCATGCGTGTGCGATAGTGGTCACCCTGCGGAGCGAGAAAGACCTGCGTCTTGTCCTTAAGTCTTCGAAATGACTTGCAGTGGACAATTCGATCGCGGTCCCGCATATAGCAGGTCCGTATATCACACTCTTCCTCGTTCATCAGCCGGCCACGGGTCCTTGCGGCATATGATGCATGGGGATCAAGTGTGGTTATCTCCCTTTTTTCAAGCTCTTCTCTTAACTGCATGTCATGCGGCCTCCCTGCCGGATACAAGGGAAATGACGGCTTATGCCATCTGAGCCCACTTAATGATAGTTAATGTCCGCCTGAATCTTATGCATTTCAGAGCGGACAGCAGTGACCATGAGTATAAAATCGGATTGGCGATCGATTGCATGACAGAGCATTATGCGAATCGTTCACCGAACAGGAATTTTCGTGTTTTCAAAAGTAATTTTCCGCAAAAAAAGGCCAAATCCTTTTTTTGCGGAAAATTTTTTGAATCATTTTATACAATTTTTACAGTGTGTGCGATTATTTAAACTCAATTTGGATTTCCGGATATTCCTCCGTTGTCTCAGAGCACATCCACCGAAGGGCTTCAACATACCCACGCATGTTCGGAGCAGTCTTAGTAGAGTTTTTGAAGACGATTTCTGTATCATCTTCACATTCTGCCAGAACGTCATGAAGAGCATCCAGATTGTTGCCGTAGTATTCCGGTACCGGCAGGCATCTTCGGATTCTTTTATGGATTTCAGCGCGGCTCTCTGCTCCGTATAAATCAATCGTGTATGTCATAAATCCGCCTCCTTATCACTCTTCTCCATAGAGGAGCTCAAATGTTTCGTAATGGTCTTCTGTATAGTATATTCTGCCATCGTCGGAATATATGATTCTTTTCGCTCCTCTCGACTTCCTGCCTAAGGTGTCAATATCACACTCATAATAGTTTCCGCTCGGAAGGATTCCCTCGTAGTTCCCAAAATGGTCGCCGCCTATGCACTTGCCTTTTGCGTATCTCTCAAGGGAGCCGCCCTCCCAGCCGAGCTTCTTGGCTTCCTTCTTGGTCATGAAATTCTTAGGCAGACGTCCATAGATGTGAAGATAGAGCGCGACGTCCTCTTTTGAAGTATAGGTGCCGTTCTCATCGATAGTGGCTTCCGGCTCACTCGTTTGCGTCTGGGACTCATTGACTGCCGTCGGCTTATCATCTGCCTTCGGTTCATTTACTGTCGTTTCCGGTTCATTCTGCGATGAAGGTTTGTTTCCGCCTGCGGCTCCATTAGAGCTCGATACTGCTTCAGAATTTGTTGCTCCATCGGTCTTCGCTGTTTCACCGTTCGCAACTTCATCGACTTGATCAGGTGCGCTCTCGAGAGTCACTTTACCGGAGCCGCTCGTCGCAGCACTGCTGCTTCCGCCGCAACCAACAAGGGTCACAAGAGCGAGGACAATTGAAAACAACAAAGCATAAAATGATTTTTTCAAGGCCGGTTCCTCCCGCTTCATACAGTTGCATTTTCCGAATCTGCCTGCGAGTTGTTCGAGGCAGAAAATCACAATACATAATATATCACACTTGTGCGAAAAATGTGTGAAACCCTCTGAAAGAAAATAAAGTACTAAAGGGGACACCATTGCGGCATCCCCTTCTGTTCTGGTTTCATTCGATTTTACGTAATACCTGATTTATCAGTGGCTGCAGTTTTTATACTACACCCTGAGCCTTCATAGCTTCAGCAACCTTCAGGAAGCCGGCGATGTTAGCGCCCGCGACATAATTGCCTTCCATACCATACTTCTTAGCAGCATCATCAATGTTGTGCACGATATTGATCATGATCTGCTCAAGCTTAGCGTCAACTTCATCAAATGTCCAGGACAGTCTCTCGGAGTTCTGGCTCATCTCAAGAGCGGATGTGGCGACGCCGCCTGCATTTGCAGCCTTGCCCGGAGCGAAGATCACGCCGTTGTCCTGCAGATACTTTGTTGCTTCAAGAGTTGTAGGCATGTTAGCGCCTTCGCAGACAGCGATTGTTCCGTTGGCAACGAGAGCCTTTGCGCCTTCAAGCGGAAGCTCATTCTGTGTTGCGCACGGCAGATACAGGTCTGTCTTGATTGCCCATACGCCCTTGCCTTCATGATACTCAGCGTTCGGACGAGCAGCTGCGTACTCTGTGAGGCGTGCGCGCTTGACTTCTTTGACATCCTTCAGAAGTTCAACGTCGATGCCGTCCGGATCATAGATCCAGCCTGTGGAATCGGAGCATGTGAGGACCTTGACGCCGAGCTGCTGTGCCTTCTGAATTGCATAGATTGCAACGTTGCCGGCGCCTGTGACAGCTGCTGTCTTGCCTGCAATGTCGATGCCGTTGATCTTGAGGAGCTCTTTGGTCAGGTAAAGGAGACCATAGCCTGTAGCTTCTGTTCTTGCGAGAGATCCGCCGTATGTAAGACCCTTGCCTGTGAGAACACCCTCATAGAGACCTGTAATTCTCTTGTACTGGCCATACAGATAACCGATCTCACGAGCGCCTGTGCCGATATCACCGGCCGGAACGTCAACGTCAGCGCCGATATGTCTGTAGAGCTCTGTCATGAAGCTCTGGCAGAATTTCATGATTTCATTATCAGACTTGCCCTTCGGGTCGAAATCGGAGCCGCCCTTGCCGCCGCCGATCGGAAGGCCTGTCAGGCTGTTCTTGAATACCTGCTCGAAACCAAGGAACTTGATGATGCCAAGGTATACTGACGGATGGAGACGAAGACCGCCCTTGTACGGACCGATCGCGCTGTTGTACTGTACACGGAATCCACGGTTGACCTGAACATTGCCATTGTCATCTAACCACGGTACGCGGAACATAATGATGCGCTCCGGCTCAGTGATTCTCTCAAGGAATGCAAGCTTTCTGTAGTAATCCTCATCTGCCTCGATGACAACACGGATAGATTCAAGAACTTCTTCAACTGCCTGAATGAATTCCGGCTCTGCCGCATTTTTGACCTTTACGCTTGCGATTACCTCATCAACATATGACATTTTTTCATCCTCCTCTAGTAGGTTGTTATTATTTCTGCCGTTCATCAATATGATTCCATATGATGAGTAGCGGATTATGAACTTTGGAATTAATATCACTTCTGTATCCGTGCTCGTGCTGTCGCGGAAGGCTTCTTGTCATGATACCTGGCTGCTTGTACTGCTAGCCGAGACAGCCTGTTCTGAGTCAGCTTCTTTAAAAAAAAGATGCCGTCACACTGGCAGTCGGGCACACTGTAACAAACAGTCTGCTCCTGTCCGCCTTTGGACAGCACACTGGATAGATATCTTTATTCCGCAGATTATTCTAGTACAAGGCTTTCACTCTGTCAAGATAAACTTTAACGCAATAAAGGAAAAAAGTGTTTGCTAAAATATATTGTGATATGGTCGCCAAAAGTATTGGTGATGACACCAATAACAAGCAACTATTAATTCTGCCCTTTGACAACTGAATACAGTTCATGAATTCCATATAGTCGACTCTGTGTTGGATTTATGCGGTTTTCCAGCCCTCATCGTAGTATAATAGAGATAGAAATTCTACTATCATTTATGAGGTGCCCCATGTCCTTTGTCCCGAATTCCGCTCAGCAGATATCCCTCTTTGACAAGCTCGCTTTTCTTTCCAAAAGGAA
>JBGUIK010000013.1:0-4521 GCA_045112915.1 Lachnospiraceae bacterium
GACGGATATGAGCCCAAGTTCAGGAATAACTGGTACTGATCTGTTCCGCGAGATGATTTAGTCGGAAAATCTCTGGAAAATAAGGTGTATCCATGATGTTCAGAAAGGAATTATAGAGATGGGATGGTATAACAATATTCAGAAACATAAGGTGTTCATAAGCTTTTATCATCATGATGATCAAAAGTATAAGAATTATATAGATAATAATCTTTCGTGGAATATAATTAATAAATCTGTCATGGATGGAGAATATAATCCAGATGATTCAGATACATATATTAAAAGACTGATTCGAGAAGATAAGGTGAGTGATTCTTCAGTAGTAGTTGTATTGGTTGGAAAAAACACTCGAAGAAGAAAGCATGTTGATTGGGAAATATATGCTGGGTTATGCGCTAGCGTAAAAGGAAGTTCTGGATTAGTCGGTATAATGTTGCCAGAATTAAGAAGGGCATCTAATGGCGGCTATTATTATGATGATATGCCGGCAAGGTTAGCTGATAACATAAAATCCGGATATGCTTCTTTATATACTTGGGATTATGCAATCAACCATTTTGATTCTGTAATTGAAGAGGCATATCAAAATAGAATACAAAATCGCATGAAAATTGATAATACAAGACGGCAGATGCAGAGAAATTTGGGATGGAATGAATGATGAATGTAATTAATATACAGTTTAATGGGTGGAATACAATAGTGATTTCAGTCAATATAATTGCCTTTGCAATAGCGATTGCGCTGTTATTTATCATAATCTTAGGATTGAAGAAAGCTAGTTTTTTCCTTGGCTGCTATTCAGTTAACATTGATGAGGCAAGTCTTGGTATAGGTAATAATAGTGTAACTGTAAAATTTAACAAACAAGATCAGGAAATAGCCTACAAGCTTTGGGTTGAACTAACAACGAGAAAAATTGCACTTCTTTACGATAAAGAGAATGATGTTGTTGAGGAGGTTTTTAATTCTTGGTATCAATTCTTTGGAATTGCAAGAGACTTGCTTAAAGAAATACCGGCGAGTAGATTGGCATATTCTGTACAATTGATAAAGATAACTGGTAAGCGTGAAGTAATCGCACGGATGGACTACTTCCTTGTTTTTTGAGACGATCTCTCCAAACTATTGGAGTATGTTCCTAAGTAGCCGGAGTTGAAGTCAATTGCTCTAAGTTCCCTGGAAGATGCTCCGAAAAGGGGAGGATCTATCATGAATACGAAGAATACAACTGACTGGATGCAGCTGATCCAGGAATGCAGGACCAGCGGGCTTAGTGACAGGGAATGGTGTTCGCAGAATGACATCCCGGCCAGTACTTTCTACTATCACATCAAGCGCCTGCGGGAACAGGCGTGTGACATACCCGCATCGGTCAGCAGGAAGGCAGCGGTGCGCCAGGAAGTCGTACGTCTTGATATCATTGACGAACTTCCCGGGACCATCAGGAACGAGCAGTTATCCTCCAGGGTCCACCCCGGGCCACCCACCCTTCCGGAGAGTGCCGCGGTCAGGATCAATTGCGGAGGTGCAGTCCTTGAGGTCATGAACGGGGCCGGTACCGAAGTGATCAGGGCAGCGCTGCTCGCTGTCCGCGGCCTGTGCTAGGCGACGTTTCCCGTGTCACTAACATCTACCTGGTGACCGGGTTCACTGATATGAGGAAGAGCATAGACGGACTTTTTGCCGTTGTGAAAGATACATACGGGCTCGATCCGTATTCGAACTCACTTTTCCTGTTCTGCGGCAGGCGGGCAGACCGCCTTAAAGCTTTAGTCCATGACAAGGATGGCTTCGTCCTTTTATACAAGAGACTTGATCATTCCGGCAGGTTCCAGTGGCCGCGGAACAGTGACGAAGTCCGGCCGCTGACACGGCAGGAATTCAGGTGGCTGCTCGAAGGCCTGTCCATTGACCAGCCCAAGGCCATACGCCCGTCAAAAGTAAAACGGGACCTTTGACCTTTTGGTCAAAACAGAGAAATTTATTTTTTTACTTCCTGCCATTCAGGGCCAGTCATACACATCCGTGAAAAGGATGTGGACATCCATGGACCCTCTTATGCATGACAGCGGTGCCGGGCGCGCCCGGGGCAGGTACTTACCCACAAACCAGCTGATATCCCCGGCAGGTCCGATGGGCGGAAACAGAGTTTTCCACCCTGTACACATGTGCACTTTGACCATACGGAGGCTTCCCGCGATTCGCCACATCCATCCTTATAAGGTATAATACTGCTATAAACTTATTAAGGCAGGTATATAGCAGTGGCCGCTGAGAATGGTGAAATGACCGCGCTCCTCAGGAAGCTGATCGGGTCCCTTGAACAACAGAATGAGCAAAAGGATGAACTCATCCGGCAGAAGGATGAGCAGATCGCGCATCTGGAAGAACAGATCGCGCAGCTCAACCAGACAGTTGCCAATCTTAATGAGACCGTCCTCGAGTTCCAGCGCAAACTTTTTGGCACCTCCAGCGAAAAGACTCCTGCAGACGCGTTCAACGAAGCGGAAGCCGAGCAGGATCCATCCGAGGAAGATCCGCCTGTCGAGACTGTCGTAGGCGGGTATACGCGTGCCAGACGTACCAAAAAGAAAAAGGCGACGTATGAGGAACTCATGTCCGGACTCCCGGTCGAAGAGCTCAAATGCTACGTCGCCGAAGAAGACCGTGTCTGTGATTGGTGCGGCCATGAGATGGTACATGCCGGATGGAAAAAGGTCCGGGAGGAAGTCCAGATCATACCGGCGCAGGTCAAACGGATCCTGGTCATGCAGGAAGTCGTTGAATGCCCCGCCTGCAGGAAAGACAAAGCGTTCCTGAAGACTGCCCTCACACCCTCGCCGCTCATGCCGCACAGCTATGCGACGGCTTCCACGGTAGCGTATGTCATGTACATGAAATACGTCATGTTCGCTCCTCTCTACCGCCAGGAAATGGACTGGAGGGAGAAAGGCGTCATCCTGAACCGGACGACCATGGCGAACTGGGTGATATACTGCGCGATGAACTACATGAAGCCTGTCTATGAACGGCTCCATTCGGAGCTCCTCCGGCGCGATATGATCCATGCGGACGAAGTCCCCTGCCAGGTGCTCCATGAGGACGGGCGGACAGCGCGGCAGAAGTCCTACTTCTGGGTATACCTGTCGATCGAAGATGACCTGCCCGGGATCATCCTTTATGATTACACACCCGGGAGGAACGGCGATTATGCAGCCGATTTCCTGAATGGCTTCAACGGCTATGTCCACTGTGACGGCTACAGCGGATACAACAAGCTGAAGGAGATCGTCAGGGTCGGGTGCTTTGCCCACTGCCGCCGGTACTTCTTTGAAGCAATACCAAAGAAGACGACGGGCGGTACATCAGCAGCCGAGGTCGGTTATGAATACTGCAACCGTCTGTTCCAGTTGGAGCGGGAATACAAGGATCTCCCCAGCAAGGAAAAGAAGGCGGCCCGTGAGAAATACGAAAGACCGATACTTGACGAATTCTTTGACTGGGTGGACCGCCAGGAGCCGGTCGGTGGGAGCCGGTTCGACAAAGCCATTACATATGCCAGGAAGCAGAGAGAGAACCTGATGAACTACCTGCTGGACGGCCGGCTGGAACTTTCCAATAACAGTGCCGAACGCAGGGTCAAGTCCTATGTCATGGGCAGAAAGAACTTTCTCTTCCACAACACGGCCAATGGTGCCGAGGCCAGTGCGATCGTCTACAGCCTTGTCGAATCCGCAAAGGCCAACAACATCAACGTATTTGAATATCTTCAGACGGTGCTGCTCTATATGCCGGACTACAAAAACGAGCCCGCAGGCATAGAAAACATGCTCCCCTGGTCAGATTTCATCAAAGAACGTTGTTCGGCAGACCGGAAGCGCGAATTCAATAAAGAGAACTAAAGCCTTTGGAGCGTTTTGCTACAGATTTTAATGTTGTAAAACACTCCAACTTAGAGTACCCGTTAGATTACTTTTCGCTTACGATAACTGATAAGGTGTTGAATAAAGAACTTCGGTCGACTCTTACAAAATGGCAAGCAAAATATCGAAGGTGGTATGAGCTGGAATACAGGCAACCTACAAAAGAAACTCCACAGCAAATTCAGAGAAGATATCCTGAATACAGCAATATGATTGCAGATATTATGAGCACAAATAAGAAAATGGTGTATTACAGTGATTGTGTAAAAAAAATTGCTTTTAAGAATAATACAAACAGCTGACGAGCACGTACATGCGGGGATAGTGTATCTGGAAATTCGTTGAAAAATGATTTTCCAAACTGTTGTATGAAGAGTAATATTAAAAGGTTTGATTATTATTTCCGATCCACTTCATCATTTGCAATAATACAATAGCTAAATGAATTGTCAGGGAATCATATGACAGACGTTAGATAAACTAAAAAGATTTTAGTAAAAGAGTGATAATTAGGGTATGCTGAATAGACTCGATTTTTACGCAAAACGCATGTATCCGAACATGCTTTCGTCCTGGTAGAATTGTATATGAG
>JBGUIK010000014.1:0-3086 GCA_045112915.1 Lachnospiraceae bacterium
TCAGGGTCTTGTCCTTGTCTCCAAACCAGATGAGCTTCTTCTTGCCGTTGCGTTTGCAGATATCAACGCAGAGCTTGATCAGCGTCTCGTAGACAACGTCCCGGAAGGCGTAAGGCTCAGCGGTATCAGAGGCGCACTCGATGGTGATCGCCCTCTGGTCGTTGGCGTTACTGGAGGCGCACCACGAGCGGTTTTTCTCCTCGACGTAAAGACCGACACGGCCATCACGGTCAATGTCGTTCTTCCGCATCAATAACTTCCTCACGGGCTTTTTCTGCCAGCTTTCTTGAGGCATTATCGAGTGGCTGGAAGGCGCTGTCGATAAAAGCATAAACTGTTTCCAAAATGGAAATAGTTCAAAGAGAAGGAAACAGAGATGTAAAGAGAACTCCGGTTTTTTATAATCTGGATGCAATCATTTCTGTTGGATATCGTGTGAATTCAATTAAAGCAACAAAATTTCGCATCTGGGCAACTACCGTTCTTAAAGAATACATGACAAAAGGCTTTGTTCTGGATGACGATCGCCTGAAACAAGGAAAAACTGCTTTCGGAAAAGATTATTTCCGCGAGTTGCTGGAGCGTGTTCGTTCGATCCGAGCCAGTTAACGGCGTATCTGGCAGCAGATTACAGATATTTTTGCCGAGTGTAGTATTGATTACACAAAGGATTCCGAAGTGGCTTATCGTTTTTATGCAACGATACAGAACAAGTTCCATTATGCAATTACAAATCATACCGCTGCGGAGATAGTATACGAATCAGCAGATCATGAAAAAGAGCATATGGGACTTGCAACCTGGAAGAATGCTCCGGATGGCAGGATACTGAAATCAGATGTTTCAGTTGCAAAGAACTATCTGGAAGAAAAGCAGATTCGTAGGTTGGAACGTGCTGTCACGGGATATTTTGATTATATTGAGGATTTGATCGAGCGTGAGAATGTATTCACGATGGAAGAGTTTGAAAAGAGCGTAAATGCTTTTCTTGAATTCCGTCAGTACAAGATTCTTAAGGATAACGGAAGAATATCTCATAAGCAGGCAATGGATAAGGCCAATGCCGAATATGAAATATTCAACCGAACCCAGCCTATTGAATCAGATTTTGATAAAGCGGTAAAGAAAATGATCTAAGAACAAAACTAAACCGGAGTAACACCTCTTAGCCGATAAGGTTCGAGGGCGTTTTGGTAAGAACGAGCGAGACTTGAATATGTAAGGCATTGACAAGTGACCTTTCGTTCACTATAATAGGTGAACGGAAGGTCACTTGGTTGTTTTTGGGTGTGAAATTATGGCAAACGATACTAAGGAAAGTCTTCCGCCCGCGACGCGGGAAGACGAAATCAACTATGTCAACTTGAGCCTGGGGAATCTGTATCACGAACTCTGTCATCGCTATATTCATGCGGACAGGGACAAGAACACAGCCAAATTCCGCGGGACCTGCAAAAGCGTGTTTTACCTGATCCAGAATCTGCACTTTCTGGAAAGCGGGTGCTTTATCCTGCGCAAGACGGATCTGAAGGAAGCGGCTGCGGAGGAAGACCGGATCGTTCTGGAATTGGCCGATCTGCCGGACGGTTACGATTTTGATCAGGCGTTCACTTCCCTGTTCGCCTGGTGCCAAAATGCTTTTGTATGCATCGAACACCTTGGAGGAAAATGATATGAACCATAAAGCCCTTGTTGTCATTGATATTCAAAATGATATCACCAAGCACTACAGGGACATCATTGACAGACTGAATGCCGCCATCGAATGGGCGGCGGAAAGCGGCATGGAAATCGTTTATATTCAGCACAATAACCTGTCCGCCGGAACCCGCACCTTCAAGCCGGGCACAAAAGGAGCAGGACTTGTGCCGGAGCTCAAGATCGTCTCGGATCATATCTTCGTCAAGACAAAAGCCAACGCTTTGACAAGCGAGGCATTTTCAGAATTCATCCGGTCAAGGGATCTCCGGGAGTTTTACATTACCGGTGCGGATGCCACGGCCTGTGTGAAATCCACCTGCTTCAACATGACAAAGGCCGGATATGCCGTGCATGTCATCTCCGACTGCGTCACCAGCTATGACTTGAAGAAGATGCCGGAAATGCTTGCCTACTACACGGACAAGGGCTGTGAAGTCAAGAACCTTGCCATTTACATGGGATGAATTATCAATACAAGAGACTGAACAACAGCAATTTCACCGGTCATTCATTGGATGGTTTTGTCCGTCACTAGACTGTTACAGCGTGTTGGAGAAAGACAGACAACGATTGGATATCCTTCTTTCGAGTTCATCATCAAAACGATGTACGAAGTCACCGGGAATATTGAAGCATCGTTTTCCAGCAAAATGCTTGCGACGATCAATCCCGATATGCCAATCTGGGATCGATATGTTGTTCAGAATCTTTGCCTGAATATGACAGGGGAAACGAAAGAGGATCAGCTGAAATGCGCAGTCATGCTTTATGATCAGATGTTTAGCTGGCACTCGGACTTTCTCCAAACAGAGAACGGAAGGAATTGTATTGCTGAGCTTGACCGAACTTTACCAGGGTATGTGTGGATGAGTGATGTTGAAAAGAAAGATTTTTATCTTTGGAGCATCCGTAACTAAATCGGGAGTTGTATAGAGGATTGAGATGACTTTTACCTGCATCCCATTGAAAGAGAAATGAAGGTAATATGGCAAATACAATCACGCTTTTCAGAATAGCTGCCAGTATCGTTCTGCTTTTCTGTCCGGCATTCTCTCCTGCCTTTTATGTGTGTTACATAGCGGCCGGGTTATCTGATATGCTTGACGGATTTGTGGCGAGAAAAACAGATACCGTCAGCGAGCTTGGGGCCAGGCTGGATTCGATGGCCGACTTTGTGCTTGTGGTCGTATGCCTGATCAAGCTGCTTCCGATCCTGCGTATTCCCGCGTAGCTGTATGGTTGGATCGGGATCATTGCCCTTATTAAGGTTGCGAATATCATTTCCGGATTTGCCGCACAGAAGAAGCTTGTGACGGTTCATTCAGTTATGAACAAAGCGACGGGTGTTTTGCTGTTTATGTTGCCGCTGACGATTCCCGCAGTTT
>JBGUIK010000015.1:0-22872 GCA_045112915.1 Lachnospiraceae bacterium
TCTACACCCTTACCGTTTGTGAAAGCCTTTACTTCTTCAAAATCCTTGAAACCATACTTGTCGAGGACGGGCTGCAGCTGCGGCATACGTCCTTCATAATTCTCAAACAAAGCCATGTGCTGCGCCTCCTTTACTCTTTACGCGGGTCAATCCACTTGACCGCTCCATCTTCTGCCTTAAAGCGACCATAGGTGCCAAGGTTCTTATCATAAGCTTCCTGTGCGGGAACGCCCTTCTTGATGTCGTCCATCATCTTTCCAAGGCTCAGGAACTGATAACCGCAGACCTGATCGTCCTTGTCGAGGGCCATCTTTACGCAATAGCCTTCTGTCATTTCCAGATAGCGCGGACCCTTAGCGCGTGTGCCGTACATAGTTCCGACCATGGAGCGCAGACCCTTGCCAAGATCTTCCAGACCGGCGCCAACACGCAGACCGTTCTCAGAGAATGCGGACTGTGTACGACCGTATACAATCTGCAGGAACAGCTCACGCATAGCGGTGTTGATAGCATCACATACAAGGTCAGTATTCAATGCTTCGAGCACTGTCTTGCCGGGGAGAATTTCGCAGGCCATAGCTGCGGAATGTGTCATACCTGAACATCCCATAGTCTCTACCAGAGCCTCTTCGATGATGCCGTCCTTTACATTAAGGCTCAGCTTGCAGCCGCCCTGCTGCGGTGCACACCAACCGATGCCGTGGGTATAACCGGAAATGTCCTTGATCTCCTTCGCCTGAATCCATTTTCCTTCTTCAGGGATCGGAGCTGGGCCATGATTCGGTCCTTTAGCGACACAAACCATTTCTTCAACTTCCTTTGTGTATTGCATGTGTCAAAGTCCCTCCTTTTCACATAATATTTGGTGAAATATCATAAATAATATATCATGTAAGCATATAAACCGCAACTATTTTTATAAACAAAACCTCATATTATGCGGATTTTTCGACATTCTTAACAAAATTTCCGGCATCGCAAAAAGTCCGAATCTGCTGTCATCACATTTATATAAATCGCTGTTTCTGACCAAAACAGATACACATAAGTCTCCGTCAGTCAGGCTGTCTCGCGGTACGTCACCGGTCGGAAAACTTAAGCGGCGGAACCTTTACCCCACAAGAAGAAGTACCGCTCTGACAATGAAAGCAACGATCCAGGCAATAATACACTGCCAGATGACAACATTTACTGCCCACTTCATGCCCATTTCACGCTTTATGGAGGCTACAGCTGCCACACACGGAGTGTACAGCAGACTGAAAACGAGCAGTGTCGCAGCCGTGATGGGTGCCATCACAGAACTTATGCTGCCGCCGAACAGGATCTGAATCGTGGACACCACGCTCTCCTTGGCCATAAATCCGCTGATGAGGGAAGTACAGATACGCCAGTCTCCAAGCCCGATCGGCCGCATGATCGGCGCAACCAGTCCGGAAATCATGGCAAGGATGCTGCTCTGAGAATCCGTCACCATATTGAACGTGAAATCAAAGCTCTGCAGGAACCACACGACAATGGTCGCGATCATAATGATTGAAAATGCTCTCTGCAGGAAGTCCTTGGCCTTTTCCCAGAGAAGCTGGGCAACATTTCTGGCACCCGGCATTCTGTAATCCGGCAGCTCCATGACGAACGGAGCCGCTTTACCCCGAAACATGGTGCCGCGGTAAAGATACGCGATCACGATTGCGGTCAAAATACCGAGCAGATACAGACCTGTCATAATGAGCCAGCCGTATTGCGGGAAAAATGCCGCAATAAAGAAGGAGTAGATCGGCACCTTGGCTGTGCAGCTCATGAACGGTGTAAGCAGGATCGTCATCTTCCTGTCTCTCTCACTCGGCAGTGTCCTCGTCGCCATAACGGCGGGGACCGTACATCCAAAACCGATCAGCATAGGGACAATACTTCGTCCGCTGAGACCGATCCGCCGGAGCAGCTTGTCCATGAAGAACGCGACGCGGGCGATATAGCCGCTGTCCTCGAGCATTGACAGGAAAAAGAACAGGGTGACGATGATCGGGAGGAAACTGAGAACACTGCCGACACCTGCAAATATACCGTCGATGATCAGACCATGAATCACCTCGTTGACCCCCGCAGCTGTCATGGCTTCATCAGCAATCCCGCTGAGTACGTCGATGCCTGCTTCCAGCAGCCCCTGAAGCCAGGCTCCGATGACACTGAAGGTCAGCCAGAAGACCAGACCCATGATGCCGATGAAGAAGGGAATCGCAGTATATTTGCCTGTCAGGTACCGGTCAATTTTCTCGCTGCGCAGTCTCTCGCGGCTCTCCTTCGGTTTCGTGACTGTCTCATCACATACTCTCTGAATAAAGGAATATCGCATGTCCGCGATGGCGGCACTGCGGTCGAGTCCGCGCTCATTTTCCATCTGCCTGACAATGTGCTCCATAGTCTCGGTCTCGTTCTGATCAAGTCCCAGTTGGGATATGATCAGCGGATCGCCCTCGATCACCTTGCTGGCTGCAAATCTGACCGGAATGTCCGCCCTGTGCGCATGATCTTCAATAAGATGGGCGATAGCGTGAAGACATCTGTGAACCGCGCCGCCGTGGTCACTCTCATCGCAGAAATCCTGGCGCTGCGGTTTTTCCTGATAATGGGCGACATGGATCGCATGGTCAACGAGCTCGGCGACACCCTCGTTTTTTGAAGCGGAAATCGGCAGGACGGGCACACCGAGCAGCTCTTCCATCGCGTTCACATCGATGGAACCGCCGTTGCCCACGACTTCGTCCATCATATTGAGGGCAACGACCATGGGAATGCCCATCTCGAGAAGCTGCATGGTGAGATAGAGGTTCCGCCCGACATTTGTCGCATCAACTATGTTGATGATAGCTCTCGGCTTCTCATCAAGAACAAAATTTCTGGACACGATCTCCTCGCTGCTGTACGGTGACATCGAATAGATGCCGGGAAGGTCCGTGACCAGTGTATTTTTATGTTCCTGGATCGGTCCGTCCTTCCTGTCCACAGTCACGCCCGGAAAGTTACCGACGTGCTGGTTCGTGCCCGTAAGACGATTGAAAAGCGTCGTCTTGCCGCTGTTCTGGTTTCCTACAAGGGCAAATGTAAGCAGCGTCCCATCAGGCAGCGGATCCCCGCTCCCTTTCGGATGGAACTTGCCGCCCTCACCGAGTCCCGGATGCTCTCGTTTCTTTTTCTTTCTCGCTTTCTCTTCTTTCACTGACTGTGATTCAGCCGGTCTGACCTCGATCTTGGCCGCGTCATCGAGCCTGAGCGTCAGCTTGTAACCGTGAATCATGAGTTCAACGGGATCCCCCATCGGAGCGAACTTCACGACCGTGACTTCCGCGCCCGGAATGACTCCCATATCAAGAAAATGCTGTCTGAGTGCTCCCTCACCGCCGACATTTGTAATAACGGCGGTATCTTTAATTCCCAATTCCTTTAGTGTCATTTCAGCTCCGTTGCATTAATAGTTATCTATTGCGGTTCATCGCCCGGCAGGCAATTGAACCTTCATATGACCAAACCTATTATCTTCCATTCCCGGAAGAATTGTCAAGGACAGCAAAAAAGAACGCCAAGACGTTCTTGAATTCGGGCTTCCGGTTCGTAGCAGTTCCGACAGGCTGCCCCTGCATTTCGTTTCCGGCAGCAACGCATCCATCTTCGTGAGAAAAGCATTGCATATCCGACTGAGAGATCGCATAGGCGGCAAGCCGCCTTCATCTCGCGTTTCACGCTCGATGTCGGGCGGGCGCCAAAGTGCCTTCCTTTCGTGCGAGCACGAATCAGACACCTTGGCTTGTCGCCTACGCAAGTTCGGAAGGAGGGATATGCGCTTTTCGATGAAGATGATGCTTGCGCCGTAGTATGAAGCTTCGCTGCAGCCTGTCTGAACTGCTGTCCTAATCCCAGGCCTACGCAGTCAAAAAATCCGGATCGCACTATAGTACGATCCGGATCCTTGTTCCCAGTTCTGTTCTTGAAAGGACCTCGAAGTGGCCTCCGTGCTTGTCCACGATCCACTTCGCGATCGAGAGGCCAAGACCTGTCCCGGCACTCCCCCGCGCCTCGTCCGCCCTGAAGAAGCGCTCAAATATATGCGGCAGCTCGGACTCGCTGATCCCCTGCCCCAGATCCTGCACCTGAAGATACGGAGCTCCCTTTTCCGTTCTGCCGTAAGAGAGCTGAATTTCCTCCCCTTCCGGGGTATACTTTGCCGAATTATCTATCAGGATCCTCACCGCCTGCTTCATGAGGCCGGAATCTATCTTAACCTCAGCACTCTCACCGCCGTTCGCCAGACGATACCTGTGCTTCTCATCAATCATCAGCGACTCTTCATAAATCTCCCGCATGAGATCGGCCGTCATGACCGGCTGAAGGTTCAGCGTAGTTTTCCCGCTGTCTCCTCTTGCAAGGAACAGGAGCTGCTCCACCAGATAATTCATGTGGTCCGCCTCATTCCTGATTGCCGTGATGCTCTCCTCCAGGATCTTTTCATCTGTCTTTCCCCAGCGGTCCAGCATGTTCGCGTAGCCCTGGATCACCGCTATAGGAGTTCGAAGCTCGTGGGAGGCATCATTTACAAAGCGTGACTGCTGTCTCAGAGTATCCCGCATGCGGAGGAGCAGGTTATTCATCGCGGCCTCAACGCCGATCAGGTCGGAATCTCCGAACGAGAGCGGACCTTCCTGCTCCGCCTGTTCCGGCCTTATATGCTCAAGCGCATCTTCAATCACCTGGTATTTATCCTCAGAAAATGAAAGCCTCGACAGCTCATCCGCCTTGATAGCAATCTCGTTGATCGGTTCCAGGATCCTTCTGATTGCCCGGTCCTCGCGGAAATATGAAAAGAGAATGCCAAGGAATTGAAGAATAAACAGCCCTCCGACCACGCTGCCGATCGCAATAAAGGGGATCAGGCATGAAACAGATACTATCAGCCTTCCGGTTTCGGAGACAACTCTGTAGATCAGGTCTGTTCCCACTGCTGTCGTTACGACGTCAAATGCCCGATTGTTCACTAAAAGGACACTTCCCGCGGCCACGTATTCCTGTTCGGCGCACCAGCCGGTCGTAAGAAAAAAGGCCAAAAGGAAATCCGTGCCCAAAAAGCGGGCGATTTTCCCCCTGAGCATATACCAGTGCATTTTTCTGGTGATCGAAGTCATGCGCCGCTGCTCATCATGGGATTCTCCCCGCTTCTTTTTCGTATAAGTATTAATGCTCTGCCCTCTGTTATTCTGTTTCTGACTTAATGACATAGCCGACCCCCCTGACCGTCCGGATCATTTTGACCCCGAACGCATCGTCTATCTTGGATCGCAGGTAACGTATATATACGTCGACGACATTTGTCTCCCCCACATAGTCATAGCCGCAGACTTTATTGAGAAGTGTCTCTCTTGACAGCACAATATCCTGATTTTCGAGAAGCGTTTTCAGCATCAGGAACTCTCTGTTGGTAAGAGTGATCTCATGCCCTGCATAGAGAACGCGATGGCGTCTGTCATCGAGCACAAGCTCATGCCACCGGCAGACTCCCTCCTCATCGTCACTGCTGCCATGTCCGTTTTTTTCTGCCGGATGACCCGCGTGGAGCTTCAGAGCCACGCGGATCCTCGCCAGCAGTTCCTCTATTGCAAATGGTTTCGTGATGTAGTCGACCGCTCCCGCGTCAAGTCCCGATACTTTGTCCATCACCGCGTCCCTGGCAGTAAGAAGGATCACCGGCACTTCTTTCTCCCTCAGGAGCCGTCTCAGCACTTCCAGCCCGTTAAGACCCGGAAGCATGATATCCAGAAGGATTAGATCATAGTTGTTCTGAAGCGCCATGTCCAGCGCCTGCCTTCCGTTACCGGACTTCTCGACCATGTATCCCTCATGCACAAGTTCCAGCTCCACGAACCTGGCAAGTTTTTCTTCATCTTCCACAAGAAGAATTGTTGCTGCCATCCATACACCTCTAATAATTCATTTCATAAGGACAACCCCTTCCGGTCAAGCCTCCGGAAAGCTGCGGCGGCAGACATCCGTTTCAGTCCTCCGGAAAGCTGCCGCAGCCGGTGTCCGATTTATTCCTCAGGAAAACTGCCGCAGCAGGTGTCCGATTTACTCCTCAGGAAAGCCGTCGTAACGAGCGTCCGCTTCATTCTCCGCATCAGCCTCGAAAGCTGCGTCCACTACTTCGGCATCCTCGCGGGTTACATCGTCATTTGCAGCAAACTCGTTGCGCACATCCTGGGCGAATTCACCGGCCTTGCCGAGAATGTCATTGGCCCTCTTCACGTTCTGGGCACCGTCAAATGAGTAGTTCACTTTAAAGAAAAGCGCTATCACCATGACCGGTACGATCGCCTCCCAGAAGAAGAAGAGAAGGAGAACGAGCACCCAGCTCGGCATCGTAAAGATGATGCTGTCCTCTTTTGTGACGATGAACACGGTATGCCTGATAAAGGAGAAGAAGGTCTTTACCAGCCGTCCGACAGTGTGGGTAAAGCTCGGAGCGGATTTCTTCTGCTGCTCCACCTTATCTCTGACCCGAATATAATCTTTCTGTTCGTCATACTCCGTTGAGTAAGAACTCCGGGCAGGTCCTCTGACCTTTCCCATGCGCTCCAGGATCACCATCGCGTCGAGAAGATCTCCGCCGGCCTCCTCCAGGGCTGCTTTGGCTTCTTCATAAGTCACATCTGCTCTCTCTCTGAGACGTTCAACTTTTTCGATCATTTCCATAGTATTTACCTCCACATCTTGTGTCTGACTCTTTATTCATCTCCGGTCGTTTCCTTTGATGTAGCTAAAGAATACAGCTTTAAGATGAAGATGTCCTGTGAGGAACATTAAAAACAGATTAAATGTGCGGGCATTCCCATTAATTTTATCAGCTGCAGCACTTCTTCCCGCAGGAATGAGTACGCTGCAAATATCAGATCAGAGCCGTACTGAAATACCTCTCCGCGCGGTCAGCAAGTATCGTTGCGATGACCTTATCTTTTCCGTACTTTTCAGCCATCTGTTTCGCCGCCCATACATTTGCGCCGGAAGAAGTTCCGACGAGCAGTCCCTGGACCCTTGCCAGTTCACGGGCAGTATTAATAGCGTCTTCATCCGAGACCTCGACAATGTCCGTGATGATGGATGTGTCAAGGATGTCCGGAATAAATCCGTCGCCTATTCCCTGTATCTGGTGAAGTCCAGGTTCCTGGCCAAGCAGGGCGGAGACATTCTTAGGTTCAGCCGCAACGATCTTGCAATCCGGGTTTTTCTCCAGAAGATACTTGGCTACTCCCTGCAGGGTACCGCCGCTTCCTACGCCCGATACATAGACATCAATTTTTTTACCCAGCTGCTCTGTCAATTCAACTGCTGTCGTTCTATAGTGCGTCGTTGGATTTGCAGGATTCTGGAACTGCTGAGGCACATAGTAATCCGGGGATGAACCGGCGATTTCCAGCGCTTTGTCCACAGAGCCCGCAATACTCAGTTCCGGGTCTGTCAGCACAAGCTCCGCTCCAAGCGCACGTATGATTTTCTTACGCTCCTCACTCATGTTCTCCGGCATGACAATGATCACGCGGTAGCCTTTGCGGACACCGCAGAACGCAAGTCCGATTCCTGTGTTTCCGGAAGTGGGCTCAATAATTGTCATTCCTGGTCTCAGCTGACCGTTCTTCTCCGCTTCCTCGATCATATTGAGCGCGATCCGGTCTTTGATGCTGCCACCCGGATTCAGAAACTCCGCTTTGGCAAAAATTTGAAGCCCGGTCGTCTCCTCCAGGCTGATGAGCGGTGTGTTTCCGATCAGATCCAAAACATTCGTGTAATACATGTTCGCGTTTTCTCCTTGATAATCTTTATTCTTCATCGCGCAATACTCGTGGCTTTAGCCTCGAAATACGCGCGCATGGTCATAATCCGCAAGAGCCCGGTCCGGCTTTCGGCATCGAAACCACCGTGCACTATTCTATCACAAAAATAATAATTATAAAAGAAAATCGCCGGAAGCAGCCTTATGTCGTTATGGCGCTCCCGGCGATCTTTCATTGTATTATTCTGTTGTCACGCCGCTGTCACAAAAGCTGTCACGCTGCTGCCTCAAAAGCTGTCACTCTACTGCCTGAAAAGCTGTCACTCTACTGCCTTCAGATGATACAGGAAGGCTGTAAATTCGGGGATCTCACGCGGGATCGGGATTCCGGCGTGCATGAGCGCCATACCGGACGCTACAAGGTTGTTGCCGTCTCCCTCAATGCGGTATTTCTTTTTTGGGTCGAGACCTCTGCATTTTATGTATTCCTGCGGACCGTTCACTGTCAGGTTGACCGTGATAACGGTCACAAGGGCTTCGCTCTTATCCCTTGCAAGGCACTCCCAGGCGACAAGATTGACCTGCTCGAATGGATTTGCAAGCCTGTAATAATCGCCGTAGAAATTGAGGTCATAGTACTTGTGATAGAGCTCACTCATCTTCCTGCACGATTCGATCTGGTCCTTATCCAGCTTCGTTGCGTCGAGCTCGTAGCCGAATGTGCCGCACATGGCGATTGCCGCCTTCGTCTCGATCGGAACCATCGGGCTCGCTGCCGACACATGCGCGCCCATCGTGCTTACAGGGTAAATGAAGGATGACCCATAGTGCAGCTTCAGGTTGTCGAGCGGCTTCGTGTTGTCAGAGCTCCAGTACTGTACAAAGTATGTTAGCATAGCCGGATCGAAGCGGCCGCCTCCGCCTGCGCATCCCTCGAACATGATGTCCGGATGTGTCTTGATAATACCGTCCATTACCCTGTAGAGACCGAGCACGTAGCGGTGTGACACTTCGCCCTGTCTGTCAGCCGGCAAAACGTTGGACCAGAGATCTGTGATTGCGCGGTTGATATCCCACTTCACATAATAGATGTTCGCGCTGTCAAGAATCTTGTTTATACTCTCGATAAGGTAGTCCTGGACCTCGCGCCTACTGACGTCGAGGGCAAGCTGATTACGGCTTCTGACTGCCCTTCTTCCGGGAATCTCCATCGCCCAGTCCGGATGTGCTCTGAAGAGATCCGAATCCTCGCTGACCATCTCCGGCTCGAACCAGATACCGAATTTCAGACCGAGGTCGTTGATCTGCTTTACCAGAGCCGGGAGCCCGCATTTGATCTTTTTCTCGTTGACGTGCCAGTCGCCAAGACTTGAGTTGTCATCATCACGCTTTCCGAACCAGCCGTCATCCATGACGATCATCTCTACGCCCATATTTTTCGCTGCCTTGGCGATCTCAACAATTTTCTTGTCGTCAAAATCAAAGAAAGCCGCCTCCCAGGTATTGATGAGCACCGGTCTTCTGACCTCCCTGACGAACTTGCTCCTGTTCAGGTTATGTCGGATGAAGTGATGATAATTGTTGCTCATTCTGGACAGACCCTTGTGGGTGTAGGTCATGAGGACCGCCGGAGTATCAAAATCCTCTCCCGGAGCGACAGCGTAGCTGAACAGTCTGTCATTGACACCCATGACCAGTCTGCACTGATCATACTGGTCGAGCTCCACCTCAGCGATAAAGCTGCCAGAGTACATCAGGGCGAAGCCGTAGCATGAGCCGTATAATTCATTTGCAGATCTGTCCACCAGGGCGATGAACGGATTCTGCTGATGAGATGAAATACCGCGGCCGCTGCGGACCTTGTGAACATGGTGAGTCAGCGGCTGGCGTTCGACCTGTCTCTCCTGTCCGTATCTGCCCGGCAGGGAAACGATGTCCAGATTCTTTCCGTTCATATAGTCCATGTTGATGGACATGATTCTTTTAAGCTGGATGGTCTCAGTGCCTCCGTTGTGAACGCGTGCCGCTCTCATGATGATGTCCTTCTCCTCGAAGACTGAGTAGAGCAGAGTCACCCGGACTTTTGTGATGGCATCCTCGATAACGAGCTCAAGGGTGTCAACCGTGTCATCAGAATTTGCAAAGGCAGTGGGAAGCCCGTTCAGTGTGAACGGTCCGCTGTACATTTTGTGGGACACATATCTTCCGTTGAAAGAAAAGCTTCCGTCGCTGTTCTGGACTTCAATGGAGTTGATTCTGAAGTCGCCCTGCTGCTGTGTTGTGAATTCCTGCGGCTGGGCATCCAGGGAGAAGGTGCGCTCCTTCAGGGAATCATAGGGATTTCCTGAGAATCCGCGGTCGTAGCGGCGGATCAGATAGATGAGGTCCTCGTCCTCTATGGTCGTGCCGTAATACAGGTGCTTTACATAATTCAGATTTCCGATTTTAAGCTGGTACGTCGTCTTAGCTGTATGCAGTGAAAAAGTTCTCTTGTTCTCATTAAATACAATTGCCATAAATCATACCTCATCGAATATTTGGGCTATATTTGCTTGTTAGTGAAGCAAGTTCTAACATTATTTTTATTTTATAATTTTTGTCCGCCGGATGCCATATTGGAATGAGGTTCATTTATGGGATATTAAGTAATGTTGGCGGCGATTATGCTTGTCCTATGTGTGCTTTCCAAACTGCCCGGGGCCTGAACCGCATGTCATCTTGAGGCGGGCAGTGACTTTTGTTGTAATCACCTTTTGTCGACTGATGGCAGGAATGATGGCTAGCAGTCACATTGGTTCAATGCGGCCTTCATTGACTGCCCGCGTCTTGAACCGGGCAGTGACTTTTGTTGAAATTACCTCTTATCAACTGAATGCAGGAATCATGGCTGGCAGTTACATTGGTTCAATACGCCCTTCATTGACTGCCCGCGTCTTGAATCGGGCAGTGACTTTTGTTGAAATCACCTTTGAGCTACTGAATGCAGGAATCTTGGCTAGCAGTTACATTGGTTCAATACGCCCTTCGTTGACTGCCCGCGTCTTGAACCGGGCAGTGGCTTTTTTTGAAATCACCTTTTGTCGACTGATAGCAGGAATGATGGCTGGCAGTAGTCTTGGGGCAGAACGGAGTTCGTTGACTGCCCAGGGCTTGAACCAGGCAGTGGCTTTTTTTGAAATCACCTTTGAATTACTGCTGGTTAAAATCTGGTATAAGCAAGTCTTACCATCACCAGTTATCAAAATCAAGAAAGGTGACTGCTTATTGACTGTGATATTTCTTTGAGCAAGCAACTGATTACGCTAAAAACGAGCTGACATGACTGCCTATGGATTATGATTCATGTCTCGTATAGCACTGCACCTGCGTGTAATTTTGGAAAATCTACTGCCTGTTTTTCTTATTGGCAGTCGCATACATAAAGGATTCGCAAAGAGACTGCCAACTGTTACATGAACTACTACTGTATCTCGCTTGCCCCTCCGAGTACGACCCAGCCACAGGTCGTCTGACCCTCGAGCCCTATCTGGTCAGAAGTCATACATCCCCTGTATAGTATGACCTTGAACAGCAGTTACAGTGAAACATCGATAAGAGGGCTGCCGCAACTTCAATTGCAACAGCCCTCCCCGCTCACACATTATTTTGTTTTCCATCATTTCTTAGGCTTGTATATGTGCGATATTGATTCATCCACCGCTTGTATAAGCCGAGGTCTTCCCACAGAGTTACTCTTTTTTATTCCTGGTTCCCAGTCTCAATACTTTCTGCTGAGAATCATATACATAAGCCAGTACACAAATACGATAAGGGCTACAGAGAAGGAAAGCACCATCTGAATCGTCTCCTGCCCCCTGATCATTGCGATGACTGCCCCTATCGCTTCGACAAGTACTGTTATGTAGCCTGCCCAGGACCAGCTCTTCATGCGCAGGAAGCTGTTGCGCTCATCGCTTGCTTCAGTGTCGATTTTCTCTTTGTATTCAGCGTCTTTTCTGTATCTGAGGTTCCTGATGATCTGAAATACACCTACAACGGTAAGGCCGCCGCCCATGCCGCCGTACAGGGAAGATTGCAATACCTCTGTGAACGACAATATTATAAGAGTAATGCCAAGAATCGTCCAGAAAATACTGAGCGCCAGTCTTTTATTATCGTAATACATAATCATTCCTCCTCATCAAATATAAATACTTCTTCGATTGTCATCCCAAAATATCGAGAGATCTTGTAGGCTAACATAATTGATGGGTTGTAGCGTCCGTTCTCCAGCGAGCTGATCGTCTGCCGCGAGACCCCCATCAGCTTTGCGAGTTCATCCTGCCGGATGCCCTTCGCATTTCTTATTTCTTCTATTCGGTTCTTCATTGCATCACCTTCTAACTATCTTCTTCACACATGTCTCTCATCGAATTATCATGTTTTTTCTCACTCACACCCGAAACTATATAGTTTGTTATCGCTGATAATGTAAAGTTTGCTTTACACCTATAAAATAACATACTCATACACCTATGTCAAGCTAGCTTTACATGTTTTATAAAAATTTTATCCGATAATTTTCTTCAGGTTCGATTCAAGTCTATCTCGCTTTAAGAAAATCTTAATCATATAACGTCTAGTTTCTTAATACGCTTCCGGATAGTATTGTCGATAAAGGGAGACACAGTTCAATCTGACGGATCTTCCTTCGCTCCGCCCTGACAAGCCGGCATACATTCAGGTCTTAAAACGGAGCGGAGACCATATGGAATCAGCTTTGAATTATGCCAACTAAAGTCACCTCAAATCTTGCGCCAGGCCTCAGAAGCAAAAGCTTGAATGGCCTGGTGACAGCGATTCGAATGTCAAATTCTATATGTATATAAAGGAGAATAATAAAGATGAGAAAAAGAATAATAACTGTTTTGTTATCTGTTATGACTGTATCCATGTGCACTGTACTGCTTGCTTCTTGCGGTAAGACAACGGCTGCATCCCTGTCCGAGCAGAAGGCAGCTGCATCGGAAGTCGTTGAATTGCCTGCTCTGCAGCTGGCAGAGGATATCGCGCCCGAGGTCGGCTCAGATATCGAAGTGGCCTCAGCGCAGACAGCAGAGAGTATTACAACTGAGATCGACTCAGCTATAGAAGTGCCGTCAGAGCAGACCGAAGAGAGTATTGCACCTGAAGTCAGCACAGATGTTGAACTTACATCAGAGCAGATCGCAGAGGATCTTATGTCACATGCATGGGAAGGGTCTCTTGGAGACGAGCATTACAGCATTGTCTTTGACTCTGATAACTATGCAAGGCACACATTGACAGATTCTGAAGGCGAGTGGCAGGGAGGAGGCATGCACAGCTGGGGACTCGAAGGGAACAAAATTACCCTGTTCTGGGAAGACGGAGAACTGACAGCCGAGTACAGCAAAGGAAATGGCAATGCTTCGCTAGTATTTCAAGATGACCATGGAAATGTAGGTCTCACTCTCACGCCAACAGAGAAATAAGATCAAAGCACCCTCGGATCAAAAGATTACGATATCCTGAGGGTGCCTTTTTTAGGTTGCATTTTGACGCGGAGACTTACAGAAACGTTTGTGCATCCGAAGAACATAAAGCACATAGCAATAATCACTAAAAACGTTGTCATTCTTTTCTTCATCTTTTTCTCCGGTTTCTGGGATTTCTGATCTCGTTCACAATATCATGGTTCGGTATTCTGAAAAATTCCGATCGTGTATATAATCGAAATGCGAGCTATAGTATGATAATAAGAGCAAGCTGCAACAGATGACACCGCCCAATCAACAGGACCAATTGTGGCAAATGTTGCCGTTCAATCAACCGGAACAATTCGTGACAGATCAATCTTCCCAATTAACAGGAACTGCTTCCAACAAAAATCACCCATAAGCAAAGGAGCTCACGCCATGGACTACACACATCACTACATATCCCCGCTCGGCGGAATCACGATGGCTTCCGACGGTATATACCTGACCGGTCTTTGGTTCGACGGGCAAAAATACTTTGCAGACACGCTGAATGCGCAGCACAAAGAAAAGAATCTTGACGTTTTCCGTCAGACGGATCTTTGGCTTGACATTTATTTCAGCGGAAAAGAGCCGGATTTCACACCGCCGCTCCGCATGAGAGGGAGCGAGTTCAGGCAGGAAGTCTGGCAGATCCTTCTTACCATCCCGTTCGGTAAGACTACGACCTACGGTGAGATTGCGAAGATCCTTGCCGATCGTCGCGGAACCAATACTATGTCGGCTCAGGCCGTCGGCGGCGCAGTCGGGCACAACCCGATTTCGCTAATCGTCCCCTGCCACCGTGTGCTTGGAGCAAACAGAGCCCTCACCGGCTATGCGGGAGGACTCGAAAAAAAGGCCTGGCTCCTTGATATGGAAAGTCAATCCTCAGTAATCTTCACCACGAACGCCTTCGTATAACCCTCGTAAGGCTGGGCCAGTCCGATAGACCACCCATGCATATCGGCAATCATTTTGCAAATGGAAAGCCCAAGGCCGCTGCCTCTATCCCCGCTCCTCGATTTATCCCCCTTCACAAAGGGTTCGAAAAGCTTTGCGGCCTGGCCTTCTATCGGAACACCGCTGTCCGCCACGGCCAGTAGCTCAGCGCCGGCTATGCGCTTCACAGAAACTGCTATTCTCGTTCCCGAAGGATTGTGCCGCATCGCGTTTATGAGAAGATTATTGATGAGGCGGCCTGCCTGCGACCTGTCCAAACTCACAACGAAGGGAGTCTCCGGAATATCAGCTATAAGCTCCATGCCTGCCTCCTCCATATCCGTGTACAGCGTGGCTGCGATTTCAGCGACCAGAGCGTTGACATCGCAGTCTTTTTTATCCAGTTTATAGTCTGCGCTTCCGAGCTTTACGTAGTCAAAAAGAAGGTTGATGAGCTCACTCATGCGCTCGGATTTTCTGCGAATGGCCTCCAGATATTCTTTCTGCTGGGCAGGTTCCTTCACCATACCGTCACTTAGAGCTCCCGCATATCCGGCAATCGTGGTAATCGGGGTCCGAAGATCATGAGCAAAATCCGAGAACATCCGATTTCTCTTTGCGGTATATGCCTCTCTCTCTTTCTCACGCTGCTCTTCCAGCTCGTTCACGCGCCGAGCAACGAGCCACGCGTAGACCATCACCCCTCCGGCAAGCGGAGCCAGCAGAATCATGCCGATAGCCAGAAGCAACAGAAAAATCTGGGATCTGCCAAGCACACCGAGAACAACGCCCTCCCCTCTGCCGAAAAGCATGATATACAAAAGGCCGATTATATCCTGCAGTCTCAGGCTGTTCGAAGCTGTTTCCATCTGCGCCACATGAGCCGCGATCGGCAGAAGGATCCGCCTGACAGGGGTGAGAACAATGATCTCCAATACAGCAACAGCCCCCATCACCGCCAACAGCCTGGTGATCAGGTACGATTTCAGGTTATCCATCACATGCTCCTATTCAAGTCTCACTTGTCCAAGTTTTACCGCTCAAGCCTGTACCCAAGCCCCCGGATCGTGCGAATGTAAGCGGAAGGATCCTCCGAGAGCTTAGCCCTCAGCTTGCTTATACACACCATGATATTGTTGTCAGCCACAGCATATTCCTCGCCCCAGCCGCGCTCGAAGATCTGCTGACGGGTGAACACTTTCCCGGGATGTTCCATGAACATAGAGAGAATCTTGAACTCCACGGAGGTAAGATCGATACGGACGCCATCTTTATAGAGACAGCACTCATCAAGGTCCAGCACCAGGTCTCTGTGGGTAAGGACATCATGCTTTGCGTCCTTTTTCTTCTCCCCATGAAGTTCATGATACCGTCTCAGGTTAGAGCGCACGCGGGCAACTGTCTCCAGCGGGTTGAACGGCTTTACAATGTAATCGTCCGCTCCGAGATCGAGCCCGAGGATCTTCTCCGGATCCGTGTCCTTGGCTGAGATAATTATCACAGGGATGTTGCTCGTCTCCCTGACTTTTCGCAGGACATGAAAACCGTCCATCTTCGGCATCATGATATCAAGCAGGCAGAGATGAAAATCTCCGCCTGCCAGTAATTTCACTGCTTCTTCGCCATCCGCTGCCTCTTCCACGGCATACCCGGCATTTTCCAGGTAGAGCCGGAGCAGGCTGCGGATCTCACTCTCGTCATCTGCAATCAGGATTCTGTCCATACCACAACGTCTCCTTCATTACGTCCGTATCTTAAAAATTCGTACAGGGCTGCATTTGTCATATTCCTATATGGGAACACGTAGAAGATGCCTGCCAGACCTATGGTGATCAGTGACAGCAGGTGCCATCCCAGGAAGGAAAGGTCGAGGACAAATGCTCTCCACTTATTTCCCCTCATCATATCCCTGCTCATTGCAAATACTTCCTTCGTGTTCATCTCGGGATTCTCAGCAAGAATATAATTTACCATTCTGTACTCGTATGACTTGATGATGCCCGGAATGATAAGGAGCAGGCCCCACAGGACTATATAGAGGTCCCTCAGGAATACTGTCTTTACTACATTCAGGTAACCATGGTCATAGCAGTAGGCAAGTTCCCTGATCTCCGCCTTATCATTGAGGTTCCTCACGAAAAATCTGGCTGTGCCGGCTTCCAGCGGATTGAACAGAAAAGCGTGGATCGCGGCTATCACAATAAACAGTACGATGAAGAGAAGGATACCTCCGACCACCAGTGCCAATATTCCTATTCCTCCGATCGTATTCCTAAGCTCGATCAGAAAATCCGTGAATCCCACGGGAATAGAATCGGTATCATCGGAAACTATTATATCACTCGGGTTCAGAATAATCTCGGGAAGCTCTATATCCTGATTCTGATTTACAGTTTCGCTCTGCTCTGCCTGAGTCGTTACTGCATTTACATCGCTCTCATTGCTGCCGCCCCTTCCTCCGAATCCGAAATTCACGGCACCGCGCACCATGAACACGAGAAGCAGGCTGACTAATACTGCCTTCCAGTAATTTCTCTTAAATGAGAGTCTGCCTTTTTCCTTAAGCTCTTTTCTTGTCCACATAACTTATGCCTCCTTTATATGAATCAGCTGCTTTGCTTTTCCTTTGTTGGCATAAGAATATCATCTCTATCTTTCGGGCAAACACGCTTAACCTTAACGTAACCTTAATTAATCTTATCGGCAGTTCCTCAAGGAACTGCCGATAAAAGGATGATGACAGGAACCTTCTTCCCACTTAAGGTCATGTCTCACTCACAGAACATGAACCGATTATTCAGGGCAGCTTCATCTGCCGGGATTTCTTATAATCTCGGCAATAGAAAGAAATCCTTCCGTCTTCATAAGAGCCAGTCCCTGCGTCTCATCACCGAGGACCACCAGCTGGTCACCGGCTTTGAGATTGAATATCTTTCTTGCCTTTGCCGGTATGACGATCTGACCTTTTTCGCCGATCGTCACCACGCCGAAAAGATGCTTCCCTTTCGGCGGGACGCTGACATTCAGATTTTTGTCCGGCTCAAAATTGGCAAGATCGTCCAATGACACGCCGAACGTCTCAGCCAGGAGCCTGCTTTTTTCAAGATCGGGCATCGTCTCACCGGACTCCCACTTGGCCACCGCCTGTCTCGAGACACCGACCTTCTCCGCAACGTCTTCCTGGGTCAGGTTGTGAAGTTTCCGAAGCTGCAGCATATTATCCTTGAACATTTTTCTTCTCCTTTTCCTTCCCGATACCCAGCACTGCCCAGCGGAAGAACGGGATCCTTGAGATTACAGCATACAACAGGAAGCCCGCAAGGAATCCGCAGATCAGAGTCAGCAGGTAAGCCGCCGGGGCAGGCATAATTCTCTTCTTTGCAACGTAAAGTGCAAATATCGATATGCCAAGATAATGGAACACATACAGGCCGAAGCTCTGCCGTCCCATCCAACGTGTGAACCGGTTCTCAGAGTCCCCGTACTTTGCCATCCCTCCCAGAACTGCCAGGCACATGAACCAGCAGTAGGATGTGAAAAGCGGTGTGCGATTGACAGGTTCGATAGCGTAATTCTCCCCGAAATACACAATACAGAACGCGGCTCCCAGGACACAGGCCGCAATCAGAAGCGGCAGGAACCATTTTTTAAGAAGCTCGATCACCTCATCATGAGAGAACACGTAGTATCCGAGGAAAAACATGAACGCGTAAAGTCCAAAACGATAAACCGCAATGATCGGTGTGTTCAGGATCTGTGCAAATGCCCAGCAGGCCGCTGTCATAGCCGCCAGCATCGGCATGCTGATCTTTCCGCCTGCCTTCCACAGCCTGTCTTTTTCTATCCTTCGAACAGGGATCAGAATCATCGAGAGCAGCCACAGGACCTGAATATACCAGAGGGCTCCGGTTCCGGAGAGCATCATTATGCCGAAAAGTGCTGCTTTGGGGACATGTCCCATCGTCTCGAATGCGCCGCCGATCGCCATATTCACATAGCCCTGAATGAACTGGAAGGCGGCAAGGCCGATCGTGGAGGGCACCAGATACCGTCTTGTACGACTGCGAATGAACTCCTTCTCGCTGCGAGTATTCAAGCTGTACCTTGCGCACATGCCCGACACTACGAAGAGGATCGACATGAACCACGGGTAAACTACATACATGTAGAGATCGACATACTGCGGATCGGCATCTGTGATCCGGCCTACCACGCCGAGGATCCCCTCTGCGTTATACATGTAGACCACGTGATAAATAACAACCAGTACGACCGTTAACCATCGAATATTATCTAAGTAGGATTTTCTCATACATATACCACCTTTGCAATTATTCTTAACATAATTGTATCGCGGTATATATAAACTTTCCACCAACCAAACTTGTCATATAATGCATACTTTTGTTAAGAACAGTTGCATACAACTCTTCGAAAAAGCTGTCAGTGTTCAGTATCGCTGCTTATGAACTTCAGCACTATGTCATAAAAGTCCTTGCTCTCCTCAAAAGCCCCGTGGCCCAGTCCCTTAAAGATATGAAGCTTACTCCCGGCGATTCCGCAGCGAAGCTCATCCGCGGCATCTATACCTACCGTCTTGTCCTCATCTCCCGCCATAATCAGCGTAGGACATTCAATCTTTGACAGCTCTTCCCTCGCGTCGAAGTTCAGTATTGCCTCAGCGTTTCGGTAAAAGCGCTCATAGCTTTTCGGTTTCGTGAAGCCGGCAAGGATCGGGAAGAGCCTGCGGTTCTTTCTGAGGTAGGCATCAGAATACATCTTCTCCGCCGTGTCGACCATCAGTGCAGTGTGGTCTCCTTTCCGCGCCATCCCGATCCAGCCCGCCACAGTTTCTCTCACAGTATCATTTGCCCAGGGAGCTGTGACAGCGAGCACAAGCCGGTCAACGATTTCAGGGTAATCGATGGCTATATACTGCGCGATCATGCCTCCCTGAGAGACTCCCAGCACGCATGCCTTATCAATCCCGATCTGTCTCATGGCGATGACCTGGTCCTCAGCCATCTGCCGAATCGTATAGCCTTTCGGCATCCTATTCTTCCTGCTGAACATATACACTGTAAATTCTTTAAAATATTTCTTATATTGAGAGCCTAACATCCAGGCTTTCCCTTTGACCGTTGTCAGTCCGTCAGACAGGCCGGGCAGGACCACGAGAACTCTTTTGCCGCTCCCGAAAACGGCATAATACATATCCGTGCTGCCCAGATCTACACATCCATTCTTAGAATCGATAGCCATTTTATATGCCTCCTTAACTGAAAATCTTTCGTATAATCCCACAAGCGAGACTTTTGGCGATATTCGGGTCAGCGTAATCTGACTTCTCCTACTGTAATATTAGAATATCAATCGTTCTCCGCGTCTGCAAGATACACCTTTCATGAGAATCAAAACACTGAGTCTACTCAGGGTCCGCCAGGAAGCATAAGCAAGGGAGCTGTCTCATATGCGACAGCTCCCCCACATTCACCTTCTCGTATGTTTGTATTGCACATTCGTCGTAGACTTACGTCACGAGAATCCTGTGATGAAGATTGAAGATTGAAAATTATTTGCGTCCGGTCTCCATGAATGTTGTCTTGTCATACCATGCCGGCAGGATCTTCTTCATAAGCTTGTCAGCGTCCACATCCTCCAGCTTCTGGAGCGCTGTGATCAGCAGATTGTTCTCCGCATACGCGCCGCCGACGATCGTTCCGACAGGGATGCAGCCCCACGGGTCATCCTTGCTGGAGTTGATCTCAAGCTTCGTGATATAGCCCGGTGTCCACGCGTCATACGTGTAATTTACGATATTCCTGATCAGGCAGGTGTTGGTAAATCTCCACACACCGTTCTCATCCGGCAGGCGGTCGAAGTGGAAGTAATATCCGCTGCCCGCTGTCTTCTTGCCCGGCGCAGGTGCCTGGAACAGAACGTGTGTAAGCGGGTGATTGTAGCTGCCGAGTTCCATCTCGATCTTCACGATCTGAGCGCCTCTTCTCACTACGCCGACCTCGACCTTTGTCCCGTTCTTTCTGATGACAAACTCAGCGTCCAGCTTCTTCGGGATCGCGGAATTGTCGCGTCCGAGCTGGGTCGCCATCTCAGCGCCCTGTCCGCCGAGGAGCAGACTGATCGGATACATGCCGAGCTGGCCTTTATACGTGCAGTAAATGCCGAGGATCGTCTCATAGTAGTTATCCGCAAATGTCGGATCCTTGATATGGCACACCGAAAGCGTTACGACAGGAACCGAGAACGGCTCGAGCGGCTCCGGCAGAAGTTCACGAATTACATCCGGATGTGTGAGGAATGCAAGGTATACGCCTTCCTGTCCGCGCATATCGGAGATCTTCGCAAAGTTCTTCACCTCATCGTCGGAGAGTACAAAGCTCGGCTTCGGAGCCGTAAAGAGCCCGGCCGCTACTTCGTAGCCGGTCCTCGTAGCAGGCGCAATGACGCCGTCCTTGATTGCGGATCCGACGAGTTTAACAGGAATTCCCTTCTCCTCGAGCGCTCCCTTAAGGCTCTGATCCGGACGATATCCGAGAGACAGGACTACTGCTTCCGCCTCGATCTTCTTTTCTTCCTTCGTGTCGACATTTTCAACGATCACGCCGTCCGGAGTGATTTCCTTCAGAGCGTGGCCGAGCGCCCATGCGATATCCATTTTGCGAAGTCTGGACATGATATCAAGAACGTTGTTCTTATAGGCATTTGTTCCGGCAGCTTTCAGCATATCTACAAATGTGACATGGCAGCCCTTTGCTCCGAGGAACTCACCAGTCTCGAGACCTGTAAGGCCTGCGCCGATCATGGCAACAGACTTGCCGCTAATATCTTTCCTGCCGGTCAGGACTTCTTCGATTGTATATACATTTGCACCGTCTACACCCGGAATGCTCTTAGGAATAATCGACTTCGATCCTGTGGCCAGAATGACAGCATCCGGCTCCATAGCCGTGATTTCATCGGCAGTCGCCTCTTTTCCGAGCTGTACCTCAACGCCGAGGCGACCGAAGCTGTCGCGATAATAATCCGCGATCCACTCCATTCTCTCCTTGAGCGGAGGAAGTTTGGCAAGATTTACAGTGCCTCCGAGAGACTCCTGACGATCGATAAGGGTAGTCTTTATGCCTCTTCTTGCCAGTGTCTCTGCTGCCATCATACCGCCCGGACCACCGCCGACGACGACAACCTTGTGTCCGCCCGTATCCGGCTCAAGATCGCCGTAGCGCTCCTCATTGCAGGTGAGCGGGTTGACGGCACATTCGAGCGGAAGACCCTGTGCGTTCAGTCCCATCAGCGTCTCGAAACATCTCAGACAGTTAATGCACTTCTTGAGCTCACTCTCTCTGCCCTGCTGTACCTTGATGCCCCACTCCGGATCGGCAAGCCAGGATCTGCCCATACCGACGAAATCAACGACTCCGCCCTCGATGAAAGCCTCCGCAACTGCCGGCTCACGGATGGAAGATACCGCAATGACCGGGAGATTCACGTTGTCACGGACAGCCTTTACGAAATCTTTTCTCCAGCCCTGTGGGAAGGAGATCGGCTCAACTGCCATGAGTCCTGTCTCGTAGAGAGCACAGCTGACGTCGACAAAGTCAATTCCTGCGGCTTCCATCGTCTTCACGATGCGGATACCGTCCTCTATATGGATATAATCTTCCGTGACGCCGATCGTATTCAGGAACTCATCTACGGATACGCGGCAGCCGAGTACATAGTCTTTACCGCACTTCTTGCGAATATCCTCAATGATCTCGAGCACCAGTCTCATACGGTTCTCGAAGCTTCCGCCGTACTCATCCGTTCTCTTGTTGGTGTATGGGGAGAGGAACTGCTGCAGCAGATATCCATGTGCACAGTGAAGTTCCACGCCGTCGATGCCTGCCTTTTTGCAGCGAAGGGCGGCATCACCGAACTGCTCTACCAGCTCGTGGATCTCATCCAGCGTCATCGGGCGGGTCTCCTGCAGAGAGACGTTGCACATACGGTCCGAAGCGGAAACGCAGGGCTGTCCTCCGATCAGAGAAGAGACGCCCTCACGGCCAGGATGGTGAAGCTGAATAAAGATCTTGCTGCCATACTTGTGGACTGTCGAGGCAAGCTTTGCCAGAGACGGTATATGTCGGTCACTTGTCGCAGCAAGCTGACGGAACATTCCGACACCGGTCTTCTCATTGACCTTGCAGATCTCAGGCATAATAAGTCCGCAGCCGCCTTTAGCCCTTGCCTCAAAATAGGCAAGCATCGCGGGACCTGCTGTGCCGTCAAGCTCTGCCAGGTTCGTTCCCATTGGGGTCATTACGAGACGGTTCTTAATTTCAACATTCCCGATACGCCCCTTTTCAAAAAGTTTATCGTACATTTTGCAACCTCCTTTTCGTATTGATTTACGAACACAATCATCTGTTTATATTTTATAACAAAAGACGGCAATTCACCACATTTGCATGCAAATTCATTCCTGACCAAATATCCCCACACCCAGTTCTCATTCACCTTATTTTCCAGAGATTTTCCGACTAAATCATCTCGCGGAACAGATCAGTACCAGTTATTCCTGAACTTGGGCTCATATCCGTC
>JBGUIK010000016.1:0-42611 GCA_045112915.1 Lachnospiraceae bacterium
CAACTGAAGAAGAATAAGGAAAAAGCTCATTTTGTGTAAGTTGCACAAGATGAGCTTTTTAAGGTGTAAAATCATCGGAAGTTCACATTTCCACTTTTTAATTTCACTTGAACCATCTTCAAAATTTATGGTAAAAACAATTCTTCCCGATATTCATCTGTCTCAAGCAACGAATTATACGCCATCATATAATACGTCTGTAGTAATTCAGCATATTTACTACCGTCAATCTCTCCAATTTCACCAGCCTCATCCATAAACAGACCATCACTCGTGCGAATTGGCAACTTACTGTGCAGCTCAGTGACCTCTTTATAAAATGATGACATCGGCATCCCAGCGGCATTAAAAAGCAGAGGCACTAAATCCGTCACAGGAGCATATTCTGAACCACTGGCAAAGTTCACCCCATAATTCGACCACATTACATATGGAACGAACCGCTGACCAATACCAGAATCCTGAACCGGACATTCTCCGTCCATCTCAAGTTGTGACACAAAGGGCGGTGCATGATCGCCTACCATACAGATAAGCACAGGTCGATCCACTTTCGAATAATAATCTGTTAGTTCCCTAAACGCACTAGCTGACATCGACACACTGGTCAGGAATTCATTGATATCATCTGTCAAACTGCCAAAATCCAACTGCGTATGCACTGTATCCAGAGAATCCTCATTCTGTTCAAAACCACCATGATTCTGCAAAGTTAGTAGAAAGTAAAACTGCGGTCCTTCCCCACTCGCCTCATAGTGCTCTATCAAATCCCTATAATTATCAGCATCATACCATGACCGATTTCCATACTTCCTATTATATTTGAAAGCATCAGCTCCCAAATATATATTATCAAATCCGAGCGCGGGATATGAAAGGTCCCTATAATAATTCGTTTTCCCACCGCAGTGCATGCCAGTAGTCGTATAACCCAGGCTTTCCACATACTGTACAACACTTCTGCTCTCAAGTTCCCTGCTGAAATATGTAAATGGAGCACCTGTTGACAGAAGCCGCACTGACTTTGAAGTCAACAGTTCGAATTCAGAATCGTTTGTTCCTCCTCCAGAAAATGGTGTGACAGCATACCCGTATGTAGCGCCTTGGATTCCATAGAAATCCGACATATAATCAACATCTGCATGAATACTTGTATATACTTCCAAATCACAAAACGTTTCATTAAGAATAAGAATAATATCCGGATATGCATCTTCTGATATCGATTCGTAATTCTCAATCGGTTTCATTGATCTGATTTTCTCCGTAGAATATCCGTCAGGTTTATGGAGCCAACTGCCATGGTTCTTTATATCCCATACAGATGCCACCAAAAATCCATACCGTTTAACAGTATCATTCCAGGACGCTGACCCATTGCCCTCACCTGGCAGGAATCCACCTTTCCCCAAAAATGTGGCAATCAATACTGCCGCAATTAAGCCTGTACTTACGAGATGAAGAAGCCATTTTTTCAAAGTAACAACAAGTCTCTCATTCTTTATATAGAAAAAGGTCAGCCATAATTCAAGCAGAAAAATGGCAAAAAGACAGACGACCGTATAGGTAATCGAATAACGATAGGCACCTGCCACCTCAAGACCCGTTTTCCCACTCGTGTAAAGCGTTAGCGGAAAAAGCGGTGCGCCATGGAAGCGTATCACATAGTAATTGACCACGCTCCAAACTGTAAAAAAAAATCCAGATATAAAGAGCGTGATTTTCCAGTTCTGAAGAAGCAGGATGAAAAGTAAGTTCAATAATGCGACTATCAAATAATTGATGGCAATGATTATTGCCGTATGTTGCAGGTAATTGCTCCAAGACAAAACGACGCTATACTCCATCTGTAAACTTTCAAGGAAAATAATCAGCAAAATAACTATTGCATTTTTCAAACTTTGTTCTATAGGCCGCCGTTTAATTAGTATTCTTAGTACCCATGCAACAAACGCCCAAATAGTATCAATTGCCTTCCATGCAAAAATCCCAAGAATACAGCCAACCAACCATATAAACAACTCCGACGAAAGATGTAAACGTCTTGCAAGCTCAGAGACTCTGCTGGAAACAATCCATAAGTAATAAAAGTCCTGAACCAACAGCATGACAATAAGAACTTCAGGCACTAGGTTCTTATAATTGCGAACTTCTTCCAAATGGGCCCATCTGAATATTGCCAAAAAACAAACTGCAAGAGCCAGACCTATACAGACGTTCATACCTATTGATTGAAATGTCGTCGTTGCGAGCAACATCCCCAACGCACAAAACCCGGCAACAACAGTTACAGCACTAGAAATTTTTCTCAACATCTAAACACCCTCTTATGTTATCTTCATTCTGCCAAATCTCATATACATAAATCCCAAGATAACATTTCACAGCCACATCAACCTATATCCACGACCGAAATTTCCATCGGATTATTCAGCCTCGGTACGCCGTGCTCCCCAGCAAGGCCGCCTGAGATAATCATAGTCCCCCAATACTCTGCTCCTACACCTCCGCCATAACTCTTCCAACCGGTATCTGAATATATCGGATATTCGCCCAGATCATACATCGGTCGCCATCCCCACTCCGGTGCATAGATACCACCTACAAACGGAACTCGAATGAGTCCGCCGTGCGTATGTCCGCATAATGCGAGGTCAAGACCGCCTCCGGTAAAAGCTCCCCTCCATATCACTGTCTCAGGATAGTGACATAAGAGGATGCTTAGACCATCCCGACTTCGAAGGTCTTCCGCAAGAGAGTCTTCAAGTTCATGCCAGTAGTAATGTGTGGAAATACCACATATATTCATTATTTCAACTTTATTATCAATCGAGACCTGCACAGTCTCATTGTCAAGATGCACTGCCCCTTTATCCGCAAGCGCCGTGTTAAGTCGTGCGTAGACTTCAGGATAACTGCCTCGAACATCCTGCTCATGATTACCATCCACATAGTAAATGGGAGCAATCTGCATGAGGCGTTCAGTAAGCACTTCAAGATGTTCTACGGAGTCTTCCACCCTTGTTCTATCGACCATATCCCCGAGATACACTATAATATCCGGTTTTGCTGCCTTCACCTTGCTGACAATTCTTTCCTGTTTTTTCCCTATCATCTCTCCATGTAAATCAGCAAGACCTACGATCCGTACACGCCTGTGAGTATCAGCAGGGACGGAGTATGTTCTAACAACAAGGATTTGACCAATGAACATTACAATTAAACCCAATATGATCAATATACCTATTAGAAGAGTTAGTATCCATATCCAAAGATTATTTCTCTTTTTCTTTCTTGTCCTCTGCACTCCTGTATTACTCACCTTCTTACTTACTTTAGTACCAAACACCTCTCGTCTGCATATTGCAAACACGAACCTAAAACTCTGTAAACGCCTTCTTGGCGTCAACATATTAATTATGTTATATACTGATAATACCTGTCGCCTTCATGATTTTCAGCCAATAAAACCAAAGTTTGTCCTTCAATGTCCTCGGGAGCTATAAAAGCCTTAACACGCACACAATTATCCGGATACTGTATCATCGTCGGATACACAGACTCCAAACAGGTCTTATACCCCTTAATGATTCCGCTCTTTTCGTCAAGAACTCCAATCTGAGCTTTAATATCATATCCACTCTGAGCAACTTCTTCCATCATCGACTCATCAAGTTCAATCTTGTCAGTCGACCACCATTTTGGCGTATACTCAAAAGCACAGACATCTAACTCTGCTGTCAAAACTCCATTGGTATTAATTTGTACATCCTTCAGCACATATTGTTTTGTCTTTGTTAATTCCGAAACACTGTATGTATCTATGCTCCGATATCCTCGAATATAAAGAATTAATAGCATGATAGATGCTAAAATCCATATACAACAATATCCTATACGAAATCTTCCAGAACACTGTCTGAATTCCGTGTCCTCATCTACAATCTCATCTCTAAGAATAAGTAAATTGTCAATTATCTTTACGACAATCATAATAAGAAGGACATAGGATATATATGTCGTCCTTATGGCTGAAACAAAAAGCGTTGGTGAAAAACACACCACTATACTACTTGCCAGTGCCGCCAGATAAATAAATGAGTACAGGAATTGATCCTCAAAAGATGTCATTGATTCATAAATGATTATCCCGTTAATGAGTAGAAGCAAGCATGAGGCGATAAACCAGACACTATACCGGATATCATACGGGTACAGAAAATTGGCATCCATCATATACTTAATATATATGTATTGCAGACAAGACAGAACAGCATTGATGACAGACGCCACCAGAATAAACCGATTTCTCTTAACCATACCAATCAAAAAGTATAGCGCTGTCGGCATCAACCATATTATGAGCCCTCGGAAGTGAAAAAAATCAACAAATATTGCCTGAACTCCCAGCATCAGTCTCTCTACCAACGAATACATCCTATAGCCGGAAGCCTTCATCATCTCATTAACGTAACGAACTCGATTGCCGGGAGCTGCATAATTACCAAGGAAGCCCACTAGATTTAGGAGCCATATTCCAAGCATGTACAGACGATTCTCTTTTTTTATAGTTTTCTTGAACAGGAGCGCGTAACATACATATACAGGACCCATGGCAAGCATGATTGCTCCAGACTGCTCCATATTGCTGCAAAGAAGTACTGAAGGTACAGCCAGAAAAAATACCCATACTGGCATATGGCGCCCTTCAATCATCATATAAAATATATTATGAACTACTAAAAGCGCACAAACCGGGTACAGATAATTTAATGCAAATGAAACTCCGCCAAACACTTTTGCATCCTGCCCCGGAATCAGATAAAAAAGAATTGTTGCCGCGACAAACAGCAGGCTATCGCATACATCTCGCTTAATACCGACGCACTTTTCACACAACACTAATGTCAAAACAACTAATGCAGAACTCACCAAATCCCAAATAAACAATGGCAAATTCAAAAACATCCAAGTAAACGTGTGAATAAACACCCTCCCGCTATGCAGTTTGTACATAGCCTGCGCCCATGCCCTCCATGAGCCAAACGCAAAAACGCACTTCTTGAAAATCACATCATCCATGTTTGTACCGATTTTCAAAGAACAGAACCGAAACAAGGTCATCGCATACACCGTTGCCGTAATCAAATAATATAAGTGTTTGTTTGAACTATTCGGCCTAATCATGAGGACCTCTCACTCCTTCACTTTCTCCAAATACTATTTTTCAAAATACGGAACGTGTATTTTGCGATTTCAAAATTCAACAGTGAATCTGTCAGCAAAAACACAGGTAACACTGCGACAGAAACCACACAACCATATATCACCATCTGAGTCCAATTCTCAATCTGCACCGGTATACGAATACTCAGCATATATACACAGATAAAGACAAAAAAATTTATAAACCAGCGCCTATATGATACCCAGGGCGATCGCTTTAGAAGCTTTGATGCATAGATAATCACATCGTTTGTTCGATAAAGCAGTGCTGCTATCGTTCCCAATAACACACCATATATACCTAACTTATATGTCAAGACCACTGAAACAACGAGGTTAATTACCGACTCCAGTGCTGATCTCCATTTTGTCTGTTCAAAATGCTGAGCTACATTGATTACCGTTTGAGAAGCTTTTCTTCCATTCTGTAGGAGATAGAATGATGAAAATAGCATAAGAACCTTATGATCAATATAATTTATGTCGGTCACACCTCTTGTATACAGCCCGAGGAAATTCGGCATGAGAATCGTAGCAACACAAAAAAAGGCAAATGTTATCGACATGTTATAAACCTCATATGCGTTAAATATCCTATTAAACCTGGGCTTGTCCGAAAAAGACTGACCAACAGCATAAGAATAACTGTCGGAAAAAAGCACTGATACAGCCTTGACCATTCCAAAAATCATGGCATACATGGAATAAACACTGACAGTTTTTAAGGATGTAAAAACTGTCAAAACAACCACATCCGTATTATTGAAAATCATTTCTGAAATCTGATGCATCAGGACTGCATTCTTTTGCCTAATTGCATTAAGATTCGGTGCTACTGAAAGGTCGAGCCATTTATAGTTCCGTTTCATATACACAGTATATACAAGCATCTGCAGAAGATTTATAGAGAAATAAACAACTTGGAGAATTACCACACTCCCACCCAAGAGCAAAACAACAATCTTCAAGGCACTTGTAAGCACCGTGGCAAGAGTTGTAATATTCGTCGTTATATAATTCTTACCCTCTGCAATGAGTAAAAGTTTATATTTACCCTGGAAATAATAGTTCAGCACCCCAGATAAACCAGCGAGTAGTATTACCAGAAAAACAGAAATCCTACTTATCGTCGTATTTACCAAAACTGAATAACCTATCGCAAGTCCAACAACAATCACAAGATAAATCCGACCGGTTCGCTTATAAAAATAATCCGTTGCCGACATTAATGCATTAACAGCTGTTCTGTCGTTTTGCGCAATCGGAGTGTATAAAGCTTGAATTGTTGCAAGACCCACTCCTGCCTCCAAGAGACTCATATAGGACAAAACAGAACTCACAGAGCTCATAAGACCATTCGCTTCCGATCCAAGATTCACTAAAACAAGTCTGGGTATGAAAATGCCCAGACCTATTGTTAGCACTTGTGCGACTAATCCCCATTTAATATTCTTTAGTCCCCTGGATGACTTCATCTCGCTCCTTAAAAACCGCTCTGCTCAATTCGCCATTAACGCAAGGCTTTGTTTCAGTTTTCCAACCTTTACACGTATTTTGAATCTCAAACCTCTTTTATTCATGAATACCTTGTACACGGCTTTGTCCATTTCTACAAAATCATGTTCATGCTCTGCGATCATGAAGCGTTCATTATTGATCCAATGTTCTACAAGTTCATGATACTCGCCATTTGTAAACTGATCATAAGCACGATACATGTCAATCATCTTCCATTTATGAGCAATAATTCTCTCCTTATTTCCTCTTTGGTACTCTGTCCAACTGCCAATGCTATTTCGCCGATAGCATGACATTGTGTCATTTATATAGTAAACGTTCCCTAATTGACCAAAATACAAAAGAAGAGGGACATCATCAACATCTGCAAAAGAATAATACTGCGGTTGATTCTCAATCAACCGTGTAATTACTGAATACCTTGTCATAAATGATGTTGTATGAAAAAAATACCCATCCGTCAACCCCTTCATAAAGTCATATGAAGACAATACTCCTGTTTTAATTTCATTTTGTGGGTATCCCCACCCGGAAGATTCTCCTCGTTCATTCACAACACAGACCCTGTGAAGACACATAGGACACTCAAGATTACTTTCAAGGATTTCAAACTGTCTCTGCAATTTATTATTTGTGAGCCAATAATCATCACCCTCGCAGTAAGCAATATATCGTCCACGAGCTTTTGGATACAAATACTCTCTGTAAAGCCTATGGATACAGCGATCTTTTGAATACTGATTTTCTGATTGAATCACCGGAATCACGATTCCCGGATATTCTTCTGCATATCTAATAATGACTTCAGTTGACCCATCGCGGGAAGCATCATCATGCACAAGTACTTCAAAAGGAAACGTTGTCTCCTGATTCAAAATACTGTCAAGACATTTTTCTAAATATTGTACTTGATTGTAGACCAACACACAGACAGAAACTAACGGTTGCCTCATTATTACCTCCGCACAACTCCATCCAGCTTTCGACCCAGCGTCTTTACAAGATGCTCCGCACATGCTCTACAGAAAAAACGATGTGATTGCCTCTGCCGCCAGATCTTATTTACTATGTCAAAATCTGATTGATTCCCGGACTTTAAAGCTCTGAACACCGACTCGGCAAACACTTCTGCCCTCACCTTATAAAATGGAGTGCAATCTCTTTTCAAGATTTTCTCAATATACATCTCATGAAAAGCATACATCCTTGCGTCCTGATCACAGTAATTTCCTCTGGCATATTGTGATTGGTAGTTCTCTCCATCTGACTCCACAATCGTTCGATGGTGGCTCACCAGTTTAGGGTCAACAAACACATCCCCTTTTCCATATAAGATAAGCGCAAGTGTCTGGTCCCATACCATGGGATGGGCTTTGTAGAACACTGAAAAATTCTCATGGCTGTCCTTAAATATATTCCTAAAAAACCATGTGTCCGTGGAATTTGGAATCCTATCAAAAAAGAACGGTTTCATAAAGTCCTCATAAGAAAACACCATCGGCTCTGTTATATCCCGTCTTGGATGATGTCTGACTTCTGTTCTACTAAGTTCGCACCACGAATTGCAGGTCATCCCTATATATTCAGAATGATTTTCCATGAACTCATATTGGTACTGTAGTTTATTCGGGTCATCCCAATAGTCATCCCCCTCGAGTATGGCTATATATTTGCCTCTGCACTTTCGTAGAACCCCATACATATTACGGCTGCCACCAACATTTTTATCTCGCAGAGACAATATAATACGCTCTGGGTACAGACGCTGATACTTTTTTAAAATCTCCCTCGTATTATCCGGAGAGCAATCATCATCTACGATAATTTCATACGGGAATGTGACATTCTGAACCAAAATGCTGTCAAGAAGCTGTTGTAGGTACTCCGCCATATTATAAGTAATAACCGCAACACTGACCACAGGCTGCATAGATTTTGTGCTCATCCTCTCCCGAAAACCTCATTATTATCCTAAAACTAATTTGGCATAAACAAATCTTTCAGAAAGCCATATAACGTCTGAACACCTTCTGAATTCCTCTCAGTCAACGTCCCATAACGCCAGGAGCATTTATAAACAAAAGTATCATCATTTATGAACTCATTTAGCATCTCCTCAGAATATGGCTCATTAAGACTACCAAACAATTCATTCCTCCTGAAATTGTTATCCGGCAGACTTCTCATCTTCCTTCGTATTTCTTTATCCTTAATCCATATATATGCAAATATATAATCGATAAGAAGATAGTCAATCTGAGTGTCATAAATGCGCCAATAGGAAAACAACAATTCTCTTGACTTTGAAAAAAGCCCGAATTCCTGACTTCCCGCCAAAAAGAAACTTGTCCACCTTGATTTTGATACCAGTTGACTGTCTCTGTCATAGGTCTTACAAGTATAATAGTCTACTGTCTTCAGGAAATCAGGCAACTGTCTCAGACACAGAATCGTAGCATCGATCCAAACTCCTCCATATACGGACAACAGTGTTACCCTTAATATATCAGAAAACATAGCATGCGTTATCAAACCTCTGTCATGCTTTTCAATCACGTATTGAGGAAGTTCTATATACTCCTGATAATTATTCTGATCTAACACATGTACTTCAAAACCTTTTGCATTGGCTCTGACACTGTTTACAGACATCTTTACTATGTCTGGCGCGCTAGAAAGCCCGGTCCACCAGAACATCCATATTTGAGGTTTTTCACTTCTTACTTTTTTTGACAACTCAGCATGTGTTTCCTCTTTTGACATCCCATCAATAAAACGCAAAATATACTTGTTTTTCCTGTCCTGTGCTTTGACCGAACATTCATGCATATTCAATCTGGGAGCCAAACTGCTCCATAGTACCCAGTGCGCGAATCTTAAGTCATAATTTCCAACATTACTGGCATATTCACGCATCAACGATATAGTATAATTAAAGATTTTTTCCAATCTCATTGCTATTAACCTCAAATGAATAATCATATTAATTATCCGTTTTTCCGCCTCTCACACTTTCTTATTGCTCGATAGACTCGTTCACAGTTATTCTCATCATATAGCCTATAGAACTTCCGCATTCTCCTACTATATATGTCCTCGACGGGATATCCCTTCTCCACAAACTGTACTAAATTATCAACGATGTCTTCAGACTCATAACATACAGGACCAAAGCCATCTTGTTCAAAGCTAAAATCAGAAGCAGAATACTGCATCGCAAAAAACTCTTCCTTATCGAACTGATAATATATGACTGGCTTATTCATATAGGCAAAATCAAAATGCACACTGGAATAGTCCGTTACGAGAAGTGCTGATTGCATTAGTACTTTCTGTATATCACATTGTTCAGCAGGTTGTATGATTCGAATTTTAGCACACCTTGTCGAAAAGTCTTTTGCATACTTCTGCATCTCATGATGTAAATACACTATCAGTTCAAGGCCATTTTTTTCCAGAAAAGTGACAAGTCTTTCATCATTGATAAATGCCTGATATGTCTTGTAAAATAGGGTGTCATGAATATCAATTTCCGGATGTTGAGCTATATACAGTCTCCATGTAGGCATAAGAACAATCTGTTTAGGATTCACACATATATCATGCCATAAGTCTAATCGAGGAAAGCCTGTATACGCCACCTCATTCTCTGTGTATCCATAGTTCTCCAAAACATTTTTGTATTCTGGGAATCCGCTACAGATAAAGAGATCAATTTTCGCATATTTCTTCAAACAGAATTCTGCAACTCCGTACGAAACACCATGGGGAAGAAAAATATCTTTGATTGATAATAACCTTTTTATATACCTTGTTAGGGGACTATTACTTGGTTTACATCCGCCGACATGAGCACTGATGTGTATCTTGGACAGGCAATAATAGTAGTAATGGGCCCAACTATCAAATCGGATCACAGAACCATATTTTTGTACTTTCTCATAGTCCGGTACCGAAGTATCAATAATGTATATTATCTTCAGCTTCGGATATTTTGTTCGTACATACCTATAAAAACAATACCCATTATCTCTCGCTTGATCACTTCTTTCCGTAATGATCCAAACATCTTTATCCCATAGTCTGGCAAACAAAGCCCAGGGCATAACCAGAAGAAACTTCGATGTAGATATGAAATTAGCTTTATTAAATCTGGATAGATACATTCTGCATACCTTTTTTCACAAGACCCAGTCAATGTTATAAATCATATTTATTTGCAGTCCCCTTCAGTCTTGAATATATTTTATATACCATTAAATACAACTGCGGTGATATTGAAGCCAAGAGTACCATCATCTTTAACCGTAGACTGTAATTTCCATTCAAAACGTGACGTCTATTGCGGCGCAGAAGAAACAATGCCCTTTCCCTGCAAACCTCAGCCCATGAAGGCATATCGCTAGTTTCTATCACAGACAAACTTACAAGTTTCAAAATCTCTCTGGTTTTTATAATTCTTGTTAGTTCTTCGGATCCACCTATATCTTTGTGAATTATCCTTAAAACACGCCAAGGATCTTGTATTTTGTATTTATTCGGTTTTGCTTTTGCTGCTGAATTTTTACGTAAAACATATTGATAATAGCACTCATCAACATAGACCGAGGACAACGCTCTTTTAAAGAAATAGTAGTTCCAGAGCAGATCTTCCAAATAGCGAATCTCAAGATGCTTGGCACAGTCTTCCAAAGAATCAATGATAAGCTCACGTTTATATATCTTATTCCATAGAGCCGGTTCAATAAATTGGCCGGAAAGCAACTCTCTCAGGCCATCCGTTTGGGTTTGAATTACTTTTCTACCTGTCCCATAGTACTTATCGATATGATTTGGAAATACCATCTCATATCCACAATGTGAAATGTCAGCATCATACTCAATCGCATTGTTTATTAATACTGAGTACATTTCCGGTTTTAGTAGATCATCTCCATCGACAAAAGTTATCCAATCTCCAGTGGCCTTCTCAATCCCATACAATCTGGCGCTACTAACTCCTCCATTTTTCTTATGAAACGCATGCACACGTGTGTGCTCTCTGGCTAGTCTTTCTATAATATTAACTGTATCATCCGTTGACCCATCGTCCACAAGAATGATTTCAGTATTCTGGTAGGTCTGTGCGAGAATGCTTTGCACTGTTTTTTCTACGAAACCTTCAATATTATAGCAAGGTACAATAACAGAAATCTTACCTTCATCCATAACTGCTCTCCAATGCTACGTAGTACAGTCAGTATATTAATCAATATATCCTATAGTATCTTTAAGTTCCTTCTTTTGCTTTTGTCTTAGTTTCATAGAAACATTTTTTCTGAGCGTATACTCTTCTCCATAACAAGGCGATGTCTCCATGTTTTCTCGTTCTTTATCAAGATACTCATTCAGTGTATACAAGGCTTTGGCCGGAGATCCCGCATAAACCATATTGTCCGGTATGTCATGTGTAACTGTGCTATTCGCTCCGACGATTACATTGCTACCGATGGAAATTCCCGGAAGTATTACGCTGCCCGCACCGATAAACACATTATCTCCTATAGTTACCCTCCCAATTTTCGTATATCCCAAAAACTGTTTAGTACTCGCATCATGACAGAGAACATGTACTCTAGGTGCCATCGTAACATTGTTGCCAATTTCAATAAGCCAGCAATGAGATGGATCTAATATGACATCTTTCATACGGGTAAAATTCTTACCATGTACTAATCCCATAGCCACTAGCTGCTCAGTTGTGTAGTCACCACGAAAACGATATACGCCCCGCTTAATCATATTCTTCAACATAACTTCAACCTGTGCCCTTATTTAGAAGATTCTATTAGCTGGATAAATAGATTCTCAACCAACTTGACTGTCTTTTGCTTTGAAAATTGAACAGCCCTGACCCTAGTTTTCTCCTTGAATTCATTTACAACATCTGGTTCAAGTATCCATTTCTCCAGTTCCTGCATAATACTCTCCTCATCAAAGCCACATATAACACCGCACGGATCCTCACCAAGCAATTCTTCCATTCCTGAAACAGGTGTTGTAATAACAGGTGTATTGACTATCAGCGCCTCTGTGGCTGCCGTAGAAAAACCTTCTGCAGATGATGTACATACAAAAGCATCACATCTAGCCACATACTTATACGGATTTATCTGATATCCAAGAAATGAAAATGTTTCCTCAAGATTATTGTCACTGACATATTCCTGTATTTTTGTGCACTCATCACCATCACCAATTAAGTATGTACGAACCGGATATCCTTTATCTTTGAGTCTTTTATGAATCCGAGCAAGCTTCATAAATCCTTTCACCGGAACAACCTTACCCACTCCACATATCTTAAATGCGTCATCCGGAAAAAGGCCAGCAGGAACTTCTTCATTCATAAGTCTACGAATAATCTCTGTCTCAATCGTATTATATAGTACATATACATTTTTAAGCTTTGGATAAATTGACAGGAAGTCGCGACGCACATAGTCGGACACAGCACATGTCACATCAAACTTTTCGTAGCATTTCGCAGACTCCCTATAACTGCGAAAAGCTCCGGCGGCTACCTTCCTACTGTGCTGCTCTACATGGATCCATGATATAAGCTTTGTTTGCAGGTCTGGGCATCCACTAATTATTCTCGCTGACGGGCCTTCAAGATAAGACACTTCTATATCATAACATTCCCTAATATACACTTTGTGCAGTAACTCTGGCGAACACAGCTTCATGATATAGCTATTACCCGGAAATGTCTTTTTATAGACAACCTGATACCTTACATGCGGGTTCAGAAATTGCTCATTAACACCGCCACCAAATAGTGCCATGACCGTAGTATTGAACACGTTTCTATCTAAATTATTGACAAGATTAACAAGAACCTTTTCTGCACCACCTGGGCCAAGATCGTGAATTAAAAACAAAATCTTTATCATCTCTTCTGTTTCTCTTTTATTTTTTCATAAATGAGCATCGTTGAATTATGCAATATAATCCATACTTAATATAACCAATTTACGTTAACTATAGTAAGCATACAACTCTCTTCTCACAGAAGTATTACCATCTCTCCACAATTCACTTGCATATTTTCTCTTCAGTGCCACAAGATTTCACTTTATCTCACCTCCATAACCTTCACACAAAAGTATATTGTACTTGAAGCTGAAATAATGCGTAAAAAAGCTGATGATACTCACTGTCCAAACGTGATGATATCGTTCTCTTTTTACTTTTTGTATAGAACCACTATAACCCTGCACATATCATAAAGTCTACAATGCTCCATCCGTTTGATGAAGACGTTTCATTGAAATAATACAAGTATGCATAAATTGCAATAACAGTTACCATATTAATTATGGGGATATGAAAAAAGTCCATTAATGTAATTCTCTCCCTCTTCACATTAGTGCCCAACAGGAAAACGGCATGAATCCCTAAGCAAAAAACCTTTATACATTTTCACCACACATTTATGCAATTTGTTCCTCTCAGTTTGAGGAACTCATACATATTCATCGTTTCAGAATCCTCTTTATATATGCATTTTTCCCTTTCATGCATTAAGCTTGTTATATATGAGCAAATAAATAGTTAACATTATTCCAAAAGGAAACGCCACCACTGTCAACACCTTCTCCGGCGAATCCTCAAGGCAAGGCTTTTGAGAAAGTAGGCAAGAAGAAACATAATGAATGTGTTTTTTAAACTTATACTTCAGAGGTGCGTGTCTTATGGACATGTCAAAAAGCCGCATCTCCCTATAACTGTTAGGACTTCGCAAGTACTGCTTTAAAACCGTATTTGTCATCCCATCTGTTTGATATTCCACAACACATACAGGATAATTGAAAACTAAAAAGTTGTACTCCTGGCTGATTTTCAAATGCAGAAAATGCGGATTAAAGTCCTTTTCGCCTGGGAACTCTTTCATCGGTGCATATTTTTTATAAAGATCTGTCCTCACAAAATTTTTTCGATCTCCATTTTTAATATGATACTTTCCAAGCATCAGTTCGATGAGATTTATGCTTTTCTTATCAGGTAATAAATCACCAATGATTGTACCATCTTCAAAACAGTCGAGCGCAACTACACCGGCATACCGCCGACTACCATACCTCCTCCAAAAACCAGCTACAGACTCAATAGCATCTTCCGTCAGATAATCATCACTATCAACACACACGCACAATTCTGTATCTGCTTCCTTTATTGCTTTGTTATATCCCGTATACAATCCACCATTTTTTTTGTAAAAATACCGTATTTCAAAGCCATTTTCCGCCCTCTGCCAATCTTCCACAAATTGTCTTGTATTGTCAACAGACCCATCATCTACAATGAGCCACAAAAAATCTTTACTCGTCTGCCTACAAAGAGCCTCGTAACATCTCTCAAGGCACTGTGCTCTATTGTATGTTGGCGTAAATACTGTTATAAGCGGCATACAAAACCTCTTTCGAATTCATTAAACTGATGTTCACAACCTCTTTCAATGAGAAAGAGCCAAGGACGAAATATCAGCAATTCTTGTTCGGTTGACCTGTTTTCGCTCCTTGGACTTTATATATATCCCCAGAATCTTAGAAGTCATCGTTAACCCTACCATTTTATAAACAGAATAGCAAAGTCTTGTCTTCGGTGAATCGCTGTATGCACATACATCAGCAGTAGCACGAAACCTCTTTCTAAGAAGCCTCTGCCCATTTTTATCAATTAATGTACTAAGACCAAGTGCGGAGAACCAAAGATACGATGAATAACACAATTCCAGTTCCAATAAGTCATTTTGAGGATGCTTTTCATAATACCTTTGACTAGAGCGAATTATCTTCAACAAATCTTCGATATTCTTTCTCTTAATAGTACTCGTAATAGATCCCTCTCGGTTCATCCTATATATATATAGTGCTTCATCGATAATACTTACTTTTTTCAACTTTCGAAGCAGTCGCATCATCCACTCATTATCTTCACTTAATAAACCCTCTTTGAAAAATAACCCATTTTCAATTAAAAAATCACGTTTCACTATTTTCGTATAGGCCGAAACTTCTAAATTGCCATTATCCAGCAACGAACGATAATATGCCTTGATGTCTGTCGTCATAATACAGTTCAGGTTATCATGGTCGTTTCTCTTATAGTAACCGTCACCTTCAATAAAGTCGTAAGCAGCGAACAAAAACATCTCTGTTTCTTCATGCTGTTTGACATAACCAGCTATTTTATTGAAGCTTACGTCAGGATTCCACCAATCATCACTGTCCATAAACAGGATATACTTACCAGACGCCTTATGAAGGCCTTCATTTCTGGCGCTTGATAAACCGCCATTTTCTTTATGAATCACACGCATATAGGCATATTTATATGCATATTTATCACATATTTCACCGCTTTTATCCGTAGAACCATCATCGACAAGGATTACTTCCATGTCATTCTCTTCTGGCTTTTGAAGTATTACGCTCTTTATACAATTATCTATATATCTCTCAACATTATAGACAGGAATAATCAGACTAAATATAACCATCTTCTCATCACTTCCTTAAGATCACGGTCAATCGCAACATGATATAGATTGGCAAAGAAAGCTTTAATTTTGCGCAAATCATAAATATTTTCCAAGCCAGCGGCATCTCCCTGATAGATACCCGTAGGCAGTGCTTTCTATAGTTAACGTCAGACAAATACGACTGTATTTCTCTGACCTTAGATAATTCTGAACTAGCCTTATTGGAAAGCTCGTTCAAGGCTATCGCTGTAATACTGAGTGCTATTCTATTGGATAAAGCTTCCGTATAGGACTCACCCAACTGTTTCTCTTCAATTATCCCTTCCATTTTTCGAAAAAGCTTTCCCCATTGATTACGCAGGTCTGGTCGGTATTTCGACGTCTGAGTATTATCTCTTTTTCTGTAATGGTAAAAACAACGGTCTAAATAAACCGCCTCCTTAATGCCATATAACGCATACATATTAAATAAAGTGTCCTCAGAAGACCCTATCTCTTTCAAATCAAAATAACGTCCCTTCTGCGCGCATTTTGCCGTATACAATTTCATACAACAACTACCCATCGTTTCCATTTTCTCCGGGTGTGTAAGTTCTTTAGATGTAAGACCAAATAGTCGCCGATATACCCTGGCATCAATCCCACGACCTTCCATATGCATTGATTTATCCATTACATGCATAGGTGAAGCATGATCAATGTACTCTTTCACATACGAATAGAGGACACAATCCACATTGGGATATTGTCTAACAACTTTGAGACAACTTTCAACAGTCTCCAAATCCAGCCAGTCATCTCCATCGACGAACATGACATACTCTCCTGTCATCGCATGCATTCCATACTCTCTCGCCGATGCTGCTCCGCCATTTTCTTTATGAATAGCCTTTACTCGATTGTCTTTTTTCGAATATAAATCACATATGGCACCGCATCCATCCGTCGAACCATCATCTACCAACAATACTTCTATATTCTCATAAGTCTGTTCAAGCACACTATCAATGCACTGATATAGATATCTCTCAACATTGCAGATTGGAATTATTACACTAATCTTCGGACTTTCTTTGTGCATAATCACACCCATCCTCTATACTGAAACAGATAATACAAGAGATAACCCACCACTGATCCTCCACGTATCATCATATTATAATCACCCCAATCCACCTTAAATATCAAGTACGGCAGCACTATTAGCGTGTATAGGGAAACATATATAGGAAGGCGTCCAATCATGATTCCACTAGTTACCATAGCGATCAGATATATACCCAAATTAATAACAGACATATTTACACAGATATTTAATACCGGGTCATTCTTTTTGTTTATATTCTCCCGCGCAAGAAATGCAAGAATTACAGGCAATGCACTCACAAGAACCCGTAGCGGATGTGCTCCGTCATCGCCGAGCTCCTGCCAGTTTGTAACGGCTCCTTCATACTCTGTTCCCTGCAGTAATACATCCATCAAATCCGCTCTTCTCGACAATACGAACATGGCGGCTACTGCTGCCAGAATATAAAGCAGCGTTCTTTTGTTCCATGCATTCCCCTGCACAATAAAAATAACCGGAAGCATAATCAGTGCAGAAGTATGGACTGTAGCAGCAATAAGAATCAGAACTATTGAAGGAACAAACTTCTTCCTGATGATGAAACCTGTACCTGCAAAAATAATCGCTGTTGCCAAAAACTGACGAAGACCATTCATCATCCATCCAATGTGGTTCCCTGTTGCAGCAAAAAGAAATACACTATACAAATAATCAGTCGAATACTTTCTGAATACCATAATAACAGGAAGGCTTTGACACAGTACAAGAATCATGCGAAAAGCCAAAACGTTTCCTCCTGTGATTATTTTTACAATACTCTGATACACACCATAACCAAATCCGCTGCCACCCTGTATGATTTGATCAACTACTGAAGACCAGCTTGCCTCAGCGCTTGTAAACGAGCTTATATATAACCAAGTATCACTCCTCGGTGTTCCAATACTCGTCAGATGAATAATCGGCAAAAACACTGCAATCGCCCAACTTACCTTCCACCGCATCTCCCACTTCCCGCACACCTTTATCCGTCCCTTAACCGGCATGCGCATCGAAAGGTAAGCCATCACAGCAATCCACACAAAGATGAAATAAAACTCACTCATAGACCGTATATCTCTCTCAATTCCCTCTCCACACTCCGATTCAGATACAACTCCACGAATCGCTTCCCCCATGCCCCCATACGCTCTCTGAGCTCCTGGGCATCGGCTATCTGAACGATTAATTCCGCAAGTGCATCCTTATCGGAAGCTTCGAACAGTAATCCATTCTTCCCTTCTCGAACCAACTCCCGATGTCCCCTATTATAGGACGCTATCACTGGCTTCCCGCAAATCATAGCCTCCATTATGTTAAGCGGCATCCCCTCACGAAAACTCGCCGAAACCAGGATATCGCAGGCATTCGTATATTTCTCTAAATCCGACCGATAGCCAAGCATCTTAACATGCTCCTGCAAGCTAAGCTCCTCAATCTGCTTTTTTAGATTTGCGTCCATTGGTCCATTGCCTGCAAGAAGGAGTAACACCTCAGGATGCGTTTCCAAAACCTTTTTGACCGCTTCGATGACCGTCTTTTGGTTCTTATTCTCATTCAGTTCACCAACACACAAGACCACGAACCATCCTTCATATCCCTGTGACTTTCGGAATGCTTCATTCTGCTCCTCAGAAATCGCCAGGAACTTCTCCTCATCCGCACCCACGCCATGAATATGGCGTACATCTGTCCTGAAGTTCAACTTAGCCAGTCGATAGTCTTCCTTCGTAATCGTAATAAGGACGTCTGTCAGGGGTGCCATCAGCCGCTCAATGGGATAATACAAAAGCCAGTTCTTCCACGAAGCGCCCTTGTAAAAATGAAAACCATGGGCTGTATAATACACCTTTGTCCCGTGTTTTCTAGCTTCTGAGGCAGCAAGTCTTGCACATACACCGGCTACCGGAGTGTTGCAGCTTATGATATCATAGCTCTCCTCCGCTATCAGCCGTCTGAGCTCTATAAATGCCTTCAGATTTCTCATATCCATAGGATTTCTCTGAAACGGTATATTATAAATTTTATCAACATTTTTTATTGCAAGTCCGTTTTTCTCAGCCAGATTATCTCTGGCTGCCACATGTATTTCCCATCCGCTTTCTTTTAATACCCTGATCAGCGGTCTATGAAACTGTGCAATGTGGCTCTGGACCGTCGCAACCAAAAGAGCCTTTTTCATATCTTCGATATCCTGACGTTGCCTTTTATTCCCTAACGGGAAAAGTTCTAAATGTAACCTTAAAACGGAAGCCGGGTATTTAATTCCAGATACGCCCGCTCCATATATGCCCTTGTCCTGGTATGAGAAACATCCTGAACATGAATACCGATTTTCTCGATATGCGGATTCATCAAACGAATAATCCGCTTTTGAATCTCATCATCGATTCTCTTCTTCAGAGGAACTGTCAGCATCATTTCCAATAGCCGCCGATTATTGAACGGAATCGTAATGTCATAACTCACCAGATGTTCGCCTGTCAGAAAAGCACCCTCTCCCGCATTCCATTCAAACTCCCAATAAATCAAGTCCCACCACGGAACAAGATCAAATACCTTATTTCCGTAGTATGTGTTCAAATAATCCTCAAACACTTCATCTGTCTGTCTCAATAACTTCCTCTCGGTGATGAAGGGTTTATATATTGAACTCAGGTACCTTGCTGTTGGTTTCGCAGGAAAGGATTTCTTGGCATAGCGCTTATGGTATCTTGCACGACCGATCTCATCGACCCAGGATTTGATTTCAACATCAAAATCATTGCATTCGCTGAAGTACGCTCTTTTTCGAACATCATTCGGATGAACATATCCAATGCATCCACAATTGTAGAACAGCAACTCATTCCATATTTCAAAATCATCTATCTGTTCATTCCTCGATGGAATCGTATATAACTTATGTTGAATACCCAGTCTATCGCACAGTTCGCGGGCTGCATCCGCATCAACTTTTTCAGCAGGGAGTGAATCATACGAAAAATACTGAAATCTATCATACAATCCATTTGTACATGACAGAGTTGTTTTACTGTCCATGCCTCCCGTGACAGATATTGCCGCTCTTTTGTCCGGCCATTTTTCAGAAATCAGCTGCATGTTATTATGAATAACATCGGCCATATCCCGAATCGATCCCCTGACCAGTTCATCGACAGGCCAGAAACGATGCACAGAAATATTCTCTGCATCAATCTTCGTATAGAAGTTGCACTGCGCACGCTTTAAGCCTGAAAACGGAGATCGATCACCCGGTAGAACATACCCAAAGGCATGAAAGTATCTGATTTGAGACAGTCTCCTTATGTATTCCGACTGTTCAAGATGCAGAAGGTCACCGATCAACTGACTATGTGATGAAATATAAACGTGCGCATCTTTTCTGCCATAGTAGATAAGCTGTTGTCCTGCAGCGTCGCAGGTAAAGCTGATCGTATCTCCTTCAGCAAATCCGGCACAGAATACTCCGGTCCAATTACTGACTTCGTTCCAGAAATCTGATGCATCTGCTATTCTCTGAAGCATTTCGATTTCTTTATGAATCATGGAAAATGGGTCATACGCGTGACCTATCAGAAAAAAATCTCTTCCATTTTTCCTAAACACATATATATCTCTATCTGCATGTACGAAAGCGTTAAACGCGCCTATCCTGATTTTGTTCCAATTACCATAAAACGGAAAGGTCTGTCCATCTATTGAATCGTCTGTGATCAGAAAGCCACGACAATATAAATAAGACTGCAGATCCGGCCGCATATCCAATATCTGTTTCAATTCATTCTTCATTGCGCTTTCTCCAGATTACTCTTTATCAAACGATACAGTCTGTCACTGTTTCCTTCTCCCACGAACGAATTATGCGGTGTGACTGTTGCCGCAGACCACAGGGGTGAATCTTCCGACAATGGTTCTTCTTCGAATACATCAAGGACCAATTGGCACCTTGCCCCGGTCAGATCAACGGTTCCTCCGCGGCTGATGTTGACAAGGAGAGTCTCCTGTCCAAGCTGGCCTGCCCTGACAATCCCTTTTGTAGACTCGTCGAGGGCGATGGATACAACGACAATATCCGCCTTATTAAGCTCCTCGTCCAGCATACTGAGACCTACGATACAGTCAAAATAAGCACTTTCCCGCACTGTCCGATTGACACCAATCACTTCGCAGTCGAATGCCTTAAAGCGTTTGGCACACTCTGTGCCCACGTCACCGCATCCGACGATGACCACGCGTTTTCCGGCAAGCTCCCGGAGATCACGATACTTTCGCCAGACATGCCGCATCTGCTGTTCACGGAAGACCGCCAGCTTCTTGTAATGCTCCAGCACGCATGCGACTGCAAACTCCGCCATGGGGACACTGTAGACACTCCGGGCGTTATGGATTTCTATCCCATGCTCCCGCACATAGTCCATCGGAACTCTGTCATAGCCGGCACTGGTTAGCTGGATGAACCTCAGACTGGTAAAATCCTCAATCGCATGATACAGAAACAGACCATTGCATATCGTTCCCTCAATACGATCAGGCGGGCAGGGAAGCCCGTCCTTCTCATACTGAAGAAAATACACGCGATGGCCCATCTTTTCCAGTTCATCAATATGCTGCTTTGCGTCAGAAAATGCACCCGTTACCAAAAGTTCCATGCACACGCTCCTCTGACTTATCTCACATCCCGGGACAACATCTCACATCCGGGACACAATATCTGCCACCTCCTGCGAAAGAAGAGCTGTATTGGCAACATAATCCACTCTTCCCTCGATGCATTCGCGCTCAACTTCTCTGACTTTCCTCACTCCGTCAGTAAATATATTTCTGATCTCATTCAGGTCACTGACCTTCGATGTATCACAGAATGCTCTTGACAGGATGACACGTGTCGAACCAAGCCGGTAGTGCTCACGAATCAGGACTTCACTGGGAACCATTGGCCCGCCGGGAACAGCAATTCCGCCGAACCCGAAGGGGATTCCCTTTTCCCGGATCTTATCACAGATACGATCCACAATACCGTCAGCCAGCACCTCGAACAAAAACTTTTTATTATAGCAGATGCCAAGATCATTGAGACCGATATGGATTTCATCAATGCCAGGGACCATAAGAATCTCATCCAGATGGTCGACAGCCTGAGATGTCTCGACCAGAATATACACCTTGGCTCTGCCGGCCACATAATCAATATGCCGTCTGACCTCATCCGCACTCATAAAATACGGCAGCATAATAATATCCGCACCAAGACTTAATATCCTGTCAGTCTCCGCCCGAGAATCCGGGTAATCGGACATTTCTTCGTGAATCGGATTGCACCGTACAACAAACTCCGCACGGTCAATCACCTCCCGTATTTTTTTCACATCTGCAAATGTATGGTGATTCTGAGGCGTCCCAAATTTTCTCTGACGTGCATTCTTGCCGATATATTCCATATCGACCATAATTCGGTCAACGCCGGCATCCTGAGCAATTCTAGCCACTTCAGGATGGTTGGTAATATACATTAGCTTCAGCATTTGTCCCCCTTTATTTACGCTACCCATAACAAATCTTAGAAGATATCAGTCTCCGATACCATCATGTTATACAAATCATATGCAAATATTCCAGAAACCACAGAATGCCGCAACTAAACAAGTCTTTCCTGAAACACAATATATCACTTCTTCAGGGTCGCCCCCCTGTTTTCATTATCCTCTCCGGTAAGCACTTTGACAATCGTTATTAAAAATATAATTAAATCCAGACGGAACGAACAGTGATCAACATACCACACGTTCATCCTGATCCGCTTATGCCACTCCACGTCTTTTCTGCCATGGACCTGTGCCCAACCGGTGATCCCCGGCCTGACCTCGAACATTCGCCGCTGTGCAGATGAATACTCCTTAATCGGCCACGGATGATATGTGAGCGGCGGCCTGGGACCGATGAAACTCATATCCCCTTTCAGGATATTGACCAGCTGAGGCAGTTCATCGATGCTAGTCGCCCGAATGACCTTGCCGACCCGGGTCACTCTCGCATCATTTTTGTCGGAATAAACACCGGAACCGGTGTGCTCCGCGTTAACGACCATCGACCGGAACTTGTAGAAGTCAAATTCCTCGCCATGAAGTCCGAGTCTCCTCTGTACGAAAATGACAGGCCCGGGTGAATCCAGCCGTATAGCCAGCGCCGTCACTGCCATGACCGGAAGGGCAAGCGGTAAAACTGCCGACGCCAGCAGCACATCGATAATGCGCTTGATTACTCTTCTATACATACACAGCCTCCGTTCGTCCTGCACCGGCTGCCTCAGTTCCGTTTCTTATCCATATTCTTCTTGCCGTAATTACCATAATTGCCATAATTACCGTAACCATAACCGTAGCCATAGCCATAACCATAGCCATAGCCATAGCCATAACCATAGCCGGTTATTCCTCGGGAAGTATCATTCAGAACATATCCGAGCATATGAACACCCGTATCAGAAAGTGATTCGATATTGACAAGCACGCTGTCGAGATGTGCGTAATCCTGTCGGACGACATATACAGCGCCGTCAACAAGACGCGCAATAATCGAAGCGTCCGCTACGACACCACAGGCCGGGGTGTCAATAATGACGACATCACACTGCTGTGCATACAGGTTGACAAGCCGCTCCATCTCCACACTTCCGAGAATCACTCCCGGTGCTTTGGCCGGCTTCCCACCGGGCAGGACACGCAGTGAATACTTTCCGTAGTTCACAAGTGCGTCCATCGGAGCCGCAACTCCTTTCAAGACATCGATCGTCCCATATTGGTAGTCAGATGTGGCAATCCCCATTTCCTTCGCAACACACGGATTTCTGAGGTTTGCGTCGACCAGAATCACCTTAATATCCTGCCTTGAAAGTGAAATTGCCAGATTGATGGCAATCGTAGTTTTACCTTCATCCGCAACAGAACTCGTGACCAGGATCTTGGCAGCCTCCACATCATCCGCCTCCCTAATAAAGCGAGTACGAATTGTCCGCATACATTCACCGAGAGCTCCCGGAACTTCCGTACTGTCCATAAGTACAGTCTTCTCGTTCCGTCCGCTTCGCGCCTTGACCTTGACATGGGGAACAGCGCCGAGATATGAGATCGACAGATGCTTCTTCAGATCTTCCTCACTGCGGACCGTATGCCTGGTCAAAGCGTACAGAGCCAGAAGAATCACGGACAGGAAAAGACCCATACGTATACCACGCTCAGCATCCGCCCGATAGTTCGCAGTATTCATCGGCTTCCTGGGCACACCGGAATCGTCAATCATCTTGAGCTGGGTGTCACCGATAATATATCTGGCAACCGACTGATAGTTGTTGATGACCGACTGCAGAATATCATATGCATCCTGCGCATTTGGCGAAGTCACACGGATCGTAAAGACATTACTGTTCTCAAAAGATTCAGCCGAAATCGAACCATTCAGTGAAGATACGCCCAGATCCGCTTTCAAGACTTCCTGAAGCGTTCCCGATGTCAGTATATACGGAAACGTCTTAGCCATCTGCGTCGAGACTGCCTTGTTATAATATGTGCTTGTATATCCGTGGGCAGTCCGAGTGCTGACCGCAAACGATGCAAATGCTGTATATGTTGGTCTATAGCTTGCTCTCGCCCGGTAATAGTTTCCGGCGGAGCACAGAAGAACAAGAATTGGTATGATCCAGAAAAACCGTTTGAAGCCTTTCCACATATCGTCGATCAGATACATGATATCAGGCACGGCTGGGGCATTATCGTCCGGGCTCTCTGCCCCGACAGATTCCTCCTCCCTCTCCGCCGTCTTGATGACGCCTCCATGCCCTCCGAATACAGCGGAAATGCCCGTTGACACATCATTATAAACGGTTCCAAGCACTTTCGCATTTGTGGCATTCAAGGTATCAATACAATCATTGATATTTCTGGCCATAGATCTGTCCTGTCGGACAATCAGGATACTGGCGTCCGCAAATTCCGCGATACCTTCCGCATCAGGAACCAGACCCATTGGTGCCGTGTCAATGACAATGTAGTCGAAATTGGCGCGGGCGAACTCTATGATGGTCTTGAACATACCGTTTGCCAGGACATCATCAATCGAACCTGTGGCAGAATTATTCAAAATAAAATGCAGGTTCTGCTGTGGGAACTTGCGAATGATCGTATCAAGACCTTTGCCTGTGCGCAGAACATTTACAAAATCCGTGGATTCTTCCGGCGGAATATTGAAGATCTTGTAGAGCGACGGTTTGCGGAAATCCGCATCTACAAGCAGAACTCTTCTGCGCTCCTGCGAAAGAGCGAGCGCAAGATTGGCGGCAACCGTAGATTTACCTTCATTCTCAGCCACGCTGGTGACCAGGATAACTCTGGCATTTTCTTTGTCCATGCGACTTCGAATTCTGGAAGTCGTGAGCCTGCAAGATTCCACATAGCGAAAACTCAGGATCGGATTCGTCATGATCATAGCCGCCTTCTTCGTCTTCCGGCGGGTGATGCCGCGGCGTTCATGATAAATACTTCCGAGAAGACGGGCAGCGAGCTTGGAGGATGCTTCCCGAGAATTCTTTACGGTATCCTTGAGATAGGAAAAATACGCTACATAGAGAACCGCGAAGAGTGCGCCAAATATAGCGCCGTACCGGGCAAACTTTCCGGAATTGCTACTGTTGGATACCCCGCCCGGATAGGCGGGTTCCTCAATTACATCCAGAACGACTCCCGATACGATGTAATCTGAAATCGTATTGTAATTATTCATGATCGCGCGAATGCACGAGTATGTATCCTCCGCTGACTTATCTGTCACAGAAAGCTTCATGAGATTGGTCTCCGGAAGCACGGTGACTTTCGTATCGGCTGTATATTCTTCCTTCCCAAGTATCTTCGAGATCTCCCTTCTGAAGAGCGTACTCTCCAGAACAGACTGGAATCTCCCTGCTGTCTCTACGGCATTCGATATATTGGAATAGACCGACGTATTGGTCCCCTGCGTGTTCACGACAAAGGTAGCATTCGCCGTATATGTAGGTATATAACGCACTTTGGCAACTGTATTTGCCAAAAGCCCCACCGATACCGCAAAAAGAACGATCAGCCAGCACTGCCTGAATACGTCCTTCAGTATACTGGCAAGATCTATCGATTTTGCTCTGAAACCCTGTCCCATACAAACTCCCTCTTTTCAGGTGTTATTCAGTCGTAAACGACTACATAAAGCCGTGTGTGATTGGTGATTTCCTCCTCGCTGTCATTATACATGTAAGTGACCTCATAAACACCCGGATCATTAAAATTCACCGATCCCTCACGGCTCACAAAACCGGCAGGAATCATGATCGGCTCGCCGTCCCTGTTATACTCGCCGCTCTGAAAACTGCCGTCCTCTTCGCGCTGATATATTAATCCGCGGTACTCGATGCTCTTAAGAACTCCGTCAAGATCTATTTCAGAGCCGACCGGTGTATTGATCAGATAACTGCTGAGATTTATCTTTGGAAGAGAATTTTTTGCTGACGGATCATATATGCTGACAGTGACCGGTAGCGTCACCGTATCACCCATGCTGTTCATAACGATAAATTCCATGGGATAATCACCTACAGCATTGCTGCTCATTGTGTACTCACCGGAAATACGGATCTTGTTGGAGATATCACCAGCGATAGCGTCATGTGCGGAAAGATGTGCCGATATATCTGCATCATCCTGAGCACTTGCTGATTTTGGAAATTCAAGAGGCTCAGAGAGCTCGAACTGCGGTGATACGTAATCACTATAGATAATTTCCCGGTCAGCTCTCACCAGATGATTGTCTGAGTCAGCGACTGCATAAGTCACAGTGAACTTACCCTTCTCAACAAAACGCTTACGACTTTCAATAAAAATCTTATCGGTCAGGTCTCCGTCCTTTGCGTCCTCCGCAGTCACTCCCTGAAGAATTGCCGCATCACCATCTGCCACGGAAATCGTCAGTGACTCGCTGCTCAGTGTGATGACCGGCTGTGAGTTGTCGGTAGAAAGGCCGGTGAGAACATCGTATCCTTTCCAGATACCAACAGAAAGCAGGAAAAACAAGATTACGAAGACTCTGGTTCTTCTAAGCATATTTAACTCCCCTTTATATGCATTACCAACGCACATTCAATATATACTCATACAGAGGTATAATAGCATATCATAAAAATCAACACAAGAAGAAAACAAGCCTTCCGATCCACAACCTCCGCCTCTATCTATCCCCGCGAAGGATCAAGCGCATACGACCGCACTTCCTGCCCTGTTACGATCCTGTACGGATTGGCCTCGAGCAGTCTGTATGCATATTCCTCGTCATAGCTTTCTGCTAAAAATCTCTGTATATCCCCCATCCAGGGCGTTCGCTGCACTGCGCTGTGAGCATCGCTGGCAATGCAGTGTATGAGTTCATAATTAAGAAGCGGTACAGTGGCCCGCCGTGCTGCTTTTCCGAATTTTCCGAAGACACTCCCCTTATTCATCTGGGTGAGACAGCCCATTTCAATCCAGTCATAAACATAGCCCGGATCGTACTGCACACAAAAATAGCGCTCAACATGCGCAATGACAGGTGTTTTTCCTATGCGTATGATATCTTTCAGTCGATCCGAGATCCACTCCGGATTCGAATCAAAGGGAAATTCGATTAAGTAATACTGGGTATTATTCAGACTGATAAGTTTCCCTGCCCTTATTTTTTCCACCATATCATCGGAAGCCATGATTTCCTGCCCTTCGAGCACACGGAGTCTGAGGCGGTTTGATCGAAGCATATCCTCAAGCCGTTCATAGCGTCTGGCAAACTCCGGTGTAAAAAAATTTTCAAAGCGCCCCATCTGATTGGCATGCGGCGTAGCGACAATAGTTGATATGCCGCTTTTAAGAGCAATTTGTGCCATTTCAACGGAGTCACCGTAATCCTGAGCACCGTCATCGACGCCCGGGAGAATGTGGATATGTATATCTAACATTTTTTCTTCCAAATTATTATTTTTTGAGCAATAACCATCCCGAAATATCAATTATTGAACTAAATATATTCAATCATGTCAACACTTTTCCTATTTTTCATTTCACGGTATCCTCTAACTACCTTTGACGACATGAAACACGCACAATAAAGACATTTTCAGATTTAGCTGACGATGCTGCGATAAATTGAGTATTCGCCGGATCTCATTTTTGCCTTTTTTCCTTGACAATCTTACCTCTTTAAGAGTAGGATATATAAGGAATCATTTATCTAATCTGACATTTAGCATGGTTCCTCTGGCATATATTTCTGACCATGCATTATTATATTTCACGAACAAGGGGGGTTCCAATGAAAAAACGATTTATTGCGCTTATGGCAGCGGCAGCACTCATGGCAGCGGCAACAATGCCGGCTTATGCCGCGACCAGGGATCCGAGATACAGCCCGGAGAATGTAACGCCCACACCGACACCGAAGTCATGCGTGACAAAACCACCGAGAAAACCGGGCAAGTCCCCGAAGACCGGTGAGATTGATTATATGCTGTATGGCGGCGTTGGCGCAGCCGCATTTGCATCTGTTGCTATATTCTGCAAGAAGAGAAGGGACGAGGAAGCTTAAGTCCCATTTACTGAAGCGATATTCAAGGTCAGCTCATTCTGAGGAGTGGGCTGACCTTTTTGGCTATTATCCACAGGGTCATAAAGGAGATATACTTTGGCAAATAACAATAATTCGGATAAGGATAATAACCTGCGCCGATATAATCTGAACAGTTCCTATGAATCCGCAAAAGCCCTCCTTGAGAGCTGGCGCGACGGCACCTTCAAAGAGATTCTGGACGACTGGAAATGGATCTTCACTTACAGTGCCCGCTACAAAGGGGCAATCGTCTTCTATATCTTTCTCGGCATCATAAGCACGACGCTGGGACTTGTGGGCAGTGTCGCGAGTAAGTATCTGATCGATATCATCACCGGTTACAAGACCGAAAAATTCGCCCTTCTCCTGGTCATAATGATCGGTTCAACGATATTTTCAGTGGTCATCAGTTCCGTTCTGAGCCGCATTTCGATGAAACTGAGCATCGATATCAATAACGCGATCCAGGCGGATATATTCGATAAGATCATCGATTCGGACTGGCTCTCTCTCAGCAGATACAGTAACGGTGACGTGCTGAACCGCTTCAATTCCGATGTCGGCACCGTATCCGGGAACGCTATTTCCTGGCTTCCGACGATCATTATCGCGGTCTACCACTTTATAGCTACATTCTTTGTTATATTGCACTACGATGTGATGATGGCTCTGTTCGCCTTTGCAAGCGCGCCCTTCCTGCTGCTTTCCTCCCACTACCTCATATCCAGGCAGAGGGACTACAACAGAAAGGTCCGCGAGATGTCTTCGAAAATCATGAGCTTCGAGGTAGAGACCTTTTATAATTTTGACACGATCAAGAGCTTCGGCATTGCGGACAGATACAGTGCCAGGCTGCGGGACTGGCAGCGGAAGTTCAAGGTTGTCTCTCTGAAGTATAATATGTTCACGATCAAGACAAATATCTTTATGTCTGTCCTCGGGAGCACGATACAGATGGCTGCCTTCTGCTACTGTCTGTTCCTCCTGTGGAGTCATTCCATCACGTACGGAACAATGACACTGTTCCTGCAGCAGAGATCAGCCCTGTCGGCGGCATTTAACCGCGTAGTCGGCATCATTCCCTCGTTCCTGCAGAGTTCTGTCTCAGCCCACCGTATCCGTGAACTCGTAGAACTGCCGAAGGAGGTCCATATTCCGGAAAGCAGCGAGATGGACGCCTTCAGGGATCAGGGCTACACCGTACGCATGAGTGATGTGAACTTTGCCTATCTGGAGGATCAGAAGGTAATCACTGATTCCGATTTCGTTGCGGAACCGGGTGAGATCGTCGCGCTGGTCGGTCCTTCAGGTGAGGGCAAGACAACGATGATCCGTCTGATCCTCGGTCTCATCCGACCGGAGCAGGGCCATGTGACTATTTCTTCCGGTGGAATGGAAATAGATGCAAATGCTAATACGCGCCATCTTTTCGCCTACGTCCCCCAGACCAATGCAGTCCTGACCGGAACGGTCGCCGAGAATCTTCGAATGGTGCGCGAGGACGCGACTGACGAAGAACTCATTGAAGCGCTGAAGCTTGCCTGTGCCTGGGATTTTGTGTCCGCAAAGCCCGGCGGGCTCAACGCAGCTGTCGGCGAGCGCGGCCGCGGTTTCTCCGCTGGTCAGGCGCAGCGCCTTTCGATCGCCCGCGCGATTCTCGCCGGTGCGCCGATCCTCCTGCTCGATGAGGCCACAAGCGCCCTCGATGTGACGACGGAACGTCAGGTGCTTCGCAACATCGTACAGCGCCAGCCTAACCGCACTGTGATCGTGACGACCCATCGTCCGAGTGTTCTTAACCTTTGCCAGAGGGTCTACCGGGTCATGGAGACACAGGTGACGGAGCTCAGCGAAGATGATGCTGCAAAGATGGCGATGGATTTCTGAGAATATCAAAAAAAGGCTGCCATGACGCGGCAGCCTTAGATTTTATTCTACTATTACTCTCAGATTGACTGACTCCCCGTAAAGCCTGTAAGTAAGTGTATACTCACCGGCCTGACCGACATTGACCATCCCTTCGATTAAGACCGCATCCACGGCTGATGAGTGATCCGCCTTCTCTGCACGGGCTATGTAGTCGTACGGGTCAAATTCCTGTCTGAGGCCGATCCTGACCTCCGGCGTCGTCAGCGCAATCACAGGCATATCCCCGGAGAGGACCACATCCTGTATCACTCTGTCCCGGTCGCCGAACACATTCTCTATGCTGATAACATAGCGGACAAGCGACGAATCAGTCGTCGACCGCTCAGCGGCCACCTCCATATGGGCGGATGCGTCGTTCTTGAATCCGTCGTCTACCTTAAAATCCTCTTCACTCTTAAGCAGCGTCCCGAACCGGTCGATCATATCCTCCTTCACGTCCGGTATATGCTGCGGCATGGTAATTTTCGGTCCGGTATAGCCTGAAAGATACAGGTCCCGAACCGATCGATAGCGCACGCCGTCTTTTTCGGCTATATACTCGACCCGCTTCTTTGAAATCGCGCCGGCGGTCTCGATTGAAACAAATGTCAACTCCTTAAGCTCCTGCTTCGAGAAGCCGGGCAGTGACACGCCCTGCAGAAGGTCGAGGTCGCCGTTCCCATCGTAGGTTATCTCTTCCGGGTCAAACTCAAATCCGTCGACCATCTCTTCGGCTGCCCCTCCGGCAACCGCTGCCGAATATTCCGGCGTCTCGTCGCCTTGCAGTATAATAGCCGCGACGGTCGCGATACAGATAATCGATATAAGAATTTTCGTCCACATGGGGATTTTCATGTGTTTACCGCTCCGTTGTCAGATGGTTTCCTGGTATTTCTTTTTCTGCCGCTGTCGGCGGGATCGAGTTATCTTAACCCACCTTATTATAAAATGTATTCAGTATCATCTCATACAGCTTAGCATTGTCCGCATGGAATTCTACAAGACCGTTCGCCCCATCGGAAGAGCTGCCGGCGACGGAGTGAATAGCATCACCGCTGATGCCGTATTCCAATACCTTCGACGTGAGATAAGTCACCCGGGACGGAGTGATGTCAGTCGTCATATAGGGCTTCGCGTTGTTGTAGAGACCAAGCGGCAATGTCAGGTCCGCGCGGGTCGCGTCAATGGTCCGGTGCATGAACGCGTAGAAGTACTGCTTCTGTCTGGCCATGCGGAGTTCATTGGTCTCGGTGACCATCATATTTCTCCAGCGGATATAGCGGAGGGCCTGGCTGCCGGTTAAAGTGACATCCGTATCTTTTACAAATGTCGGATCCACGGAGGTCATATCCTCGAGCACCTTGACTGTCACGCCGCCGACGGAATCGTTCAGCATGGGGACCGCGTCGTAAGATATCCGCACGTAGGAGTCGATGGGGATTCCGTAAAGCAGGTTCGATACGGTGGATGCCATCATTTTACAGCCTTCCTCGTTATCCTTGCCGTATGAATAGGCAAGACAAATCTGCATCTGCTTATCGCCCGCGTAATCGCCATCCGGAGTATACTGGGCAACATTGGTCATCGTGTCGCGGTTGACATTGATGAAGGATATCTTTTTGTTTTTATTGTCGATAACGCTCAGAAGGATCGTGTCAGCCTGGCCGTTGATGCCGATGACGGATTCCCGTGCTTCCTGCTGCTCGACCGTTCGGTCACTTCCCAGGAAGAGGATCGTGGAAACGTTGTCATTCCAGCGGTATTTTTCCCCCTTGTAGGTGATGGTTTTTCCGTCGTCCTCGATTGCTTCGACGTCATCCGGCGTATTCTCTTTTTCCATTGTAAGCACGACATCCTCCGCCTTGTGCTTCATGGACTGTTCGCCCTTTACACGCAGGAACACAAGACCCCCGATTGCGGCGATGAGAAGTACAATGAAGAAGATCAGGATCTTGGTAAGAATGCCGAGGATCGTCTGGCGCTTCTGCTGTTTTTTCCTTCGCCGGCGGCTCCCGCTCGATTCGATCGCGGAAGCGTCGTATGTCTTTGGCGGATTGGCGGCGCTTGCAGCTACAATGGTGGCTGCCAGCGGTCCGGGTGTGCGTCCCGTCTCCTGGCTTTCATTTATTTGCTGCCCGGCGCTCCGGCTGCTGTCCGAGTAGTATACATCTTCCGGATGCTGCCTGCGGTCGGCATAATATACGTCCTCCGGGCGTTGCCCGCGGTCGGCATAATATACGTCCTCCGGTCGTTGCCCGTGGTCGGCATAATATACGTCTTCCGGGCGTCCTCCGCGGTCGGCATAGCGTATATCCTCCAAGCGGACTGCCTGATCGTCATATGGAAGATTCTTCATTTCTTCAAGCGTGGGCGGGATCTCTACCGCCTCCACTCCTGTTCCGATCCCGACCCTGCCGGTCTCGATCGGGAGGGCCTCAAAGGTGCTCACATAATTCTGATCTGTCTGCGGGCCCTCGGAATGGTGGTGATGGTGATGATGGTGGCGAGATCTGTGGTGCGAGGCAAGGCGGCCGGGCTTGCTGCCGGAGCTCGAGCTGCTGCTCCGGCTGCTGCTCCGGCTGCTGTAATGGCTGCTGTGATGACGGCTGCTGCTATATCCGCTCTCATACCCGTCATCGTAGCCGTCGCTGTGGTGGCTGCTGTGATGATGGCTGTGGCTGCTGTGGCTGCTGTGGCTGCTGTGGCTGCTTCGATAACCCGCTTCATATCCGGCACTGTAACCGTCACTGTAGTCTCCCTGACTGCTGCGCTGGCGGCTGCTGCGATATCCGGCCTCATAACCGGCGCTGTAACCGTCGCTATAGCCGCCCTGGCTACGACCGTAGCCCGCGTCCGATCCGCTATAGTTACCGGAGCTTCGTCCATAGCTTGCGTCCGAGCTGCTGTAGTTACCGGAGCTTCGTCCATAGCCTGCGTTCGAGCTGCTGTAGTCTCCGGAGCTTCGTCCATAGCCTGCGTCCGAGCTGCTATAGCCCCCGGAACTGCCACTGTAGGCCTCTGTGCTGTTGTAGCTGCCCGAACTTCCGCTATAGCCCCCAGTACTGCTATAACTGCCCGAACTCGAATGATGATGGTGCGACGCAAGGCTGCGTCTTACTTCAGGCTCAGCCCGATACTCTTCGACAGGCATATAGTCTTCTTCACTTATCTCATTGGCAGGTTCAAAATTGTCCCTGCCTTCTGATGGTTGATCTGTCATTCTGACTTATCCCTCCGTCGTCGCCTCCGGCACCGCATTTTCCGCTGCCTGGCTTTCCAGAATGCCCTCTTCTATCTTTCGCTGCGCTTCCGCCAGTTCTGACTCACTGCCTTCCCACATCAGTTTGGCGTGCACAAGGAATCTCTCCTCGGGCGAACCGCCGACACAGGTCGACAGAGTCAGGATCCGGTCATTTGTCGTCACTTCAAAGTCGCTCCGGATGTTGTTCCGCATGCTCCTGTTGTTGTAAATGTCATCAAGGAACTGCTGGAATGATTTCTGGTCCTCGAAATTGTATGCTGTGAGTACGTTGTCGTCAGTGAAGAATCTTGCTGCAAATGTCTCATACACCAATATCTTATCCTGCGTATACACATATATGTAAGGATGTGTGTTGAAGAAATCGGCGTCCTCAAAGTAGTGCAGCGTGCTGAACATGGACCCGCTCTTCATGTTGTGGCCGTAGATGACGGTGTTGGGGTCGGAGAAGTCCATTTTATTTGCAAGCTGCGTGTAGGGGCATCCTGCAAATCTCGGCTCGCCGTACATATCATGATTCAGATAAAAGTAGTCATCTGTCGGATGCTGCGCGACCGGGTAGTCGATGTTCGTGTCATTGACAAGCAGCCACGCGTAGAGATCGGGATTGATGTCCATGAGCAGATTAAAATCGACTCTGCTGCCGAGACCCGAGAAGATGTCCGCCGGCAGCGGCGCTTCCTCGCCCTCGCGCTCTCCGGTGAATTCGACGGATTCGATGTCCGCGACCGTCAGACCGGATTCCCCCACGTCCTCCTCCTCTTCGCTCTCGTCGGCGGGAGTGGATTCGTCCCTCGGGTGAGTGACCAGCTCTACTGTCTCCTCGTAGACCTGCTGGGCACCCATGTCGGAGAAGATGTGCCAGGCGATGAAGCCGAGGCACCCGGCGACGCCGAGGAGGGCGATGACAAGCATAACGCTCCAGAATTTCTTTTTCATGTTTTCTCCTTTAATTCATTAATGACGCTATTTCTCACAAGCTGTCATTTTTGTGCCCGACTGCTTGGATACTTAGAAGCCTCAACAGCCGGTTACACTGCTGGAGTCTGAAACTCTGCCACATCTGCAGGTTTACTGCTTCTTCATTTCAATAACAACGCCGTTCGGCAGTATGAACCAGGTGGGCTTATATGGGACTGTGATGCATCCGCGGGCTTTGGCCGCCTCGATCACAGCGTCAACATCATCAGACACGAAGCAGATGTGATCCATCGGGCCGGCCGAGCCGGTATCGACCTGGCACTCACACAGCTGGATTCCACCGTCAAGCCAGAATTTTCTGTAGGGCATGTCCCCCTGGCGTTTCTCTTCCTTCATGTTGAATACTTCTTCAAAAAAGTTCAGATACCATTCAAAGTCGCGCACATTGAGCGCCACGTGGTCAAGCATAGCTTTCATATTCACGGATTCCTTTCAAAGTCGTACGCCTATTGTACCACATGTATCAGTAAACGCAAATCCAGATTTTGCTGCCTCTGCTGAGCACCCAATGAAATCCGCCGGAACCACAGAAAAAATCCGGCCATCAAGGCCGGATTTCACTTATTAGCGCGGGCTGCCGCAACATTTTGCGGCAGCCCCAATATGCTTGATATTAAAAATAAAATCAGATGCTCATACCTGCCTTAATGAAGCGGAACATACGAATCGCGCCGAGATAATACAGCTCCTCCGCGCGGTCAAGTGCATCCTGGAGCGGCATCGGAGCGTCGACTGTTGTCATCAGGGAGACAATGCCGTGATCGAAGATCTGGTCAGCGCCCTTGCCGAGGCTGCCGCACAGGCCGACGGCCGGAACACCCTTGGCCTTGGAGCGCTCGCCGACACCCTGCATGACCTTGCCGAAGCAGGACTGCCAGTCGGTTCTGCCCTCGCCGGTGACGACCAGGTCAACACCGTCCAGACGGCCGTTGAAATCGATGAGGTCGAGAACTGTGTCGATTCCGGACTTCATCTCGCCGCCGAGGAAGACCATGAGGGCTGTGCCGAGACCGCCTGCAGCGCCGCCGCCGCGGATCTGGTCAGGGTCGATGCCGAACTGTGCTTTGATGATATCGCGGTAGTTGCACATACCTGCTTCGAGACGCTCAAGGATCTCCGGTGTGCCGCCCTTCTGGGCACCGAATGTATTGGTTGCTCCGTCCTTGCCGCAGAGCGGGTTCGTGACGTCGCACATGACAGTGATCTTTGCATCCTTGACGCGCGGGTCGATGCCGGAAGCGTCGATCTTGACGACCTTTTCAAGGTCGCGGCCGAAGCCCTCGAGCTCATTGCCGTCAGCGTCGAGGAACTTGACGCCGAGGGCTCTGGCACAGCCCATGCCGCCGTCATTTGTAGCACTGCCGCCGATAGCGATGGAGATATCCGTGAAGCCCTTGTCAAGAGCGTCGCGAATCAGTTCGCCTGTGCCGTAGGTCGTTGTGTTCAGCGGGTTCCTGAGTTCGTTCGGAACCATCGGAAGGCCGGATGCCGCAGCCATCTCGAGGACAGCTTTGTCTTTGCCGAAGCAGCCGTAGTATGCCCGTGTTTCCTCCATCAGAGGGCCGTGGACGTCGACGTAAATCTTTTCGCCGTTCTCAGCGGAGATGACGGCATCTGTCGTGCCCTCGCCGCCGTCCGCGACCGCGACGCCGCTGTACTCGATGTCGCCGAAAACGTTCTTTGCTGCTTTTGCAAGAAGCTCTACGGTCTGTTCGCTTGAGAGTGTGCCCTTAAATGAATCGGATGCAAATAGTAGTTTCATGTCACATAACTCCTTTTAGATATTTGCAATTAATGTGTTGCTATGGGCTGCGGCGTAGGCAGTAACCCGATGAAGACGCACAGGAATTCGGTCTGGAACTATACCGATTGATCCCGACTCGAATCCCGTGCCAAGTCTCGCGGACGAGACTTGAATTTAAGGAACATCAGTGCAGGAACAGCGACAGAAGGAATACTTCGAGGATACCTGCAATACCGATGACCAGTGTGCACATCGTCTGTGTCTTATAGCCCTGCTCAGGAGTCATCGCGCCGAAGTTGGTGACGACCCAGAAGTAGGAATCATTTGCATGTGATACGGTCATAGCACCCGCGCCGATCGCCATGCAGGCGAGGACCGTACGCATCGGGCTGCCGAGACCGAGTACCGGAAGAAGCGGGGCAACGATGCCGGCTGTTGTTGTCAGCGCGACAGTGGAGCTGCCCTGTGCAGACTTCAGGATAGCCGCAAGGATGAACGGGAAGAAGATGCCCATCTTGGAAAGGATCTCCGCATGTGATGTGATGTAGTTCACCATATCGGACGAGGAGATGACTTTGCCGAGGACACCGCCGGCTGCAGTGACGAAGAGGATCGGGCCGACTGTCTTCAGAGTGTCGTTCGTGATATCGTAGAAATCAGATAACTTGCCTGCGCCGGAGAGCTGTGCTACAGCAAATATCGTACCGACTGCCAGAGCGATGATCGGAGTTCCGAGGAACTTGAGAAGGCTGATGACCGCACCGGACATGCCCGCCATTGTGACCACCGAGGAGACACCCATGAGGATGATCGGAACGATGATCGGAGCGAGTGCTGACCAGCCGCTCGGAAGCTTGCCGTACTCAGCGACGAGCTCTTCATAGGACTTTGTGACTTCGCCGGCATCTGCTTCGTCTGCCGCTTTCACAGATTTACCGATCTGTTTTGCAAATACAAGCCCCGCAATCAGCGGAAGTATCGAGCACACAACGCCCATGCCCATGACAAGGAGCAGGTTGTCGCCGATGCCGAGGGTGTTGGCTGCGGCGATCGGACCGGGTGTCGGCGGGATGAATACGTGAGCGATGTAAAGACCACTGCCGAGACCTATGGACATTGCGACCGATGAAGCACCGGTTCTGGATACAAGAGCTTTTCTGATCGGGTTCAGGATGACGAAACCGGAATCGCAGAAAACCGGGATGGAAACGACCCAGCCCATGAGCTCCATAGCGAGAACAGGATTCTTCTTTCCAACAAGATTGATGACCATGTCAGCGAGCTTTAAAGCCGCGCCTGTCTGCTCAAGAATGCTGCCGATCAGGGCACCGAGAATAATAACGATACCGATGCTGGAGAAGGTGCCTGAGAAGCCTTGGCCGATGACATTTGCAAGACCGCTCCGGACTGTCCCATCCTCGAGAGTGGTGTCGACGAGCGGGATGCCCGCGATCACGCCGAGGATAAGGGAGATGCACATGATGGAGACGAACGGATGAATCTTAAATTTAGATATCATGAGGATCATCGCCACGATAGCAAGGATGAAAACAAAGATTAATGGTAAACCGGTCATAGGACCCTCCTTCCTGAGTGCTCACTGCACTTAATATGATGAGCCTATTATACCATCTTACCAATGACATATGTCATCCTATTTAAAAAATTATGTAAATTAGACAAAATGTGCAGTCTGTGTTCATCCTGGGGGAGGCTCTGTATGAGCGGCGGGGCGGCGCGCAAAGTACCAGTGAGTTCCGGGTCGATGCGCGGATCGTCACTGCATCAATGGATTCCGGATTGATGCGCGGATCATCGGAGTATCAATGCTCGAAAAACTCTTGCTGAGCATAGTAGGTGATCAGATCCATGATCTTCTCCAGCTCCGCGCCGGAAAGCTTCGTCTTCTCGGCGACTGCCTCGGTGTCGGCTGCCCGGAAGCCCTCGTCGAAGAGTTCTGAAGCCAGCTTCGTGAATTCACGTTCAGTCATGTGGGTCCTCCTTTCCTGCACGGTTCATTTTTATTATACATTACATAGGTAAATACCGCTATATATCAGAGCATAGAACACTGAATCCTACTGGCGAGGCATGATTGCTGCCTTTGGTCCTTGTGAGTTTCATCGGGTCTTCGGCGGAGGCAGCAAAATCCTGCTTACGAGACAATATTGCTGCCTTTGACCAAAACGGATTCATCGGGTCTTTGGCAGAGGCAGCAAAATCCTGCTTCCATGGCGTGTTTGCTGCCTTTGACCAGAACGGGTTTCATCGGGTCTTTGGCAGGGGCAGCAAAATCTTGCTTGCGTAACAATATTGCTGCCTTTGACCTTGGAAGGATTCATCATACAGTTCAGATAGGCTGTCCTTGCATTACGCTGCCGGCAGCAAAGCATCCATCTTCGTGAGAAAAACATTGCTGGTCCGACCGGAGATATCAAACGATGCGAATGCATCGTTTAAGATCGCAGGGTAGGACCTGCGTTTTTCGATGAAGATGATGTTTGCTGCCGGCTCATAAACCTCCGTACAGCCTATCTAAACTGTTCCGCCGCCTATCATTCGATATAAACAATCGCCCCCGGCCGCAGTGCCGAGACAATCTTTGCCACCCCCGAATGGATAACGCCGAACGAATAGACGCTCACCAGAATGAACGGATACTGATAGCTGACAAAACTGACTATCGTTGCCGTAATCTTAACGATCCCGGTAAAGGCCTGATATTTCCAGTGACCGGATTCGAGGAGGCGGATTTCATTTGCACGAAGCAGATCGACAACTCCCGATATTGCAAGACCGATGACAAGATACATCATCACATACATCCACGGAAGGTCATCAATGTTAACAAAGAGCAGCCCTACATCCAGGAAGAATATGCCTTCATATAAAATGATCTTGCCGCCGACCATATGCCTGGCCATGCTGTTATAATAGACAAGGAGTCTCACGCCGCGGATAATCATCGCAACCTCAAGAAAAAAAAGCATCAATTTGTATGCTCGATCCTGACCGCTGAACATGAAAAGTCCGAAAAGTATGACGAACAGTCCCGTCAGAACATTAAATACTCTTCTGGCTTTACCCATTTCCATCGCCCCACTTTCTCATCTCAACAAGCTTCCAGTAATCCCGTATCCCCTTCAAGCCGCGCTTATCATAGTTGACAGAGAAGCCAGCCAGCCGGTTTCGGGACATGAAGATCCTGTTGGTCACCATACTCTTCTGAGCAAGGGCTGCAAGGAAGAACCTGCCGAGAAATGTGCTGTATTTTTCATCGCTCGCAGCAGCGACGTATTCTGCCTGGTACTTCTCAATGTTGAAATCCTCCAGGCTGACACCTGAAAGCCCGAACCCGAATGCTTTCCAGTCATCGCTGGCAATAAGCTGTCTTTTCTCGAGGATCCGCATGATATCGCTCTTCCACATTTCCAGGTTTTCTTCCTCGTAGTGCTTTTTCTCAAAGCTGTCCCGCTCTCCGCGAAGATATTTCATCGCGTAGACCATCTGGCAGAACGCGTGCCAGTAATCCCTGGGGTTGTCCTTTATAATGATTTCGTAATCTCCCCATGCGGGCAGGTATCTGTAGCGCATAAAGCTGTAATCGGGCAAATGCCCCGCCCTGCCATGTCCGAGATTCATTATGCTTCTCTCATCGTTCTGGTATATCGTGTTAGTGTAATAGCTCTGTTCAAGATTATCGTGGGCGGTAGGGTTGTGTCGAAAGATGATGCGAGTATCATCGGCACTCTCCGCCTCCCCCTTTAACTCGTAAAAAGAGGTCGCGTTGTTTATTACAAATGACGGCGTCCCCGCAAAATACCTATGCGCCCACGTGTCAGCGAGGATGTGCATGGCAAGGCCTGCGGCCTGCGGACCCTTTCCTTTGGCAAGCTGTACCGTCTCGACGATAAGGTCGCTGTCCGGGTTGCAGATCAGCCTGTACCTCTGCATATATCGTCTGCCTCTCCATTTCTTTTTGACATACAGGTCTCCCGGCAGAAAATGAAAAGAGGACCAGATCCTCGTTATATCCTGCAGCCCCGGAATATCCGTCTTCGCGTCGGCGAGTTCAAGCTGTGACTGTGTCGTGGCAGCCTGGACCGGTCCCTTAAGTTTCTCGAGCAGAGTCCTTGTGCACAGATCGACGAACTGGGCTGAATATGCAATTTCGCTGCTCTCTTCGGGAGTGTAGCCCGCAAGATACGCTGCGCAGTATGTGGCATAATAATGAAAATCTTCCTGCATTATTGCTTCCTCCGGTCGTATCGCTTTCGCCGATGTCCTTTCGCCCTTCAGGTCCTGTCGCTTTCGACAACGTCCTTTCGCCCTTCAGGTCCTGCCGCTTTCGACGAGCATCCTGTTCACACTTCAGGTCCTGCCGCTTTCGCCGCGTGTCTCAGATATTTCAGCTTCAGAGACGATATAAGCAGCTGTATGAGTACAAGACATGATGTAACTTCAATGGTAAACATCGCAAGAGGGCCTATAATTTCACCGCTCTGTATCAGCTTTTCAATGTTGCCGCCCTGTATGGGCACGATGACCGCTGACTGAAAGGTCAAAACTTCCATTACAAGGCATATGATCGCAAGAATGAGATATACTATTCTTTTCCCTGAACTGTCAGCCCGGGCTTCCTTTATGGCGGGAAGCCCTATACAGAGGCGAAAGAGGAAATTCAGCAGAATATAGGCTATTATTATAACGGTGGCTCCGGTCTCGGTAATTGCAGGGTTATCAGATCCTGTCACATTTTTAATCCAGTTTATCGGATCCATTATATAGGAAAATAATACTTTCGCTGAACCCCAGACAAAGAATAGGATTACAGCAAGACTGCTGAGGAACAGCGTCTCTCTCTCCCGTCTTATTTTAGCTTCTATAGTCATCATGTCTCCCTAATCCAAAGGCGCGCTCATATCTCACCCGAAAAATCGTCAAACCATCCCGGCTAACCGGCACCGGTCACTTTTCAAAGCCTATTTTATCACAGAAGTCATCCTGTATGTACTGTAGTTTTCGGCAGCTCGCAGGCGCCGTTCTTTCATAGTCATTACAACTCGCAGGCACCGCTCTTTCGTAGTCATTACAGCTCGCAGGCACCGTTCTTTCATAGTCATTACAGCTTAAACTGGCTGTTGCTGAGATCCGTAATCATCACAAAGCAGCCATAATACAATATTGCAATATCGAATACATGCTAGTGAATTTTACGGACACATATGATATAATAGTAGGAACAAATCGCTTTCGGATGGCTTAATTGTACTTAATTTTTTGCACAATTTCTACAATTGTGCACATTACACAAAACACGCATTTCTATTTACTCATATTTATACAACAAGGATGCTTGACATAACCACGCTATTTCGATATTATTATATCGATAAATGAATATCGATACCGGCAGTATCAATTCATTTGCAACATTATTTTATTCATTTCAAAGGAGGATCACATGGACAACGAAACAGCAAAAACCGTCAACATCGTTGACACCGTCGAAGCGCTCGAGGCGCGTATGGCGGAAATGCGCAAGGCACAGGCTGTCTTCGCGACCTATTCGCAGGAGCAGGTCGACAAGATCTTCAAGGCTGCCGCAACAGCAGCTGACAAGGCAAGGATCCCGCTTGCCAAGATGGCCGCGGAGGAGACCGGCATGGGTCTCGTCGAGGACAAGGTCATCAAG
>JBGUIK010000017.1:0-11062 GCA_045112915.1 Lachnospiraceae bacterium
TACAGTACACAACGATGCAGTTTCTTACGCAAACTGCCGCAAGGAGCCGGGCCTTAACTCCAAGGTTTTCTTCACAATCCCGAACGGTACACAGGTCTACACGACAGGCCGCAAGGTCAAGAAGGACGGCTATGTATGGTATGAGATCATGCTGGCAGGCGCTTATGACACCGGCTGGATTGCAGGCAGCCTGATTGGTTTCTGATTATAAAGCAATTAAATAACATGTAAATAAATGGTGGGCAGGTCCGAAATATCGGACCTGCCCTTTGTTGCTGGCGAGATTAATTGAGCTCAGGACATAGGCGACAGAAATCCAGCCTCGGTCGGCTGGATTTTTTGCGTAGGCAGGGGGATGTCCCCATACTTACGTAACTATTCTTTTCGCAAGAACTTTTTCCAAAATCCGAAGTCCCGACAACAGCTGCTCTCGGTCTGCCTCAGAAAATGACGCGAGCACTTCTGTAAAATGCCGATTGCTCATGCTGATATGTTCGTTGATGAAGCGGCTGCCGGCATCGGTCAGAGTATATAAAATGCCGCGGCCGTCACTTGGATCTTTTTCTTTTCGGCTTGAAATTGTGTCCGCCCCGTTTATAGCCGATAGCTATAAATGGGGTGGTTCATTTTGTTTTGACTGAATTGTCTGGAAATTATTGACGATGCTCTTTTCATACCCTATATTATCTGACAGAGGGTGGAAGTTCCACTTAATTTATCAACTGCATTCTGCCTGAAATCGATAAACACAGAGAAATTTGAGGGATGGCAGATGCCTGCATGGAATGATTACGGTCATTTCCAATCTCTAAGGGAATTGCATAAGAACCGGAGTTTTGCAATTCTCAACCATTTTTTATGAAAGGGGCTATACTATGGAAATCAAGGCAAAAACAATCGATCTGACTAAGGTGCAGGAGCTGGCTGAAGAGTCATACCGCAAAGGCTTTTTCTGCTGTGAAGCAGTTATGGAGACAATTATCGATCAGTTTGAGCTGGACGCACCGCGTGAACTGATCGGCATGGCTTCCGGCATGGCAATCGGTGTCGGCAAATCCGGCTGTATCTGCGGCGCACTGAACGGCGGCGTGCTTGCCATCGGCATGATCTGCGGCCGCTCTGAGCAGAAGGGACCGATGGATCCCAAAGTTGTCAAATGTATGAGCATGACAAAGGAACTCCATGACTGGTTCAGAGAGAACAATACCAAAAAAGTCGCATGTTGCCGAGTTCTTACCAAGGAATTCGACATGTCTCAGGGACAGCATAAGGCTCAGTGCATCTACTATACAGGCATCTGCGCTGCCAAGACAGCCGAGATCCTGGCTCGCGAGTTTGGTATCCCGACGACAGGTGAGATCCGTGTACTTACACATGATGAGTATCTTAAAACGAGAATTACACCGCTCGGCGCATAATTTCATATCTTTAATTACAGTTTAAGAGGGGGCTTTAAATGAATTTTATCAAAAAGATTCCGATTCCGATCTGCGGTGTTATCCTCGGAATGTATGGTCTCGGGAATTTGCTCCAGTCGTATTCTGAGGGAATCCGCATGGCCTGCGGCGGGGTGGCGACGGTGTTGGCGGCGATGTTCATTTGCAGCGTGATATCCGCGCCGGATAAGTTCCGTGAAAATATGAAAAATCCGATCATGGCCAGCGTCTTCTGTACATTCCCCATGGCGTTGATGCTCTTCAGCACCTATGTGAAGCCGTGGCTGGGTCCGGTGTCGAAGGGAATCTGGTATGTTGCATTTGTTCTGCATGTAGTGCTCATTATTTATTTTACTGTGACATTCATGCTGAAGCCGGCGTTGCCGAAGATCCATGCCAGCTACTATATCGTGTATGTCGGTATTGCGATGACAGCGATGACGGCACCTGCATACGAGGCGACCGGCCTCGGGGCAGCGACGTTCTGGTTCGGGCTGGTCGCGCTGCTGATCCTGGTGGTCATTGTGACGATTCGCTACGTCAAGATGCCTGCGCCGGATTCGGCAAAGCCGCTCATCTGCATTTACGCGGCACCGTGCAGCCTCTGCATTGCGGGCTATGTTCAGTCCGTGGTGCCGAAGTCACAGGCTTTCCTGCTTGCGCTCTGGGTGCCGGCGACGATATTCTTTGTATTTGCCTGCATTAAGTTCGTGCAGTATCTGAAGCTGCCGTTCTTCCCGAGCTACGCAGCCTACACATTCCCGTTCGCGATCAGCGCCATTGCTTCAAAACAGTTGATGGCCTGCTCCGCGGCGATGGAGAAGCCGCTGCCGTTCCTTAAGCCGATTGTTCTTATCGAGACCATCATCGCGGTGATCACGACGCTGTATGCGCTGGCCCGCTATCTGATGTTTATTTTCGGGGGCAGCGAGAAAAACTGATGTAGAAAAAGGGACGGTTCTTCTCACGTGGGAAATCCATGTGAAAAGAACCGTCCCTTTTTGTTGCAAAAATGAGATTTTATAATAAAATGTTGTAATACGCATTTTTCTAAAGGGGGAGTGACATGAAACCAATCTGGAAAAAGTTTCTGGCAGCGGGCTGCGCGGCAGCTGTGCTTATCACATCACAGGGAAGCTCTGTGGCAGCCGCGGATATGTATGAGATGCAGGCGGAGGTTCCGTCTGCAAATGGAGAACACATCGATGCGGAAATCATTGGTGAGGTTACGACAGATGGAAAGACAGGGGATTCTGGTGCAAATACGGAGACTGACGCAGTCATACCTGATGTAAACATTCAGCCAGATGCAGCTGCGTCAGGAGGAAACGCACAGCCTGGTGCATCGGAGTTGGAAGGAAACACACAGCCTGGTGCAGCTGAGCCGGATGGAAGCATACAGCCTGGTGCAGCCGGATCGGAAGGAGCCGCACAGCCTGGTGCAGCCGGATCAGAAGAAAATGTACAGCCTGGTGCCGCTGAGGCTGATGTAAACATTCAGCCGGACGCAGCTCAGTTTGATGCAGCCGGGCAGGAAGCCGCGGATGATGCGGACGGTGTGTTCCCGGATGGGATAGCATTTGCAAATAACGAAGAGGCATTAGTCGGAGCCGCCGCGACGTCATACAAGTTTTCGGACGTTCAGGACCCGAAGCATCCTTTCTATAAGCCGATCTGCTGGGCAGCTGACGCCGGCGTCACGAAGGGATATAAGGACGGAACGTTCGGCATAGACAGGGAGTGCACCCGCAGCGAGGCGGTGACGTTCCTTTGGTGCATGGCGGGAAAGCCGGCGCCGGAAGCTGTTTCAGAGAACCCGTTCAGCGATGTGCCGAAATCGCACCCGCACTATAAGGCGATCCTCTGGGCATCACAGAAAGGAATCACAAAAGGTTACGGCGACGGAACGTTCGGACTTAATGATCCCTGTACTCGGGGCGAGTGCATGATGTTCATCTGGAGATTTAAGGGAAAGCCGCTGCCGAAGCTCGTATCGGAGTCCCCGTTCAGTGATGTGTCGAAGAAACACGCTTTTTACTGGGCAATTGTCTGGGGATCGCAGAAGAAGGTCACGAAGGGATACGATGACGGAACGTTCGGCATTGATCTGAACTGTACGCGCGGACAGATCGTTACATTCCTTTACAGAACAATAAAGACCGGATGGATCAGGGTGAACGGGCAACTGCGTTTCTTTGACCTGCTTGGTCATAGGCTCGATGACGCGGAGGTTCCGTTTATTAATTACCTCGATATCATGTCGACCTCTAAAAAGACGAATCAGATCATCATGGTCGTTGATCATTCTCTCACGCTGTTCAGTAAGGCAAATGGCAAATGGACGAAAGTCGTCTCCTCCTACTGCGGCTACGGACAGAACGGTTTTAAGCTTGCGAGTGAGCGGCGCGAGGGGGACAGGACGACGCCGATCGGCGCGTTTACGCTGCCTCTGGCCTTCGGACTCGGAAAGAATCCGGGAACTTCGATGACATATCGTCAGATCACGAAGAATTCTTACTGGTCGGGCGATTATGATACGTATAATACCTGGGTCGAGAGTTCTTACAGGGTCCCCGGCGAGCATTTGATTGATTATGAAGAGTATAAGTATGCGATGGCTATCGGCTTCAACATTGATCCGACGGTCTATAAACGCGGGTCTGCAATCTTCCTTCACTGCAAGAGCGTAGACCGCTGGTATACGGCGGGGTGCGTGAGTGTGCCTGAAAATGTGATGCTGACGCTGATGAAGAAGACAAAGAACGGCGCTTATATGGTAATCGTGCCGGAGAGGACGATGCTTAGAAATTATTGATGAAAAAAGGGTCTGACGCATTAAGGCTCGTCACCACTGTATATGGCAGACGTTATTTGCAAATGTTTGCCATATACAGTGGTGACACCGTAAAATGTGTCAGGCCCTTTTTATGTTAGTGCCAAGCAAAGTGCCGGAATTGTTCTCGCGCGAATTGAAGGCGCTCCGGCAGGGGCATGCCCTCCGAATCCGGATTTAATTGATTTTATTCAGCGGATCCGATCGGATGCCACAGAGACTCGATGACCGCGTCGGCATCGTCGGTAGCGGTGATCAGGCCGACGTCGATGTAGTCCTTTACGATGCTCTTCATCTGTTCTGTCGCGTACTCGTCGCTCTGCATGCCGAATTCCATAGCTTTATTCAGCTCGAGATTCATGTCATACTTGTCTGCCGGATTGAGGCCGAGCTCCATCAGAGTCTTTGTCGTTTCTTCCGGATACTCGCCCATGTACTTCAGAGCGCGCTTTACGCAGGAAGCGAGCTTCTCGGATGTGATCGGGTTCTTTGCCACGAAATCTTTGTTCATCATAATGATGCAGCAGAGTTCGTTCTGGCTGTCACCGCTCTTGGAGTCGATCTTGCGAAGGATGCCTTGCTCTACGAGCGGATAGCCGAAGGACTCACCGAGGAGGGCGGCAGCGATCTCGCCGTTCTGCATAGCAGCAACGCATGCGTCGACTTCGACCGGTGTCAGAGTGACGTCTTCGAGTGGGTTCAGGCCGCATTCGATGAGAAGGCGGGCGGTAATGTTGTAGTCGGAAGCGCCGATTCCGTTCGGGACGGAAATGGCCTGGCCTTTCAGATCCTCGTAGCACTGATACGGGCTGTCAGCGAGAACGTAGATCGCCTTGCAGCCCTTGAGAAGATGAGCAGCGCCTACGAACTGGATGTTGACACCGTTGGTTGCCGGGACAGTCGCCTTGGCGATGTGGCCGATCGCGATCTGGACCTGATCTGTGCCAACTGCCTCGATGTCGGATTCGCCCTTGAAGCCCTCGACTGTGAGGCCTTCTTCAGCGAAGTATCCGAGATGCTCGGCAAGGTTTGTTGCGGATGTGCAGCTTGCGCCGATCCAGTAATGCAGGGTCTGACCGTATGCCGGTTCCTTCTTCCATGCTTCCTCGTCATACTTGGAAGTTGTCTCTGCGGCTTTTGATTCCACAGCGGCTGACTCTGTCTCGGCCGGAGTGGATGCTTCCGGTGCAGCGGATTCTACAGCAGGTGCGGCGGATTCTGCGGCCGGTGCGGCCGGTGCTGTGCTGCCGGTACCTCCGCAGGCAGCCAGGCTGAGTACCATGCTAAACGCAAGGCCCAGGCTGATCCATTTTGATTTGCTCATTCTTCATTCCTCCTTTTTGTTGGCTTTATTTCAGTGGGGGAGGTCCCCCGCTTTTACAAGTGATGGCGAAAAGCGAGAATTGAACTTAAACGTCATTCTTCAGAGCGGATGACATCATGCCCATGATCTGATTCCGATACCGGACAAATTCTTCGCTTTCGCGGCTCCTCGGCCTTTCCAGCTGTATCGGAATTTCATGACTTATTTTTCCGGGTTTCCCTTCCATGACAAATACCCGTGTGCTCATATATACAGCCTCATCGACATCGTGGGTGATCATGACGACCAGCTGTCTGGTTATATTCCACATGTCGAGGATTTCTCTCTGCATTTTCATGCGTGTGAACGCGTCCAGCGCGCCGAGGGGCTCATCGAGGAGCAGGATTTCCGGCTTGCTGATCAGAGCGCGGCCAAGAGCTACGCGCTGCGCCATGCCTCCGGAGAGCTGGCCGGGATAATCGTCGGCGAACTGTTCGAGTCCGATGCTGCGGATCATTCTCTCCACGTCATCCGCGTGTTCCGTCTGCTTTCCCTGCATTCGCAGGCTGAAGGCGATGTTATCGCGCACCGTGAGCCAGGGGAAGAGGGTGGGTTTCTGAAAGACCATCCCAATCTGAGGGCCCGGACCTGTGATCACACGGTCATTTACCGTCAGACTCCCTGTCGTGGGCTTGATGAGGCCGGCGATCATGCGCAGGATGGTCGATTTGCCGCAGCCGGAAGGACCGACGATGCTGACGAATTCGTGATCGCGCAGCTCGAGATTGATGTCCGCGACGGCATGGGTCACCTGGTCGGTGTCTACACGGGAAAAGCTTTTGGAAACATTTGCAAGCTTGAGTGTCAGTGTATCAGCCATGGGCAGCGCCTCCAATCTGCCAGCGCAGCATATGCCGCCTGATCCGTTCCACGATTCTTGTCACCACATTGAATACGATGCAAATGATGATTATCGCGGCAAACATTTTATTGTAAGCAGCCCAGGATTTTGCCCAGGTGATATACCATCCGAGACCTGCTTTTACACCCATCATCTCCGCGATGATCAGGGAAACGCAGGCGGAACTCATTGCCTGTGTCATGCCCTGAAGGATGTTCGGCATAGCTCCCGGGATGGCGATGTTAAAGACGAGCTGGCGCTCGGAAGCACCCAGTGTGCGGGCGGCCTCGAGATAGTCCTGGTCGACATTTGCAATACCTGTCGTGGTCGCCACTGTCACGGCGAACCAGGCCCCCAGCCCTACGATGAAGGCGGAGCCCGCGGTCAGGGACTTGACGAGCAGCATGATGAGAGGAATCCAGGTGGCTGTCGGGATCGGGCCGAGGACCCGGACGATCGGATTGATCCAGTAATATACGCGCTTGCTGTAGCCGCAGGCAACGCCGGTGATAAGCCCGAGGAAGGATCCGCAGAGGTAGCCTGTCATAAGCAGGCGAAGCGAGTAAAGAGTGCAGATCGCCAACTGCTTTGCGTCAAGTATCATGGAGTTGATAATATCATTGACCCAGGGAATGAACGGATACAGAAGGAGTCCTGTCTTTAAGGTTGCCCAGTCAAAGAGGGCCAGACCCAGGTAAATGGCTGTCAGGAACGGCGCGCTGTGCCGGGTCGCGGCAAAACGCTTGCGGTTCCCCCTCATATAAAGGCGGAAAGACCGTATCCACCGGATGGCATATACGAATATCGGGATCGCCAGAAAGATGAGGTATCTCTCCGGATACTGATTGTTGTATTTGTTGGGAATCAGCAGGTATTCCATGACTGCCGCCGCAAAGCCCGCTGCGGGAAGTACGGATATAATAATGTCATGTGTGTTCTGCTTCCGGCTTCTTCCGCTTCTCTCAATTTCCCAGAGTTCGTCGCGGGTGATGCCCTGCAGATTTTCTGCTGAAAAATCATTTTTACTCATGTGTACGCTCCCCGCCAGGTCAGGTCTCGATCGTGAGACGAAAGCGCGGGATCCGGCTTAGTGCAGTGGATATTACTCCGGACCGGATCCCTGCGATATAGGCGCAAACGATAAATTTTGATACATAATACAGAAATGTTGATAAAATTAGTGTAGCAAAACCCATATATAAAGACAAATTGTTACAAGTAATACATGGCGTCAATTATAGAGAAACATAATGGGGCTGTCGCATTAGACGGTGTCACTACTATATATGGCGGACATTTGCAAATAACGTCTGCAATATATAGTGGTGGCGCGCCTTAATGCGACAGCCCCTTGGTTGAGTTTTGGGAGACTGGAGAATCACTTCAGAAATTTACTGCTATGGGGCAGCGAACAAAAATCATATCCCCGCCGGTTCAGATCGGCAACCTTCAAAGCCACAAGATTGACATCCGATTCCATGGCGGCAGCGATGAATGCGGCGTCATTCCCCTGGTAGATATATTCAAGGATCTCGTCATCCGGAAGTGAGATCTCTGCGGCGAACAGGTTGGCCTCATATTCCATCCGGCTCACCGTCATATCCGCAAACAGGCTGAATTCCTGAAACATCTGAGCTTCTTTCCGGTGAAGGGCATGATGGCCGAGCTCGTGCAGCAGGACGATTTTACGCGTAGCGGGATCCAGATCCTTCTTGATAAAGATGAACGGATTCCGCAGGATCACTTTATAGACTCCCTTCAGTTTTATAAAGTCTGCATCGTGGATCCTTACTCCGAGCTCGCGGGCGAGGCATTCCGGGTCCCGGGTGCCATAAGTGCGGACATAGTTCCGGGCTTTTTTAATTATTTTCGCGTCGTCCATGACCGGCATGATGTCACACCTCCCCTCCGGTTCGTGTCAGGAAAGCTTCATCCCATTTTCGTTGGTTCGTTTCAGGGAGCTGCTATTCCTTGCCATCCGGCTTACATCCAGAATCTGCCATCCTTTGCCATCCGGCTCAAATTCAAAGAATCCCTTCGGGGTCATTATCTCACAAACATACGTTCTGTACAATATCTAATTTTAGACTGGGCGTTTTTTTGCGCAGGAATCAGTTTGGGAATTCTGGTGTCAACAAGAAGGATCGACCGGGTGCTCGAATCGTACCTGCAGCTGTTTAATCGGTGCCCTTGCCTGAATTTTTCTTTGATGAGAAGCGCCTGTTGGCTTCCTTTGCCTCAATGTAAGCTTTCTGCACTTCATACATCAGGGCATCCATATCTTCTTCCGACATTTCTCCGCCGGCGAACAGGCCGGTCAGCTCTGCCAGAAGTTCCTTTGCCTCTCTCTTTCCGCGGGAGCCGTATTGCTCATTGGCTGAGACAGCGAAGGCTCCTGATTCTGTGAGAAGGTAATTTTGCTCGACATTGAAGAGGGCGGCAAGCTTTGCGTAGATTGACCTCTGCTTGGGATAGCTCTGTCCTTTTTCGTAGCTCTGGACTGTGCGCGTGGATACGCCGAGCTCTGCGGCGAGACTGGCCTGGGACATGTGTGCTCTCTTGCGGAGCATTTTTACTTTTTCGCCGAAATTCATGTGTATGGTCCTCCTTTTTGACTGCGCAGTTAAGTCTGGGGAAAGATTATTTGCAGAGAAGCTTGCTCGTAAGCAATATTCAGCTTGAAAGAAGTCTGTATGTGGTCTGGAAATATGAAGATAATCTTCTTGTTTATCATAAACGGATTTGCTGCGCGTGTCAAGATGGTTAAGTGAAGGCGAAGATTAACTTGCGGTTTTTTGCATGAAGGCTTGACATGCGAAATATAACTGCATATAATGCTGCTAACAGGAAGATAATATTCACCATAAAGAAGATAAAATTCAGCAATAGTATGATAAGCAGCCCGGCGCATTCTTGCGATTGCAGAGTTGAGTGAGGTTTTACTTCCGGGTGAGTAGGCTTTATTTGCAGGTAAGGCTTTAATTTCGTGTGAGGCTTCAACTTCAGGTGAGACTTCACTTTTGCGTGCGCCGTCACCTTCAGGTGAGGAATGAGGATTCGACCGCATGCTTTGTTCAAAAGAGAGGAGAGTAGAAGATATGCAGGATCAGAAAACATCCGGTGATCGGTCAAATTATAAGCTGTATGTCGAGGTCGGTGTGGTCTATTCACCTACAGGTGTTATGGAGCCGAAATATCTTCGCATCTCTCCGGACGGTGAGAAGTATATGATAGACAAGATTTATCGCCATCAGAGGCTGGCGAGCCGCAAGGCCGGGGGATGCGGGATCTGTTATTTTGTGCGGGTCAAGGGACAGGATGCAAGGCTGTTTTATGAGGATTCGCCGGACGCGTGCCGCTGGTTCGTTGAGAGCAAGTATCCGGTGTGAGGGCTTGGGAAAGGAAGCGGAATTCCGGCTCCTCAGGCTTTGTGGCTGTCTCTGGTAATTAGCCGGAATTAACTTGAACTTAGGTTGGTAAATGAACACTCTTACTCACTCTTACTCCTCAATTCCTCAATTCCTCACTTACGGCAAATTCTTTTAGCCCTCCCCCAAAGTCCTTCGTATATATAAATGTCAGGGCAAAAGAGGAAGCCCACTAAACAAGAAAATCACAAAATTATAGATAAATAAAGGAGATTAGAACCATGACAGATATGAACAAGATCAATGTTGAAGCACTCGAGAACGTAGCAGGCGGATATGAGAAACATACAGTACACAACGATGCAGTATCTTACGCAAACATCCGTAAAGCTCCGGGCCTTGATTCCAAGGTTTTCTTCACAATCAAGAACGGTGAGCAGGTCATAACGACAGGCAAGAAGGTCAAGAAGGATGGCTATGTATGGTACGAGATCATGCTGGCAGGCGCTTATGACACAGGTTGGATTGCAGGCAGTCTAATTGGTTTCTGATCAGTAATTTCACAGATAAGAAATAAATAGTAAAAATCATCGGCGCGGGCTCCAGAGGGACCCGCGCCGATTTTATGTCACTATTTATTACAGCTTTTCTATATATTTCTCTCTCTCCTCAGCTGGAATCTTCACTAAGTCCATAGCTTTTTCCACAGAGATGTCTAAGGTTTGCATCAGGTTTTTTATGCTGTTTAAGTTAGCTGTTTCAGTGCCTTCTTCTCGGCCTTCTTTTCTGCCTTCTTCACGCATCAGCTCATCCCGTTCCTGCAACGTCATATATTCTCTCCTCCATTCCTCATGTGAACGCGCCGCCAGAACCCTATCGTTCAACCTTTTTGTGAAGTCTGATTCGATCCTCTGATCCGTCAGATACAGAAGGAACTTACTCATCTCCTCAGAGACATCCCCTTTGTCCCCCTGTGCTGACAGGATGACCTTGAAGATACCGTCATCATAGTCTATCGCTGAATCCTCCTCGCAGACGGACCTGATACTATATTTATGAAGTCCGGATTCGGGGTATGGGTTCTTAAGACAGATGAAGATGATAAAGCTATTCTTCAGCTCTTCATATTTGGCACCGCGTTCGATCATATTCAGATCGATCATTCCCTGATAATAGCGCATCCTTTTCGGTAAATCTTCTGCCACTGTAGTCTGCATTTCG
>JBGUIK010000018.1:0-3355 GCA_045112915.1 Lachnospiraceae bacterium
TCAGAGAAATTTGAAATGAATTATATGGATAGCTTCGAGTGGCTGCTATGTCCAGTCTGTAACAGTAAAACTCGTATGTGTTGTCATCAAACAGCACCCACATCACCAAATCAAATGCATCCGGATTCTCATCCATATATTTCTGAACGGTCTTAACTGCAATCTTCGCAGCCTGCTCAACCGGATAATAAAACACACCTGTAGAAATGGAGGGGAATGCTATGCTGCGTATCCCCTGTTCTTTGGCAATCTGCAGCGAGTTTCTATAACACAATTCCAACAGCTTATCCTCATTCTTTTTTCCGCCATGCCATACCGGACCGACTGTGTGAATCACATACCTGCACGGGAGATTATATGCCTTTGTGATCTTTGCCTCTCCCGTTTTACAGCCATGCAATTTAAAGCATTCAGCCCGAAGTCCCGGTCCCGCAGCCCTGTGGATCGCGCCATCCACTCCGCCTCCTCCGAGCAGGGTGCGATTCGCGGCATTGACAATGGCATCCACACCATGAACTTTTGTTATATCACCCTTAATACATCGTATCATCAATACATCCTCCTATGACAACCCGGCAAAAACCTCATCGCAGGTACTGTGGATATTCAGAAAGGCCGAAGAATCAAACCCTGTCTGTTTCGGATTGATCTGTACGATCTTGGCAGACGGTTTTATGTGATTCCAATATACGCTTCCATAGTTCCCGATTGCGCCTACAATAATGACGAGCTTTGCCTTTCGCGCCCATTCCTGAGCTTTTAGCACATCCTCATTATAGAGCCCAACATGCGCATAAACAGGCCAGCAGGAATATAATCCTCCGCACTCACATCTTGGCGCTTTCCCTTTATTCCAGATATTCACATCATAGTTTCGCTTTCCACATTTAAGACAGGTATTCACGGCAAAGCTTCCCTGAATCTCTGCCACATTTTTCGAGCCGGCAAGACTGTGAAGATGGTCCAGATTGGTTGTTATGATTCCCTGGACCTTTCCCTTCTGCTCCAATTCAGCCAGTTTCTTATGCGAGAGACTCGGACCATTTTGAAACATGGCGTCGAGAAAAGAATGCCTGGCGACTCTGTAATAATGCTCCGGCGTTGCCTTCAGCACGGTATTGGAAGCAAACTGCAGTGTCTCCGCCAGATTCAAACCGTGCATGCTGGGAATACCGGATGCAACGGAAATACCCGCTCCGGTAATGACCAGTGTGAAATGACTTTCATCGATCAGTCTTTGAAGTGTCTGTATCTGCTCATCCATATTCGCTACTCCCATTGAAAGTTATCTTTTCCGGCTCCCAGTTCAAAGTGATATTTCACAAGACCTGTATCCACACCGGTAAAGATGCCGTTATCACAGGAAATTGAAACCTTATTTCCTTTGCCTCTGACGGTGAATGCCTGCTTTGCCAGTGCTGTAGGCGCTAAAAGCGCCGCTTCAATGCCGTCCTTAAACCACTGAGGAGTTTCTCCATCGTATGAACTGACCTGTTCTGCCGTCTTCGTCTTATGAGGAACACCCTGCGTCTGACCGTAGCCGACAGCGATGATCCCTACCGGTTTTGCACCTTCGGATTTCTCCTGTGCACCTTTCCGGTTATAGGTGCCGCCGACCCACCATGTATTCAGTCCAAGCGTCTGTGCATATAGCATCAGGTCTGCCCCGCAGTATCCGCACAGCTCATCCGCGCCTTCAGGTCCGGCCATGATAAAGAAATTGTTGACTCCTTTTGCAAGGATCAGCCTGATTACGCCCGGAACCGCAGTTTTATCGTTTGTTATAAGCCTGATGGACAGACCATGCTGCTCATTATTCATTCTGACACGTTCGTTCAGCTTATCTACGATATCCGCAGGAATCGCTCTGTCCGTGTATTTCCGAACCATATGTCTGGCTTTCATCGCTTCTTTCATATCCATGACAAGCACCTCCCGTTTACAGGATCATTTCGTCCTGTTTCATCTTCAGCAGCTCCACGCTCTGTTCCCAAAGTTTTTTCGCAGCTTTCTTATCATAACTTGGTTCTGAAGTCTTCGTGATCGTGCCCCGGTCATTATACTTCCCGCTCACACCCTCAAAGCTCTCTTCTGTCACCATTTTCGCAAGCTCTTTCCCGGAAGTCAGTCCACTCCCGTAGCGGTTCGTAAGCTTTGCCACAATTGTTGATCCCGCGCTGATCAGAGCTTTCTGCACTTTGCTGCCCGTCGGCATGAAATTCGTATCCGTCATCAGCCCCGGATTGAAGGCGTTGACCGTGATCTTCTTTCCGGCTGTTTTCAGTCTGTCAGCCATTTCATAAGTACAAAGGATATTGGATAGCTTCGCCATGGAATATCTCAGATTCATATCCTTGCCGGAAGGCTTCTCGTTTTTACCAAGATATGCCAGCTTGTACGCATCAGTAAATGCAGGTGCTTTGAGCGACATCATGATCGGAGGCCTGTGCATATCGCTGGCCACGAAAACGATCCTTCCGCCTTCAGCCACCATATCAAGCATCTCATTCACAAGAAGGAAATGTCCCAAATGGCATACCCCAAACGTCATCTCAAATCCATCTTTTGTATATTCCAGCGGAGTGCGATTGAGTCCCGCATTGCACACGATAGAATAAAGCGGCGGAAAGTTTTCCTTTTTGTAAAGTTCCTTAAAAGTGCGCACCGAATCCAGCGACGCAAGGTCAAGTGCGACGGAATAGATATTTTCGTTTCCCGTTTCCGCTTTCATATCCTGTATCGCCTTAGCTGCTTTCTTCGGGTTCCTGCAGGCAAGCACCAGCGTATAATCCTTGTCCTTCATTGCTATATTTTTTGCGCACTGGTAACCAAGTCCTGAGTTACCGCCTGTTACGATCACTGTTCTCTTTTCCATCTTCTTTTCTCCTTTTTCCATGTTAATTTTTTACAGTGTAAACTTTATTTCGATTTTTTTGCAGGCAAGTCAATGCCTGCAATGGTTTAGTCTGTTTCATTCATCAGCTTAAATACCTTCGTCAGCATCCGGATAAACTCCGCGGAATCCTGTTCCCCCAGTTCTTCAAAGATATGTGTCATGGTTCTGTAACCTGACTGAAGCTCATTCATGACATGCTCTCTTCCGGAATCCGTGAGCGTTACGATAATATTTCTGCGATTGTCTTTATCGATCGCTCTTGTAACCTCACCCTTTTTCTCCAGCGCATTCAGAACTGCGGATACACGGCCTTTGGTACTGTTCATAGCCTTACTGATCTCGGTCGGTGTTGTTGTCCCTCCCTGAAGGAGGAGGATCTTAAGCACCAGTATTTCGCCCTTGGAAAGCCTTGCCAGTTTCTCAAACGCACTGAAATGGTCGCTTCGCACAAGTTCCTCA
>JBGUIK010000019.1:0-12867 GCA_045112915.1 Lachnospiraceae bacterium
GGCGTTCTTGCCGCGCCGCGCAAAGTGCGAAGCACCTTCATCATTGCGCGGCTGCGATCCGCCGTGCCTAAGCATGCGTAACAATGCTCCAGTGGAGCATTGTGCAGCTGAGGCATTTAATCTCTGACGCGGGTTTGTATCCCACGTCAGAGGTAAGTTTGATTTTGCGCATTCATCTCACGACTAAAGTCACGAGAATTCTGCGTCAGAGATTAAACGCAAAGGGCTGCCGCACATCTGGCTTATATGCAGCAGCCCCGGGAAGTAAATCAGGGAAGGATCCTTGAAGTGTTATCTCACCCCAAAGAGCAGGTCGGCGTAGGTCGGATACGGCCAGTAGCTCCTTGCAGTGAGCTGTTCTGCTTTGTCGCACGGCGCGCGGAGCTCACTCATGACAGGAAGCACAGTGTCGCGGATCATAGCGGATTCCTCGACTATATCTTTGGCCCCGCCGGTCGCGCTTACTGCCTTCTCAAGCTCAATTGTCTTTGCCTCGATCTCGTCAATAAGTTCGGAGAGCTCGCTGACAATACCGGACTCATAGCGGCATGCAAGTTCAGGGACGATCGCCTTCTTGGCTGCCGCTGATTTTGCGACATCCGCGGCATAGGCCTCAATAGCCGGAGCTATCTGGCGTTTTGCCATACTGACCATCGTGTTGGCCTCGATCAGCACACTCTTGGTGTAGTTTTCGAGCATGATATCGCGGCGGGAGTGCAGTTCGTCAATCGTGAAAACACCCAGAGAAGTGAGCATCTTTACGTTCTTTTCATCGAGCAGATGGGGCATACAGTCTGCTGTCGTCGGATAGTTTGTCAGACCTCTCTCCTCAGTTGCTTCTTTGATCCACGCGTCATCATAACCGTTGCCGTTGAAAATGATCCTCTTGTGATCTTTGATCGTCTTCTTGATCATCTCATGAAGAGCTGTCTCAAAGTCATCTGCTTTCTCCAGTCTGTCGGCGTATATCCGGAGGCTTTCCGCCACCGCGCTGTTCAGCATGATGTTCGCGCAGGCGATGGAGTTGGAGGAACCGAGCATGCGGAACTCGAATTTGTTGCCCGTGAAGGCGAACGGTGAAGTTCTGTTGCGGTCCGTTGTATCTCTGTTGAATCTCGGCAGGACGTCAACGCCGAGCTTCATCTTTGTCTTCTTTGTACCCTCATACGGCATGTCGGAGTCGATCGCTTCGAGGACTGCGCTCAGCTCGTCGCCGAGGAACATGGAAATGACGGCGGGCGGGGCTTCATTTGCACCCAGTCTGTGGTCATTGCCTGCGGTTGCAACGGACAGTCTCAGAAGATCCTGATAATCGTCTACCGCTTTGATCACCGCGCAGAGGAAGAGCAGGAACTGGGCGTTCTCATAGGGAGTTGCCCCGGGGGAGAGCAGGTTTTGGCCGGAGTCAGTGGCTATGGACCAGTTGTTGTGCTTGCCGCTTCCGTTGACGCCTGCAAATGGCTTCTCGTGCAGCAGGCACACCAGCCCATGCCTTGCGGCAACTTTCTGCATGATTTCCATGGTCAGCTGGTTGTGGTCAGTCGCGATATTCGTAGTTGTGTAGATCGGGGCCAGCTCATGCTGGGCAGGGGCGACCTCGTTGTGCTCTGTCTTGGCCAGGATGCCGAGTTTCCAGAGTTCGTTATTGAGGTCCTCCATGAAGGCAGCAACGCCGGGCTTGATGACACCGAAGTAGTGGTCATCCAGTTCCTGACCCTTGGGAGGCTTCGCGCCGAAAAGTGTGCGGCCGGTGAAGCGAAGATCGGGGCGTTTGTCATACATTTCGCGGGTGATCAGGAAATATTCCTGCTCGGGTCCGACGGAGGAGACAACGCGCTTAGCCGTATCATTGCCGAAAAGACGAAGGATTCTGAGGGCCTGCTTGCTGAGAACTTCCATGGAGCGAAGCAGCGGAGTCTTTTTGTCCAGAGCGTGTCCGCCGTAGGAACAGAATGCGGTCGGGATGCACAGAGTCTTTCCTTTGATGAAAGCGTAGGAAGTCGGATCCCAGGCTGTGTAGCCGCGGGCTTCAAAAGTAGCGCGGAGTCCTCCCGACGGGAACGAGGAAGCGTCCGGCTCGCCCTTGATGAGCTCCTTGCCGGAGAATTCCATGATGACACTGCCGTTCGGGGACGGAGAGATAAAGCTGTCGTGTTTTTCTGCCGTGATGCCGGTCAGCGGCTGGAACCAGTGAGTAAAATGGGTTGCTCCGTGGTCGACGGCCCAGTCTTTCATGGCCTGGGCGACGGCATTTGCCACACTGATATCCAGAACGCTGCCCTCATCGATCGTCTTTCTGAGGGATTCATAGACGTCTGCGGAGAGTTTCGCGCGCATGACGCGGTCGTCGAAGACCATGCTTCCGAAATAATCTGATACTGCCAAATTACTCATAATAATACTCCTTTCTGTTGTATGCAGGCTCTTGCAAATGACTGAGGGGGTCAGTCAAAACCGACGCCGCTGAACCAAATGCGGGAAGTCTGCAAATAAGAAAAGGCAGAGACACCTTTTGCGATAACACAAAAGACACCTTTGCCTTTGTCTCTATGGCCTTTATCCGACTAAAGAAAAAGGCGCCTTCGAGCTTTCGCTCAAAGACGCCGTTGCCTTTATGTCTGCGAATTCTACAGGAGATTTTCCTGCGTGTCAACAGAAATCCGCAAGAAAAATTGTATTTTGAGAAGTACAATTTTCGGTAGCCAGGTGCCTGGCTCGTGAGACTTGGCTCGGCGATGTGGTATATCGGGTCAGCATGATAGCGAGGCTTCGATGAGTAGCAGTTGGGATAGGTCGTGTGCATTGTAATGATGGTATACTGGGTCAGCATGATAGCGAAGCATCGATGAGTAGCAGTTGGGTAGGTCGTGTGCATTATTAGGATGGTATATCGGGGAAACTGATAATGAGGTTTTGGTGAGTAACAGTTCAGACAGGCTGTATTCGTAGATCGTTGACGGCGCAAAGCATCCATCTTCGTGAGAAAAGCATTGCTGGTCCGACCGAGAGACCAAAAGGCTTTAGCCTTTTTGGCTCGCAGGGAAGTGACCAGCGCTTTTCGATGAAGATGATGTTTGCGCCGTAACTTAGACCCCGAACAGCCTGTCTGAACTGTTACCCCGGCGGTCGTCTGTCACCTTGGCGTGTATAAATCTGAAAAAGGCGTTGACAAAAGAAGCTTATGCGATTATCATGACCTGCAAGAAGCAACGGCGCTTCCTGTGTTTTTGCACGGGAAACGCCGCTGCTTCTTTTTTTTGATAGCGAGAAAAGCTCTCAGAGAGGATGGTACATATGGAAAACAGGCTTTCATACGACAGAGAACACGATGCCTGCGGGATCGGGGCGGTCATACGGATCGATGGAGTTCCAGAATACTCCGTTATGGATGATGCTCTCAGCATAGTGGAGAAACTTGAGCACAGGGCAGGCAAGGACGCGAGCGGCACTGTCGGCGACGGTGTCGGCATACTCATGCAGATTTCGGACGCTTTCTTTCAGGGAGCTGTGAAGAAGCTGGGGCTTCAGATAGGTTCCGCCGGAGAGTACGGCATAGGAATGTTTTTCCTTCCTGTGGATGATCTTAAGCGTACATTTGCCAAAAGACTGTTCGAAGTCATATCGGAGAAAGAAGGAATCTCTGTCATCGGATGGAGAAAGGTTCCGATCTGCCCGGAGATCCTTGGCGACGCGGCAAGGAACTGCATGCCATCGATTTGGCAGTGCTTCCTTAAGAAGCCGGAGACAGTGAATGCCGGAATGGATTTCGACAGGAGGCTGTACGTAGTTCGCCGTGAGTTTGAACAGAGCTCTGAGGACACTTATATTTGCTCCCTCTCATCAAGGACCATTGTCTATAAGGGAATGTTCCTTGTCGGTCAGCTGCGCAGATTCTATGAGGATCTTCAGAGCAGAGAGTATACGACAGCTATTGCGCTCGTTCACTCCAGATTTTCAACAAATACGCTGCCGAGCTGGGAGAGAGCTCACCCGTATAGGTTCTTAGCTCACAACGGCGAGATCAACACTATCCGCGGCAACACTGACCGCATGCTCGCCCGCGAGGAGACAATGCACTCGGAGCTGCTTCAGGCGGATAAGGATAAGATTTATCCGGTCATATCAGCAAGCGGGTCTGATTCCGCAATGCTCGATAACACGCTGGAGTTCCTCTACATGAACGGCATGGATCTGCCCCTCGCAATGATGACGCTGATCCCGGAGCCGTGGAAGAACAACCGCTTCATGAGTGAATCCAGAAAGGACTTTTATCACTACTACGCGACCATGATGGAGCCGTGGGACGGGCCGGCAGCAATCCTCTTTACTGATGGAGAGATGTTCGGCGCGACACTGGACCGGAACGGCCTTCGCCCGTCAAGGTATTATATTACGGATGATAACCGGCTGATCCTCTCCTCGGAGGTCGGTGTTCTCGATATTGCTCCGCAGCACATCGTCCGGAAATCAAGGCTGACTCCCGGAAAAATGCTTCTCGTGGATACGCGCAGCAAGAGGATCATCTCTGACGATGAGTGCAAAGATACTTACGCGTCCGCCCGGCCGTACGGTGAGTGGCTGGACCGCCATCTGATTCACCTTAACGTGTTGTCTATTCCGAATCGCAAGGTACCTGTCCATACCCAGGAAGAGCGCGACAGACTCTATAAAGTGTTCGGATACGGCTACGAGGAGGTGAAATCCTATATTCTCGAAGCAGCGAAAAACGGAGCGGAGCCGACTGTGTCCATGGGCCATGACGTACCTATTGCGCCGCTCTCTGATAATTATCCGCTTCTCTACCGTTTCTTCCAGCAGCAGTTCGCTCAGGTCACGAATCCTCCAATCGATTCGCTTCGCGAGAAGATCGTGACGGACACGACTGTCTATATAGGATCAGACGGTGACCTGCTCCGCGAAAAGAGTGATAACTGCCAGGTGCTTGAAGTTGACAATCCGGTGCTCACAGGTGTGGATCTCATGAAGATCCGCTCTATGAAGCACAGCGGTTTCAGGACGGAGACAGTCTCACTGCTTTATTACAAGCACACGTCTCTGTCCCGCGCGGTCGACCATCTCTATCTCGCGGTCGACCGGGCTGTCTCACAGGGTGCAAATATTATCATCCTCTCTGACCGCGGCGTCGACGAAAATCACGTGCCTATTCCGGCTCTTCTTGCTGTGTCAGCTGTTGAGCAGCATCTGGTCCACACGAGAAAGAGGACCGCTGTTTCGCTGATTCTTGAGAGCGGCGAGGTGAGGGATGTTCATCAGACTGCCTGCATCCTCGGTTTCGGCGCGCGGGCCGTCAATCCCTATCTTGCCCACGAGTGTATCGGTGAGCTGATCAATCTTGGGCTTCTTGACAAGGACATGTATACAGCTGTAGCTGATTACAACAAAGCCCTCCTTAGCGGCGTGGTGAAAATTGCCGCCAAGATGGGTATATCGACCATCCAGTCCTACCAGTCAGCCAGAATCTTTGAGGCGATCGGTCTGTCGGACGAAGTCATTGATAAGTACTTTACGGGCGTGGTCAGCAGAGTCGGAGGCATCGGTGTGAGCGAGCTGGAAGAGGGCATCGCGGCAAGACATGACAGGGCATTCGACCCCATGGGTCTGCCTGTGGACCCGGTTCTTGACAGCACGGGATTCCACAATCTCCGCAGCGGTCCGGGCAAGGAGGATCACCTCTACAGCCCCAAGGTCATTGTACTTCTGCAGCAGGCGGTCAGGACCGGAAGCTACGACAAGTTCAGAGAGTATGCCGACCTTGTCGATGACGCGGAGCACCCGCATACTCTGAGAGGTCTGCTTGAATTTGTGCCCTCTGACAATCCGGTGGACATCGATGAGGTGGAGAGCGTAGAGGAAATCGTGAAGCGCTTCCAGGTGGGGGCTATGAGCTACGGATCCCTCTCGAGGGAAGCCCACGAGACCATTGCCTGCGCTATGAACCGGCTTGGCGGCAAGTCCAACACAGGTGAGGGCGGTGAGGCTGTAGACCGCTTCGGGACAGAGAGGAACAGCGCGGTCAAGCAGGTAGCCTCAGGCCGATTCGGTGTGACTGAAGAGTATCTGCTCAGCGCGAAAGAGATCCAGATCAAGATGGCGCAGGGAGCAAAGCCGGGCGAGGGTGGAAATCTCCCGGCCGCCAAGGTCTATCCCTGGGTGGCAAAGACCCGCTGTTCTACTCCGGGCGTTCAGCTCATCTCACCGCCTCCGCACCATGATATTTATTCGATCGAGGACCTTGCCCAGCTGATCTATGATTTGAAGAATGCCAACAGGTCTGCCCGCATTTCCGTCAAGCTCGTCTCAGAGGCGGGTGTCGGGACAATAGCTTCAGGTGTAGCCAAGGCAGGTGCCCAGGTCGTTCTCATCTCGGGTTACGACGGAGGAACGGGGGCAGCCCCGTTCAGCTCAGTCCACAACGCCGGACTTCCCTGGGAACTCGGCGTTGCCGAGACCCACAAAGCCCTTATCGAGAGCGGTCTCAGATCCAGAGTCAGGATCGAGACTGATGGCAAGCTCATGACCGGAAGGGATGTTGCCATTGCTGCCCTCCTTGGAGCGGAGGAGTATGGATTTGCAACTGCTCCGCTTGTCAGTCTCGGCTGCATGATGATGCGTGTGTGTTCGAAAGATACATGTCCTGTCGGAATAGCTACGCAGAATGAGAAATTGAGGGGCAGATTTGCCGGAAAGCCCGAACACGTCATGAATTTCATGACCTTTGTGGCCATGCAGCTTCGGGAGATCATGGCAAAGCTTGGTATGAGGACTGTCGATGAGATGATAGGGCGTACGGACTGCCTGAGGAAGAGGGACAGTTTTAAGCAGCCGCACGCGCAGACAATCGCGTTCGACCGGATCCTTAATGCAGGGCTCTCCGGGGCGGACGGCATGAGGTTCGACCCCATGAGGAGCTTCGACTTTGAACTTGAGAAAACTCTTGACGAGAGAGTGCTCCTCCCGTGGTTTGCCAAAACTGCCGATAAAAAGGCTGCCTGCTCAAAAATCGAGGTGGAGGTGAGCTCTACCGACAGGACTTTCGGCACGATCCTCGGCTCGGAGATCGTTAAAAAATACGGCAGCAACCGGGAAACACTCCCGAAAGACAGGTTCCTTATAACCTGCAGAGGCGGCGGTGGTCAGTCCTTCGGAGCCTTTATTCCCCACGGCATGACGATCCGGCTTTTGGGTGATGCCAATGATGGTTTCGGCAAAGGACTCTCCGGCGGAACACTGATCGTCAGACCTATGCCGGGGAGCCGGTTCAAGGCTTCAGAGAATATTATCGTCGGCAACGTTGCCCTCTACGGGGCAACATCCGGCAAGGCATATATATGCGGTGTGGCCGGTGAGCGCTTCTGCGTCAGAAATTCCGGCGCAATCGCGGTAGCTGAGGGCTGCGGTGATCATGGCCTTGAGTATATGACGGGAGGTCGTGCTGTCATTCTGGGAAGGACCGGAAAGAACTTCGCGGCAGGCATGAGCGGAGGCATAGCCTATGTGCTCGATCGGGATCACAGCCTGTATCGCAGGATCAATAAGGACATGGTAGAGCTCGAGGAGCTTAAGGATAAATATGACGTTGGTGAACTTAGGTCGATACTAACTGACTATGTCCGCGCGACAGATTCTGAACTCGGCAAGGAGATCCTGGAGAATTTTGACCGGGAGATAATCTGCTTCAAGAAGGTCATAGCGAGAGACTATCAAAAGATGATTCGTATGATCGGCAAGTACGAGGAGCAGGGAATTTCGAGGGAGAATTCGGAACTTGAGGCTTTCAGAGAACTGACCGGAGCGTCGGTATGAAAGTTCGGAACTTGAGGCTTTCACAGAACTGACCGGTATGTCGGTATGAAAGAAAAGCAGGTGAGACTATGGGTAAACAGACAGGATTTCTTGAATATGAGAGAGTTGAAAATAAAGAGATTCCGGTAAAAATCCGGATACAGGGATACGAGGAATTTCATGCTTATAATTCCGCCGGGACCAGAAGGGAGCAGGGCGCGCGGTGCATGAACTGCGGCGTTCCCTTCTGCCAGTCGGCAATGAAGCTTTCCGGAATGGTCGTCGGCTGCCCGCTGCATAATCTCATTCCGGAGTGGAATGACTGTATTTACAGGGGAGAGGATATGCATGCGCTCGCAAGGCTCTTAAAGACCAACCGATTTCCGGAATTTACGGGGAGGGTGTGTCCGGCCCTGTGCGAGAAAGCGTGTATCTGCGGACAGTATGACGATCCGGTCACGGTCAGGGACAACGAGCTCTTCCTCATTGAGACCGCATATAAAAGCGGCTGGATGAAGCCAAATGTTCCTGCCAGGGAGAGCGGAAGACGTGTAGCCGTTGTCGGAAGCGGGCCGAGCGGCCTTTCATGCGCGGATGCCCTGAGAAGGCGCGGCCACTCCGTCACCGTCTTTGAGCGGGAAGATCGGATTGGCGGTCTCCTTATGTACGGAATCCCCAACATGAAACTCGATAAGAGTGTGATTGCGCGAAGGCAGAAAATCATGGAAGATGAGGGCATCGTGTTCAGGACCTGTGTTAATGTCGGGAAGGATATGGATGCGGAAACGCTCCTTGGCGAATATGACGCAGTCGCCCTGTGCTGCGGATCAAAACAGCCGAGAGCCCTTGCGGCGGAAGGCATGGAGGGAGTGGACGGCATTTATTTCGCTGTCGATTTCCTGAAGGCAGCCACCAAAAACGTGCTTGGGATTGAACAGCTGCCATCTGCATTTGATGCCAAAGACCGGGATGTAGTCATAGTCGGAGGCGGCGATACAGGCAACGACTGTATCGGGACTGTGATTCGCATGGGCTGTCGGTCAGTGACCGCTCTCGAGATGATGCCGAAACCGCCGGTAGAGAGAGCTGCCAATAATCCCTGGCCGGAATGGCCGAAGACTCTGCGTACCGATTACGGTCACACGGAGGCGATAGAGATTTTCGGGGCGGATCCGAGAGTGTTCAGTACAACTGTGAACCGGGTCATGGCAGAAGAGGGAAGGATAAGTGAGATTGAGACTGTGGAGGTTGCATTTGCAAATGGCAAACTTGTCCAAAAAGAAGGCTCCGAGAAGACCATCAAATGTGATCTGCTGCTCATCGCAGCAGGTTTCATCGGGGCTGAGAAGCTGGTGCCCGAAGCTTTCGGACTTTCTATGACAGGCAGAGGCCTTGTCGCGACACCGGAAGGTAAATATGCGACAAGCATCCCGGGCGTCTTCTCCGCGGGTGACATGAGGCGGGGGCAGAGCCTTGTCGTCTGGGCCCTGGCGGAAGGACGCGCCTGCGCGGAGGAAATTGATGAGTACCTCATGGGTTACAGAAATAGCTGAGAATACTCTGCGTGGGTGCGAAGAGTTTCGGATTAGAAGATGTCAGCTAATGCTGACCCGGGCCTCGCGATAAGTCTCGCGAGCGAGACTTGAATTGACTGAATTGCGTGAAGACCTTAAGGAGAAGAAAATGACAAAATATGTATTTGTGACCGGCGGTGTTGTCTCCGGACTGGGAAAGGGAATTACTGCGGCGTCTCTTGGCAGGCTGCTCAAAATGAGGGGGCTTCGCATTGCCTCTCAGAAGCTTGATCCTTATATGAATGTGGATCCCGGTACTATGAGCCCGTTCCAGCACGGAGAGGTGTTCGTGACGGATGACGGGGCGGAGACTGATCTTGACCTCGGCCACTATGAGAGATTTATTGATGAAAATCTGACCCGCTATTCGAACCTGACCAGCGGCAAGGTCTACTGGAATGTACTGAACCGCGAGAGAAAGGGCGAATACCTCGGTCAGACCGTCCAGGTCATCCCGCACGTGACGGATGAGATTAAGCACTTTATTTATATGGGGGCAAAGAACTCGAACGCGGATGTACTGATTACGGAGATTGGAGGCACGATCGGCGACATCGAGGGGCAGCCTTTTATCGAGGCGATCCGACAGATATCCCTGGAGGTCGGTCATGAGAACTGTCTGTTCATCCATGTGACTCTGGTCCCTTATCTTTCCGGCTCCAACGAGCACAAGTCAAAGCCGACCCAGCACTCTGTCAGGGAACTGCAGTCCCTGGGTATTCACCCGGACATCATCGTGACCCGTGTAGATCGTCCGCTGGAGCAGGGAATAAAGGACAAGATTGCGCTTTTCTGCAACGTCAAGAAGGACTGCGTCATTGAGAATAATACAATGGACTGTCTCTACGAAGCGCCGCTCATGCTTCACAGGCACGGGCTTGACACGGTCGTATGCAGGGAACTGGGTCTTAGCGGCGAGATGACCGGTCTTGGCCAGTGGGAGGACATGGTCGATCGCATCCACAATCTGTTCCGCCACACGAGGATTGCCATCGTCGGAAAATATGTAGGCCTTCACGACTCGTATCTGTCTGTGCGTGAAGCGCTGTATCACGGCGGTTATGAGAATGACGCTGAAGTGGAAGTTCTCTGGGTGGACTCGGAGAAGCTGAATGATGAAAATATCGATGAAATGCTCGGCAGCGCTGACGGAATTCTTGTACCGGGAGGTTTCGGAAACCGTGGTATTGAAGGTATGATCCTGGCCTGTCGATATGCGAGAGGGCACAATATACCATACCTTGGTATATGTCTCGGCATGCAGATCTGTGTGATTGAATATGCCAGAAATGTCCTCGGGTTCACGGATGCCCACAGCAGGGAATTTGCCGAGGACAGCAGCCACTGCGTCATCGACCTTATGGAAGAGCAGATGGCAGTCCAGAGGAAGGGCGGGACGATGCGCCTTGGCGCGTATCCTTGCAAGGTTCTGCCTGGGACCGCGCTCTCAAGGTGCTACGGAACTTCTGAGATTTCTGAGCGGCACAGACATCGTTTTGAGTACAACAATGAGTATCGTGATCAGCTTGAGGCGGCAGGTCTTACTGTCTGCGGAACATCGCCTGACGGCACGCTTGTCGAGGCTGTCGAGATTGCTGAAAACCGTTTTCATGTCGGGGTGCAGTTTCATCCCGAGTTCAAGTCGAGACCGGATAAAGCCCATCCGCTGTTCAGGGAGTTTATCAGGTGTTCGCTTGGGTGAGAGGACTGATTAACGCAAAACTATAGGGGCTGTCGCATTAATGCGCGCCGCCACTATATATGGCAGACGTTATATTCAAATGTCTGCCATATATAGTGGCGGCACCGTCTAATGCGGCAGCTCCTTTTCCTTACATGAAACTCCGCGGCCATATGGAATCAGTCTTTTTCAGCGGCCTCGGATATGGTAAAATTAACATATCAGACAGGAAACGATGACATTCCTGTGGCGTGACAGTTCATACAGGCTGTTCTTATGTTACGTTTCCGGCAGCAAAGCATCAATCTTCGTGAGAAAAACATTGCATATCCGACTGAGAGATCGCAACATGCGAAGCGGGTTGCAAGCTCGCAGGGAAGGATATGCGTTTTTCGATGAAGATGATGTTTGCGTCGGATTCTGAAACTTAGCAACAGCCTGTCTGAACGCTCACCCCGTGGCAGCAGTTGCATCAGAAAAACATAGGAGGTTAAGGTCATGAAATGGAGTAGAATTAGTTTAGCAGCAATCGGGTTGGCCTGCATGGTCCTGTTTTCTTCATTCTGGAGAATCGATGCCTTTGCAGCAGGATTTAAGCAGATGAGCTCGTCCGGCTTATCGGGATACGAGCATGGTCAGTCGCTCTGGGTAGTGAACTGCAAAGAAAGCATTTCTCTTCGCGCTAAACAGTCGACGTCATCGGACGCTATTTTGCAGATCCCCTTATATGGGAGAGTCTCATATATAGCGGACGCCAAAAACGGATTTTTATATGTGAACTACAATGGCACAGACGGATACGCGCTGGCCAAATATCTTGACGAGTTCGAGCCTCAGATCGCGATCGGCGAGTATATGACCGTGTATGATTGCAAGAAGAGTATTACGCTCAGGAAGACAGCGTCAACAAAGGGCGCGGAGATCTGCCAGATTCCGCTGGGCGCGGTCGTGTATGTAGTGAAGGAAGCTGCAAATGGATTCTATTACGTAGAATACAGGGGCTATGAAGGGTACGCCCTAGCTTCGTTCCTGAAGCCGGCAAACAGCGGAAAGACCGCAAATAAATCAGGGTACTATTATGGCCAGCCGTTGTACGTGGTAGGTGTCAACGAGAGCATTTCGCTTCGGGCAAAAGCTTCAACATCATCTGAAGCAATCCTGCAGATTCCGTTATTTGCGCCTGTGATTTACCTTGAGGACGCGTCAAATGGATTTGTATACGTCACCTATAATGGTGTATCCGGATATGCACTGATAAAATATCTTGACGAGTTCGAACCGCAGATCGCGATCGGCGAATACATGAAGGTCGTAAAGTGCAAGGAGAGCGTAACCCTGAGGAAGACAGCGTCGACAAGCGGCAAGGAAATCTGCCAGATTCCGCTCGGAAGTGTTGTATATGCAATTAAAGAAGGCGCAAACGACTTCTTTATGGTCGAGTACAACGGCATGCAGGGATTTGTACTTAAGAAATATCTGGGCAGCACAGCGTCGTAAAAGGGGAAATATCTATGAAGCGTAGCAGCAGAGTACCACGTCCATAGGAGCCTCCGCACCGCATGGGCGTGGGTGAATGCCGGGACAAATTTACTGGTCCCTGATATAGTCCCTGACCATCGTGAGAGAATTCTCACTGACCGTCGTGACGAAATAACTGTCTGACCAGAAATATGGTTTCCAGTAGTATTTCCTTAGCACCGTTTCCCCGTATTCCCTCCTGGCGAACCGGGAGGTCTTCGTCTTCACGATGTTCGCGAGGCTTCCCGGCGCGGTAAAAGGATCCGCCTCGTACAGGATGTGGACATGGTC
>JBGUIK010000020.1:0-32702 GCA_045112915.1 Lachnospiraceae bacterium
CGCAGGTGCGTTAGTCCGGCCGCCTAAAGCGGCCCTGCGGCGGGAGCCGCATATGGAAGCACGTGGATTTATCCATGTGAGCTTCACCATGTATGACTACTTTATTTATTATATCAAATATTCAGGTCATTGGGAGCGTTTGCATATAATTTTAGAAAAAGAGTTCAGCATTACGTAATTACAGAAAAATCCGGCCGCTAGGGCCGGATTTTCACGAATCAGCGAAGGCTGCCGTAACATCTATTGCGACGATCCCTTTAACAGGGAATCGCTAAAATTCTGTTAAGCTGCAACTCTTTTTCTTATAACAACAATCACACCGACAAGTATTGCGAGCATGATCGGCAGAGAGATCAGGGCTAACGGAGAGTTGATATAGTAACCGAAGACACCGGCGATCAGGTAACCGACCGCGCACACAGAAGCGGTCGTCAGCGCGTAGGGCATCTGTGTCGACACATGATTTATGTGATTGGACTTGGCGCCGGCTGACGACATGATTGTTGTGTCGCTGATCGGTGAGCAGTGGTCTCCGCACACGGACCCTGCCAGGCAGGCAGCGATACCGATGATGAACATTTCTTCGCCGGGAACAAATACACCGCACACGATCGGAATCAGGATGGAGAATGTTCCCCAGCTTGTTCCTGTGGAAAATGCAAGGAACAGGGCGACAAGGAAGATGATCATCGGAAGAAGGATCTTTACATGGCCTGCGGAAGCCGCCATGACGTCGTGGATGAATTCGCGGGCACCGAGGAGACCTGTCATACCGGAAAGTGTCCATGCCATGACGAGGATGACCATGGGACCTACCATTGTGCCCCAGCCTTCAGGGATGGACTTCATGAATTCCGCAAAAGTTACGGTGCCTCTCCACATGTAGAGGAAGAACGTAATAATTATAGAAATAAGACTTCCCATGACGAAGCCGCGGGCTGCGTCCGAGTTGGCAAATGCGTCGACAAAGCCTTCGCCCTCAAAGAACCCGCCGGTGTAGAGCATACCGATGATGCAGCAGATGATAAGCGAAGCCACCGGGATGACAAGATCCGACACACGTCCGCTGCCAAGCTGACCGTCGGTCTCTTTTTCGTCAGCGCGCCTCGACGGATCGTTCCAGAGATCGCCTGTCTTCAGAGTGTTTTCCTCGTGTTTCTTCATCGGACCGTAATCTTTTCCGCCTGTGATGATCGTGTAGAGGAACATCAGCGTACCCAGCGCATAGAAATTGTACGGAATGGTCCTGAGGAACACAGTGAAACCGTTTACTTCTATATCGGACGGCAGAGAGTATGATACGGCTGCGGCCCAGCTGGATATCGGCGCTATAATACAGATCGGCGCCGCGGTGGCATCGATGATGTAGGAGAGTTTGGATCTGGAAACTCTGTAGTGGTCGGTCAGAGGTCTCATGACAGAACCGACTGTCATACAGTTGAATCCGTCGTCGACGAAAATCAGGATTCCGAGAGCCATTGTTGCCAGCTGTGCTCCGACACGCGTCTTAATATGGGTGGAAGCCCAATCGCCGAAAGCCTTGGATCCGCCGGATTTGTTCATCAGCGTGGTAACTGTCGCGAGCAGGACGACGAACACAAGGATACTTGCGTGAGAAATATCCGTGAGATTCGGAAGCATGCCTCCGTTCTCATTATACATCATCGTATTGACAGCCAGCTCCAGATTGCCGTTGGAGTAGAGCATGGCTCCGGTCAGAATACCGAGGAAGAGAGAACTGTATACTTCCTTTGTGATCAGGGCGAGAGCAATCGCCACGACCGGCGGAAGCAGGGAGAGTATGCTCGAGTAATACGGAGTTACATAATCCTCGGGCACGTGTCCCGGCGTCATAAAAGTTCTCACCACAAAAAGCACAAGTATCGCGGCGAGAACTATGAGAAAGATTCTCATTCGTTTTTGCTTCATGGAAAATATCCCCCTTATTGGAATAAGCTTTTGTAAAATATAACATAATAAAACATGAAGTGGAATAGATTTTAATATTCTTACAGAGAAGAGAGGACATAACTCTTATTTTCAAGTCTCGCGAGCGAGAATTGAAAGGACGGGCGGACAGAGATTTGCAGGAAGAAGTTTCGTATAATGCTAACAACGTGGATACTAATGTGTTAAAATATTGTAAGAAACGGAATACATTTTGTTCCTATTTAAGGAGGCGCTCATATGGTACGAAAGTATAAAAGAGTATTTCTGATTGTCCTCGATTCTGTGGGCATGGGGGATGCTGCCGATGCCGCGGAGTACGGAGACAAGGGGGCGGACACTCTTGCGCACATTGCGGAGCATATGACAGACTTTAAGATTCCTAACCTTGTAAAGCTCGGACTTGCGAACCTGAAGCCGATGGCAGGAGTGACCCCTGCTGTACAGCCGCTGGGGATCTACACCGCGCTTAATGAGAGAAGCAGCGGCAAGGACACGATGACCGGGCACTGGGAGATGATGGGGATCTATACGACACAGCCATTTGTAACTTTTACGGATACAGGTTTTCCGAAGGAACTCATCGAAGAACTCGAACGGCAGACAGGTCACGAGATTGTTGGCAATAAGTCAGCCAGCGGTACAGAGATTCTTGAGGAACTGGCCGAGGAGGAGATATATCACGACAAGCTTATCGTATATACCTCAGCGGACTCAGTGCTTCAGATCTGCGGCAATGAGGAGACAATGGGGCTTGATAATCTCTACAGATATTGCGAGATTGCCCGTGAATTGACTATGAAGCCAGAGTGGAGAGTGGGCCGTGTCATTGCGAGACCGTACATCGGAATGCATAAAGGTGAGTTCAAGAGGACATCGAACCGCCACGATTACGCTCTCGAGCCGACAGGCAGGACAGCTCTCAATGTCCTGAAGGATGAGGGGTTCGACGTGCTCGGTGTCGGGAAGATTAACGACATCTTTGCCGGTCAGGGAATCACGAAGACCTGGCATTCAGAAAGCTCCGTACATGGTATGGAGCAGACGATCGACGCAGCCAGGACAGATTTCGAGGGTCTCTGCTTTGTTAATCTTGTTGATTTTGATGCTCTTTGGGGTCACCGCAGGGATCCGATCGGATACGGGCAGGAAATCGAAAGATTCGACGTAAAGCTGGGAGAACTGCTCCCGCTGCTTCGGGACGACGACCTCTTGATGCTGACCGCCGACCATGGAAACGATCCTACCTGGACGGGAACTGACCATACGAGAGAGAAGGTTCCTATGATTGCGTACTCACCTTCATTTGAGGGCGGGGGCAAGATACCGGAGAGAGATACATTTGCAGCGCTCGGAGCTACGATAGCCGAGAATTTTGGAGTGAAAATGCCGGAAGGCACCATCGGTGAACCGATAATGGAACTGTTACGACAGTTCTGATAATTCTGATATCAGGGTATCGTTTAAACTTGCTTTTTAAGAACAAGTAGTGTATTATAGCTAACTGAAAACGAAAACAGTTTTTCAAGAAAAGAGGAGTTATTATGGCAACAATTGATTTAACAAAATACGGTATCACAGGTACGACTGAGATCATCTATAATCCGTCCTATGAGCAGCTTTTTAAAGACGAGATGGATCCGTCACTTGAAGGCTTCGATAAGGGCCAGCTCACAGAGCTCGGTGCTGTCAATGTTATGACAGGTATCTACACCGGCCGTTCTCCTAAAGATAAATTCATCGTCATGGATGAGAATTCCAAGGACACTGTCTGGTGGACAACTCCGGAGTATCCGAACGACAATCATGTAGCTACAGAAGAGACATGGGCAGCCTGCAAGGATCTTGCCATTAATGAACTGTCCAACAAGAAGCTGTATGTCGTCGACTGCTTCTGCGGTGCCAATGCTGACACACGCATGGGCGTACGCTTCATTATGGAAGTCGCATGGCAGGCACATTTCGTAGAGAACATGTTCATCAAGCCGACCTCCGAAGAGCTTGAGACATTTGAGCCGGACTTCGTTTCCTACGTTGCTTCCAAGGCTAAGGTCGAGAACTATAAGGAACTCGGTCTCAATTCCGAGACAGCAGTAGTCTTCAACGTAACAAGCCGTGAGCAGGTCATCCTGAACACATGGTACGGCGGCGAGATGAAAAAGGGTCTCTTCTCAATGATGAACTACTATCTGCCGCTGAAGGGCATCGCTTCTATGCACTGCTCTGCCAATACAGATATGGAAGGCAAGAACACAGCTATCTTCTTCGGTCTTTCCGGCACAGGCAAGACAACTCTTTCCACAGACCCGAATAGACTTCTCATCGGCGACGACGAGCATGGCTGGGACGACAACGGTGTCTTCAACTTCGAGGGCGGCTGCTACGCAAAGGTCATCAATCTTGACAAGGAATCCGAGCCGGATATCTACAACGCAATCAAGCGCAACGCTCTTCTTGAGAACGTTACATGCGATGCTGAAGGCAAGCTCGACTTCGCTGATAAGTCCGTCACGGAGAATACTCGTGTATCTTATCCGATCGATCACATCGAGAAGATCGTTCTCAATGTAAATCCGGTCTCCGCAGGTCCGGCAGCTGACAATGTAATCTTCCTGTCCGCAGATGCTTTCGGCGTTCTTCCGCCGGTATCCATCCTTACACCGGATCAGACAAAGTATTATTTCCTGTCAGGTTTCACAGCTAAGCTTGCAGGCACAGAGCGCGGTATCACAGAGCCGACACCGACATTCTCCGCATGCTTCGGCCAGGCTTTCCTTGAACTGCATCCGACCAAGTACGCTGAGGAGCTTGTAAAGAGAATGGAAGTTTCCGGCGCCAAGGCTTACCTTGTAAATACAGGCTGGAACGGCACAGGCAAGCGTATCTCCATCAAGGATACACGCGGTATCATCGATGCTATCCTGAACGGCGACGTTCTCAAGGCTCCGACAAAGATGATCCCGTACTTCAATTTCGAAGTTCCGACAGAGCTTCCGGGTGTTGATCCGGCGATCCTTGATCCGCGCGACACATATGCTGACGCTGCAGAGTGGGAGAAGAAGGCAGTTGACCTCGCTTCCAGATTCCAGAAGAACTTTGTCAAGTACACAGGCAATGAGGCAGGTAAGGCACTTGTTCCGGCCGGCCCGCAGCTGTAATTAGATTACCGATATAATGACGATGGGGCTGTCAATATGGCAGCCCCGTTTATTTATGTGCGTAGGCAGGGGCCAGATGCCTGAGATGTGCCTGACTCCTCTTACTTGATTCTGCGCTTACGGAAATTCAGACTATCAATACATGAGAAAATGAAGTATGATAAGCGTTAAAGTGTGGAGGATGTAAGTATATGAGTATTCCGGATCACAACAGACAGAAGAAAATAGCGGTGATAAACGATTTTTCAGGGTTTGGCCGCTGTTCTATTGCGGTCTCGCTTCCGATTATTTCAGCTATGGGAATCCAGTGCTGCCCGGTCCCGACAGCGGTGTTCTCCGATCACACCGGTTTTGACAGCTATTACCGGGTGGATTTTACTGACCATATGCGCCGGTATATCGGAGAGTGGGCAAAGCTCGATCTCAGATTTTCCGGTGTGGTGACAGGATTTCTCGGATCGGAGGAACAGATCGAGATCGTGGGAGATTTCCTTCAGGATTTTGCTGATGAATCAACGACAGTCCTCATCGATCCTGTCATGGGAGACTACGGAAAGCTGTACCATGGTTACAGTGAGAAACTGGCAAAGAAGATGCACCGCCTTCTTCCCTATGCGGATATACTGACACCCAATCTGACGGAAGCCTGTATTCTGACTAAGACCGAGTACCATGAAGATATGACAACGAGAGAGCTTCGGAATCTCTGCCAAAAGCTGGAAGAACTGTGTGACAGTGATAACGAGGTCAGGATCGTTATATCCGGTCTCAACAGAAAAGAGGGATATCTTGAAAACTATGTTTATTCCAGGGATATAGAACCTCAGCTTGTCATGACACCGAAAATAGGGGAGAACAGATCCGGGACCGGTGATGTCTTCTCGTCGATTATCGCCGGCTGTGCGGTCCGGGGGATCGACTTTGTGGAGTCTGTCTGGATGGCATCCGAATTTATCGGCAGATGCCTTGCGACGACGATGGAGATGGGGCTGCCGAAGACGGACGGAATAGCATTTGAAGAGCATTTGTTTGAACTCAGGAGAATAATCGTATGACAATTACATATAAAGTGAAGAACGGAATCTACGTCAATATGACCAACCGCTGCCCGTGCGCATGCACGTTCTGCCTGCGCCAGAACGGCCCGGGTGTTTTCGGTTCCGACTCTCTCTGGCTTGAGCATGAGCCGACGGTACAGGAAGTCATGGAAAGCATAGACACATGGGATTTGTCCAAATATGATGAAGTTGTATTCTGCGGATACGGCGAGCCGACGGAGCGGCTGCCGGAGCTTTTGGACGTCGCATCCTACATCCGATCAAAGTCCGATATTAAGATCAGAATCAACACGAACGGACTTGCCGACCTCATCTGGGGGCGCAATACTGCTCCGGACCTTGAAGGTCTCATCGATACGGTTTCAATTAGTCTGAATGCAAATGACGCGGAGACCTATCTAAAGCTCACGAGGTCTAAGTTCGGAATCAGATCTTATCAGGCTATGCTCGACTATGCAAGGAACTGCAGGGACTATGTGCCAAATGTCGTAATGACCGTGGTTGACAAGGTGACAACGAAGGAGGAGCAGGAGACAGCCCGCAGGATATGTGAATCCCTTGGGGTCACGCTGAGAGTTCGTCCTTTTGAGGAGTAGGATGCTCAGGTCTTCACGCTGCGTGTGCGTCCTTTCGAGGAATAGGATACTCGGGTAATCACGCTGTGCGCACAGGATTTTGAGGAATAAAAGACCGGGAACATGTAAAAACACTGAATGCACGCGAACTTCCGTAGACTTGACCTGAAATCTCTTGTTAATTGGTTTCAGATATATTAAACTGATATTACATGGAATTCATGCGGCATTGCCGCTAATAAATAGTTAATGGAGGAGAAATGAAGGTCAATAACAGATACAAACAAAAGTATCATGCAAATGTCCCATCGGGATGGTCAAATGACCCGAACGGGATGATCTACTACAACGGTAAGGTTCATCTTTTTTATCAGCATTATCCTCATGACTCAAAGTGGGGTCCGATGCACTGGCTGCATATGACCTCGACCGATCTCGTAACATGGGAGGCTCTTCCCATCGCCCTCGTGCCGGATGAAGAGTACGAAGCTATCTGCGGATGCTGTTCCGGCAACGCGATCGAGAAAGATGGCAAATTGGTTCTCATGTACACAGCAGCGCAGCCTGACAGACAGAGACAATGTCTCGCGGTTTCGGATGACGGCGGCATAACATTCAAAAAATACGCCGACAATCCTGTGCTGACTGCAGAGATGCTCGATGAAGAAGTATCGACCCGCGACTTCCGCGATCCTAAGATTATCGTGAAAGACGGATGGTACTATTGCTTTGCCGGCACAAGGATCATTCCGGAAAAGCATCGAGAAGCATTTGAAGAATACATGGAATCCAACGCGTTCGAGTTCGATCCGGATGCCATGGATCAGGAAGATTTCATAAAGAATCCGGAAGCATACTGGGCTAAATACGGAGATGATCCGGTTGTTTCGGGTAGTCCTTCCGCTCAGGCTGCCAACACAGACTCTGAAAATGAAGACGAAAATCAGACGCCTGTTCCTTTCAATGAGAATCTGGTATTTCATATTGACAATCAGGAGGAAGAAGAACCTCCGGTAAATGCTCCGACAGAAATCAAGACGATCAGCAGTGATTCTGTACATCATGTGGTCAAGGCTCCGTCAGCAGAGGTTCTCGGAGGACAGCCGCAGGTCGTTCTGGGCGACGGAAACATCATTCTGTTCAAGTCCAAAGATCTGCTTCACTGGGAATATTGCGGCAAGCTGATCCATCCCCAGAAAGGCTTTAAAAAGGCATACTTTAAGCTCGACGGTGTATATGAGTGTCCGGACTTCTTCCAGTCGAACGGTGAGGATATCGTCCTCGCAAGTCCGCAGAACCTTCCGCAGGACGGAAATAAGTATGAGAACGTTCATTCCAATATTTATATCCACGGAAAACTGGATTTCAAGACAGGGCGTTTCCATATGAAAGAGATCTGTGAGCTCGATTCCGGATTTGACTTCTATGCGCCTCAGGTCGTAAAGATGCCTGACGGACGCAATATCATGATCGCCTGGAAAGAGATGTGGGATCGCTCTTATCCGACGCAGGTCGATAACTGGGTAGGAACATACTCTCTGCCGCGTGAGATGGAATTCAAGAACGGCAGACTGTATCAGATTCCGGCAAGGGAAGTTATCGCGTGCCGTGCAAATGAAGTCTCTGCCGAGGACATCGAACTCGACGATACTTCGATCACTGTAGAAGGAATTGAAGGCAATGTCATCGAGATCGTGGCTGAGTTCAAAGTCGATGATGCAAAGAAGGTCGGTGTAAGATATTTCAAGGGCACGGAGCACGAGACGGTCGCTTATTATGACGCAAAGAGGAAGGTCGTGATCGTAGACAGGTCTAAGGGAGGCATCAAGCTTACAGGCTCCGAGGCTAACCAGAATACCCGCACCTGCGATGTCGATGATTCCGAGACAATTAAGTTCGATATTTTCCTCGACGTCATCTCCTCCGAAGTGTTCATCAATGACGGACGCTACTGCATCACCGCCAATGTGTATCCGGATCCGACGGATATCGGTGTTGAGTTCTTCGCGGAGGGCGGAAAGGCAACGCTGCTCACAGCGGCAAAGTATGATATCGTTCCCAAAAAGAATGACAAAAAGGCTGAAATGAAAGAGGTATCAGAAGAATAATGACTGACGTATCGGAGCCGCTTTGCGAAGCTGATACGACAGTAAAAAGCGTTAATCGGACCGGGTCACGGATTGTGGCCCGGTCTTTTGAACTTTCACAGGAAAATAACCGTCTCTGATGCGTGATTTTGCTGATATTTAAGCCAAATTTCGTAGATTTTGACAATAAAAATACTACCATTTGCCGTTTATTTGTGCTAAAATTCTATAAGAATGTAGCGTAGTGAAAGGCAGGTAAGTGTTCGTGATGCCTGCCCGGCTGGGCTCTTCCGGGGGAGCGTCGGAGAGAGTCTTAGAGGATCATTTCATCCTCACAAGAGAGCGCTCCAGATTGGAGAAATACTTTGAAATCATTTACTTACGAGGTTACTAATTCACTTGGTATCCATGCTCGTCCGGCTGCACTCCTTGCACAGTGCTGCGTAAATCTTGCCTCCGCAATCACTATCAAGAGTGATGGTAAGGTTGCAAACGGCAATAACGTCCTTCAGATCCTCGCTCTGAATGCAAAGCAGGGCACAATTCTTGAAATCTCTGCTGAGGGCGGCGATGAAGATGCTGCTATCGAGGCAGTCAAGAAGGTCCTCGCTGATGAATTCACAGAGAAGAAGAAAGTTGAAGTCATTAAGATCGCGTTCTTCGGAACAAAAGATTATGACCGCATCTTCTTCAGCGAGCTGGCAAAAGACAAGGGCGAAGGCACATACAATGCAGATATCAAGTATTTCAGAGTACGCCTCACACCTGAAACCGCTAACCTTGCCAAGGGTTATGACGCTGTCTGCATCTTCGTCAATGACGAGTGCCCGAGATCTGCTGTTGAGACTCTTAAAGAGTGCGGTGTCAAGCTGATCCTTCTCCGCTGCGCAGGCTTCAACAATGTTGACCTTCAGGCAGCTAAAGAGTGCGGCATCACTGTCTGCCGCGTACCGGCATATTCTCCGTACGCAGTTGCAGAGCATGCAATCTCTCTTATCACAACAGCCAACAGAAGACTGCACAAGGCTTACAACAAGGTCAAGGACAACAACTTCGCGCTCAGCGGACTTCTCGGTGTCGACCTTCACAACAAAGTTGCAGGTATCATGGGCACAGGCAAGATCGGCCAGTGCACAGCCAGAATCTGCAAGGGCTTCGGCATGACAGTCATCGCATGGGATGCTTTCCCGAATCAGTCACTGGTAGATGAAGGACTTCTTACCTATGTTTCCAAGGAAGAGCTTCTTCAGAAGGCTGACCTTATTTCTCTGCATGCACCGCTCATTATGGGCGAGGGCGGCACATATCATCTGATCGATGCCAAGGCTATCTCCATGATGAAAGACACCGCTATGCTGGTCAACACAGCACGCGGCGGCCTCATCGATACAGAAGCCCTGATCGATGCTCTTAAGGATGGCAAGTTCCACGCTGTTGGTCTTGACGTTTATGAAGGCGAGGATGAGAATGTCTACACAGATCATTCCGATGATTATCTGCAGCACTCCATCACAGCAAGACTGCTTATGTTCCCGAACCTTGTTCTGACCTCTCATCAGGCATTCTTCACACGCGAAGCTCTTCAGGCTATCGCCGCTGTTACTCTTGAGAACGCCCGCAACTTCAACGAAGGCAACCCGCTTGGCTTCGCAGAGTGCAAGGCTTGATCACCAACTCAATCTGATTCATTCGCTGTGAATGTCAACTCACAGTGTCCCGGCTGCCGCTTTACGCGGCAGCCTTTTTAAATCCGAACTTTTACCGCCACATGGGAAGTCGGCCGGCTAATGCGGAGCTCTTATCTTGCCAAGTTTTTTATTTTGTGTTAGTCTATGTTATTGATTATTGACCACAAGGAGGTCCGCATGCGCCACGAGAGAGTTAATATATGGAACGCCAACGAGTATTCCTATCCGTCTTCGTACGGATTCATACCGAATATTCACACGTATATTCATGAGGACAAGGCGAGACCCGCAATTCTTGTTATCCCCGGAGGCGGCTACTGGTTCGTCTCCTGCAGAGAAGGGGAGATTGTAGCGAAAGAGTTCTATGACCGGGGTTACAATACGTTCGTGCTGACCTACACTGTTAACCTGCTCGATATTCATCCGCTCAAGATGCAGGCCCTCCGGGATGCCGCCAGGGCACTCCGGATCATCCGGGCAGGAGCCGAACAATATCAGGTCATCCCTGATAAGATTGCCGTTCTCGGTTTTTCTGCCGGCGGTCATCTCGCAGCGTCTTTGTGCAATCACCACGGAGACGTCTCAGAGACCCGGTATGACCTTGAAACTGTCAGCGCGCGGCCGGATGCCGCGATTTTGGCTTACCCTGTCATATCGACAGGCGGTTATGCGCACGAAGGGACGATCAGGGCACTTCTTGGATATACCTGCAATGAGGCTGTGGGCTCTATATTGGGAGAGGCTCTGCCCGGCTGTAATTCCAGAAGAGATGAGCTGGCGTATATGTCGCTTGAAAAGCAGGTCACCGGCGATACACCGCCAACATTCCTGTTCACGACCGCTGAGGACCTTACAGTTCCTCCCGAGAACAGTTTTATGTATCTCACAGCGCTCCGGGCCAACGGCATTCGCGCAGGCTTCCACTATTTCTCTGTTGGCCGTCATGGTCTCTCGCTTGCCAATGAGACCTGGGCGAATTACAGGACTAATGACAGCTATACATATGAGCAGGTCTTCGCGATCACAAAGGCTGCCCTTGACGGAAGACTTCCGGTGCCGGATTCGGTCAAAAAGGAGCTTCTGGAGAACAGCCATTTCGGCAGCGGCGTCATGGACAGGGATGATTTTCCTATTCCGGAGGTCACGGAGTGGCCCTGGATGGCGGATAACTTTTTAATGACTCTGGGATTTACTCATGAATGATAAGTAAATCTGCAGGAATCCTATATGGAATCAGGCTTGAACAGTGCTGCAAGCAAGACTGTTATAAAGGAGAATTTTGATGAACGTAAGAGAACGGATCAGTCTGCTGAGAAAACGCATGACTGACGAAGGTATTGACTATGTGCTGATCGGTTCCTCTGATTATCATGCATCTGAATACGTTGGGGATTACTTCAAGGTCAGTGAGTTTTTCTCCGGCTGTACCAGCGACAATGTCACCCTGATTATCGGAGCTGATTCTGCTGAGCTGTGGACAGACGGCAGATACTTCATCTCAGCTGAAAATGAGCTGAAGGGCAGCGGCATTCATCTCATGAAGATGGGTGAGAGAGGAGTTCCCAAAGTAACTGCATATCTGAAGGACATCCTGTCAGAAGGAATGGTCCTCGCGTTCGACGGCAGATGTATAGGAGCAGGACAGGCGCGGATGTATAAGAATATCACATCCGCGTGCGGAGCAGTATGCCGCATAGACTTCGAACCGGCGGAGGGCATCTGGGCGGACCGCCCGGATTTGCCGAAGAATCCGGTCTATATACTGCCGCAGGAACTCCTGGGCGAAACCTTTGAGCACAAGCTGGAGAGAGTCAGGAAGGCTATGGCCGAAAAGAAGGCGTCATATTTCATGCTCTCAAAACTTGATGATATCGCCTGGCTCCTCGGCGCGCGCGGCAGTGACATCTACTGCAATCCGGTCATGCTGAGCTATGCTCTGATCGGAATGGAGACATTTGATCTCTTCATTCAGGATGAGGAGGTGACGGAAGAGTTCGCGGCATTTGCCGAAAAATCCGGCATTGCGCTTCATCCGTATGACAGTGTGCTTGATTTCCTTAAGGATACGGAGCTCGGTGGCCCGGTCATGTTCGAGGAGGGTGCTACGAGCGCCTGCATAGCGGATATTCTGAGTAAAAAAGGTCAGGTCATCAAGGCCGTCAATCCGACAGAACTCATGAAAGCAATGAAAAATCCTGTCGAGATGGAAAAGTCAAGAGAATACTACCTGAAAGACTCCGTGCAGCTCTGCAGATTCCTTTGCTGGTTCGACCGCCGCGTGGAAGCATTGGGCAGTGAGGATTTTGATCTGAATGAGCTGACAGCCGCTAAGAAGCTTGACAGTCTGCGGGCTGAGGTCCCGGGCTTCATCGGCCTTTCGTTCCCAACAATCTCCGCATATGGCGCAAATGCAGCCATGGCCCACTACTCAGCCACCCCCGAATCTTTTGCGGCTGTTGAGAAAAAAGGTTTTTACCTTGTAGATTCCGGCGGGCAGTACATGGGCGCGACGACCGATGTCACAAGGACGGTAGTATGCGGACCGCTGACGGATGAGGAAAAGAGGGACTTTACACTGGTCGCGGTGGCTAATCTGAATCTTCTTAGCGCAAAGTTCCTTCACGGAACGACAGGCCGCTTCCTCGATGCATACGCAAGGGCTCCGCTCTGGGATCTGGGTCTCAATTTTAACCACGGGACCGGCCACGGAATCGGCTATATCCTGAATGTACACGAGGGACCGCAGAATATCCGGTATCAGTACGGACCGGGTATGAAAGAAGCCGTGTTCGAGGAGGGCATGATCGTCTCTGATGAGCCGGGCATGTACGTGGAGAACAGCCACGGTATCCGTCTTGAGACCATACTTCTCACTGTGAAGGATGAGATGAATGAGTATGGGCAGTTCATGAGGTTTGAGCCGCTGACATTTGCACCGATCGATACGCGCGCAATTGACGCGGCGTACATGCAGCCTCGGGATATCGAACGGCTCAACGCATATAACAGACAGGTGTACGAGAAGATTTCCCCATATCTTTCCGGGGATGAGCTTGAGTGGCTTGCAAATGCCACAAAGCCGCTGGGAGAGTAAATCATTGAAAAAAGGTAAGCTATTTTATAATCTGCTGCTCGCGGCGCAGGGGGCAGCAGGCATCGGCGCACTGGTCTTTCTGTTCCTGCACAGAGAATTGTTTTACGGTGAATCGACAGAGACGGACCAGTACGCAATGAAAATTGAGCCGATGAGACCATCATTCTTCATCGGTGCCTGTGCCGTTATAGCCTGTGTGACCCTGATCGGGATTTTTCACCTCCTCAGGCTGAGGAAAAATGCCGCCCTGAGCGACGGGCAGGAGGCGAAAAAGGTTGCGCCGGAGATTACAGCTGTCATTTCGGTGGTCATGATCGGCATGAATGCGGCGATGAGCTTTTTTGTTATTGAGCTCATCAATAATCCATGGATTAATCTGCTTAAGAACCAGTATATCATCCTCGGCTGCGGCATCACGCTGGCTATATATCTCATGTTTGTCTTCCTCACGAATTCGGTCACAGTAGGCATGATACTCGGAAACATACTGTTTCTCGTGTGGGGAATGGCCAACTGTTTTATTTTGGAATTTCGGTCGATTCCGCTCCAGTGGGTCGATTTCTCGTCCTTCAAGACAGCGATGAATGTGGCCCACGGATATGTGTACCAGCTGTCCTGGCAGATGGTCGTCGGCATGTGCGCCGTTTTCTCAATTATTATTCTGTATCTGCATCTGGGCAATTATCACATAGGCAGGAAGCTTTGGAGCAAGATCGCGTCGAGAATTATTTTCATCGGGATCACGGCGGCCTTCTACATTGTGATATTCCGGACCGATTTCCTTGCTGACACGGGCATCTGGCTGAGAGACTGGCATCCTCAGTATACTTATAAGCTGTTTGGAATGGAGTCGGGCTTTTTCGCATTTGCCAAAGCTTCGTTCCCTGAACCGCCTAAAGACTATTCGGACGACAGAGTCGCTGAGATCATTGAGACCAGCCGAATGGCCGACGGAGAATACGCAGTATCCGACGCGGTCATCCCCGACAATATTATATGTGTCATGAATGAGACCTTTGCGGATATGACCATTTATCCCGGCCTTCGGATGAGCAGCAATCCGTGCGAGTATTTTGACTCGATCACGGAGAACGCGCAGACCGGTCCGCTCATGGTGTCTGTCCTCGGGGGTTTTACTGCCAACACTGAGTACGAATTCCTTACCGGCAATTCGACCATGATGCAGCCGTCCAACGTCGTCTACAACTCCTATATCAAGTCGGATCAATATTCGATTGCGAGGACTCTTTCCGCGCAGGGCTACCGCACGATCGCTATGCATCCCTACTACCCGAACGGGTGGAACCGCGAGTTCGTGTACCCGCGCATGGGCTTTGACGAGTTCATCTCTCTGGATGATTTCGTGAATCCCCAGCTGATGCGAGGCCTGGTTACTGACCTCTGTGATTACGAGAAGATCACGGATCTTGTGGAGAAGAAAAAGGAGGGCGAGAAGCTCTTCATATTTAACGTCACGATCCAGAATCACAGCCAGTATAAGACGATCGGATTCCCGTCCACTGTCGAGGTTTTCGGCTACGAAGGCGACTACAAGGGTCAGGCGGAGCAGTACGAGACGCTGATCTCTATCTCCAACGACGCGCTGAAGTATCTGATCGATTACTTCTCTGAGAGCGATGAGAAAACTCTTATCTGCTTCTGGGGCGATCATCAGCCGTCTGTCAGCGATGACTATATGACGTATCTTCTGGGCAAGGACCAGGAGGAAGCGACATTTGAAGAGCAGCAGATGCAGTATCAGACCAAGTACCTCATCTGGGCCAATTACGACATACCGGAAATGCAGGGACAGATGCTGTCCAGCAATTATCTCGGAAGTTACCTCCTTTCCCTGACCGGCCTCGACCAGACTGACTACAGTCAGTATCTCCTCAAAATGCGGAATGTGATTCCCGCCCTCAACGCCTACGGCTACTACGGGACGGACGGTGTGCAGCACCAGTACGACACGGATGACGTTGCTCCTGCCCAGCAGCAGAAGCTCGACGACTACAAGTGCCTCATCTACAATGAGCTCACCCAGGAGAGAGACCGGGACGAGACATTCTATGCGCTGGAATAGGCAGCGGACGAGCTGTATCGGAGTCACTTAACCGACCGCAAACATCATCTTCATCGAAAAACGCAGGTCCTTTCTGTGAGCTTAAAAAGCTAAAGCTTTTTGATCTCACAGGGTAGGACCTGCAATGTTTTTCTCACGAAGATGGATGATTTGCTGTCGGTCACCAACATCATGAACAGCTCGTCTGACCTGTTACGGAGTCACATAACCGACCGCAAACATCATCTTCATCGAAAAACGCAGGCCCTTTCTGTGCGCTAGAAATGCTAAGCTTTTTGATCTCACAGGGTAGGACCTGCTTTTGTTTCTTACGAAGATGGATGATTTGCTGTCGGTCACCAACATTAAGAACAGCTCGTCTGTACTGTTACAAAGCCACATAACCGACCGCAAACATCATCTTCATCGAAAAACTCAGGTCTTACTCTGTAAGCTTAAAAAGCTAAAGCTTTTTGATCTCACAGAGTAAGACCTGCTTTTGTTTCTCACGAAGATGTATGATTTGCTGTCGGTCACCAACATCAGGCACAGCTCGTCTGACCTGTTACAGAGCCACATAACCGAAACAAGCATTGGGCACAGCTCGTCTGAACGGTCGATTGTGGCTCTTGACAGAATGAGCGGAAAGTCCTATACTTCACTTTAGCGAATAAACGCGTTAAACCGTAACGATTTAACATGGAAAATAAACATGTTAAATCGTTACGACTTAATATGAAAAATAAACGCGCTTGACCGTAACGATTTTTAATCAGAAAGAAGGTAACCGACAATGCCCATTACAATGCTGCTTGAGCAGAACTGCAAGCTTTACCCTGAAGATATAGCCCTGGTCGAACTGAATCCGGCGATCACCGACGACAGAAGGATGACATGGCGAGAGTATGACCTGGTCGAATCCGCTCCGACAGGTCCGTACCGCAGAGAGATCACCTGGAGAGTTTTTAACGAGAAGGCCAACAGATTTGCCAATCTGCTTCTCGAACGCGGAATCAAGAAGGGCGATAAAGTAGGCATTCTTCTCATGAACTGCCTTGAATGGCTCCCGATTTATTTCGGAACTCTGAAGACCGGAGCGCTCGCCGTTCCCCTGAACTTCAGATACACTGCTGAGGAAATCGAATATTGCGTCAATCTTGCCGAATGCGACGTTCTCGTGTTCGGTCAGGAGTTCATCGGCCGCGTCGAGAGCATTGCCGACCGCATCAGCAAGAACAGGCTGCTGTTCTTCTATGGCGATTCTATTGTTCCGTTTGCCGAAGACTACACAAAACTGACATCCAACTGCTCGAGCCGTGACCCGAGAATCCTGATCACGGACGAGGATGACGCCGCGATATATTTCTCATCGGGAACAACGGGCTTCCCGAAAGCCATCCTCCACAACCATGAGTCTCTGATGCACTCCGCGAAGGTGGAGCAGAAGCACCATGGCCAGACTAAAAACGACGTATTCCTCTGCATTCCGCCGCTCTACCACACAGGCGCGAAGATGCACTGGTTCGGCAGCCTGATCAGCGGCAGCAAGGCTGTCCTCTTAAAGGGAACCAAGCCGGAAGATGTTCTTGCGGCAGTTTCAAATGAACGCTGCTCCATCGTATGGCTCCTCGTCCCGTGGGCGCAGGACATCCTGGATGCTCTTGATTCCGGAAGGCTGAAGCTTGCGGATTACAATCTCAAGAAGTGGAGACTTATGCACATTGGTGCCCAGCCGGTACCGCCCAGCATGATCAAGCACTGGAAGGACTATTTCCCGAATCACCTCTATGATACGAACTACGGTCTCTCCGAGTCGATCGGACCGGGCTGCGTACATCTCGGGACAGAAAATATCCATAAGGTCGGCGCGATCGGCGTGCCGGGCTTCGGATGGCAGTGCAAGATCGTCGATGAGGATCACAACGAGATCACTGAAGCAGAGAAGGTCGGAGAGCTTGCCGTCTTCGGTCCGGGCGTCATGACCTGCTATTATAATGATCCGATCGCCACAGCTGAAGTCCTCGACAAGAAGGGATGGCTGTACACAGGCGATATGGCGAAGAGAGATAAAGACGGGTTCTACTTCCTGGTCGACCGCAAGAAGGATGTTATCATCTCCGGAGGCGAGAATATTTATCCGGTACAGATCGAGGACTTCCTGCACACATTTGAGCCGATCAAGGATGTCGCGGTCATCGGTCTCGCGGACAAGCGTCTCGGCGAGAAGACTGCGGCCATCATCGAGATCAAGGAAGGCTACACGTGCACTAAGGACGACGTGGAGGAGTACTGCCTCAAGCTGCCGAGATACAAGAGACCGCGTGAAATCATATTTGCCCATGTTCCGAGAAATGCGACAGGCAAGATCGAGAAGCCTCGCCTTCGTGAAGAATATGGAGCAGCTAACTTAGTTGCAGCGGAGAACCAGATAGAATCATGAAAAATTCGTCGCTTTTTAAAAAGGGACTAATTGACGGCATTCCGATTTTTCTTGGATACCTCGCGGTATCATTTGCATTCGGAATTCAGGCGGCAGATATTGATCTGTCGCCTTTTCAGGCTGGTCTATTGTCTTTACTGAATGTTACATCTGCAGGCCAGTTCGCAGGACTTACGGTCATCGCTTCCGCAGGCTCATACATTGAGCTCGCGGTCCTTCAGCTGATTGTAAACCTGCGATATCTTCTGATGTCAGCGGCCCTTTCCCAGAAGCTGCCGGGAGACACGCCGACAATACACAGGATGGGAATCGCCTACGGCGTGACCGACGAGATCTTCGGGCTGAGTGTCCTTGCGGAGGGGCCGCTTCGTCCCGCCTACTCCTACGGTCTCATACTGGTCTCTGTGACCGGATGGGTCCTCGGAACGGTGCTGGGCGCGGCTGCCGGCGCCATACTTCCGCACAGGCTGATCAGCGCTCTGGGAGTTGCCCTCTACGGTATGTTCATCGCTATTATCATACCTCCCGCCCGTGATGAGACCCCTGTCAGGATCACCGTGTTCATGGCTATGATCATGTCGACTCTTTATACCGTGATTCCGGTGCTTCGGGATCTCTCGGGAGGAATGAAGATCATTATCGTGACCATCACCGTGTCTTCGCTTTCGGCAATCTGGATGCCGCGGGACACGGACGATGAAGGGAGGGACGCATCATGAACTCGAATGTGTATCTGTATATACTTGTGATGGCGCTTGTGACTTATCTCATACGTGCCCTGCCGCTGGTCCTTATCCGGCGGGAGATAAAGAGCAGGTTCATACGCTCGTTTCTGTATTATGTGCCATTTGCGACTCTGGCGGCTATGACGTTTCCGGCGATACTTACCGCGACGGATATGCTGCTGTCGGCTGTGATCGGGTTTATGGCTGCGCTTATTCTTGCGTTCGCGAAGAAGAGCCTTATCGTGGTGGCCATAGGGGCATCCTGCGCGGTTCTGATCGTCGAGACGCTGGCTGGATTATTGTAAGTTGAATCGGGGCTGTCGCATTAGACGGTGTCACCACTATATATGGCAGACATTTGCAAATATCGTCTGCCATATATAGCGGTGACTCGCCATAATGCGACAGCCCCGGTTTGTGGATTTATATAAAATATATGATGAATGCTGTCAAATATATGGATAATTCGATTCAATACATAGACAAAACTAAATCCCTCTTGTTATTGTAGTCTGCGGAGAAAAAGTGAGTCCATAGAGGGAGGGCACAGATATGCATAGAGTCCTGATCGTTGGCGGCAGGGAAAAACTGTTGGATGGCATCGTCGACACGCTGAAAGATGGAAATGATGACCTGGATCTCACGAGAGTGAGGAATTTCGATGAGGCAAGGGCTGTAGCGAGAAGCACCGGAGCAGACATTTTGGTCGCCGATGTGAGATACTCGTTCCCTGCATCCGAATTCGATCTGGAGGCGGAGAGATTCTCACCGACGAAAGGTCACGCGAGGGAAGACCTTGATTTCATCAAGAAGTACATACGCAACCACTACAACGAAAAGATCAATCTTCAGAAGATCGCTGATCTTGCCTGTCTGTCCACGACCTATCTGTGTTATCTCTTCAAACAGGTCGAGGGAATTACAATACACGCTTACATTGAGCACATCAGGATGGAGAAAGCAGCCTACATGCTGATCACTGAGGACCGGATCATCCGGGACATAGCCGAGGAGGTCGGCTATCCTCAGAGCACATATTTTACCAAGCTCTTCATTAAGCACTTCGGTATGAAACCGGTCGAATACAGGGTGAGCCACAGACCCTCAGCGATAAAGAACAGATGGCCGGAAAGGATGAAGGTGGCTGATGGACAGTAGAGACGAGATAGAGTATTACGGAATAAGACATATTGAGGGAGAGACGGTGAGAAAGGAAATCCTCATCGCTCAGGAATATGTGATCGGCCACTGTGAGGAAGAGCTGACCTGGGAGATACTTGCGGAAGTGAGCAATCTGTCTCCGGGCTATCTTCAAAAATTGTATCGCAAATGGTGCCGGCTCCGGCTCCATGATTTTCAGAAGCTGTGTCGAATGGAGAAGGCCGCGATATATCTCGAGGAGACAACTTTATCCGTGAAAGAGATATGCAGCGCGGTTGGAATGAAGAGTACGTCTTATTTCAGCGCTCTTTTCCGCCAGGTTTACGGGCTGAGTCCGAAGGAATACAGACAGATGTGCGGGGTGTACGATAAGCAGAATAGACAGATATACGGATAAGTGACACATCGTTCTTTTTATGCTACAATGACCATACAAATCTGATGGAGATTATGCATGAAAAGATTATTTGCAGTTTTTTCCGCCTGCGTCCTGGTGCTGATGCTCGGAGTGGGAAGCGGATATCTGATCGTGAACCTGCTGGTTCCCGCGATCATGTCGGAGAAAGAACCGGCTGAGAGTGACAAGCTTCCGAACGTTTACAAGCGTACAGGCGAAAATGAGCGGGAGCTTTCTCCCGCCAACTTATGGCTCCACAGGCAATATATCATGACAGTGCCGAAACCGGATCCGACACCGACGCCGATCCCCGCTCAGGTCGCGGCGCTCGAAGATTTTTCTCCTGAGGCGAGCGCGGTAATAGACACCTCGGGATTTTTGAATTTGCCCGACAACTCGACAGTGGAAGATATTTCCGTTAGAAAGCTGAAGAATAAGTATTTTACTCTTCTCATACCCGGCGCGTGGGTCGATAACGTTGTTGTTGAGTGCAAGTATATCAATGATGTCACAGAATCTCCTAAAGAAGATAAGGAGCTTATTTACGATACACTGATCCTCAGATTTTTCGAGAAGAGCACGTACGAGATGTACAGGAACAGTCATGACCGGACGACTTACAGCAACGGACTCCTGACTGAGCTCCGCTACAGCAGTACCGTAAATGACAACAGCTGGCTCAAGACGTCGAATTATCAGAATTACTGGGCGGACGTGAGATTGGGTGTTCGAACTTATAATGTGTTTATTTATGAGCCGAATAATCAGGCAGATCTTATAGCGGAAAAATTCAGAGGCAGATATCTGTATATGCTGGGGATCAATTATGAGGGATGCTTTATCAATACATTTAAGGTAAACGGCGATGGAGAAGTGACTTACGTTGACGACAATATCAGGAAGGGCTTTGTTGATTCCTGGGATCCGAATGCCGAGGGAATACCGGATGGCAGTGTGATCCCGTCCGATTGAAACAGTTTTCCCTGGTATATCTGTTGGTGCTGATTATGGCAGAATGAGGAGTTTGAAATGAGTACTTACGTCATGTCTGATTTTCACGGACGCCATGATTTCTTTATGCGCATGCTGGAAAAAATTGATTTCAGTGAGAATGACACGCTCTATATTCTCGGTGATGTTGCGGACAGAGGACCTGACGGCATAAAAACATTCATGTACATCATGGACAAGCCGAACATTATATATCTGGTAGGAAACCACGATCTGTTCCTCACTGATGCCTACAAGAGGTCTCTCCTGGTATCTGATTCAGAGAGTTTTTACGCGACCCGCGAGTGGATGATCTGGTATTATAACGGGGGGCTTACGACCTGGAGCGAGTTCGTCAAGCTTGACCGTACCGAGCGGCGCCGAATAGTGAGTTATATTGCAAATGCATATGTCGTCATCCCGAACCTCAAAGTCGGCGACCGGAATTTCTATCTGTGTCACGCGACGCATCTCGACAGGTATGTGGACACGCCGCTTCGATATAATGAGCTGAATCCGAAGGAGAGGGAGCATGTCGTCTGGGACCGCGTGTATCCGAGGTGGTATTCGAAAGAATTTGCTGACAGGGACTACAGTGAGCTCTATATTCGTTACCCGAAGAATACGAAAATGATCTTCGGACACACACCGACTTCCCTGTTCACTGATCCGGCTCCGGACGGACGCTGCAGGATATGGCACGGCGGCCACGGTCACCTGATTGATATCGACTGCGGATGCGCTGTCCGGGAGACCCGGTACGCAATGCTGGGGTGCCTGAGACTGGATGATATGAAAGAGTATTATGTGCATGGCTGAGTGCACGCAAAAAAAGGGGCTGCCGCGTTATGACGGTGTCACTATTATACATGGCAGACATATGCCAATCATGTCTGCCATGTATAGTAATGGCGCGTCGTAATGCGACAGCCCTGTCTGTATTTGCACGAAAATTGAATTGCTTAATAAAGCGGCAGGTTCAACGCAGCCCTGCGCGCGTGGACACTGCCCGGCGGGAAGGACATTAAACAGGGGAGGAGATCGCTATATACTTGAAGCCCTTCGGCTCATATTTCTCCACCATCTCTTCCAGATAGTCCGCGATCGTCTGGTAGAACTCGCTGATGACATAGAGATGGTCAATGACACCCTGGACCTGGATGCGCTGTGGCCGTCCGTAATAGTTCTCCATATATTCATCCTCCGGGACCAGAAGATCGACCGCATAGCCCTCGCGCAGGTAGTTGAGACGTTTGTTCTTGATATCTCCGGCATCCAGAATATCGATCAGATCACGGATCTCGTCAATCATATCTTTCACGTCCTCCATAGGCATGAGATTCAACTCATTTCTCCATCGGAATTCACCCGGGAAGAAGCGCTCGATAATCGGGAAGAACAGTTCGTGTGTGCATATGTTGTCGCAGGAGAGTTCATCCTCCATGATCAGATCGGCATCGCCGTTCCAGATATCATCGCTTATCGGATCGAACCAGAAACGGAGACGGGCATGATGTCCGCGTTTTACCCTGATACGATATTCGCTTGCTGCCATGTTAGCACCATCCTTTACTCATTTGACTCTATCTTATCAACTTGGGTCCCAGTTTACAAGTGGCTTTTTCTTATTGACATTTATGCGCGTTCGTGGTTAAGTTAAGATTCGCAGCAGCGAGCGAGAATTGAATTTTCGATGAGCCGCTTTAACTGCGTATGCGAAGATTTAGACAGAGATTATAGAGGTGAATGTTTGGAAAACGAATTTATTGAAATGATTGATCGGGAAAACGCGGCAAATGATGACACGGCAGCAGTCTGCGGGGAACCGGGCAGGATTGATCAGGAAAACGCGGCAAATGATGACACGGCAGCAATCTGCGAGGAGCCGGGCAGCTTTGAGAAAATGGGGCTCGATAAAAAGCTCCTCCGGGCGATAGGGGACATGGGCTTTGACTCCGCCACCCCGATACAGGAAAGGGCGATTCCAATCGAGCTTTCAGGCCGCGATATGATCGGCCAGGCACAGACGGGAACCGGCAAGACAGCCGCGTTCGGTCTGCCGCTTCTCATGAGAATTGACCCGAAGCTGAAGAGACTTCAGGCAGTCATTCTCTGCCCGACACGCGAACTTGCCATTCAGGTGTCAGACGAACTGCATAAGTACGCAAAATATATGCACGGTGTGAAAATACTGCCGGTCTACGGAGGGCAGGACATCTCAAAACAGATCCGGGGTCTTCGGGACGGCACACAGGTCATCGTCGGTACACCGGGCAGAGTCATGGACCATATGCGCCGCGGCACTGTTAAATTCGAAAATGTCAGATACTGCGTTCTGGACGAAGCCGACGAAATGCTTGACATGGGCTTCATCGACGACATGAAGACTATTCTTGCCGACTTGCCGGATGAGCGGCAGACAGTTATGTTCTCAGCTACGATGCCCAGAGAAATTATCGATCTGACCGAGCAGTTCCTCACAGATCCGGAAGTTGTGCGCATAGCCAGAAAAGAGCTCACTGTCCCGAAAATCAAGCAGTATTATTATGATGTCAGACCTAACAGGAAGACAGAAGTTCTCTGCCGACTGATCGACCTCTATGATCCGAAGCTCTCAGTCGTATTCTGCAACACAAAGCGCAAAGTGGACGAGCTTGTCGATGAGCTGAAGGGCCGCGGCTATTACGCCGAAGGTCTTCACGGAGATCTCTCCCAGGCACAGCGCGACCGCGTGATGGGAAGCTTCAGAAAGAAACTGACGGAGATTCTCGTGGCTACGGACGTCGTGGCCAGGGGCATCGATGTCGATGACGTCGACGCTGTCTTCAATTATGATATACCTCAGGACGATGAATACTATGTGCACCGTATCGGCAGAACGGGCAGGGCCGGCAAGGAAGGAAAAGCCTTCTCGCTCGTCGTCGGCCGTGAGGTCTACAAGATGCGGGAAATTCAGCGCTATTGCAAGACAAAGATATTGCCGCAGGCTATTCCGTCGCTCGGCGATATATCGGAGATCAAGGGCGAGAAGATCCTTGATAAGGCAGTTGAGGTCATTGAAAGTGAGGGCAAGGGCCTCGAGCGCATCATGGAACTCCTCGACAAGAGGATTTTCGAGGACGAGGTCTCTTCAATGGAGATTGCGGCAGCCCTTCTTTATATGCAAATGGGCGACTCTGTCGGCATCGATGACCTTGCCGACTTCAAAGTCCCCAAGTCTCTGGATGACCTCGGCGAGCGCTTTGGCGGACAGGGAAAAAGGGGAGTATTTGACCGCAAGGGAAGAAAGCTCGACGGAAAGAAGCTCCGCGTGAAACGCCGTGAAAAATCTGATCATCCGGACGATGATATGGTCCGCCTTTTCATCAATATCGGCAAGAATCAGCACGTAAAACCGGGCGATATTCTGGGCGCGATTGCCGGTGAATCCGGTATTTCCGGACGGCTTGTGGGCGCGATTGATATCTGCGACAGCTATTCATTTGTTGACGTAGATCGAAAGAACGCGGATAAAGTAATGCGGGCGATGAAAAATGCCAAGGTCAGAGGCCTGACAGTCCATATGGAAAAAGCCAATGGGATAAAATAATTAAGGATAGCTGCCGCTACCGAAATGCCTCGTTTTGCCCTTTGTATTGCCGCATGGGAAGTTTTTTGATTTGCACACTATACAAAGTGGTGTTATAATCTTTCGCAGCGACTTCACCGCGTTGACGTACAATAAATCGCAGGGAAGCACTTTATTGTCCTATTCGCGGAGGGCGGAGACGTCAGATCCGTTTCTGATTGTCGCAGATCCTGAATCAGAACAGCCGGATCTTAAGCAGCTGGCTGCGTGCCATGCAGACTCTGACTGTCATCTTGGAGGTTTTATATGCGTGAATTTAAGAAGTCATCAAAACTGGATAATGTTCTGTATGATGTTAGAGGACCGGTCGTCGAGGAAGCGGACCGCATGATTGCCAAGGGAATTGAGGTCCTGAAGCTCAACATCGGAAACCCGGCTCCGTTCGGCTTCCGCGCTCCCGAGGAGGTCATCTATGATATGGCCAGCAACCTGCGCGACAGCGAGGGCTACTCTGATTCAAAGGGTATCTGGTCCGCCAGAAAAGCCATCATGCAGTACGCGCAGACAAGAGACATTCCGAATCTGGCTATGTCAGATATTTACACCGGCAACGGTGTATCCGAATTGATCAACCTTTGCCTCTCGGCTCTGCTGGAGAACGGAGATGAGATTCTCATCCCCGCACCGGATTATCCGCTCTGGACAGCCTGCTCCACGCTGGCAGGCGGCAATGTCGTACATTATCTGTGCGACGAGGAGAGCGACTGGAACCCGGACCTTGCGGACATCGAGAGCAAGATCACGGACAGGACGAAGGCAATCGTCGTCATTAACCCGAATAATCCTACAGGTGCCGTGTATCCGAAGGAGATCCTTGAGGGTATTGTTAAGATCGCGAGAGAGCATCAGCTCATCATATTCTCTGATGAGATCTATGACAGACTGCTCATGGATGGAAATGAACACATATCCATCGCTTCCCTCTGCCCGGATCTTTTCTGCATCACATTCTCCGGACTGTCCAAGTCCCATATGATCGCGGGTTTCCGCATCGGATGGATGATCCTTTCCGGAAACAAGGATATTGCCAAGGACTATATCGAAGGTATCAAGATGCTCTCCTCCATGCGTCTCTGCTCCAATGTTCCGGCTCAGTCGATTGTTCAGACAGCGCTCGGAGGTCATCAGTCCGTAAAAGGCTATGTAAATGAGACCGGCCGCGTTACAAGACAGAGAGACTTTATCTACGAGAGACTCAACGCGATTCCCGGCATCACTGTCAAGAAGCCGAAAGCCGCGTTCTACTGCTTCCCGAAGATCGATATCGCGAGATTCAATATCCACGATGATATGCAGTTCGCCTATGACCTGCTTCGCAAGGAGAGAGTCCTGATCGTACAGGGCACCGGCTTCAACTGGCCGGAACCGGATCATTTCCGCGTTGTCTATCTGCCGAGACGCTCAGTGCTCGCGGAGGCATGTGATAAGCTTGAGGAATTCCTTGCAGGCTATCACCAGGAATGATCTCCGGAGCAGAATATGTCAGCTGATCCCGGCACAAATATGACGCTGCGTCACACGGGTAAAGTATTAATTTTGGTATGAACATTGACAATCTTTGTCGATGTTTATAAAATACAGCTATCTTTTTTATTTCTTAAAGGAGGAACTTTTACTATGAAAAAGAAGGTATTTGCAGTGCTTATGTCAGCAATGATGGCACTCAGCCTTGCTGCATGCGGCGGTTCCGCAGCAAGCAGCCCGGCAGCTACAGATGATTCTGTTGTCTCTACAGCTGACGGACAGGCAGCAGGCCCGGACATCAAGGTCGGCCTCATCTGCGTCGAGGATGAGAACTCCGGTTACGACGCTTCTCACATCGACGGATGTACTGCAGCAATCAAGGCTCTCGGCATCGACGAGAAGAACCTCATCATCAAGAAGGACATTCCGGAAGATGAGAGCTGCTATGACAACGCGGTTGACCTTGCAGAAGAAGGCTGCAGCATCATTTTCTCCGATTCCTACGGACATCAGAGCTACATGATGCAGGCTGCGACCGAGTATCCGGACGTGACATTTGTTGCCTGCACAGGCGACATGGCTGCTTCTTCAGGCCTTGACAACTACAAGAACATTTTCCCGCACACATATGAGTCCCGTTACGTATCAGGCGTTGTCGCAGGTATGAAGCTTGCAGAGCTTATCGCTGCTGATCCGTCTCTCGATCCGTATGTAGGTTATGTCGGCGCTTATCCGTACGCGGAAGTTGTTTCCGGTATGACAGCATTCTTCCTCGGCGTCCGCTCCGTAGTTCCGGAAGCTCATATGGACGTTCAGTTCACAAATTCCTGGTATGATCCGACAGCTGAAGGCGCAGCCGCAGAAGCTCTTATGTCCAAGGGCTGCTCCATCATTTCTCAGCACGCAGACTCCACAGGCGCTCCGTCCGCAGTTCAGGCTGCTCATGACAAAGGTCAGAACGTTTACTGCGTAGGCTACAATATTGATATGCGTTCCGTAGCTCCGGACGTAGCTCTGACATCCGCTCAGAACAACTGGTCCGTACTGTATGAGCATATGCTTTCCTGCTTCATTAACGGCGAGGAAGTTCCGGTTGACTTCTCTGCAGGTTACGCAGATGACGCAGTCATGATCTCCGAACTCGGCGATGCTTGCGCTGAGGGCACAAAGGAAGCTGTTGACGCTGCATGGGCAGGCATTGCAGACGGCAGCATCCAGGTATTCGATACAGCATCCTTCACATGCCAGCCGGCAACAGACGGCTCCTATGTGGTTGATGACGCAGGTGTTGTCACATCCGCATTCGGTCTTGACGCTGACGGTGACTTCGTAAATGATAACGGTGAGGCAATTGTTGACGGTGCCTTCGTTGAGTCTTCTCTTCGTTCTGCTCCGTACTTCGGTCTTCACATCGACGGCATTACATGGCTCAACTAATAAAATAGGCAGAGCATTTGCTTTAAGTTAACATGCAACTGTACAAGCTGACATTTTAAATAGTGTCAGCCTGTACAGTTGTTTACGGTTATAAGGTGAGTTCAACATCAAAAAGCGAGGGATATCAATTGGGAAACACACCTGCTGTTGAGATGATCAACGTAACAAAGAGATTTGGCAAGGTCACCGCCAATGACCATGTGAATCTGGAGATCCGCAAAGGGGAAATTCTCTCACTTCTGGGTGAGAACGGCAGCGGCAAGACAACACTGATGAATATGCTGTCCGGCCTTTACTTCCCCGATGAGGGCGAGATCCGGATCAATGGCGAGCCGGTGACGATCACATCGCCGAAAGACGCGTTCGACTGCGGAATCGGTATGATTCATCAGCATTTTAAACTTGTAGATGTGTTCACCGCAGCTGAAAATGTCACACTCGGAGCCGAGAATTCGAAACTGGACATCAAGGCTGTGACGGCACACATAAAAGAGATATGCGACAAATACGGATTTATCATAGATCCCGCCAAGAAAGTATATGACATGTCTGTCTCCGAAAAACAGACAGTTGAGATTATAAAAGTTCTCTATCGCGGAGCGGATATTCTGATCCTCGACGAGCCGACTGCCGTTCTTACGCCGCAGGAGACAGACCGTCTCTTTAACGTAATGCGCAATATGAAGGCAGACGGTAAAGCCATGATTATCATCACCCACAAGCTGCATGAGGTCATGGATGTGTCCGACCGCGTCGCTGTTCTCAGAAAGGGACAGTACATCGGCGATGTCGCCACTAAAGATACCAATCCTGACAAGCTCACCGAGATGATGGTCGGAAAGAAAGTCACGCTCAACATCGCGCATCCGAAGTACCCGAATCCGACACCTAGGCTCGTCGTGAAGAACCTGACGGTCGTGGACGCGATCGGCGTTAAGAGACTTGACAATGTGAGTTTTACTGCTTATGGCGGAGAAATCCTAGGCATCGCCGGCATCGCCGGTTCAGGTCAGAAGGAACTGCTGGAAGCTGTTGCCGGCCTGCAGATCACAGAGAGCGGTGCTTCAATCATGTATTATCCGAGAGAGGCAGACGGTGCAGGCACCGAGCTGATCGGCAAATCACCTAAGGAAATCAGAAATACAGGTGTGGCGCTCTCATTTGTACCTGAAGACCGTCTCGGTATGGGTCTTGTCGGTCCTATGGGCATGACAGATAACATGCTTCTTCGAAGCTTCAGGAAGGGCAAAGGACTTTTTGCCGACAGAAAGACTCCCAAGGAGCTTGCCGACCGTGTCATGAAAGAACTCGGAGTGGTGACACCGAGCACGGATTTCCCTGTAAGACGTCTTTCCGGCGGCAATGTCCAGAAGGTCCTTGTCGGGCGTGAGATCGCTCAGGAACCGTCTGTACTCATGACCGCTTACGCTGTGCGAGGACTTGACATCAACACGTCCTACATCATTTATGATCTGCTCACCGAGCAGAAGATGAAGGGTGTCGCCGTCGTCTATGTCGGCGAGGACCTCGATGTCCTGCTTGAGCTTGCCGACCGCATCATGGTCATCTGCGGCGGACAGGTCAGCGGCATTGTTGATACAGCTAAGACGACCAAAGAAGAAGTTGGATTGCTCATGACTAAGTTCAGAAAGGAGGGTAATTCATGAACCATTCACATACACACCATGAACCTCTCCTTAGAATTGCCAAGAGAGACCCGCTGCCGAGATCCAAGGCTTATGCAGTCCGCGTGATCGCGGTCCTGATTTCTCTTCTTGTATCCGGTATATTTATTTTCTCAGTCACAAAACTGAATCCGGTCGCGGTCTATCAGTCTATGTTCAAAGGCGCTTACGGGACTAACAGAAGAATGTGGGTAACGATCAGGGATACGATGATGCTTCTCTGCATTTCTATCGGCCTTGCTCCCGCATTTAAGATGCGATTTTGGAATATCGGCGCAGAGGGGCAGGTACTGGTCGGCGGCATCGCGACTGCCGGTCTCATGAGGTCCCTCGGTGCGTCTGTTCCGACACCGCTCCTGCTTATTATTATGGCGTGCGCAAGCATTATCTGCGGCGCTGTGTGGGGTATGATTCCCGCTATCTTTAAAGCTCGCTGGAATGCCAATGAAACTCTGTTCACTCTCATGATGAACTACATCGCTATCCAGCTGACAAGCTACTGTGTAGCCCTCTGGGAGAATCCTTTCGGCTCCAACTCCGTAGGTATTATCAATCCCAAGACGCAGGCAGGCTGGTTTCCGAAGCTGTTCGGCCAGGCCAACGGCCTCAATGTTGTCATTGTTCTTCTTGTCACCATTGGCATGTATGTGTATCTCAAATACTCCAAGCAGGGATATGAGATCGCGGTCGTCGGTGACAGCGAGAATACAGCACGCTATGCAGGTATCAACGTGCAGTGGGTAACTATTCGCACGATGGCGATCTCCAGCGCGATCTGCGGTCTCGCAGGCTTTATCGCAGTTGCCGGCGCTTCCCACACGATCTCAACATCAACTGCAGGCGGACAGGGATTCACGGCAATCATTGTTGCATGGCTGTCTCAGTTCAATTCGTTCATCATGGTTCTGATCTCGCTTCTAATTGTCTCCCTGCAGAAGGGTGCTGTTCAGATCGCGTCTCAGTTCAACTTGAATGACTATGCTTCGCATGTCATCACCGGTATCATCCTGTTCTTTATTCTGGGCAGCGAGTTCTTTATCAATTACCGGATCATCGTCCACGGGAAGAAGGGAGGAGATGTCAAATGATTACAGCAGTACAGATTTCTCAGCTTCTTCAGTCGGCTATCGTTTTCGGTACAGTCATCATGTTCGGCGCTTTGGGCGAGATCCTGACACAAAAGTCCGGCAACCTGAACCTCGGTGTCCCGGGTATCATGTACCTCGGCGGTATCGCGGGCCTGGCAATGAGCTATTTCTATGAGGGACATGTGGAGCATCCGAATGGATTTGTTTCACTCATACTGTCGTTCATAGCTGCATTTGCAGCGGCAGCTCTGGGCGGTCTGATCTACAGTTTCCTCACGATAACATTGAGGGCCAATCAGAACGTCACGGGTCTTACGCTTACGATCTTTGGCAACGGTCTGGCCAACTTCTTCGGCGGAATCCTGAATTCCATGGCCGGCGGTGTCGGACAGATTTCCGTGCGTACGACAAGTAATGCTTACAGATACTCCCTTGCCCACTTTTTCAAGATCGGAATTATCGGCAAGGTATTTCTGAGCTACGGTTTCATGGCCTATCTGGCGATCATCATCGCCGTAGTCATGTACTACTTCCTGAACCGCACCCGAACCGGTCTTAACCTTCGTTCCGTCGGTGAGAGCCCGGCAACTGCGGACGCAGCCGGTATTAACGTCATCCGCTATAAGTACCTGGCAACCTGCATCGGCGCAGGCATCTCCGGTCTCGGCGGCCTCTACTACACGATGGACTATATCAAGGGTACATGGACGACCGACAGTACGATCGAGGCGCTCGGCTGGCTTGCGGTGGCTCTTGTCATCTTCGCGATCTGGAGACCGCTGAACGCGATCTGGGGTTCATACCTCTTCGGCGTACTCTACTGGATGTATCTCTACATTCCGGGACTCACAAGAAGCTCCCAGGAGATCTTCAAGATGCTTCCCTATGTGGTTACGATTCTTGTGCTTCTGCGCGTTTCCATGCGTAAGAAGAGAGAGGACCAGCCGCCGGCGAGTCTGGGGCTTTCGTATTTCCGCGAGGAGCGGTGACAATAATGAACCATCGGGGCTGCCGTACCAATCTTGTGGTGCGGCAGTTTTTTTACACCTTAGGGCAGTAGCATTCAATTAAATCACTTCTATTCGACTGAGAGCAAGAATTGGGGCGACGGTCACCATAGTTCAGAACGTGGTTTCGCGACTGCCCGAGTGGCAAGGCGGGCAGTCGCAAACAATGAAATCAACCATAAACAACTGAAGGCAAGAAAGCAGGCGTTCAGTCATTAAAGTTCAAAGCGGGGGTCGCTGACTGCCCGAGTGGTGAGGCGGGCAGTCGCAAACAATGAAATCAACCATAAACAACTGAAAGCAAGAAAGCAGGCGTTCAGTCATTAAAGTTCAAAACGTGGTTTCGTGACTGCCCGAGTGGCAAGGCGAGCAGTCGCAAACAATGAAATCAACCATAAACAACTGAAAGCAAGAAAGCAGGCGTTCAGTCATTAAAGTTCAAAGCGGGGGTCGCTGACTGCCCGAGTGGCAAAGAGGGCAGTTGTAAACAATGAAATCAACCGTAAACAACTGAAAGCAAGAAAGCAGGCGTTCAGTCATTAAAGTTCAAAGCGGGGGTCACTGACTGCCCGAGTGGCAAAGAGGGCAGTCGCTATTAAAGAAATCATCTTGTATCAACTGCTGGATTAAACGTGATATAAGCAAGTCTTACCATCAACTCTTATTAGAATCAACAAAAGAGACTGCTTTAAAGCTTTATTTTCACTTCAGGTGAGCAGTAGGTTTAGCGAAAAACAAGTTGGCGTGGCTGACGACGTTACTGGATTTGTGTCTTGTGGAGCACTGCTTTTGAATATTATTTCTCAAGATCGACTGCTGGCTTTCTTTATCAGTGGGTTGGGCAGTTATTAACAGACAAACTTGAAAACAGAGGCTGCAAATCTAACAAAAAAATCTTTATGATCTATTTAGCTATTTCTTACAATATGATTAGGTCGCCAAAAGTCGGGAAATCCCGACTCCGGCAGCTAAACAATGCCTGTTCTTTGACAACTGAATACAGTTTATGAC
>JBGUIK010000021.1:0-4354 GCA_045112915.1 Lachnospiraceae bacterium
ACTCATATACAATTCTACTAGGACGAAAGCATGTTCGGATATATGCGTTTTGCGTAAAAATCGAGTCTATTCAGCATACCCTAATTATCTTAATTTCCCGCTTCATTCAAGTCTCACTCGCGAGATTTGATGCGGGATTCGGGTCAGCGTCAGCTGACGTAATACCAGACCGAAATCAGAATCAAGGAGGACTATATGTTCGCAGATCGCGCAAGGATCCATGTTAAGTCCGGCAAGGGCGGCGACGGCCACGTCAGTTTCAGACGTGAAAAATATGTGCCTGCCGGCGGTCCCGACGGAGGCGACGGAGGCCGCGGCGGAGATGTTATATTCGAAGTCGACAAGGGTATGAACACCCTTTTTACCTATAAACACAAGTATAATTTCAAGGCAGGAAACGGCGAACAGGGCGGTAAGCGCAGATGCCACGGCGCGGACGGTGCGGACATCATCCTCAAGGTCCCGGAAGGCACCATTATCCGCGAGGAGCACTCCGGAGAAGTCATCGCCGACATGTCACACGGAAACATGCGGCAGACGATTCTGAAGGGCGGCCGCGGAGGCAAGGGCAATATGAATTTTGCTACTCCCACCAACCAGGCTCCCCAGTATGCAGAACCCGGAAAACCTGCGCTTGAACTTGACCTGACACTGGAGCTCAAGCTGGTCGCGGACGTTGGTCTCGTCGGATTTCCGAACGCTGGCAAGTCAACGTTCCTGTCCCGCGTAACAAATGCAAGACCGAAAATCGCGGACTATCCGTTCACTACGATTCAGCCGAATCTTGGCGTCGTCGATTTCGGTGATGGCAGAGGCTTTGTCATCGCGGACATGCCGGGTCTCATAGAGGGGGCTTCCGAGGGTGTTGGTCTGGGTCACGAGTTCCTCCGCCACATTGAACGCACCCGCGTGATCATCCATCTTGTGGATACGGCTTCATTTGATGGAAGAGACCCGGTCGAGGATATAGCTGCTATTCACAAAGAGCTTATGCAGTACAATCCGGCAATTATGAAAAAGCCGATCGTCATTGCCGCCAATAAGATCGATGCCTCCGCCTACCTCGAAGAAAACCCTGTTGACAAGCTGAAAGAAGTCTACGAACCGCAGGGCTACAAGGTCTACCCGATTTCAGCCGTCACAGGCGAAGGTGTAAAAGAACTGCTTTACGCAGTCCTCGATCTGCTTGAGAATGTGGCGACCGAGCAGGTCGTCTATGAGCAGGAATTCTTCCCGGAGCAGATGCTTGTCACTGAAGACCTGCCTTACACAATTGCTCTGACCGAGGATACAAAGGGCAAACAGATCTTTATCGTCGAAGGTCCTAAGATTGACAAGATGCTCAGCTACACGAACCTGGATTCCGAGAAGGGCTTTACATTCTTCCAGAAATGGCTCAGAAATACCGGCATTCTTGACAATTTAAAGCTTAACGGGATAAACGAGGGCGACACAGTCCGCATGTACGGACATGAATTTGATTATTACAGTGAAGATATAGATATTGACAAGGAGGAAGAAAATGCTGACGAGTAAACAGCGGGCATATCTCAAAAGCCTTGCTATGGAACTGGATCCGATCATTCTGCTCGGCAAAGCTTCCCTGACGACCGAAAACGAAAAAAACGTTGACGAGGCCCTTGCAAAGCGCGAGCTCATTAAAGTCGGAGTCTTAAAGAACTGCGATGACGATCCCAGAGAAATCGCAGAGACCCTCGCTGAACACACAAGATCCGAAGTCGTACAGGTAATAGGCAAGAAAATCGTCCTTTACCGTCAGGGCAAGGATAAGAACCGCAAGATCGAACTTCCGAAAGCCAGGAAAAAGCAATGAAGAAAGTGGGAATCATGGGCGGGACATTTGATCCCATCCACATCGGACATCTTATTCTGGGTGAGAACGCGTACCAGCAGCTGGGACTTGACCGGGTCGTGTTCATGCCCTCGGGAAATCCCCCGCACAAAAAGGACAGGGAGGGAAGGGCAAGCGATGAGCAGCGCATGGACATGGTCAAACTCGCCATCGCTTCCAACACGCATTTTAAATTCTCATCCATGGAGATGAATGAGGACGGTTACTCCTACACCTACCTGACCCTTGAAAAGCTGAACGAAAAACATCCGGACACCCGCTATTATTTTATCATTGGAGCGGATTCCCTTTTCGACTTTAAGGGCTGGAGAAACCCGCAGCGAATCTGCGATGCCTGCACGCTCGTTGTAGCTACGAGGAACCACACCAGTGACGAAGAGCTGGACAAAGCCATCGCGGACGTGCGTGAGACATTCGGTGCTGATATAGTCAAGCTCAACACCGAGAACATTGACGTTTCCTCCCACCAGCTGCGCGACTGGATCGCCGCCGGCAAGACCGTCAAGTATTACGCTCCGGACGAAGTCATCAACTACATTAAGTCCTACCACGTGTACGACGGCCTCGCAGACACCGTCAATACCCAGTCCGACGCTTGAAGTTCTACATTACAAAAACATCCCTCATCCACACTGCATAATCGTCTCATCGATAAAATATTGCTTCTCAGGGACGCTCCCGCTCGGTCTCGCTGGCAGCGGTACATAAGAAAATTTCAGGCTGGCGCTTGAAATTTTCAAGTACCGGCCGCTCGACGACGCCCTTCAAAAGCAATATTTTTCGATATCGACTTGCTATAACTCATAATGAGGGATGTTTTTGTATCCACATTCTCAATCCAGGAGGTCCACATGGCTCACACATACAATTTTGAGAAAATGAACAAAGTCCTTAAGGAGTATCTCGACAAGGGCCGCTGGTATCACACTCAGGGAGTCCGATATATGAGCGTCGCCCTGGCTATGGCCCACAATGAGGATCTCGAGAAGGCTGAACTTGCGGGACTTCTCCACGACTGCGCAAAATGCATTCCTGACAAGAAAAAAATCAAGCTGTGCGAGGAGAACAACATCCCTGTCACAAAGGTAGAGCGGGGCAATCCGTTCCTGCTGCACTCAAAGCTCGGTGCCTTTATTGCGAGAGAGAAATACGACATAGAGGACGAAGAAGTTCTCTCTGCCATCACCTGGCACACGACCGGCCAGCCAAAGATGACGAAGCTGGAGCAGATCGTCTTCATCGCTGACTATATCGAGCCCCTGAGGGATAAAGCTCCGAATCTTAAGCCCATCCGGGAAATCGCATTCAGAGACCTGGATGAGTGCTGCTACATGATCCTTCGGGATATGCTTGCGTACCTCCGGTCCGGCGGCGGAGAGATCGACGAGCATTCACAGGCGGCATTCGACTATTATAACGAACTCCATATCAGCAGAGAGCACACAGAGCCGGTCTGAAACGATTTCAGCCGGCGCCGCCCCGTATCTTGCAATCGAAGTTTGAACCGACGCGTAAAATCCACACAATTCGGGTTTTACGCGCCAATTTTTATACATTTCATCAAATACTATTTAATTAATCGCCATATTGCTGTATAATTATATAAAGATAAAACTTCCTTTTATCGATGTGCTCACACAAACCGTGATGTGGGAAGTTTATATTACAGATAGTTCCGGATCGGGTCTTACCGTTTCCGGCTCATTCATCAAATATTAAGAGAGGGCATCATATGGAAAAAGAAGAGAGCAGAAAACTCGCCGGTATTGCAGTCAAGGCACTAGAAGACAAGCTCGCAAGTGACATAAAGGTCATTGAAATCGATGCGATTTCGCCGCTGGCAGATTACTTTGTTATTGCCACGGGACGAAATGTCAATCAGACGGACGCGATGGTCGACGGTGTCGAGGAGGCTGCGGCAAAAGCGGGTTTTGAGCCGGATCATATTGAGGGTCATCACAACGCCAACTGGACACTTCTCGACTACAAAGGAGTCATCGTGCACATATTTGATGAGGAGTCAAGAGGATTCTACGATCTTGACAGACTCTGGAAAGACGGTACCGAAATAGATCCCGACACTCTATGATGCAGCAACGTTGCTTTACCGATGCTCCGGCGGAAATTCCACCGGAGCGTTCTTTTAATTCCGCTTTAAGAACTGGCAGACCGGGCGAAAAAAGAAAAAGGAAAAAAAGAAATTTTTTTTGCTGTCATGTGCAACATTTCAATCTTACTGTTTGTACTTATGTTGAAGGCACATTATGAAATAAAAAAGCTTTCGGAACATGAATCCTGAATAATTCACCGGCTTTCCGGCGACTGCGGGGAAACCCGCATTGTTACTGTGTTTACAACTACATACTGCATTCACCTGCCAAGTGAAGATATTGCGCTGCTTAGTACGCCTGTTCCAAGGCCACTTAACATAGAAAAAGGATCTCAGCTATGTTAAGATTAAGGTGTCGAATCAAAACCAAA
>JBGUIK010000022.1:0-18788 GCA_045112915.1 Lachnospiraceae bacterium
GTACAAGCGTACGGTAAGAAGAGGTCTGGATAACGTGAAGCTCGAATTAACTCTTGTTTCTATAGGCCACAATCTCTATAAATACTATAACAAACAGATGAGACTTCCCAGGACGGCGTGACCGATATCATTGCGCTTTCAATGGGGAAAGGGGTATTGTGCCCTTTTTTAGAATTATTTGAAGAAGTGTCCAGAAAAAACAAGGGAGGCTGTGAAGCCTGAGGTTTTCGACCTCATTTTTTCACAGCCCCTTCTACCACATTCTGATAACTGCAAATCTCTTTGTCAGTATTTAGATTACTTCGTTCATGCTGTCCTCAAGAGCCTCGACGATATTGTCGACGACCTTGGTGACCTTCTCCTGAACTTCCTTCGGAGCATATGGGAATGTGTAAGAGACATCGGATGCAAGGAGCAGAGGAAGATCATTCAGAGAGTCGCCGATGCCGTAGACGCGGCAGTCGCCGAAGTGCTTTCTGATTACAGAGATGGCCTCGCCCTTTGAAGTTCCCTTAGGTGCAATATCTACCTCGATGACGTTCTGGAACGCGTTCAGATAGTCGCCGTACTTGTCATTGAGCTCCTTTGTGAGTGCAGCTGCCTCCTCAAGCGTCTCGCAGTGAATGCCAACACCGTGAACCATTCCCTCCGGAGCATCATCCATGCCTGTGATGACATTGTACTCACCCGGATAATCCATCTCCTCGAAGACGTTGATAACACCGTCGATATCGATAGAGATTCTGTTGCCGCGCGGTTTTACATCCTTGACGATCTTGTCGATGACATCGCGGTCCACGAACAGTTTGCGGATCTCTTTCATGTCGCGGTCGATAATGTTGGAACCTGTAGATGTGATCCAGAAGTCCGGCTCGATGAGGCCGCCGATGAACGGGGTCAGACCACCGACCTGTCTGCCTGTGCAGAGGCCGAAATAATTGCCTGCTGCCTGATATTCCTTGATTTTTTCAACGTTTTCGGGCGGGAGCTTCACTTCTGCCTTATAGAAATAAAGAGTACCATCAAAATCGCTTGCAAATACTTTTTTCATGCTTTTTATCCTTTCTTATTTGGTCACGCTTTGCGCATGCACTCTTCAGGCCGCACATGCTGCACTGAATTAATGATACCATGTAACTATATGCATTTAACAGATATTTTTGCAAATTCGACAATTTTCCTTAAACGGGCAAGGTCTTTTTGTATAAATTAACAGTCTTCGCGTGTAGAACCGACTCAGGCACCTTGCCCCTGCCTACGAAAAAATCCTGCACCGGTCTTATGAACACCGGTGCAGGAATCTTTCAAAAACTACTCTTCATCCTCTTTGGCCCCTTGAATGCCGAACAGGCACTCAAGTACAGCCTCGACTCCAAACGTTGCGAAATTTTCCAGGAAATGCATGAGTTCCGTATCATCATATTGGTCAAGTCTCGCATGCAGCTTAGTAAGCTCGTCATCCGTCGGAGTAAAGGTCTGCTCGATCTTCTCCATGAGATCAGCATATATCTGTTCACGATCCATGCTTATCACTCCATTTACGAATTCATTTCCCGCTCAGGGGATGAAAGCGCGGGATCCGGGTCAGTATTATCTGACATCTTCTATGCCGGGTCCCTGCATCATTCGCCGTGTAGGGATAATTTTAACCCCAATATTTGTTATTTCTATGTACAAATTCTTAACTTTTCATATCGCAGGCCCTAAAATTCTCGTTTATTCCGGCCATGGCATCCCCGCAGGTTTCATATCAGCATCAACGGACACAATTCCACCCCAGAATTCTCTGCCTCAAAGTCATTTCACGGTGTCAAAACCTCCGGGAACATCTCCGTCGCTCTCGCAAGTATACCGTTAAGATGCGCTATAAGGATACCGTAATTAGTGATAGGGACACCCTGCGATACACAGGTGCCGATCCTCCACTTCATCTCCTTCTCGCGCAGTGTACAGCCGCCGCAATGAACGACCAATTTGTAGGGGGTAACATCCTTCGGGAACTCAGTACCCGAGGTGAACTCGAACTGCGGCGCTGCGCCGGTATGTTTTCTTATCCAGGCAGGCAGCTTCTCTGTACCTATATCTCCGCACTGCCTGTGGTGAGTACAGCCTTCGGAAATGAGGATCCTGTCTCCATCCTTTATACTGTCGACGGCAAACGCGCCGCGGCAGACCACCCCGAGATTACCCTTATATCTCGCCATGAGAATTGAAAAAGACGTAAGAGGAACATGATCAGGCACGATCCGGCTTACCGCTCCGAACACCTGGCTGTCCGTGACGACCATCCTCGGCTCCCCTGCAAGCTTTCCAAGGGTCCCGGCAAGCTCTGTCTCGCGGCAAATGTGGGCCGACGCGCCTCCTTCCAAAACATCACGGATCGTCTGCTGCTGAGGAAGGATGAGCCTGCCCTTCGGAGCAGCTTTATCGATGGGCACGACAAGAACACATACGTCTCCCGGACTCAGAAGGTCACGAATGAGTTTTTTCTCACCCTCCGCGCCCTTGATCAGGGCGGCAGTCTTTTCTTTGAGGCGGGTGATATTTGCACCGGTCAATGCACTGACCCAGATCTCATGCTCTGTCTCCGCGGGCACCTTGTCAAGGAGGTCGGATTTATTGTGCACAATAATGTAAGGAATACCCCGGACGCCGGCCAGATTCAGTAGCTCGCACAGATCCTCATCGGTGCCTGTATTATCCGCAATGAGCAGCGCAATATCCGTTTTTCGCAGGATCCGCTCCGCAGCCTCGATGCGTTTGGCTCCGAGTTCCCCGATATCATCAAGACCCGGCGTATCGATAACGAGTACAGGCCCGAGCGGCAGGAGCTCCATGGCCTTCTGCACAGGATCCGTGGTCGTCCCCTTGTAGTCAGAGACTATGGCGATCTGCTGTCCGGTGAATGCATTCATCAGACTGGACTTGCCGGCATTCCTCTTTCCGAAAAAAGCTATATGAGTTCGCTCCCCGGACGGGGTCTCGTTCATCTGTGCCATAATGACCTCCCTCTGCAGCTTCATTTTTCGCATCCAAGTCTCGCTCGCGAGACTTGGCGCGGGGTCTTTTCCCCCTGAAATAAAAAAAAAAGCGCTAACCTATTATAACGCATTTGTCATAATAAATTAACGCTGAATTGTTTAAATGTCTTTTGTCACGCGTTCGAATGTCATCTGGACCGTCTTCTCGGGTTCCGGTGTCATATTGCTGACAATCACATTGGCAACAAGCGCAATCAGGAACGCCGGAAGAAGTTCATAAATCGCAAACACACCGCCGATCGGGGCTACAAGGAACTTCCACACGAAGATCATGATTCCGCCGGCTGTCATACCTGCGATCGCGCCCTGGCGGGTCGAACGCTTCCAGAACAGAGCGATCAGCATCTGCGGTCCGAATGTCGCGCCGAATCCGGCCCATGCAAATGAGACTACGCGGAAGACCGAACTATTCGGATTCCATGCGAGGATGAGCGCGATGAGAGCGACACCTGCGACAGTTCCTCTCGCAACGCGCATAGATGCCTTACGGCTCAGCTTGACACCCATGAAGTCATGTAGAAGATCCTGGGAGACACTGGATGCAGCTGCGAGCAGCTGAGAGTCGGCAGTCGACATCGTTGCGGCAAGAATACCTGCAAGAATGATGCCGGCGACGAACGCGAACAGGACGCCGCGTGTACTCATGAGATTAGCCATCTTAATGATGACCGTCTCAGAGTCTGAGCTTGTTGTCAGCATGGGAATCTCACCCGCGATAGAAACACTGTAGCCGATGAGACCGATAAAAATCGCTATGCCCATGGAGAGGACCGCCCAGATACTTGCAATTCTGCGGGCCATTGCCAGCTCGGATTCTTTTCTTATCGCCATGAATCTGAGCAGGATATGGGGCATTCCGAAATATCCGAGTCCCCAGGCAAGTGTCGATACGATAGGCAGGAATCCGTAGGAACCGGCTGCACCCGAAGCGGCGTCATATCCTTTAAAGAGATCGAGATAACCGGGAAGCTCTTTCGCGTTGGCTGCGACATTGCCCATCCCGCCGGCTTTCTCGATTCCAAAAAATACTATTATGACCAGGGCAATGGACATAAAGATGCTCTGCACGAGGTCCGTCGTGGAAACCGCCAGAAATCCTCCAAGAACTGTGTAGGAAATGATAATGATCGCGCCAAAGATCATCGCGGCGTGATAGTCGATACCGAATAAACTGTTGAACAGCGTTCCGACTGCCTTAAAACCCGAGGCGGTGTACGGAATAAAGAAGATAAGAATAATAAGCGCAGCAATCAGTGAGAGTATGTGGCGCTTGTCATTATATCTTCTGGAGAAGAAATCCGGGATCGTGAAGGCACCGATTTCATCCGAGTATCGGCGAAGTCTCTTTGCGACCAGCAGAAAGTTCAGATATGTGCCGACCGCGAGACCGATAGCAGTCCAGCTGACCTCAGCAACACCCGCAAAATAAGCCAGGCCCGGGAGTCCCATCAGCAGGTAACTGCTCATGTCGGAGGCCTCCGCGCTCATGGCTGTGACGATCGGACCCAGCGAACGCCCGCCGATATAGAAATCAGCAGAACTGCTGCCGCTTCCGCGTCTGTTAAAGTACGCGCCGATGAACAGCATCGCACCAAGATACACAATAATTGTAAGGATGATCAGCACCTGTGATGTGGTCATTATCTCCTTCCCTCCTCCTTGTATTACTTTATTTCAGAAGACCAAAGGCCTCCATCTCCTTTTTCAAGACCTCTGCGTGCTCCGGTTCCATCTCGGTGAGCGGCATGCGCATCGGTCCGGCCTCAATACCGATATACTTCAGCGCAGTCTTTACCGGAATAGGATTGACTTCCATAAAGAGCGCATTAATGAGCTTGATTGCCTTATACTGGATCTCCCTTGATCCTGCGATGTCACCGTCAAAGAATTTCTGACACATATCATGTGTCTCCTTCGGCGCAATATTGGAAAGCACCGAAATAACTCCGAGTCCTCCGCAGGACAGGATCGGAAGGACCTGATCGTCATTACCGGAATACAGGTCAATGCAGCCGTCCGCCATAGACATCATCTCGATCGTCTGACTGATATTGCCGGTCGCGTCTTTAATTGCGACGATGTTCTCGACATTTTTGCACAGCCATACTGCTGTCGCCGGCTGAATATTGCAGCCGGTACGGCTCGGCACGTTGTACATAATGACCGGAATCGTAATTGAATTTGCAATCTGTGTATAGTGCGCGATAAGACCCTTCTGTGTCGCTTTATTGTAATACGGAGTGACTACAAGGACCGCGTCAGCGCCGGCCTTCTCAGCTTCCTGTGAAAGCATGATTGCAGTGTCTGTGCTGTTGGAACCGGTTCCCGCGATGACCGGTATACGCTTAGCGACTTTATCGATACAGTATTTGATAACATCAACATGCTCCTCCTCGGAGAGTGTTGCCGACTCACCCGTAGTTCCGCATACGATGATCGCATCCGTGCCATTTGCAATCTGAAACTCGATCAGTCTGCCGAATTCATCATAATTTACCGAACCGTCTGCATAAAATGGTGTCGCGATCGCCACACCTGCGCCTTTAAAAATTGCCATATTCTACTCCCTGCAAAAAAAATTACCGTTCACACACGGAACGGCACCTTAAGATACTCTTATCTTTCGGATAGCGCTCCATCAAACTGATGACAGTCGCACAGATCTTATCTGTACGCCCAAGTATCCGTCCCGAGGTGACGAACCTTTCGGCATGATCCCCTTTCAAGCTGCTTCTACTGCGCCTCACGCATCTGTCAGTCTACTTATGAATCACGCAACCTCTACCTCTGATAACTCCACCCATACTAGCACCAAAGACTATTTCTGTCAACAATGTGTTTTAGTATATTAACGCATTCAAGTCTTGCATCACAGTTCAGACAGGCTGCTGCCGAGTTTCAGGATCCGGCGCAAACATCATCTTCATCAAAAAACGCAGGTCCTGCCTTCCGAGCTAGCGTAGGGGCGGCTTGCCGCCTCTACGCAATCTCTCAGTCGGACCCGCAATGTTTTTCTCACGAAGATGGATGCTTTGCTGCCGGAATCGTAATATAAGAACAGCCTGTCTGAGCTGTTACCTTCCTACGTCACAGTTCAACCAGGCTATAAGGTAGTTCCTGAGCTGTTATCCTCTCGCATTATATCATCACTTTGTGATACAATGGTTGCGTCGCACGTATTCAGGCTTAACAGGATTTTTCAATGATGAACTCGCTTATTTCCAATATAAAAAGAGTCCTTCCCGCAGCTCTTGTCTGCGGTGGACTCTTTGTCTCTTTATTCACTTTCCCCGTAACGGCATCTGCCGGTGAAGATCTCACAGGCAGCTCTTCAGAGAGCTCTATCTCCACAAATGCAGAAAGCGAAAGCTCTGTCTCTGCGGTTACTGACGGCGAAAGCTCTGTCTCTGCGGTTACTGACGGCGAAAGCTCGATCTATGCACATGCAGAAACCGAAAGTTCTGTCTCCCCGGCTGACGAGAGCAGCCTGGCCGCCGGGCAGGACAAAGTCCATATCACCCAGGAAGACATGAGACCCGCCGGCATGCTGGATATCTCACAAAGCCAGGCTCTTAGCTGGCTCCATAACGCGGTCGGCGTCAGCATCGATTTCGATGGGGCTTACGGCGCGCAGTGTGTCGACCTTCTGAAAGCCTACTATGACTATCTCGGCGTCGGTGCCCAGCACGGGAACGCCCAGGACTACAGATCCAATTTTCTTCCCGAGGGCTGGCAGCGCATGGAGGGCGCCGATCCGCTCCCGGGGGATATCCTCATCTATATCGGCGGGACATATGGGCACGTCGCCGTCTACGAATCGGAATACTCGACCTATCATCAGAATTGGGGCCATCCGTACGTCATCAACATGACCGACAGACCCTATGACGCGATTTCGCCGGGCCGAGTCTACTGGGGCGTTATCCGCCCCTTCTTCCCTGAATATGCCGGTGCCTCCCCCGACTGGATCATAGAAAAACTCGACGATCTCACCCTTGCCGCGCTCCGCTTCCCAGGGGTATCCCCGCAAGGGCGGAGAGACTACGGAGTTCCTCTTCCGTCAGTCTTCGAAACTCACCGGGAACGAGTTCTTCATCGAGGATGAGCGCCCCCATTTCGAGTCTTTTAAGATAAATTACTTCTTTGCCCAAAGACTCGAACATACGCTTTATCTGATGGAACTTGCCCTCCCGGATGGTGACCATGACTTCCGAGATTTCATCGCTCCTTTCAATAACGAGGTCCGCAGGCATGCAGGTGAAATCCTCGAGGGAAATTCCGCGTGCAAATGCCGCAGCGTCCTCACTCGTCACCACTCCCCTTATCCGGGCAAAATACTTTTTGTCAACATGATACTTCGGGGACAGCAGTCTGTGAGCCAGCTCGCCATCGTTCGTGATGAGAAGCAGCCCTTCAGTATCCTTATCGAGCCGTCCTACAGGAAAAAGATCCCTTCTGCGCTCTTCGGGCAAAAGATCAATGACAGTCTGCATCTTCTTATCGTCAGTCGCTGATATGACACCCGCAGGCTTATTCAGCATATAATAGACAAAAGTCTCATACTCTATTTTCCTGCCGCGGTAAAACACTTCATCCTTCAGCGGTTCCACGTTCTTTCCGGGATCTTTTACGACAGTTCCGCCGACCGTCACCAGACCTTTTCTGATATCCTTCTTCAATTCGCTTCTTGTTCCGACATTCATGTCAGCCAGATATTTATCGAGTCGCATGGCATCTCTCCATCTGTTCAACCAAAATCCACCGCCCTTTGGGCCTGCGCCGGCCGCTAAGATTCTCTTTATCGCCAGGATCAACAGACCTGAGGTTCACTGTCACCCGGCGTTATCCTCTGCCTGAATTTTCCACATTCCCCGTTTACGCATCTGCTCCGTGTAGAAAACATACTGCTGAATGACCCCCGCAACGTCGCCAAAACCCGGGAAAGGATTTCTCCCCTCACAGGTATTATTGATCACCTTCCGGATCCATGTATCTATCGGGACCCGGGATATCCTGCCGTAGGCGTAAAGGCATACACAGTTGGCGATCTTATTTCCCACACCGTAGATTGTCTTCAGCGTTTCAAAAAGCCCTTCATCGCTGAGCTCCTCCATGGCTATAAGATCAATCTCGCCGCTCGTCACCTTATCTCTCGCGTCACAGATGTAGGGAAGACGATAGCCGACTCCCGCGGCCTTCAGCATTCCCATTTCAATGCGCATGAATTCATGCGGCGTCGGAAATGAAAACAGGGATTCACGGTCCGTCTCGATCAGGTGTCCGCCAAGTCTGGCCAGTGTCTCGACATTATTCGCGATTGCAGGAATACTCTTCCGCTGGGAAAGTATGAATGTGATAAGTGTCTCCCACGAATCCTGACGAAGGACACGGATGCCCTTCCCGGCAGTGACCGCTTCAAGGATATACTCATTATCCGTCTGAACAGACTGTCTGACAGCCTCATAGCTGCGGTCGAGGTCGAAATATGGGTGCCATACATCGCGAAAGGTCATCTCATCGCAGGACACCTCATATCTCTTATCGGCATCTTTCTTTATATATAAAACATCATCGCCTGTGATAAAGCGATACCACCCGTCTCGAAGCTCCCTTACCCGGAAGCACTGACCGCTCATTCTGATTTTCTCAAGGTCAAAATCATCTTCAATAGTTATAAACATACTGCTCCTCCTAATTATATTACCTGAAGCCAATGAGCTTCTATATATGTGTGCAGGCAGATAAAACAGCATGTTTGAAGATCATGCTTTCCGCAGAATGCGTTTGACGGGTGTTTACATTATATCATTTGCGGGGGGATTCTCAACCTGTATTTGCCATAAATTCCGGTGCTCGTTACACTTCAGGCAGGCTGTTCCTATATTACGTTAACGGCGGCAAAGCATCCAGTTTCAGCTAAACTGTTGATTTTCCGCTGACAGGCAAATATAATGTAGAGTGGACCGAATATCGGTCGTTATTCTAAGGAAAGGAGCCAGACAGATATGGAAAACGGCGGCAGAAGCAGCGGACGTGATTCCGGTGATATAGGTGAACCTCCGGAACCTTTATGGGTCTGGTCTTCTCTTTATCGGTAATACCGGATTAGTTCTGCCTCTAACCGTTCTAAAAAAACGAAGCGCTGCACGTGATCCGCAGACATCGCGGGATCCGCAGTGTATTAAAACGGAGGTAAGATATTGAATAACGAAGATTTTTTTGAGACATACGGATTCTCCATTGAGGAGCTGAATGAACTTCTCAGGACCAAACAGTACAGACAGCTGCGGGAAAAAATCAATGATATAAACGAGGTCGACCTTGCCGAGTTCATCGAAGACCTTGACCATGAACAGCGGCTGCTCGTGTTCCGCATGCTTCACAAGGACAATGCGGCGGATGTTTTCGCTAACCTGCCTGTCGAGGTGCAGGCACAGATCATCATCTCGATTACGGACACCGAGCTTAAATCCATTGTCGATGAGCTTTACGTCGACGACGCGGTCGACATGCTGGAGGAACTGCCGGCGACGGTCGTAAGGCGAGTCTTAAAGAACGCGACGCCGGAGACACGAAAGCTCATCAATCAGTTCCTGAAATACCCGGAAGACTCCGCCGGTTCAATCATGACGGCGGAATACCTGTCCCTCAAAAAGGAAATGCGCGTACTCAACGCGTTCGACTATATCCGCACACACGGGCAGGATTCTGAGACGATTTACGTTCTTTTCGTCACGGACAATGAGCGCCACCTGGAGGGCGTCGTAACAGTCAAGGACCTTCTGATGCATCCATACGAGACCCGGATCTCGGATATCATGGATGACAATATCATCAAATGTACGACGACAGATGACCAGGAAGAGGTCGCCGAACTCTTCAACAGATACGACCTCATTTCTCTGGCTGTCACCGATCAGGAGAACCGTCTCGTCGGTATCGTCACGATCGACGATATCGTCGACGTCATGGAAGATGAGGCAACAGAGGATATCGAAAAGATGGCCGCTATCCTCCCGACAGATAAATCCTACTTCCAGACCGGCATCTTCGAGACCTGGAAATCCCGTATTCCCTGGCTGATGCTCCTCATGGTCAGCGCAACCTTTACGGGTGTCATCATCAACAACTTTGAAAACGCGCTTGCAGCCTGCGTCGCCCTGACCGGTTTCATTCCCATGCTGATGGATACAGCCGGAAACTGCGGCAGTCAGGCTTCCGTCACGGTCATCCGTGCTCTCTCACTGAATGACGTCGAATTCTCGGACATTCTCAAGGTCCTCTGGAAAGAATTCCGCGTCGCGTTCTTCTGCGGAGCATCGCTGGCCATGGTCAACTTTGTTAAGATCTTTCTTGTCGACCGGATGCTGTTCCACAACACATCGATCACAGTCATGGTCGACCTTGCCGTCTGTGTGACTCTTTTCGTCACGGTCATCTGCGCAAAGCTCGTCGGCTGCTCTCTCCCGATGATCGCGGAGAAGTTCGGATTCGACCCGGCTGTCATGGCATCACCGTTCATCACGACGATCGTCGACGCGGTGTCACTGCTGATCTATTTTTCATTTGCGCGCGTATTACTGGGCATCGGATAAAGTCTTTCATCAGAGGCTGTCGCGATAGACGTTGTCCTCACTGCATATAGCAGACATTTGCATATGACGTCTGTTATATATAGTGCGGACCCGCCTTAACGCGACAGCCTTTTTTGCACGATTTTTCCTGTAAGCATCACCACTTTCGCGCATAAGAGCCGGAATTTGTTTGCAGTAAATTCTCGCAATTTGACTAAAACCGAAAGTAATTTTCTACTGTAATTGACAAATTTCACAAAAGCCTTTATATTTTATATTAGAAAGTCTGCCACCTGAAACTATGCGAAAAACCGGACGAAATCGCACTTTTTACCGGTTTTTCACAGGCGGAAAGGAGGCAGGTATTTTGGAAAATGATAAGGAATAAGGGACAGTATACTGTCCCGGAATGGAGGGATGCAATATGTATTTAGATGATTACAAACGCTGGCTCGCCGCTGACCTCGAGGACCCGGATCTGAAGCCGGAACTCCTTAAGATCGCTGATGATGACGAAGCAATAAAAGAGCGCTTTGCAGTGTCTCTTGCTTTCGGAACAGCAGGTCTCCGCGGAACACTCGGTGCCGGAACCAACAGAATGAATATCTGGGTCGTCCGTCAGGCTACGCAGGGTGTTGCCAACTGGGTAAAGACTCAGGGCGGTAATCAGACAGTCGCAATCGCTTATGACAGCCGCTTAAAGAGCGACGTCTTCGCGAAAGAAGCTGCAGGCGTTCTCGCAGGCAACGGAATCAATGTCCGTATCTACGACGCTCTCATGCCGGTACCGGCTCTGAGCTTCGCAACTCGTTATTATGAGTGCAATGCAGGTATCATGATTACAGCATCCCACAATCCGTCCAAGTACAACGGATTCAAGGCTTACGGCCCGGATGGCTGCCAGATGACAGATGATGCCGCAGCTATCGTTTATGACGAGATCCAGAAGACAGACATCCTCACCGGAATCACAAAGATGTCCTTTGCAGCAGGCGTCAATGCCGGCATCATCAAGTATGTCGAAGATGACTGCAAGGCAGCCTTCTATGAAGCCATCGAAGCCCGTCAGGTACGTCCGGGTCTGTGCAAGACAGCCGGCCTCAAGCTCGTCTACTCTCCGCTCAACGGCACAGGTCTTGTACCGGTAACCAAGGTCCTCGGGGACATGGGCATCACAGACATCACGATCGTTCCGGAACAGGAATATCCGAACGGCTACTTCACAACAGCTCCGTATCCGAATCCGGAAATCTACGAGGCAATGAAGTATGGTGTTGAGCTTGCAATCAAGGAAGGCGCAGACCTCATGCTCGCTACCGACCCGGATGCTGACCGCGTTGGTATCGCTATGAAGTGCCCGGATGGCAGCTATGAGCTGGTCTCCGGCAACGAGATGGGCGTTCTTCTTCTCGACTATATCTGCGCCGGCCGCATCGAGAAGGGCACAATGCCGAAGGACCCGGTAGCTGTTATGTCCATCGTTTCCACACCGCTCGCTGACGCAGTCGCCAAGAACTATGGTGTTGAACTTCGCCATGTTCTTACAGGCTTCAAGTGGATCGGCGATCAGATCGCACAGCTCGAGGCTGCAGGCGAAGTTGACCGCTTCATCTTCGGTTTCGAAGAGAGCTACGGCTATCTGGCCGGCCCGTATGTACGTGACAAAGATGCCGTCATCGGGTCCATGCTCATCTGCGAAATGGCTGCTTACTATCGCAGCATCGGCTCCTCCATCAAGCAGCGCCTTGAGGAGATCTACGCACAGTACGGCCGTTACCTGAACAAGGTCGACAGCTATGAGTTCCCGGGTCTGTCCGGTATGGACAAGATGAAGGGCATCATGGACAGCCTCCGCGCAGAGCCGCCGAAGGAATTCGCAGGCAAGGCAGTCGTCAAGGTCACAGACTATGCTAAGCCGGAAGAGACAGGTCTCCCGAAGGCCAACGTTCTCATCTACGGTCTCGAAGACGGCGCGTCCGTTGTCGTTCGTCCGTCCGGCACAGAGCCGAAGATCAAGACATACTTCACAACACTCGGCAAGGACCTCGCAGAGGCTCAGGCTGAGAAGGATGCTCTTGCAGAAGCCTGCCAGTCGATTCTCGCTTAATACGCAGAAATAAGAAAGTTGCTCTAGTATGAGTAGACCCCCGTATACGGCTGACATTTGTTCATCAAAGTCAGACTTGTATACGGGGGTTCTTTTGTTGTCTTAAGACCTTATCAGCGGCGGAAGAATCCCTTCCGCCCTGTCTTTTTATCCGCAAAGAAATCCGGCACGATAATATCAAGCTCGTTCTCAAGCTCGCGCCTTCGTTTCATCTCCTCAATGAACTCTGCCGCATCGTCCGGCGCCTCGTCGAGGTCATCCCCGGTATCGACATTGAGCGGCTGTCTTCTGAAGAATATATCATACATGACCGGTACAACAAACAGCGTCATAAACGTTGCGTATATGAGACCGGCGGCAATAACAGTCGCCATACCCCGGCCCATCTGGCTCCCCAGTCCGTCTCCGATCATCATTTTCGACATCGCAAGGATCGTAGTCAGAGCAGTCATAAGAATTGGACGCATACGTGTCTTTCCGGTGGCCACCAACGCATCCCTTCTCTCCATACCTCCCATTCTCAACTGGTTCGTGTAGTCAACGAACACGATACCATTGTTGACGACAGTACCCATAAGGATCAGGAAACCCATGAGCGAGAGCATCGAAAGCTGCTGTTTCGTGATGATCAGACCGATCATGCCGCCCGTGAAGGCAAGCGGGATCGTGAACATGACAATGAAAGGCGACAGAAGGCTCTGGAACTGCGCGACCATGACCAGATAAATGAACAGCAGCGCAACTGCCATGAGCTCCGACATCTGTCTCAGCATGTCATTAATCTGTGTGGATTCGCCGGCAATCTCTACGCGGTAACCTTCAGGCGGCTTGTATGAAGCAAGCTTTGTTCGAAGTTCTCGAGTGAGCAGCTCGGTGTTCCTGCCTTCCTCCGTTGACGCGGACACCGTGATGTAGCGGGTCAGATTTTCCCTGCGAATCGTGCCCTGTGCATAGGTCTCTTCCAGAGTCGCGAATTCACCGAGCCTGTGCTTCGTATTCTTTTTCTCCTCTTCCTCATCGTCGGAGTCCTCACCGAACGCGGCAATAGCCGACATATTTCCCGATGAAGCTCCCCCCATCATAGCGCCCATGGACCCTGACTGGGAAGATGCCCCTCCCATCATTGCTCCCGACTGGGCTCCGGCGAGACCGGACTCCTCAAACTCCATATCGAGGATATTTTCTTTGGTAAGGAGATTCGTCTCGTCGATGATCACGACTTCAAGCGTCTCTCCTCCGTTAGAGATCGTTGTGGATGTCACCGAAGTCGTGAGCCGCTGCGCGATTTCTGCAAATATCTGAGCGACAGTCAGCCCATAAGACATCGCCTTATCTTTATCAATGACCAGATGCAGAGTCTTAGCAGCCTCCTCGGATCCGTTCGTAACGTCATAGAAACCGTCAACGCTCTCGATGTAAGCCATGACATCCTCACTGATCTCATTCAGAGTGTCAAGTTCCTTACCGTAGATATTGATCGAGAGTCCGCTGGCCATCAGAGCGCTCATGTCACTCATAGCTCCGCTCGACGCCTGGACCTCAGCATCTATGTTCTCTGTGGCCTTATTGATTCTTTCAACAATTTTCTTTACATCGCGGGGAGATGTCCCCTCTTTCGGCTGAACATAACATGTATACGCGCCGTAAGCGTCAGAGCTTACAGCCGATGTCACCATACTGAGAGCGCTGGATGCGGAAAGGATACCCACTTCCTCGACATTATCAATCTTCATGATGATATTCATAGCTTCATCGACATGCTGATAGGACATCTCTCTCGTGTCCTCCTCCGGAGTCCTTATGGAGACCTGTATTTCATCGGCAGCCATATCCGGGATAATGACGACACCCATAGTGACCAGTCTGATGATACTGAGAATGAGCAGGATGACCGCAATGCCGATCGTCGGTAATTTGAACCTGAGGCAGAACCTGAGAGCCTTCTCGTAAACTTCCTGGACCGCGTTCATGATCCGGCTATGCTTCGGCAGAACATTCCTGAAAATAGTGCTGGATGCTGCCGGCACGACTGTCATGGCGACGACAAGAGAAGCAACAAGGCAGTAAGAAATCGACAGGGCCATGGGAACCAGAAGCTTTCTCACGGTTCCGCTCGTAAATACCATCGGGAAGAAAACGCAGATGGTCGTCACGGTCGATGCAATAATAGCGCCTGCAACCTGTTTTGTTCCCTGTACTGCCGCCCTCGGGGCTGGTGTCTGTCTGCCTCGAAGTCTGAAAATATTCTCTATAACAACGATCGAGTTGTCGACCAGCATACCGATACCCAATGACAGACCCGACAGAGTCATGATATTGAGCGACAGATTCGAAAAGTACATGAGAACTATCGCGAAAAGAACTGACAGCGGAATACTGATACCGACCAGCAGCGTAGGTCTCACGTCTCTCAGGAACAGAGCAAGAATAATGACTGCGAGAATCGCCCCGATGATCATACTGGAGAGAACATCCTCCACAATCAGGGTGATATAGTCACCCTGGTCCATGAGTTTGATGATCTTCACATCAGGATTCTTCTCGTGATACTCATCGATAGCTTGATTAATATTTCTCGACAGTTCGTTGGTACCTGTAGAAGAATTCTTAAACACAGAGAGCATGACCGCGGGCTGACCGTTCAGCCTCGCGTAGGCATCCATGGAATTATCTATCACCGTGATGTCCGCGACATCTGTCAGATGGATCGGTCCGATTTCATCAATATCAACGAGCAGGGCATCGGCAATCTCCTTACTGTTGTCATACTCATCGCCGACGCGAAGCATCCAGGACTCATCATTTTCATCATCGATGTAGCCTGCCGGCATCGCAAAATTCTGAGCGTAGACCAGCTGGGAAAGGGTGGACGCTTTGAGGAGCGCGTCCGCATTTGCATTTTCAAGTGCTGTCTTTCTCGCGCTCTCATACTGTTCCCTTGCTGCTTTGAGCTGCGCCTGGGCACTGGACAGCTGGACCGTAGCCGTCGAAAAACCGACCGCCGCATCGAGCTGTCCCTGAGTCAATCCGGCGTAAAGACTCTGCAGAGTGTCGAGAAGCTCCGGCACCTTGTCCATCAGATCGCTGACGTCGCCGACATTGGTCTGGGCGGCAGAGACCGAGGATGCCATAGGGCTGTTCGACACGACGTAAGAGACGTCGGTGAGCAGACTCCTGGCCTGAGGCACAAGCGTGCTGAGCTTTGATACTGCCGACATGAGGGCAGACAGAGAGCTTCCGTTCAGCATGGCTCTGGTCTCATTAAGGCCATCGATCACGTCTCCTGTCTCAGCTGCCAGAGCTTCCGCATCGAACGCGCTTCTTGCCTGCACAAGCGCTCCCTGCTCGTTCATAATCGCGTTCGTTAGTTCAATCTGAGCATTTTGCAGATCAGTATTGGCATTCATCATTGCAGTGAGAGCATTGGCAAGCATGTCCTGCAGCTGGGGTACCGTTGCATGTGCGTCTGACAGGGCCGCCTGAGCCGCCGTGAGATCGGCATATGCCGCGTCGCGGCTTTCGGAAGCATCGGCAAGAGCCAGCTCCGCGTAGTACAAGGCTTCCTCAAGTTCCGGTCTCGTCTCATCATCGGCAAATTCGTATGCCATCCTTGCCTCATTGTAGGCAGTCTGTGCTTCGGTCAGAGCGGATTCGGCTGCGCTGTAGGCGTTAACTGCATTTGCAAATGCCTCATCCCGCAGATCCGACGATACTGCCGCAGCATTCTGTATCTGTGTCACCAGCTCATTGTACGCTTCCTGTGCTTCGTAGGCTGTTGCCATTGCCGACTCAACTTTGGCCTGAGCTTCCCCTCTTGCCTCAGCAAAATCATAAGCTGCGTCCTCGACGGTAGCTCTGGCTTCTGCTCCATGGACTTCGATGACGTATCTGACATCGTTCATAGTCGTAGTCAGCCGGTCGATCTGCTCACCAAGATTCTTTGTGAGCTCCGCGACTCCCGGCTTAATGCCCCCGAAAATTCCTTCCGCAAGCAGATCACCGAATCCACTCTCCTGCTTTTCCAGTTCATCCTGACCGTCATCAACTTTCTTCTGGGCATCGACAAGCTGGCGTCGGGCATCCTCAAGGGCGGAATTCGTCTTCTCAAGTATTCGGTCGTTGACCTCGTTTATCTTGCTCCTGTTCAGCTCGACCTGGACGGTCTTCTCAACAAGGCCGATCTCAGTGATTGAAGCAACGCCCTCCTCCCTCTCGAGATATGGGACCAGTTCATTATTGACGTAGTCTGACAACTGATAGACGTCAGCGCCGTCTTTCTCCACGCCGATGTACATAGTTGCGACCATATCCATTGAGAGTTCCAGAATACTGGGCGTACCGCAGCCATCCGGCAGATTAGCTCTTACCTGGTCAAGCGCACTGGACACCTTGACCATAGCGCTGTCCATATCCGTGTCATCCTCGAACTCCAACTGAGTCATGGCAAAGTTCTCAGCGCTTATAGTATACACATTTTCGACATGCGAAATAGTGCCGAGGGCATCTTCCATCGGCTGACTCACTTCAATTTCAACTTTTTCTGGACTTGCGCCGGGATAGGGGGTAATGACCATCAGATACTGTAGAGTAAGTTCCGGCAGAAGGTCCATCGACATTCTTGTAACGGAAATAAATCCCAGCACAATGACCACTATCACAGCCACCAGAACCGTGAATGGTTTTTTAACGCTGAATTTTACCATTGCTCTTTCCTGTTCCTTATATCGTCAGTCTTGAGTCTTTTTAATTGCTCTTTCCTGTTCTTTATATTGTTAATCTTGCGTCTTTATTAATTCCCAATCATATCTAAAGCCGCTTCGGGTCTTCAACACTATCTGCATCGGCAGATTCTCTTCGCGCCCAGATTCTTCAGACCTCTGCTGCACTTTCGCTCAGCCATCTGGCATTTCGTCTCATAAGAGCATCTGTGATTTTCTTATGGATCCTGCAGAGATCCTGTATGTCTTCATCACCGACATCATATGCAACAGACGAAAAATAAGATATCACGGCGCTCTCACACTCTTTTCTGAGCTTTTCTCCGGTTTCGCTGATCGAGATCAGCGTCTTTCTCCTGTCAGCAGGATCCAGGCGACGAATTATAAGCCCTGCGGTTTCGAGGGTTCTTAATTCCCGTGATAGAGCAGACGGTGCCATGCACAGATCCTGTGCAAGCAGAGAGGCAGAAATACACCCTTTCGCGCCGGACTCGGTAATTACCATATACAGGCGCTCAAGTGCAGCAAAATGGCTGTCGGGGAAATCCGACAGAGAGTTCTCGAGGGCTTGTTTGGTCAGCCGGCTCATTTCTTTTGAGAGAACGATCATCTCTTTTATGCTTTGATTGGTTTTTTCTTTCATATTTCTTTACACATGTAAATATTTAACAATTGTTAAGTATTCCCACTTGATAATACTACAAACTCATTAAATTGCAATAAAAAAAGGTCCCGCAGGACCTCTTTTTTCACATAAAACGAAAAACTCCGAATCAGATGATTCGGAGTTAAGGCGACACCCGGAATCGAACCGGGGATAAGGGTTTTGCAGACCCGTGCCTTACCGCTTGGCCATGTCGCCAAATCGAGTGACCCCAAGCAGGTTCGAACTGCTGTTACCGCCGTGAAAGGGCGATGTCTTAACCACTTGACCATGGGGCCATAGCTCCCCGAGTAGGGCTCGAACCTACAACAACTCGGTTAACAGCCGAGTGCTCTACCATTGAGCTATCGAGGAATAGCTGTCATAGTGACAACCACATATGAGAGTATATCATGTACTTTCTAAAAAATCAAGTACACACCCTCAAAACCGCACATACAAATCTGAATTAGTCTACAGGTTCGAGCGGTTGCCCGCTCTCTCCGCAGCTTTTCTCCTACAGGTCAGGCGGGTCATTCGTTGTCCGCTACGCGGCCAACTTCATGTCATCTGATTCTCAGATGTGCCTCCGCAGCACCGTACGTCTGTCCATGCTGGCATGGCCTTCCGTCCGTTCCTGCGTCCTGCCCGCCTTCCTCTCTACTTGGTCAAGCCTTCGTCCGATTAGTAGCAGTCAGCTCCATA